>SVFM01000028.1 GCA_015056865.1 Lachnospiraceae bacterium
GTGAAACAGCCAATACCGACCCGGACATGGTATTCGTGGGATGGTTGCTTGACCGAAACGGCATTGTTTACCAGCCAGGTGACCATGTGCCGGTGCAATGGCCAAGAACCATGATCTTTACAGCACAGTGGGCCAAGGCAGAAGATGTTGTCTATCTGCGCTATGATCCAAACGGTGGAACACCGGGGGATATCTACCCCAATGACAGCGGCTTTGCCTACAAGAAAAATGCTACCGCAGCAGTCTGGGATAATACCGGTGCGGATGACACAGCATGGTTCACCCGACCCGGCTATACCTTTATCGGATGGAATACCGAGCCGGACGGCAGCGGAACAGCCTATGCACCGGATTCGCACATTGTGCTGACTGAACCGGCAACGACCCTTTATGCACAGTGGAAGAGTGCTTCTTATACACTCTCTGTGTACAAAGTAGACTCGGATAGCAACACAGCCCTTACCGGAGCAGAGTTCGGTTTGTACAGGCAGAAGAACGGCATGTTCCTTTTGGTTCAGTCCTTCACTACGGGTGTGGACGGCCACGTTACATTCCTGAACCTTGAGACGGATACTCTGTATAAGCTGGTGGAAGAAAAACCGCCCAATGGCTATGCAGTTATTTCCAAAGAGATATTCTTCGCTCTAAGGCCAAACGGAAGCACGGTTTCTCTCGTGTTCTATGATTCGGCTGGCAGGGAAATTTCCGCACCCAATGGCGTATCCGGCGAATACATCACCGGCAATCAACTTTTGACCGTAACGGTGAAAAACCTTCGCGGTTATGAGCTTCCTTCTACCGGAGGCACAGGCATTTTCTTCAATATACTTTGCGGTCTGTTCTTTATTTCAGCACCGCTTGTATACGGATTCAGTCTGAGGCGCAAGTACGAAAGGAGGTCACGAGAATAAGCCTCCTGCAAACGGCGTGAAAATCTATCTGCGCGCCTTGCTGATTCCACAATAAAGCAAAAACATATTCAGAAAGGAAATCGTTATGAAAAGATTGTTTTCTTTTGTGATGGCAGTTGTTCTGATTCTCTCTCTCGGCGTTACCGCTTTTGCAGCTGAGAACACCGGCTCCATCACCATCACCAACGCTACTGTTGGCAATTCTTACAGCTTGTACAAGATTTTTGATGCAACTTACAGCGCCGACGCAAACGGCAATGCAAACGCCGTTTCTTACACCATCACTACCAACAATCAGTTCTTCAGCTACATGTTCGGTACAGAAGGCAAAACTGAGAATGATTACTTTATCTACACGCCCGGAGATAATGGCAAGGGCGCTGTGACCAGAAAAGAACACACGCAGAACAGCGACATCACTGATTATCTGACCGATATGGTTCGCAGCGAGGCAAACAACTTCACCGCAGAGAGAACTGAGACTGCAAGTGCTGGAACTCTCATGTTCGACGATCTTCCTTACGGTTACTATCTGATCGATAAGGGTAACGGTGCTGCCGTTACCATCGACAGTAACACCCCTGATGTTAAAGTCATCGACAAGAACCAGATTCCCGGCACGGATTTCAGCAAGAAGATTTGGGATGAAGAAACCAATCAGTGGGTTTCCAACTCCTCTGCAAACATTGGCGATATGGTTAACTTCCAGGTTGAGTTTAAGGCTACTAACTATGACGGTGAGAAGCAGATCAAGTACTACACCATCGCCGATACCAAGGGCGAAGCTCTGTGGGTAGAATTCAACAGCGTAGAAGTTTGGGTTGACGGCGTTAAGCTGGATCGTGGTTACTACCATGCTACCGACGGTGCTCATAAGACCGGTGAGTGGGAGTTCTTTGGCACCTGGACTGATGAAGAAAAGGCAGATTCCGATAATGCACAGTGGTACATGATCCACCGTGGCTTTGATGCCTTTGATATCGTGATTCCCTGGATGGATAGCTACCACTTTGAAGGCACCACAAATGACTTCAGCCTGACCTATGGCGAGGGCGCAAAGTCCATCAACGGTTCTCCTGTGGAGGTCGTTGTTAAGTACAACGCATCTGTGGAACCTAACGCAACCATTGGCGGTGCTCAGAACAACAACTTGTGGAATAGCGCAGACCTGAGCTGGACCTCCAACACAACCGACGGTCCGGATGATCCCAGCACTACAACCACTACCGTATACGCACTGGGTCTGGAAAAGATCGATGCGGATACTGGCGCCCATCTGGCCGGTGCCGTGTTTGAAGTGTACCGCGATGCGGCATGTACGAATCCTGTCTATGTGATCCCCACCAATATCAAGGGCGTTTACATTCTGGATGACCTGAACACCAGCGTCAGCGGTGCGTACAGAGATACTTCCCGTGGTAAGTATGCAGCTTACCTGGAAGCTTATTTGGGTGCAAATTGGGCGACCACTCAGAAGAACGTTGTGACTTCTGAAATCAATGGTAAGTTGGTCATTATGGGTCTGGAAGCCGGAGACTACTATCTGAAGGAAATCGAGGCTCCCGATGGCTATAACAAGGTGGCCACCACCACGCTGGTTACTGTTGGTCAAACCAACAACAGCTTCTTCGTGATTGCTGACACCAATGGCAACGTTGTGGATGCGCAGAACGCAACCGGCGACCAAGTGAAGCATACCTACACCGTTACCTCCACCAAAGTTGAAAACAGCAAGGGTGTTGAGCTGCCTTCCACCGGTGGTGAGGGTACCATGATGCTGATCACCATTGGCACCATGGTAGCCATGGCATTTGCGGTTCTGCTGATCACCCATAAGAAGATGTCTATCTACCACGACTAATTCGTTTGACACAATAATTTCAGGGAGGAGAGGTAATTCCCCTCTCCTCCCAAATTACTTTAACAGAAGGGAGATGCCTATGAGAGCGCATAAAACAGTCATCTTTTTGACATTGGGTTTTCTGATAGGTATCTCCGTGCTGTTATACCCGGCGTTCAGTAACTATTGGAATTCCAAGACCCAGTCCCGCGCCATTGTGGACTATGAATCGGTTTTGGACTATTTGGAACCGGAGGATTACTCAGCCATATTTCAAGCTGCCTATGATTATAACGAGGCATTACACGAAGTAGAGTTTCCGCTTCGAAATTACGAAGAAGTTCCGGGCTATTATGATACTTTGAAGATCGAGGGAACCAGCATTATCGGCTATGTGAAGATCGACAAGATCGGTGTGGAGTTGCCTATCTACCATGGCACTTCGGATGAGGTGCTGAGCAAAGGTGTTGGGCATCTGGAAGGCTCCAGTTTGCCGGTAGGCGGAGAAAGCACCCATAGCGTGATGTCTGCCCACAGAGGTCTGCCCAGCGCAAAGCTGTTCACCGACCTTGATCGACTGGAAATGGGCGATACTTTTCAAATTATTGTTCTTGATCAGGTACTGACCTATCAGGTGGATCAGGTCAAGGTAATTACCCCAAGAGAAATCGATGATCTTCAGATTGTAGAGGGCAAGGATTACTGTACCCTTTTCACCTGCACACCTTATGGAATCAACACCCATCGGCTTCTTGTTCGCGGTATCAGAATCGAAACCGTTACGGAAAAGCCGGTGATTTATGTAGCCAATGAAGCATTCCGCATTGAGCCACTGCTGGTTACACCTGCTGTCGCGGCACCGATGGTGCTTGTTTTCCTGATTCACCTGATGGTGAAATACAGAGAACCCCCTAAGAAGAAGGAAGGAGAGTCAGATCATGCGACGTAAATTTATATCGATCATCCTGACAATATGGGTTCTGTTGATGATGCCAATGACGGCATTTGCACAGAGTTTTGATGCCGACTGCCTGGGTTCTATTTCAGTAACCTTGATGAATCAGGATGGGAAAACGCCGATTTCCGGTGCAGAACTTTCTTTATACCATGTGGCAACGGTAAGCCTAAACAGTAAAAACAATTTGAGTTACACCTTTACCAAAGCGTTTGAGGATTGCGGTGCTGCGCTTGATGATCCGGCACTCTCAGTGAAGCTGGATGCATTCGTTAAGGATCATTCTGTTACTGCAGAGAAGCTTGTAACAGACGTTCATGGTAAAGCTTCTTTCACGAATTTACCTCTGGGTTTGTATTTTGTAAAGCAGACAACTGACGTAGCTGGTTACGCTCCCTGCACATCCTTCCTTGTGACAGTTCCAAATCATAACGCTGGCGGCTATGTGTACGATGTAAATGCCTCGCCCAAAACCGATGTTACAAAGCTTACCAACATTACCATTAAGAAAGTATGGAATACAGATGCATCTACAACGGCAGCGGACAGTGTAACCGTCCAGCTCCTTCGTGGTGGAGTTGTGGTAGAAACTGCCATGCTGAACGCGAAAAACAATTGGCAAGTCACCTATACGGATATGCCTGAGAGCGACGCATACAGCATAGTCGAAGTAAATGTTCCAAAGGGATTCACTGCAACATATTCAAAGAGCGGGTATGTGTTTACCGTTACCAATACCTCCACTCTGGCCCAGACCGGTCAGTTGGTTTGGCCGATTCCTGTTCTGGCAATGGCTGGATTGTTCCTGATTGTTGTTGGCAGCATTGTTCTGAGAAAAACGAGGAAAGAAAATGCGTAAAGGCTTTGGTATCTGCTGCATCATATTGGGCGTATGCTGTCTGATCTCATCACTCGGATTGATCGCTTACAACCGGTGGGAAGAAGAAAAAGCACAGGATGCTTCAAAGAATATCCTGCAGGATGTCCAGGAAAACATGCCGGAAATCACACGCGAAGAAAGCACCTCAGAAGAAAGTAAACAAGATGAATCCGAAGAAATCTCCGTGGACATTCCGAAGGAAATGCTCGCTACGCAAGTAGACGGCTATGACTGTATCGGCGTGCTATCAATTCCTGTTCTGGAACTTGAATTGCCGGTGCTGACGGACTGGAGCTATGCAAAGCTGAAAATTGCACCGTGTCACTATTTCGGCTCCTATTATGAAAAGGATTTTGTGATTGCAGCTCATAACTATCAGTCTCATTTCGGAAGATTGTCAGAACTGCAGCCAAAGGATCTGATTTTATTCACGGATATCTCCGGCACAGTGTATTGCTATGAAGTCGTGCTTTTGGAAACGCTTCCCGCTAATGCAACAGAAGAAATGATCACAAGCGGCTTTGATTTATCGCTCTACACCTGTACCCCTGGTGGAGCCAGCCGTGTAACCGTTCGGTGCAGCTCCATTGCTAATGAATAATCACCTACAACAAACTCAAGCAAAGGATATTGATACATTGCACTCAAACAGGAGGTATGCATTTGAGAAAAAGTATTTTAATCATCAATGAAAATGTTAATGAAGCGGAAAAAATAAAAGAACGACTTGTGTCCGCCTACAATGATGTTGAGTGCGTTACCTCCATTCGTGATGCTGTCAGCAGATTTGTGAGCATGGACTTCACATTGGTGATTCTGGATGCGAATATGTCCATGGAAGACGATCACAAGTTGTTGAAGGTCATGCGTCAAGCTAAACGGACCCCGATATTGCTGTTATCATCGCAAGCAGACCATACCGAGCGACTGAGAGCACTTCAAGCCGGTGCTCATGCCTATATGGGGCAGCCATACTCTCTTGAGGAATGTCTGGCTCAGGCAGAGGCTTTGATGCAACTTTACATAGAGGCTCACCCCGATAGCAACCTGTGTTATACACTTGTTTTTGGAAAAGATTTAGTCATAGATCCTTCTACACGGCAAGTGTTCCTGAAAGGCAAAGAGCTAAACTTTACACGGAAAGAGTTTGACCTGTTGTTTTGTTTGGCAAGTAATGCCGGTCGAGTTATCTCTCGTGAACAGTTATATGAACAAGTCTGGAGCGAAGATACTGCCTATGATGTGGACGGTTTAGTTAAAACACATATAAAGACATTATCGGATTACGGCAGAGGCATATCATTCAAAAGGCGAAATACAATTAACCAAAAGAATATTTCCGCAGAAACTTTGATAGATGCTAAAGAATATTGTTTGACAACGAAAGTATATTATTATATCTTGAACACAAGAATTCCCAGAAGGGCAGGTCTCTTTATGAAACGTATCCGACTTTTTAGCAGACAAATCATTTCCATGCTGGCAGTGATTGTACTCATACTCAGTTTGGCCAGGTGTGGATAGGAAGGCAATAATACAAAAGGCGATAATATAAAAAGTAGTGAGGCTGACCACGACAACCAAAGCTAAGGCGTGTTTTGCGTAGTATCTTCTATAGACCCTTCTTCCGTTACTGAACAGGACGGGTTTACCCGTTTCACAGCTGTTGGAGAAGATGGCATTGGTATTACCGTTGGGGAGGAAGGGCTGATCCTGAAATGGGGAGCCAAATTATTTTCCCTGGACTATGTGGGTAAACTGATGGAGCTGACCACCCAGACAGATGCTTTAGGCTATCGATTACAATACGGTTCTGCCTTTGCGAACCAATGTCACAGCACAGTAAAAAAGTATCCGCAAAAGCCCGATATTTTTCAAATGAGACCCAATAAAACCAAGAAACCACGAAGGCTTCTGGGTTTTATTGCTTAATCAATATAAAAATGATTTATCAACGTTACAATTCAGCAGCATGTCCTTTCAGTATGTGGTTTATATCGATCACGATATCGCGCAGCTTCCGATCCGGATCTGTTGTCAGCAGTTCCAGCATAAGCTGTTGGTCTTGAGGAGAAAGAAAAGGCGCAGTGATTCGATGGAACTTGCGCAGTATCCAATTCCTGTCTACGTTGTCGCTGGCTTCGCCGTCAGCGGCATAGACTTTGCTGCGCAAAATCCGGCCGTCTTTCAGGATAAACTCTACCCAGGCCAGTCGCTTTTCAGGGAACTGGCGGTCTAACTCAGGATCTACGGTAAAGGACAAGTGCTTCATCATTTCCAGAACGCGCTGGTCATCAAGAGCATTATTGCATATCTGACAAAAGCCTACGTCGCCATGAATAATGGCAGCAGCTACCGGATAGGCGATGTTGTATTGTGCCTCATCGGTGTCTTTGGGGACGATTTTGCTTAGCTGAGCGGCGGAGTGGAAGGTGTGAACAGTTACGGAGGCAACATCTTCATAGGTCAGATGCTGGGCTGCCATCAATTCCACGCTGGCCTGAATAGGCTGATGAGCCCAGCGGCAGCAGGTGTAAGGCTTAAAATAGAGATTCATGATTTCGTAGGTTTTGCCCAAGGACGCAACCAGATCTCTATATTCGTCAAGCTCCAGAAGATGGGTCTTTGCAGTCTCGCCGGCTAAAGTGTCAAGGACTGCCAACGCGCCAATCATGGCACCAAAAGGAACGCCATCCTTATTCATGGAAGGATAAGCCACCGCCCGCATGACAGGAGTCATAGGAGCATGAAATTCTGCCATGGAGATGGCCGTGTTCAGTTGTTCTCTGGTCAGGCCAAGGATGCGTCCTGCACCGGCCGCTGTGGCCACTGCGCCGTAAGCACCGGTACTGTGAAGAAACTGGTAATGATCCTGCATGGCCAGACCCATGCGTACAGCTACATCATAGGAGACTACCAAGGCAGTCAAAAACTCCCGATAGGAAATATCTTTTTCTAAACCGGCCGCCATGACGCCGCCGATGAAGGAAGTGCCGGGATGGCCCTTGATCATATTGTGGCCATCATCAATATCGAAGGAATTGGAAGCATGTCCCAGGGCCGTGGCAGCACCGAGAAAGCTGAATCTATCATCACAACCGGGAATGAGGAGATTGCCGGGCTGCATCCATTTTGCCATACGCCTGCCATTTTGAAATTGTTCACCTCGGCTTCCCAAAACAAGTGCCATCATCAGGTCAATACCGCATACCACAGCACGTTCCTGCACGCTGGCGGGCAGATCCTCCCATCTGGTGTTTAATACATATTCTTCCAACTGATAGGTTGTTTGAAACTCCATGATTTATCCTCCGATTATGGTTTATGAATTCTGCTATTTACGAAACTAATATAATGTGTTACGATGCATTTGTAAAATAGATGATTTAAATAAATATGATCAAAAAGGAAAATGGTAGTATGGACGTAAAAAATATTATAACGTTTCTTCGAGTGGCAGAACTGCGCAGTTTTACGAAAGCAGCGGAGGAGATGAACTATGTGCAGTCTACAGTGACCACCCAGATCCAGCAGTTGGAGAAAGAACTGGGATATCCTTTGTTTGAGCGCACCAATCGGTCCGTTGCCCTTACTACATTTGGAGAGGCGTATCTGCCCTTGGCCCGAAAGATGTATCAAACTACTCAGGAGATGTACAGTTTAAATACCGAAGCTAAGGAAATGACAGGTACTCTCCGCGTGGGTATTGTGGAATCGCTGTTTTTTTCTGATTTTTTGAGACTCATTTCATTGTTTCAGGCACAGTTTCCCAAGGTAGTTTTGGACTTTTATACCGGCTCCTCTGTGGAGATCGTTGATCTGATCCGGCAAAATAAGCTGGACTTTGGATGTTGCTTGGCGGCAAATCCCTCCGGTGAACTGTTGCGAATGTTTTCCTGTCCTGCCCCGGTGGTGTTTGTGGCCAACAAAAATCATCCCTTGGTGCAGGAAAAATCAGTTTCTTTAGGAGCCATCAGCCATGAAAATTTTGTGTTGACAGAGGAGATCAGTGTTTATCATCAGATTTTGTTGCAGATGTTTGCGCGACATGATCTGGAGATCAAGGTAAATATTCGTCTGAAAAGTACCCGAGGAATTGTTGAGATTTTGAAATATAGTGATGGAATTTCTTTTCTTCCGGAATATGCTGTGCGAAGTGAGGTGGAGAAAGGACAACTTGGTATTATCCGGGCAGACATTCCCAGACAAGAGGTATCGGTTGTAGTAACAACGCGCAGGGATAAGTGGATCTCTCCCCCAATGGAAGTTTTTTTGCGTTTGCTTCGTGAAGAAAAATGGTTGGCGGATTGGGATCAGGCATATTAGATGAAAAATGCCCCGTAAATCTTGTGAAAATGTGCCAATATACTTTTGAGCGAAAAAGTGATATGATGGCTCTACATTACTTCCTGAATTGAATGAAGCGTTGAAAGCATCTGCTTATGGCGGAGGAGTTGCTGTAGGCAAAATTCATTCAAACAGGAGGTTTTTTTATGTTTCATTTTACGCGAAAGATATTTCTGGGAGGAGTAGCTGTGCTATGTATGCTAAGCGGTCTACATGCTCGGGCAGCCACTACAATTACAGTGAATCATACACACGCAGGCAACAGTACATCGGGAGGTGGCTGTTATACCAGACAGGAGGTTCATTGGCATCAAGGCAGCCAGAAGGCCGCAGGGGGATGTTATACCCGGCCAATCTACCATGAGCACAGTGGCAGCAGTGTGTCCGGCGGTGGATGCTTTTCTGTGGCCGTAGGGCACAGCCATGAGGGCAGCAGTGCATCAGGCGGCGGATGTTATTTGGCGGCAGTGGAGCATGTTCATGAGGGTAACAGCACACTGGGATATGGTTGCTATACAAATCCGATTTACCATGAGCACAGTGGCAGCAGCGCTTTGGGCGGAGGCTGTTACAAGGCGCCTGTCTTTCATGAGCACAGTGGGGGGAGTGGATCTGAAGGGGGCTGTTATAGGGCTCCCGTCTATCATGGACACAGTGGCAGCAGTACATCCGGAGGCGGTTGTTATGCAACACCCATCTATCATGAGCATAGCGGTAGCAGCGAATCCGGAGAGGGGTGTTATACCATACCGGTTTACCATCATCATGCAGGCAACAGCATTTTGGGCGGGGAGTGTTATGACACTCCGGTTTACCACAGACACAAGGGACAAGCCGGAAAGACTTACGCAAATGGCTGCTATACTTTGGAGACTATAGAAGAGGTTGCTGTATTTTGCGGGTTATTTGAAGATCAGGAAGATGGGACCTGGAAATGTGAGGGGTGCGGAGAACTGACGGTTGACAGTAATGTGCCATATAATCGTCATCATTCCCCCATAACAATGACAACAGTGTATGCTCCGGGATGCGGCAAAAGCGAAAGTACACCGGAGCGGTATGAACTGAGTTGCAGTAAGAGTGCAGGTACGATAGAATCCTATACTTTAGGCTGCGGTAAAGACATAACCACAGTAGAATCCTATGCATTAAATTGTGGCAAGGATGAGAGCACAGTGGAGTTCTACGACCTCAGCTGTGGCAAAAATGAAAGTACCATAGAATCTTATAATCTTTCCTGTGGCAGGGATGTAAATACTGTGGAGAACTATGCTCTGGGTTGTGGTATGACGGAAGGGCAGACAGATTATTATGCTCTTAGCTGTGGAAAAGTAGCCGGGGAAACGGAATATTACGTTCTGGGATGTGGCAAGGATGAGAGGACAGTGGAAGGATATCAGCTTGCCTGTGGCAAGGATGAGGGCAAGGCAGCCCCCTTTCTATTATCCTGTGGTATGTCCCAGAAGACTGCTTTAGGAACACTAGAGATAAGTCAAGAAGGGGATGAACTTCTTGTGAAAGCTGAGGGAATTGCTGTGACCGGCTGTCTGTGGAGTGATGGATCTAAGGAAGAGCGGCTGGCAAATGTCGTACCGGACTCAGAATATACTTGTCTGGTTTCTTATCTGGATCATGGTCATGAACAGCAGGCAGAACTGCGGGTAAGAACAGAAGCAGCACCGAATATCAAGGAGGAGGTAGTCCAACCCGTAAAGGTTGAGATGGAATCTTTTGCAACGGAAGAAGAACCCACAGAATCTACGGAAAGCATCCGGCAGCCGGTGGTTTACCAACCTGCCAGTCAAGAGGGGCCTTGGGAATCCTGGATGTTTGTGGCAGGTGCGGTGGTTGTGATTTTAGCGTCGGTGCTGGTGGGAGTATATTTTTTATGGAGCAAAATAGCCCTCTTGTACTGTTATGATACCAACCGGGAATACAAACTGCTTGGTATCCTTATTGTACATAAAAATCAGCAGAACTATAAAGTGCGGATAGAACGCAGGATCTGGACCCGGGCTTCTGTAAACAGATATCGCCTGGCACTCAACCGACGCCTGCAGAAAAAAGCCATGGATCTGCCCTTGGTGATTGAAACCGAGGAGCAAAATTTGGTCCTGCCGCTGGAAGAATTTGTAGACTTTGCCCTGTAGACGTGATAAAATTAAAAATTGGATAATCATGCAGATTGGAGAAAATTATGGACTGGAGAGAAAATGTCAGAAGAGTAGAACCTTATGTTCCGGGAGAACAGCCTAACAAAAAAAATATGGTCAAGTTAAATACCAACGAGTGCCCTTATCCGCCGGCACCCGGGGTGGAGAAACTGGCCAGAGAATTTGACTGTGACAATCTGAGACTTTATCCCGACCCCAGTAGCAAGGTGCTTGTGGATGCTTTGGCACAGTATTATCATGTGAGCCCTGAGCAGGTGTTTGTGGGAGTGGGATCAGATGATGTATTGGCCATGTGTTTCTTAACCTTTTTTAATTCGGACAAGCCCATTTTGTTCCCGGATGTGACCTATTCCTTTTATGATGTGTGGGCACAGCTGTACCGGATTCCTTTTAAAACCTGTTCCCTGGCAGAGGATTTCAGTCTTGTGGCGGAGGATTATATGCAGCCCAACGGGGGAATTATTTTCCCCAATCCCAATGCCCCTACCGGCGTGATGGAATCTTTGGACACCATTCGGCAGATACTGGATGCCAACAGGAACGTGCCGGTGATCGTGGATGAAGCATACATTGATTTTGGCGGAGTCAGCTGCCTGCCCCTTTTGGAGGAATATGACAACCTTCTGGTTGTGCAGACCTTCTCCAAGTCAAGAGCTATGGCAGGCTGCAGAATTGGATTTGCCATTGGCAGCAAAGAAATGATCGGTTATCTGAACGATGTGAAATTCTCATTCAATTCCTACACCATGAACCGTCCCTCATTGATTCTTGGCGTGGAGGCCATCCGGGATAAGGAATATTTTGAAAAGACTGTGGCAAAGATTATTGCAACCAGAGAGAGAGTCAAAAAGGAATTGACGGACTTGGGATTCCATTTTCCGGACGCCAAAGCAAATTTCATATTTGCTTCTCATGAAAGGGTTCCGGCACAGGAGATCTTTCAGGCATTGAAGGAGCGTGATATTTATGTGCGTTATTGGAATAAGCCCAGGATTCACAATTATTTGAGGATAACCATAGGAACGGATGAGGAGATGGATCAACTGCTTGCGTTCTTGAAAGAATATCTTAGGGGCAGATAAAACATGGAAGCATACGGTAATTTTGCGGCAGTCTATGACGAGTTCATGGACGAAACTCCCTATGAAGAGTGGGGGGAGTTTCTCACCGGATTGATAGAAAAATATGGCATCTCCAAGCCGGTTTTTGGGCAAAGCACTGAGGATAAATTGCGCTCGGAACGGGATCTGGTGGTGGATCTGGGTTGCGGAACGGGAACGTTTACCGAATATATGGCCGCCCGAGGCTATGATATGATCGGTGTGGACAACGCTCAGGAGATGTTATCTCTGGCTATGGAAAAAAGGGATGCGGCGGGTTCCTCCACACTGTATCTTTTGCAGGATATGCGGGAACTTGAGTTGTACAGCACGGTAGGTACGGTGCTTAGCGTGTGTGATTGTGTGAATTACCTGCTGGAGGAGGAAGAACTGTTACAGACCTTCCGGCTGGTAAACAATTATCTGTATCCCGGAGGGATTTTCCTGTTTGATTTTAATACTGTGTACAAGTATGAACAGATCATAGGTGATACCACAATTGCGGAAAATCGGGAGGATTGCAGTTTTATATGGGAGAATTACTATGATCCCGATAGTCAGATCAATGAGTATGACCTGACAATTTTTGTGCAGGAAGGGAAAGAAGATTGTTTCCGGCGCTTTCAGGAAAACCACTACCAGAGAGGATATACACCGGAGCGGATGAAGCAGTTGGTAGAACTGGCCGGTCTGCGGGTAGAATTGATGATCGATGCAGATAGCCATGGAGAAGTAGCACCGGAGAGTCAGCGGGTTTATATTTTGGCAAGGGAAGTGAAGAAAAATGGAATGTAAAGATTATATTGTCAGAGCTACAGCGGCAAACGCACAGATCAGAGCCTTTGCGTGCACTACCAGAGGGGTAGCGGAACGGGCAAGACAGATACAGGGCAGCAGTCCTGTGGTAACGGCAGCCCTTGGAAGACTGCTGACAGCAGGCTGTATGATGGGCGTGATGATGAAAGGGGAGAAGGATCTTCTCACCCTTCAGATAAAGGGAGAGGGTCCTGTGGACTCTCTGACAGTTACTGCAGATGCGGCAGGACGCGTGAAAGGCTATGCGGTGAATCCGGGGGTTATCCTGCCCGCCAATGCAAAAGGGAAGCTGGATGTTGCCGGCGCCTTGGGCCAGGGGATTTTGCGTGTCATAAAGGATCTTGGAATGAAGGAGCCCTATGTGGGGCAGATCGCCCTGCAGACAGGTGAGATCGCAGAAGATCTGACTTATTATTTTTTCAATTCAGAACAGGTACCTTCAGCGGTTGGACTTGGGGTTTTGATGGAGAAGGACAATACGGTGAAACAGGCAGGGGGCTTTATCCTTCAGCTCATGCCTTTCGCAGAGGAAGCTGTGATTGAAAAATTGGAAGCCAATCTGGCTCAGGTGGATTCGGTAACAGCTCTGTTGGATCAGGGGATGCTTCCGGAACAGATTCTGGAATTGCTTCTGGCAGGACTGGAGCCTGAAATAGTGGATACCATGCCGGCGCATTATTATTGCAATTGCAGTAAGGAGCGGGTGGAAAAAGCCATTCTCAGTATCGGCAAAAAAGAGATACAGGAGATGATCACAGAAGGCAAGGAAATTCAGGTGGAATGCCAGTTTTGTGACAAAAAATATACATTTTCCGTGGAGGATCTGGAGAAAATGTATAAGCGGGCTCTGCGGTAAAACAGGCAGGCATGAGGAGGTAGAAACAATATGAGACATGGATTTATAAAAGTGGCGGCAATCACTCCAAAGATCAGAGTGGCAGATCCGGTGCACAACCGGACTGTGATAGAAGAGGAGATGGAAAAGGCATATGCAGCGGGAGTACGAATCATGGTATTTCCCGAACTTTGTCTGACCGGCTATACCTGTTATGATCTGTTTTTGCAGGAGACTCTTCTGGATGCGGCAAAGGAGCAGCTTCTCATATTGACGGAAAAAACATCAGGTAAGGATGGGCTGGTATTTGTGGGGCTTCCCCTGGAAAAGGAAGGAAAGCTTTATAACGTGGCAGCAGTCCTGCAGGATGGAAAAATTCTGGGTATTGTGCCCAAAGCCCATATCCCCGTGCACGAGGAATTTTGCGAGAGAAGACATTTTACTCCCGGCAACCGGGAGCCGGAGAGTTTTATGCTCCGTGGGGAAGCAATTCCTTTTGGAACCAATATTTTGTTTGAATGTGATGCGGTAAAGGGCCTTTGCGTTGCCTGTGAGATCTGTGAGGATCTGTGGGTACCTTGTCCCCCCAGCACATCCCATGCGGTAGCAGGAGCAACTGTGATCGTGAATCTGTCAGCCTCTGATGAGATCGTGGGAAAGGATGAATATCGGGAGATGCTTGTTAAGTCTGCCAGTGCCAGACTGAGCGCTGCTTATGTTTATGCAGGAGCAGGTGAGGGGGAATCCACCCAGGATATGGTTTTTGGCGGACACAATCTGATCGCGGAAAATGGTAATATGCTGGCCCAAGGTGGACGGTTTGGCTGTGAGACCGTCTGTGCAGATATTGATATCCATCGTCTGTGCATGGAGCGCAGGAGAATGAGCACCTATCCTGTGGGAACGGCAGAAGAGTACGAGGTGGTGCCTTATAAAATGAAACAGCTGGAAACTCCCCTGCACAGGAATTTTGCCGGTATGCCTTTTGTGCCTACAGAAAAAACTCGGCGGGATAGAAGATGTGATGAGATTTTGTCTATTCAAGCTTATGGATTGAAGAAACGATATGAACATACAGAATGTAAAAGTGCGGTAATAGGTGTGTCCGGAGGATTGGATTCTACTTTGGCTTTGTTGGTTACGGTACGCACTTTTGATATGTTAGGGATTCCCAGAGGGAATATCAAAGCAGTGACCATGCCATGTTTTGGCACCACAGACAGGACCTATGACAATGCCTGTAAGTTGGCAAGAACCCTGGGGACGGAACTTTTAGAAGTGGATATTAAGGAAGCGGTTACTGTACATTTCAGGGACATTGGACAGGACATGGAAAAACATGATGTGACCTATGAAAACAGCCAGGCCAGAGAAAGGACCCAGGTCCTGATGGATATCGCAAATCAGACAGGCGGTATGGTGATCGGTACCGGAGACATGTCGGAACTGGCACTTGGGTGGGCTACCTACAACGGAGACCATATGTCAATGTATGGTGTCAATGCCGGTGTGCCAAAGACATTGGTCAGACATCTTGTACAATATTACGCAGATACTTGTGAAGATGAGCAGCTTGCGGCGGTGTTAAGAGATGTGTTGGATACGCCGGTAAGCCCGGAGCTACTGCCCCCTGTGAACGGAACCATCTCACAGAGGACAGAAGATTTGGTCGGACCATATGAGTTGCATGATTTCTTTTTATACTATATGCTGCGATGCGCTTTTACTCCCTCCAAGATCTACCGGATAGCAGTACCTACCTTTGCGGGTCAGTACAGTGCGGCGGAAATATTAAAATGGATGAAGACATTTTATCGCCGGTTTTTCAGCCAGCAATTCAAGCGCTCTTGTCTGCCGGATGGTCCCAAAGTGGGTAGCGTGGGCGTGTCACCCAGAGGCGATCTGAGAATGCCCTCGGATGCCTGCAATTCTCTATGGATGGCAGAATTGGAGAAGTTAGGCAGCTGACCTATTGGACAGATGCCTTCTCCAGAGTGGTCTTGACCGCTTGCAGCAGTACCATGATGGTATATTTGTTGTCTGCTGAGTAGGAGATTTCTTCCAGTGACTGGTTGGTACAGATCTGTGTGGCCAGAGAATCCACAGCCGGTTCCAACAGAGGATACATGGTTGCAACGGCTTCATCCAGGTTGACCAGTCTGACAGAGTTGATGTTGTTTTCATCTACCACCACTTCCACATTCAACGTGTAAGAACCCAGCGATAAGGCTGTGCTGTATACGCCCGGTATGTATGAGGTCTGTGCCGCGGCATCCTCCGTTGAATTTGATTCTTCCACGGGAGATGTGGGAGTTGTGTCTGGTTCATCTTCCTTCGGACGAAACATAAGAAATAAAAGGACAAGGAAAAGTATGCCGAGTGCCACGAAAATACCGGTATAGATCAATTCCTTCATGCGAAGTACTATGATTTTGGTCTTTGAATTCATAGAAAGTCCCCACTGATTTCTTTTATATACCATATGCCGCCTATATCAGTTTTAACACAAAGTAGGGTGGCAGAAAGGGGAAAGATTTTGAAAAAATTATTGGTTTACTTAAGCGATTATAAGAAAGAGACAGTTTTGGCTCCTTTATTTAAAATGTTGGAGGCTTCCTTTGAACTGTTGATTCCGCTTGTGGTACAGCAGATTGTAGATGTGGGTATTGCAGGAGGAGACAGAGGATATGTGATCCGGATGTGCCTGGTAATGGTTGCATTGGGTATCATAGGGCTGGTTTGTGCGATCACGGCTCAGTATTTTTCAGCCAAGGCGGCGGTAGGCTTTGCAGCCGGACTTAGGCATAGTTTATTTGCACATATGCAATTCCTTTCCTATTCCCAAGTGGACCGGATCGGAACTTCTACTATGGTTACCCGTATGACAAGCGACATCAATCAATTACAAAACGGCGTAAATCTGGTGCTGAGACTTTTCCTGCGTTCTCCATTTATTGTACTGGGTGCCATGATCATGGCATTTACTGTAGATGTGAAGGCTGCACTGATTTTTGTACTTGTTATTCCGCTGTTGTCGGTGGTGGTTTTTGGCGTCATGCTGATCACTATACCACTTTATAAAAAGGTACAAAGTGGACTGGACAGGGTGCTTGGCATCACTCGGGGCAATCTGACCGGTGTCCGGGTGATCCGGGCTTTCCGAAAAGAGGAGGAAGAAATTCAGCAGTTTGAGGAAGAAAATGAAAAACTGACTCATATGCAGATGTTCGTGGGTAAAATATCTGCGGTCATGAACCCTTTTACATATGTGATCGTCAATGGTGGTTTGGTGGCCTTGCTCTGGGTTGGAGCCCTGCGGGTAGAGGGCAACCTGTTAACTCAGGGTGCAGTTATGGCTTTGGTGAATTATATGTCTCAGATTTTGGTGGAATTGATCAAGCTGGCCAATCTGATCATCACTGTAAATAAAGCGGTTGCCTGCGGCAATCGGGTAGAAGCAATTTTGGAAATGGAGCCGGAGAACCAGACTGTGGGGCAGATAGGTGCCACACAGCCGGCAGATGGAGCTTATGCAGTGGAGTTTGACCATATCTCTCTGATGTATCCGGGTGCCGGTGACGAGAGTCTGAGCGACATTGATCTGCGGGTGAAAAAGGGAGAGACTGTAGGGATCATCGGTGGTACCGGTTCCGGCAAATCCTCTTTGGTCAATCTGATTCCCAGATTTTATGAAGTGACCAAGGGAACGGTGAGGGTAAACGGGATTCCGGTGGAGAATTATGATCAACAAAAACTACGGGGATTGATCGGTGTGGTGCCCCAAAAGGCTGTGCTGTTTCAGGGTACCATCCGGGATAATCTGCGTATGGGCAAGGAAGATGCGTCTGAGGAGGAGCTCAAAAGAGCCTTGGAAATTTCTCAGGCGGCAGAATTTGTATTTAGCAGGCCGGAGGGCCTGGATGGGATGGTCAGTCAGGGTGGTAAAAATCTGTCAGGTGGTCAGAGGCAGAGACTTACCATTGCAAGAGCGTTGGTGAGAGAACCGGAGATCTTGATCCTGGATGACAGTGCATCTGCTCTGGATTATGCCACGGATGCGGCCCTTCGCAGGGCCATCAAGAATATGAAAAACATTCCCACTGTATTTATTGTATCCCAGAGGACCTCTTCTTTGATGCATGCAGATAAGATATTGGTGCTGGAGGATGGGGAAGCTGTAGGGCTGGGGACTCATGAAGAGTTGCTGGTGGATTGCAGTGTTTATCAGGAGATCTATTATTCTCAGTATCCGGATAAGCGTTCCAGACAGGAGGTGCAGGCATGAGAAAAATACTCCGTTACATCAGCCGATATTGGTTTTTTCTGATGGTTTCTATCATATGCGCTGCAGTGACAGTCACACTTACGTTGTATATTCCGATTTTGACCGGTGATGCCATTGACTGTATTTTAGAGCCGGGCAAGGTGAATTTTCCGGTTTTGCTAAATATTTTAAAGCAGATGGCAGTGGTGATCGTTGCTGCGGCGGCATCACAGTGGATCATGACAGTCTGTAACAACCGGATTGCCTATCATGTGGTACGGGATATTCGCCGGGATGCTTTTCGGCGAATTCAGATTTTACCCTTTAAATATCTGGATGGACATTCCTATGGGGAGGTGGTCAGCCGTGTGATCTCGGATGTGGATCAGTTTTCCGATGGTCTGATCATGGGCTTTACCCAACTGTTTACAGGGGTTCTTACTATCCTTGGCACGCTGCTGTTTATGTTCCGGGAGAACGTGGCCATTACACTGGTGGTGGTGTGCATTACACCGGTCAGTCTGCTGGTGGCAGCCTTTATTGCACGCAGGACATTTCAAATGTTCAAGCTGCAGTCTGAAACCAGAGGGGAGCAGACTGGGCTGATCGATGAGCTGATCGGCAATCAGAAGGTGGTACAGGCTTTTGGCTATGAAAAGAGGGCTTTGGAACGGTTTGATGAGGTGAATGGCAGACTGGCCAAGTATTCCCTTAGGGCGATCTTCTTTTCATCTACTACCAATCCGGCTACAAGATTCGTAAACAGTATGGTCTATGCAGGAGTGTGCATTACAGGTGCGTTGTCTGTGATCAGTGGCGGCATATCGGTGGGAACGTTGACTTGTTTTTTGAGTTACGCCAACCAGTATACCAAGCCATTTAATGAGATTTCAGGCGTGTTTACAGAGTTTCAAAATGCGCTGGCATGCGCGGCCAGGATCTTTGCGCTGATAGAGGAGGAACCTGAAGTGCTGGAGCCGGAGCATGCGGTTGTGCTTCAGGAAGCAAGGGGGAATGTGGATTTGGAAAACGTACATTTCTCTTATGTGCCGGAGAAGAAACTGATCCAAGATCTGAACCTGCATGTAAAACCGGGCCAGAGGGTGGCCGTTGTAGGTCCTACCGGCTGCGGAAAGACTACAGTTATCAATCTGTTGATGCGCTTTTATGATGTGAATCAGGGGCGGATATCTGTGGACGGAACAGACATCCGAGGGATGACCAGGAAGAGTTTGCGAGAAAACTATGGCATGGTGTTGCAGGAAACCTGGCTGAAAGCAGGGACAGTCCGGGAAAACATTGTAATGGGCAGACCGGAGGCTTCCCAGGAGGAAGTGATTGCCGCAGCCAAGGCGGCTCATTCGCATAGCTTTATCAAGCGTTTGCCCCAGGGGTATGACACGGTGCTTTCTGAGGATGGAGAAGGTTTGTCTCAGGGCCAAAAGCAGCTTTTGTGTATTACCCGTGTTATGCTGTGCCTGCCCTCTATGTTAATTTTGGATGAGGCAACTTCTTCTATTGATACCAGAACGGAGCTACAGATCCAGCAGGCATTTTCCAGAATGATGCAGGGCAGAACCAGTTTCATTATTGCCCATAGACTTTCTACGATTGTGGATGCAGATGTGATTCTGGTGATGAAGGATGGAAATATCATTGAGCAGGGCAGACATGAGGAGCTTTTGGCGAAGAAAGGATTTTATGCAAACCTGTATAACAGTCAGTTCGCGGAGATATAAAAAGTTTATTTTATCTTTACAAAAGCTTAGTCTGTTTTTTAGAAACTGCTCATACCATGTTCACATTTGTCAGGTATGCTTGTAAGTGTGGAAAAATATGCCGTAAAAGTGAGGAAGAACTGAAAATGAAAGAGAAGTTGATCAGGTTTATGTATGGGCGTTATGGCGTGGATCGTCTATCCAAGCATTTGATGAATGGGGCACTTGTCATGGCGATTGTATCCATGTTTGTAGGGGTTTTGTTTCCTTTGGCGCTGCTTATGATGATCTGGGGGTATTACAGAGTGTTTTCTAAGAATCACGGAGCCAGATACAAAGAACTGTGTGTCTATGAGCGCTTCTGGGGAAAAGTTAAAAAGTATCCTGCTAAGTGGAAATATGAGATGCAGCAGAGGAAAGCCTATCGGATTTTTCAATGTCCTTCCTGTAAGCAGCGGATCAGGATACCGAAAGGCCGTGGGCAGGTAGAAATCAGATGTCAGAAATGTAAAACCGTATTTCGCAAGCGTACCTAGACCGGAGAAGGAATATGTTTGGATATATAGTGGCCAATAAGGCAGAACTGAAATTCAGAGAGTTTGAAGTCTATCAAACCTATTATTGTGGTCTGTGTAAACAGCTAAAGGCCAAGGGGGGCAATCTTTCCAGAATGGCGCTCTCTTATGATATGACTTTCATTTATATGTTGTTGTCCGGATTGTATGAACCGGATACCATTTGTGAACGTTGCAAATGTGCAATGCATCCCTTTGAAAAAAGAAAGCTGCGTCGGAATGAATGTGCAGAATATGTGGCGGATATGTCTGTGCTTATGACGTATTACAAGAGTTTGGATGACTGGAAGGATGACAGAAAACTGAAGGCCAGGCTGATGATGTTTGGCTTGAGGGGCAAGTGCAGGCGTATAGAGCACAGATATCCTGAAAAGGCACAGCAGATCACCCAATTGTTGGAACTGTTGGGAGAAGGGGAAAAGGCTCGTTCTGCGGAAATTGACAATATGGCAGGCCTGTTCGGGCGGATCATGGCACAGGTCATGGTATATCGGGAGGATGAATGGGCTCCAATTTTGTCCAAGGTCGGATTTTTTCTGGGAAAATTCATCTATTTGCTGGATGCTTATGAAGATATCGAGGAAGATCTGAAAAAGGGCAGATATAATCCATTGTATAAGCTTTATGAGACGGTGGATTTTGAAGGAGAATGCAGACAAATTCTGACCATGATGATAGCGGAATGTTCCAGAGAATTTGAAAAGTTACCTATCTTGGAAAATATAGAAATTCTTCGGAATATTTTATATTCCGGGGTTTGGATAAAATATGAGGCTGTCAGTGCTGCAAGAGCCAGCGGGACAGGGGTGAAAAAATGAGTGATCCTTATCAGACATTGGGTGTGGCAAGGAATGCCACGGATGAAGAAATCAAAAAGGCGTATCGGGCGCTGAGCAGAAAATATCATCCGGATGCAAATGTCAATAATCCAAACAAAGAACAGGCAGAGGAAAAATTTAAAGAGATACAGCGGGCCTATCAGGATATTATGAAAATGCGCAGTGGCGGATATGATGAGACTGCCGATTATCGAGGTTATGGAGGTTTCCACGGGCAGGAAGGGCAGTACAGGCAGGCCGGCGGAGAGACTGATTATCTAAAGTCTGCAGCTTCTTATATCCGGGCGGGATATTATAAAGAGGCCTTGAACGTACTTTCACAGATACAGGACAGAGGTGCCCTCTGGTATTATTACAGTGCCTGCGCCAACATGGCTCTGGGCAACAATATCGTGGCCAAAGAGCATGCACAGAGGGCTGTGACTATGGAACCCAATAATTGGGAGTACAGGCAGCTTTTAAGTAGAATTGAATCCGGAGCCACATGGTATCAGGGACAGACCGGCGCGTTCGGGGGGATGCAGTCCGGCGGTAGCAGTATTTGTATGAAGATTTGTATAGCCAATATGATCTGTAATATTTGTTGTGGCGGTGGAGGTCTTTGCTGCGGTGGCTACGGTCCAAGAATGTATTAAGTTTTCAATATAAAAGAGAAGGTAAAAAATGACAAACGAGCAATATTATGAATTGATTAAGCCCTATGAAGATGCCGTGCAGGTTATGTTAACCCGGTTGGAAATATTGAATCACAGTATCTATACAAGGGATGCCAGCAAACCCGTTCACCATATGCAGAATCGGATCAAAGAAAAGAAGAGTATGGAAGAAAAGCTGGAGCGCATAGGGGTTACAGATAGTGTGATCAATGCCAAGGATAATTTGATGGATATCGGAGGCATACGTGTGATCTGTTATTTTCAAGATGAGATCTATACGTTGGTAGAGGCCCTCAAAAGACAAAGTGACATGATTGTCATAAAAGAAAAGGATTACATGAAAAATCCGAAAGACAGCGGGTATCGTAGTTATCATGTTGTGTTTGGTGTACCGGTGCATGCTTTGGATGCCATGGAATATTATCCGGTGGAGATACAGTTTCGTACCTTAGCCATGGATTTTTGGTCTAGCATGGAACATAAGATTTGTTACAAAAAAGATCGGGAAAACAAGGAAGAAATCTCCAGGCAGTTGCAGGCACTCTCCAATTCCCTTGCACTGATCGAGGAAGAAATGCGAGAATATATTAAAGAAGCTTAAGAATATAGTTCTTGAAAAAAATACGGGCATTTGTTAGAGTCAGTGTATAGACATTAATTTCGTCTTTATACTGACTTTAATTTTATAATTGTTTATGGAAGTTCTACATAGAGTGGCAGGGATGGTGGAAAAGGCAGCTGCCTATATTACCGCCCCCGCCTTTTCCACCATCCCTGCCACTTTATATAGAACTTTCATAAACCATTAAAAAAGACTCCATAAAAAATATATTCAAAGACGTATCAATAATAGATACAGAGAGGGAAAAACAGTGACGGAAGCCAAATTTGAACAGTGCATCCGACAAATGAATCAAGGTGACAAAGAAGGCCTGCGGGAGATATATGAGGAGTATGTCTCTTATATTTATGGTATTGTCATGCAGATGATCGGAAATAGAGAAAATGCAGAGGATATTACCAGCGATTTTTTTATTCGTTTGTGGGAAAAATCGGAATTGTATAGGCCGGGTGGAGGACATCGTGGTTGGATGGCTACGATTGCCCGAAATATGACGGTTGATTTTATTAGACGGTACAGGCGGGAAGAATTAACTGCTCAATTTGCAGGAACAGAGGATGAACCGGACCGGGAAGGCGGAGAAGTCCAGCAGGCAGTACTGGAAATCAGTACCGTTGGCGGCAATTTCCGCACCAGTGAGGTGGAGGAAAAGGTGATCAGCCGGACGGTCATTCGGGAGGCTCTGGCATCCTTGAGTGAAAAAGAGCGGGAAGTGGTACATCTAAAAATTATAGGAGACATGACATTTAAAGAGATCAGTGAAGTATTAAAGGTTCCTATGGGAACTGTGTCATGGAGATATAGGGAAGCAGTCAACAAACTTCGGAGGTGTGGATATGATCAGGGACTTTAAAAGTGAATATCAGAGTTATATAAATGATCAAACTCCGGATTTGTGGGACCGTATTGAGGAAAAATTGCCGGAGAAGACAGAGGCTTGTTTTGCCGCGGTCAATTGCGCACGTATGTTAAAGATAAAGCGGCGTAGGCGGCTTTTGTCATATGGGGTAACGGCTGCGGCCGGGTTACTGATCTGTGTAGCAGCACTTCCTATTTATTTTGGCGGCATGAGAGCCAAAAGTGCAGATATGGCAGAAGAGAATAAGATGGTTGCGGCAGACGGTTCTTCTCATCTGAAAGACCTGGCAGATATAATGGAAATTGGTGGGGTGGCTCAAAGTCAGGAGTGTGAGAACGCTTCTGATATGTCTGTAACTCCGGATGGAAATGACGACGTAGCCGAAGAGAAGGAATTGAACTCGCAAAAGACTTCGGGTGCCTATGCAGAAAAGCAGGATGATAAAATGGATGGACTTAACGATTCGGAGGATATGAGACAAATACAGACAGAGATAAAACTATTGGAACAGAAAGGCGAAAAGGATGACCTGATTTTCTATCGCATGGAATTGGACGGACAGGAGAGCTTGGTAGCATATCCTAAGGAAATGGCTGAGAAATATACATTGAAGATCGGAAGAGTCTATAATGTTGTTCTAAAGGTAGAGGGTGATCAGGAATATGATTACTTGATCCTGATTGTTGAATAAAGCATAATATTATTTTCGGTATTGCGGAAATCTGCGTTTTGTGATACTATATACTTATAGAATTCCTCTGCGGAACGGAGGAACTATGAGATACAAAAAATTATTAAAGGAACTTACCATCAAGGACAATTTTCTGTTTGGAGCGGTGATGAGCGATGAAGAGAATTGCCGCTGCCTTCTGGAATTGATTCTGGGAACATCCATTTCACGGGTAAAAGTGAATAAAGAAAAGAGCATCGTATATCATCCGGGATATAAAGGGATACGGCTGGATGTTTATGCGGGAGATGAGAACAACACCCGTTATAACGTGGAGATGCAGACCTTGCATAAGCCGGCTCTGGGAAAACGGGCCCGCTATTACCACAGCCAGATTGATATGGAGCTTTTGCTGGCCGGAGCAGATTATTCTGAATTACCGGATACGTATGTGATCTTTATTTGCGACTTTGATCCTTTTGGCGCAGGAAAGTACGTCTACAGTTTTGAGAACAGTTGTCGGGAGGCGAAGGATGTAAAGCTCCGGGAGGGAAGCAAGAGTATCTTCCTAAATACCTGTGGAACCAATCCCCAGGAGGTATCCCAGCCCATGGTAAAGTTTCTAGACTATGTGGGAGCAAACCTGAAAAGCAGCACAGAAGACTTTGAAGATCCCTTTGTGGCCAGACTACAAAGAAGTGTGCAGGCTGTAAAGGAAAGTAGAGAACTGGAGGAACGATACATGCTGTTTGAAGAGTTGCTGAGAGATGAAAGAGCAGAAGGAAAAGCAGAAGGAAAAGCAGAAGGAAAAGCAGAAGCGGTTTTCGATATCCTAAAGGAGCTTGGTCCGGTTTCTGCCAGTCTGCAGGAAAGAATTTTGGCTCAGACAGATCCGGAGATCCTCAGAAGTTGGATCAAAGCAGCAATACATGCACAGTCAGTGGAACAATTTGAAAAAGATATCATGTCTTAATTTTGTGTAAAGATTCGAGATGTTTTCTGGGGTCTATAAGGCCTTGCCGGAACATCGTCTTCTTAATTCATGCCTGTTCAGGCGATTAATCACGAAAATAGCAGAGGAATTCTATTGTATCTCAATAATAGCAGATAATATGCATTTTCTTATAACAATATGTGTATATGCATATTGTTATATTTATATTGGAAAAATTATAAATAATAATTTAAAATTACTATTAATAGTATATATATGATTGTACGTACTATCATTTTTTTTTACAAAAGATAAATCATAGAGGAGGTAAGGACCATGAAAAACCATACCAACACCCTGAGAAAAGTGAACATCACACTAACCGTCTTACTGTTGATCAGCGCCCTGGCCCTTGCCTGTGTGCTGGTACAAGGAGAGCGTGCCGGCCGCCAGACGGCCACCACCGGCACCCACAACCACCTTACATACCGGGACAGCGCGGAAGGCTTGGCAGACCAGGCGGCAGCCGCTCCTGTGACCCTGACCGGATCCAACGTGGTGACCCAGGGGGCAGCGGGGGACACGTATCTTACCATCTACAAAAACCACCCGGAGGATGGTACCAGGTTCCAGGTGGGAAACATGTTTCCGGGAGATACAGAAACCAAAACCTACCCCGTCCAGGTATCCTACTACGGCAACATCACCCTGCGTTTCCACGCAGACATCCGGTCCGGCTATGAAAAACTGGCAGAGGTGCTGCAGTGCAAGGTAGTGCTGAAAGATACGGGTGCAGTCCTGTATGAAGGCCTGATGAAGGACATGCCCGCCAGCATCGACCAGCCCATAAACTCCCCCGGGGAGGCCACGGACGCCCTGACCTATGAGATCAGCGTGTCCCTGGATACCAGCGTGGGAAACGAGTACCAGAACAAAGAACTGAAGGCAGACTTTCGGTGGTGGGTGGAAGAGACAACAAACCCTGAGAGCCAGGAAGGAGCCGGAGAGGGAGGCCACCTGGTGCAGCCGCCCAAGACCGGAGATGCCAGTCAGATCATCCTATGGGGTGCCCTGGCAGGGATGTCCCTGATCCTGATCCTGTTACTTTTGGTAAGACGCCGGAAGGAGGAGAAAGCACATGAAAAAGCCTAAAAGCGCCAAAAAACTGAGCCTTGGGATCCTGGCAGCGATCCTGCTATCCATCGGCCTTAGCATCACCA
>SVFM01000029.1 GCA_015056865.1 Lachnospiraceae bacterium
AATAAAAGAAAAACTAGGATGGATGAGTCCTGTGCAATACAGGCTTAGCCTCTTGGCTGCATAAAAACAGCGTAGCAGCCAATAAACTGCTACGCTTAAAAAGTCTAACTTTTTGGGGTCACATCAGGGATAGGCAATTATTTTGCCAACTTTTTCTGAAGCTTTGCCATTGTAGGGACAAAGGCAATTACCAGCATGATGATGGACAAGGTCCACCCGATGGGCCATATCAGGTACAAAAAAGACAGATTGGGATAGAGCGGGAAGATAAGATATACCCATACGAACCGGATCGCGCACATAAAAAGCAGTGTTGCGATGGTGGGGAGTATGGGTTTTCCCATGCCTCTTAAAGTACCGCCCATGACCTCATTGATGCCGCAGATAAAATAGGTGCTGGAAACAATGATCATCTTTTGTTGTGAGAACTGTATGACTGCCGGTGTAGTGGACATCAGTGAAGACAATTGTCCTGAAAATACTGCCGACAACATACCGAAGGTTGCACCGAAAGCCACGGTGATCAGAATGGCCCTGACAACGGTCTGTTTTGCCCGCTTTAGGTTGCCCGCGCCGATGTTCTGGGCAATATAAGGAATGGTGGCCAAAGAGGGTGCATAGGAAATCTGGTAGAGAATACCGTCGAATTGATTGGCAATGGAAACCCCTGTGGTGGCGTCCGGACCGAAACTGTTTACTGCGGTAACAATGACCGTGTTCGCCAGAGAGTACAGGGCGCTTTGCAGTCCGGTAGGGATGCCCATGTACAGGATCTGCTTTAGCTCGGTAGGATAAAATTTCAGTTTTTTCAGGCTGAAGTGCAATTTGTCCTTCATGCCTAATACGGTACGAAAAGCCAAACCACCAGCAATGGCGTTGGAGACAATGGTTGCAATGGCAACGCCCTCAACCGTCATATCAAACAGGGTCACACAACAAAGATTTAACAGGACTTTTACCACGCCGCCAAAAAGCAAAAAGTACATGGGACGTTTGGTATCACCTGCAGCTCTCAGAATGGATGCACTGAAATTGTACAACAGGATTACGGGCGCACCCAAGAAATATAATCGGAAGTAAAGGGTGGCCATGCTAAGCAGGTCATCCGGACAATTGGTCCATTTCAGTAATATTTCCGCACAGCTTATACCCAGGATCATCAGAACAATGCCGCCCACGAAGGAGAATAAAATAGCAGTGCTCACAGCTTCCTCCGTACTTTCAGGATCCTTTTCGCCCAAGTGTCTGGCAATGATCACATTTGCTCCTGCGGAGATACCAATGAGAAGACTGGTGCACATGGTGATCAGGGTACCGCAGACCCCTACGGCGCCAACCGCTCCGTCATCAGCAAATTTTCCCAGCACTGTCATGTCAATGACATTAAACAATGTCTGCATGACATTCATGATCATAATGGGTATGGTCATGGACAGCAAGCCTTTAAAAATAGAACCCGATAACATATTTACTTCTGTGCGCTTCATTGCAGATACTCCTTTGATCAGTAATTTGATTGGTAATTCTGCTAGAACGCTTTTATTATAGCACGATAGTTTCTTTTTGGAACCCCTAAAAATTTATAAAATTTTATGAATTTCATAAATGTAAGTTTGGGAATATTGCCCAAATTTATTTTTATGTGATATACTCAGTGTGAAAACTATATGGACAGGGGAATACCTATGAAAAAGAATGTCTTCAGAGAAGATTCCAAATTTAAAGTGTTTTTATTCACGGTACTGATCAGCGGCCTTTCTTATGGTCTGTACAAGGGAATGCTGGACAATTTCCTAGCAGAAGTGGTAGGCATGGGGGAAATGGATCGGGGTATCACTGAATTTTTTAGAGAGCTGCCGGGTATTGCATTGATATTCATACTTGCAGCTTTTTATATGTTGTCTGCGGAGACCATGTACAAGGCCGGGGCGATCATTATGCTGGTGGGTATGGCCATGCATGCGGCCCTTCCGCCTACCAAGGTACTGGCAACGCTGGCGATCTGCATGTATTCTCTCGGCGAACATATTCAGTTGGGAATGAAGAGTACCCTTTCTTTAAAGTACGCTAAGCCGGGGCACGGGGGCGCGGCTTTGGGCATGCAGAATTCCACCAATCAGGTAGGTACACTGGTAGGGTATCTAGTGATCGTGGCTGCTTTCTCCGTGCTGACGAAGGATCAGCCCTACACCGTATTTTTCTGGATTGCAGCGGTGCTGGCCGGGATAAGCGCTGTGTTTTCCATGCGTATTACCGGTAAGAGTAAAACGGACGAGACAAAACGGAGGTTTTACTTCAATAAGAAATATACTAAGTATTATATGTTGGAGATGTTTTATGGGGCCCGTAAGCAGGTGTTTCTTACCTTTGGTCCCTACGTACTGATCCTGTTTTACGGTGCGGATGCAGCCATGGTGAGCCTGTTATTTGCTGTTTCAGCGGTGGCTTGTTTCTTCACGTCTCCGATTGTGGGAAAGATTATAGATAAGCTGGGATACAAAGTGGTCATGGTAGCAGATACCTTGATCTTGGTGATTGTGTGCTTTTGCTATGGATTTGCGCACCACGTTTTTCCTAAGGATGTGGCATTTATCATTTGTTGTGTAAACTATGTGTTGGATGCGGTGATCTCGCTGGCTTCCATGGCCTCCAATGTTTACGTGCAGGATCTGGCTGACAATGAGGAAGAAGTGAAGGCCACCATCTCAACCGGTGTTTCCATCAACCATGTGATCACGATCTTTATTGCCCTGTTCGGAGGTTGGATCTGGCAGGTGCTGGGAATTGAGACGCTTTTTATTGCTTCGGCAGTGCTGGGGCTTTGCAACAGTGCGTATGCGGCAACAATAAAAGTAAAAAAGATATAAAATTCTGTTGCGTATTTCTAAATACTGTGCTATTGTTTGTGTTGGATTACCATGTTTCTATTACAAGAATCTAAATAGGAGATAAAATTAAATGGCAACAATAGCAGCAAGAGCAGACGCGTTCATGACAAAACATTTTACCCGCCATTCCATTACATGGCGACAGGCTATGGTTATTATTCTTCCGCTGATTGCGGAGAATTTGACCAATAACCTGTTTGGTACGCTGAATACGGGGATGATCAGTTCTTCCGGAGAGGCATCTTTGTCTGCAGTCAGTCTGGTAGATACGTTGAATACATTTTTGTTTGTATTTTATACAGGAATCGCCACCGGTGCCAGTGTGATCGTGGCAAATTACCGGGGCATGGGCAATCCGGAAAAGCTGCACAAGGCCTGCACGCAAGCGGTGACAGCAGTTGTCCTGTTTACGTTGTTTACCACAGTATTTATTATTCTGTTTCACGTGCCGTTGCTGAAGCTATTATTCGGTGCGGCAGAACAGGAGATCGTGGATAAGGCCCGGTTCTACATGTTGGGCGGCGCTATCAGCCTGCCGCTACTGGGGATCACTACCGCATTTTGCGGTGTGCTGAGAGGCATCGGGGAAGGCAAGACGGCTCTGCTATATACTGTCACCAGTCTGCTGATTTATTTGGGGCTGAATCTGGTCTTTCTGACAGGATTAAAGCTGGGGATCACGGGCTTGCTCTTATCTATTCTGCTAAACAGAATATTGAATATTCCACTATTGTTTGGACTATTATGGATCAGAAAGTCTGCATTTCGATATAAGGTGAAAGAGTTTTTTCATTTGGATACGAGCATGCTGCGAAGGATCATGAGGGTAGGTATTCCCTGCGCCGTAGAACAGATGTTTTTTGTGGGTGGCAGAGTGGTAACCCAGTCTATGCTGGTAGCCCTTGGAACAGGAGCTATTGTAGTATATAATATTTCATATTCTATCTTGACATTGAATGAGGCACTGGTTACGCCGGTGAACACGGCTATGTATACAGTAGCCGGTATGTGTATCGGTGATGACAGGCCGGAGGATGTAAGGGATCTGACGAAATCCTATCTTGGACTGAATACAGTGCTTTATTGGATATCTTTGGGACTGATCATGCTTCTATTTAAACCACTGACTATTTTTTACAGTGCATCAGCGGAGAATATTCCGAGGATATTTCAGCTGGTGTTGATCACAGGAATTGCCCATCCTTTGATACATAGTTTGGGATTTACCCTGCCCACAGTTTTTCGGGCAACCGGTGACGGAATTTATACTACGGTGGCCAGTTTACTTGTCATGTGGGGGCTTCGTATTGTAGGTGCCTATATACTGGGCTTTGTATTTGGACTGGGCGTGCTGGGAGTTTGGTGTGCTATGATCCTGGATTGGTTGGTAAGGGCAGGGATATTTTCTATACGGTTCCGGGGAAATAAGTGGCTAAAACATAAGAAGATGACAGAATAAAACGAAGGTGAGGGCGCAGGGAAATGAAACGTATGAAATTGTTTATCTGGGATTTTGACGGTACGCTGCTGGACACTTATCCGTTTATCACGGGTGCCTGCAACGGGCACTTTCAGACTGTGGGCATAGGGTCTCCCAAACAGAAATCTTAGAAAAAATGATGGTGACCATTCCTTTTGCCATAGAACATTACAGTAAGCTATATCAGATTCCTGATCTGAAAGAAGGATATCTTAAGTATTATGCAGAGGAAGCGTTTGCTCCTATTTCCCCCTTTCCCAAGGTGAAAGAGGTGTTGCAGCATATTTCGTCTCCGGGCGGAGTCAATTGTATTTTTACCAATCGGGGACCGTCCATCTACCTGTTGTTGGAGAAAGCGGGTATTCTTGGTGAATTCAAAGAAATCGTTACCGCAGCTGATCCGGCTTTTGTAGTGAAACCCGCACCGGATACCATTTATTATTTGATGAAGCAATACGACTGTACGCCGGAAAGCACGGTTATGATCGGGGACCGTTGCTGTGATCTGGAGTCCGGATATAATGCGGGCTGTCGCACCTGCCATCTTTTGACGCCTTCTGTTCCTCAGTATCCACCTTGTGATTGGCGGATCAGGGATTTTGGGGAGATGCTATCCCTGCTGCAATAGCTATCGGCAGATCAACGCAATGGCATCATGCTTCTGGCCGGTGATCCAATCCACATCGTCAGTCAACCAGTCCATGATCTCCAGCTGGCGGGTCTCCCAGGCGATAGTAGCGGCTTTTTCTTCTTCGGTCATTTCATGGTCGAAGGCTTTTACCAGCTCGCAGTAGCCGAAGATATAGCCGTTGGCATTCCAGATGGTGAAGTTGCTTTCAGGTCCTTCCTTGATCAGATCGCCCCGGGCTTTTACCAGTGCATCGTGACGGCGCTTATATTCTTCGGCGCAGCCCTCTTTTAACCGAGTGACAAAGACGCGGTGGCGGATTAGGGACTTATCCTTCCGCACGATGCCAATATCGTGATACATCAGGGGTAGAGTGCCGGGGGCAGCAAACAGCTCCAGATAAGGAGACAGAACCTTCTCCCAAGAAGCCTTGCAGGCGGCGGGAAGGATAAAGTTTTCGGGGTATTCACCATAGCAGAATAGGAAGTTGCCGATTCCCCAGACGGATACGTTGGCAGCGCCTTGTGCAGTCAGAACCGCCTTAATATCACTCCAAATGCTGTGAAGAGCAGCAATGCCGGCAGCCTTCAGGCCGGGTTTACAGGTAACAACAAAAGGCAATCTTTTCATAAGCGGTTTACTCCTTTGGAAGGATTTGGTTTGTTGAGTTTAAGAATATCGAGTTTGAGTTCAATTGTCAAGACGAAGGGCGTTCTTTTCAGTGTCGGGTTGACGCCGTGAAAGAACAGAGAGAATAGATGATTCTACTCTCTCCGTTTGATTCTACTTATGATCTTTCCACTGTATCTTAATTGAAGTAACGTTTCAGCAGACCTTCAAATGCCTTGCCGTGTCTTGCTTCGTCTCTTGCCATTTCATGCACGGTGTCATGAATAGCATCCAGGTTCAGGGCCTTTGCTCTCTTAGCCAGGTCGAACTTGCCTGCGGTTGCGCCGTTCTCAGCATCCACTCTCATCTCCAGATTCTTCTTGGTGGAAGCGGTTACTACTTCGCCCAGAAGCTCTGCAAATTTTGCGGCATGCTCAGCCTCTTCGTAAGCAGCCTTCTCCCAGTATAGGCCGATCTCAGGATAGCCTTCTCTGTGAGCAACTCTTGCCATAGCCAGATACATACCAACCTCAGAGCACTCACCTTCAAAGTTTGCGCGCAGGTCCATAATAATATCTTCGGGAGCACCCTCAGCAACGCCTACCACGTGCTCAGCGGCCCAGCTTCTTTCACCTGCCTGAACAGTAAATTTGGAAGCGGGAACGCCACAAACGGGGCACTTCTCAGGAGCAACATCTCCCTCGTGAACATAACCACATACACTACATACATATTTTGCCATAATCTTTTTCTCCTTTGACTTGTTTATTTGATAATAAGAACTGTTACTGATTTAATTATACATGAAATATCAGAGAAGTCAAGAGTTTTTTTGCATATTTTTTTGAGTTTGAAAAGTCATATATTTACTGAATAGATATTGTTGAAAAGTTGGCACTTTTGTGCAATAATATATTTGAAAAGTCATAACGGAGGTTTTATATGCTACATCGTGAGATAGAAACACTTATTGAAGCACATTTAAAATCTGACTCAAAAAAAATACTTTTGATAGACGGTGCTCGTCAAGTGGGCAAGACTTATATCATTCGTCACGTTGGAAAAAAGCTTTTTGAAAATTTTATTGAGATCAACATGGTCGAGGACTTTTTGGGAGACCGTTTATTTGCGAGCACCAGAACGGTGGAGGATTTTTATCTTCAGGTAAGTATGCTTGCCGGCAGCAAGATGAAGGATAAGGAGAATACATTGATCTTTATTGATGAGATTCAAGCTTACCCGCAGCTTCTTACTTTGCTTAAATTTTTAGAGCAGGATAATAGGTTCACTTATATTGCCAGCGGTTCCCTTCTCGGCGTTACCTTGTCGCAGACATTCTCAATCCCCATGGGCAGCATCCGCAAGGTCAGGATGTTTCCGCTTGATTTTAAGGAGTTCTTGTATGCTAACGGAGTGAACGAGATTGTTATTTCCTCTATGCAGAAAAAGTTTGAGCGATTGGAAGCGCTGGACGAGCCGATGCATAACAAGATGATGGATCTCTTTCGCAAGTATTTACTTGTGGGTGGTCTGCCTGATGCGGTCAATTCTTATCTTGCAGTAAAGAACATTCAGGCTGTCCGTGATATCCAAAGTGAAATTCATGATTATTATGCTGCTGATGCTTCCAAGTATGACGATGAAAAGAAACTGAAGATTCGCAGAGTCTACGATCGCATACCTTCCAACATGGAAAACAGGAAAAAACGTGTTATAGCGCAGAGCATCGAGAACAAAAAGGGCAAGACTTTCAATGATTACAGTGACGAGTTTGAGTATCTTATCGGTGCAGGTATCGCGCTTAATGTTCAGGCAATCTCCAATCCGGTGTTTCCGCTGATCGAATCCACCGGAAAGAATCTGCTCAAGCTTTATCTTAATGATGTGGGTATTCTCACCGGTATCCTTTATGGTAATAATATTCGCGCCATCTTGGATGATGAAAAGAGTATCAATCTTGGATCGGTTTATGAAACGGTGGTTGCCAGCGAATTGATTGCACACGGTCATAAATTGTTCTATTATGATAACCGTAACAAGGGTGAGGTGGATTATCTCATTGACGATTATAACAGCCTTTCCGCTGTGCCCATCCAAGTGAAGTCGGGCAAGGACTACACTGTTCACAGTGCACTTAATACTTTTGTTTCAAATGAAGATTACCATATCAAAAAAGCATTTGTTGTGTCCAACGAAAGGAAGGTTACGAAGAAGGGCAAGATAATCTATATACCGATTTATTATATTATGTTTTTCAATGCTGACGCCGGCAGGAAAGAGCTGCAATTCTAAAGATGATGTTGTAGTGTGATGTACAAAATAGAAAGCCATGCCACTTCGAAAACGCTGCGCGTTTCCTCAGTGTCGGATTGGCGCCCTATAATAACGTAAAAATAAATGCCCCTTTCCAAGTAAACTTGGAGGGGCATTATCGTTACGTTATTGCATGGCTTGCAGCTTACGCAAAGTATCTCTTCAGCAGACCTTCGAATGCTTTGCCGTGTCTCGCTTCATCTCTTGCCATTTCATGCACGGTGTCATGGATTGCATCCAGGTTCAGGGCCTTTGCTCTCTTGGCCAGGTCGAACTTGCCGGCGGTTGCGCCGTTCTCGGCATCTACTCTCATCTCCAGGTTCTTCTTGGTGGAAGCGGTTACTACTTCGCCCAGAAGCTCTGCAAATTTTGCAGCATGCTCAGCCTCTTCGTAAGCAGCCTTCTCCCAGTACAGGCCGATCTCGGGGTAGCCTTCTCTGTGAGCAACTCTAGCCATAGCCAAGTACATACCAACCTCAGAGCATTCACCCTCGAAGTTTGCTCTCAAATCCATGATGATATCTTCGGGAGCACCCTCAGCAACGCCTACCACGTGCTCTGCAGCCCAGGTTCTCTCGCCTGCCTGAACAGTAAATTTGGAAGCGGGAACGCCACAAACGGGGCACTTCTCAGGAGCAACATCTCCCTCGTGAACATAACCACATACACTACATACATATTTTGCCATAATCTTATTCTCCTTTTAATTTATTTATTTAATAATAGGAACTGTTACTGATTTAATTATACATCTTTTATTTTAAATGTCAACATGAATTTTAAAATTTTTTAAATTATTTTTTGAGATGCTTCGCGAGGATGCGCACGCCAATGCAACATTTCAGCGGCGCATGAATTCGCGAGCAAATTTTTGTTCAGAGATCAAATTGCAGCCTTATTGCAGCATTTTCCGCAGGAACCACTAAAATAGGTAATATGTCCTGTGATCCGGCCGTCGAAGTTTGCACCGGCAATCTCCAAAATAGAATTGATATCCTCCATCTCCAGATCGATCACACTGCCGCAGTCGTTACACACAAAATGATAGTGCGGCGAGGTATCCGCATCGAAGTGATCTACGCCGTCCCCTACACGAAGCCGAGCGATTTCGCCCATGTCGGCCAACAGGGTCAGGTTCCGATATACGGTGCCCAGGCTGATGTTGGGATATTGCATGCGGACATTGGTATATACTACATCTGCAGTAGGATGATCTTTTCTGGTCATCAGAAAACTTTTAATCTCCTCCCGCTGTCGGCTATACTTTAGAGCCATTGCGTACCTCCCATCCTTAAATTAGTAACTGTTACTGTTATTATTATACACAACTGAGAAGTTATGTCAATATAATTTTATAATTTTTTAATGATAATATCTCGTATATTTCATATCTTTTTTCTGCAATTGATGTTAAGATAAGAGTAGCGTTGACATAATAATATGAAAGGCGTGGTGGTTTTATGAAATTTAGGACCAGATTGTTGGTGACATTTGCAGCTATCGTTTTGCTTCCTTTGATATTGACGGTAGCGGCTTTCTTTGCCATAGGTGTGTTCTTGGTCGGTGTCCAGTCAGGCAATGTGATAAGCGGAGTGGATTATTCCAATGTATCTGAAAATCTGCAGAATCTGAACATGAGAACAGAGCAGGTTTATCAGGAAATTATGGATCAGATGGAGGCAAATGCTAAGATTCTTGAAGATCGGGCTTTCCTAAAAAATGTAGAAGAGAATATGCTGACCAATCGTTCTTATATCTTAGTCAGAAAAGGTAGTGAGATTTATTATACAGGCAATGAGGCGGCAGCGGAGCGGATCTTTTCTATTTTGCCGGAGTACGGATCGAATGAGCAGGAATCCGGCGAGGTGTATTATTTTGGAGAGTTGGAAAAATACGCCAGACAGATTGATTTTACCTTTTCAGACGGCAGTCCGGGAAGCTTTTTCATTATCACCATGGTGACCAACCTGATATCCAGAGACTTTTTGGTAGATATGGCCCTGGCAATTATCATTATTTTGGTCGTTACCAGCGTTATGCTGACCTACTGGATACACAGAGGGGTGTTCCGACCGGTCAAGGAGTTGAATCTGGCTATGTGCAAGATTAAGGAAGGGGATTTTGACTACACCCTTACTACTCAGTCCGGAGGTGAGATCGGTGAGCTTTACCGTAATTACGAGGATATGCGCCTGCGTCTGAAGGAGAATACACAGGAGCAGGAGCAGCAGGAGAGGAAAAGCCGGGAGCTGATCAGTAATATCTCCCATGATCTCAAGACACCCATTACCGCAGTAAAGGGTTATGTGGAAGGCATCATGGATGGTGTGGCAGACACGCCGGAGAAGATGGACAAGTATATTAAGACTATCTATAATAAGGCAAATGATATGGATCGGCTCATTAACGAACTTACCATTTATTCCGGTATAGACAATAACCGTATTCCTTACAATTTCCACCGTATCAATGTGGCTGACTATTTTGGGGATTGTGTGGAGGAAGTGGGACTGGATCTGGAGTCCAGAAATATTGACTTGAATTATTCTAATCTGGTTTCACCGGACACGGTGATCATTGCAGATCCGGAGCAGATGAAGAAAGTTATCAATAATATTATCGGTAACAGTGTGAAGTATATGGATAAACCGAAAGGAATCATCGATATCCGTATTTTGGACGAGATGGATTCTGTGCGGATTGAGATTGAAGACAATGGAAAGGGTATTTCACAGAAGGATCTGCCGCAAATATTTGAGAGGTTTTATCGAACGGATGCTTCCCGCAATTCTACTCAGGGAGGTAGCGGTATAGGATTATCCATAGTGAAAAAGATCATTGAAGATCATGGCGGGTATATCTGGGCAACCAGCAGGGTCGGCGAAGGAACCTGTATCCACTTTGTGATCCGAAAATACAAAGAATTACAGAATGCTTAGAAATGGGAGGAAAACATATGAGCAGAATATTGATCGTTGAAGATGAAGTGGCAATTGCAGATTTGGAGAAGGATTACCTGGAACTCAGTGACTTTGAAGTAGATATCGAGAACGACGGACTGGCCGGCTTGCAGGCAGCACTGAACCGGGACTATGATCTGATTATTTTGGATCTGATGCTGCCCGGCATGGATGGCTTTGAAATTTGCAAGAAGATCCGGGAGCAGAAGAATATTCCTATTTTGATGGTATCTGCCAAGAAGGATGATATTGACAAGATCCGTGGTCTGGGCCTGGGTGCGGATGACTATATGACCAAGCCGTTCAGTCCCAGCGAGCTGGTGGCCCGGGTAAAGGCACATATGGCCAGGTACGAGCGTCTGGTGGGAACCAATCAGAAACCCCAGAATGACATCGTGGAAATCCGTGGTCTGCGCATTGATAAGACTGCCAGAAGAGTATACTTGAATGGGGAGGAGAAAATCTTTACCACCAAGGAGTTCGATCTGCTGACCTTTTTGGCGGAGAATCCCAATCATGTATTCACCAAAGAAGAACTGTTCCGTGAAATCTGGGATATGGATTCCATCGGTGATATTGCCACCGTTACGGTACACATCAAAAAAATCCGGGAGAAGGTGGAGGAAAATACCGCTAAACCGGAGTATATTGAGACGATTTGGGGAGTAGGGTATCGGTTTAAGGTGTAAAAGGCAATACTTTTATTATTGTTTGGTTAGTGGTATACTTAGATTAACAAAGGAAGGAGGGGTTGTATGACTGATTCGGTAAGGAATTTGTTAGACGGATATATTGTTGAATTACAGAATATATATGGTAGGCATTTGCAGGCTGTTATTTTATATGGCTCCTATGCTAGGGGTGATTTTACTAAGGAGTCAGATGTGGATATTATGATTCTTTTAAATCTCACCGAGGAGGAGATAAAGGAATATAGACATCAATTATCGGAGCATACGTATGATTTTTATATGACATATGACTTGGATATTAAGCCTATCGCAAAGAGTAAAGAGCATTTTATGAAGTGGGTGGATAATTATCCGTTTTATGCTAATGTCAATCGGGAGGGAGTGAAATTGTTTGAAGCAGCCTGATAATAACATAGGAACCGTGAAAGATTTGGTATTGCATCGTATTGAAACAGCAAAAAGTGATATTAATTCTGCGCAAATATTGTTGGATGCAGATGAATATCGTAGTTCAAATAATAGAGCATATTATGGCATATACCATGCAATATCAGCGATTCATGCTTTGGATGGCAACTTATATAAGAAACATAAGGATGCTTTAGCTAATTTCAATAAAGAGTATGTCAAGACAGGGATTTTTCCGCGAAATATAGGTAGAAGGATATCTGAAGCGGCAGAAATCCGTCATGCAAGCGATTATGACGATTTTTATATTGCAACAAAAGCCGAGGCAGAGGAGCAGATTGCTACAGCGGTGGAATTGTTGGAGTTGGTACAGAAGTACTGTAATGACAGATTAAATGCATAATGCCTAGCAAATGATCCCCATTGATCCAAGGTCAATGGGGAAATTACAATTATCGAATGTAAATAATTACAACCCTATTTCTGTTATCATTCCCTGCCACCGGGTAATAGGTGCGAACGGGAGTCTCACGGGCTACGCCGGAGGAATTGAGAAGAAGATTCAGCTTTTAACACTGGAAGGTGTTGAACGATCTTCTCACTGATCGGAAGGAAGAAACCCGCCACGGGACCGATCAGGAATACGCAAACAATGGTTCCGATGCCCACGGCGCCGCCCAGTAGAAAGCCTGTCAGTACAAACAGGGCATCTGTCAGGATCCTTACGATGCTGAATTTGATGTGTAATTTATCGCTGAGAGCAATGGAGACCAGATCATTGGGGCCGGTGCCGGCCTCGGATTTTATGACGATGGTCATGCCGAATGCCAGGATAATGCAGCCCAATACCAACATCAGCAGCTTCAGGGGCAGAGCCCTAATATGTGCAAAAAGCGGCAGAAGAAGCATAGTAAAAAAATCAATGATGGGACCTCCGAAGAGCATACACAGGAAGGTCCCTATTTTTATGTAGGTGCGATCAACTACCAGCAAGAGCAGAATGATCAGAAAGCAAATAGCTATGTGTGTCCTGCCGTGGGTCAAAAAGGAGAGTCCGGGGATTCCGGAAAGGGTATGGAAGATACCTTGTACTAATACATTAAAGGGATCAGATCCTAAATTGGTCAGCAGGAAAAGGGTAACGCCCAAGTGTGCGATCGTAAGTCCGATAAAAAGGAGGATGCAGCGGATCAGCATTGTTTTAAAATGTTCTTTCATAAAATTTTTTCTCCTCATTCCTGTTTTTAGAAGGTTTTTAGTAATTGTATCACAGTCAAAAACTTAAGTAAATACAGGTAAAAAAAGAAGACTTTTTAATGAATTTTTGTTTCTGTTGTGGTAGAATATATTTATTATCTTATTAGACTGAGGGAGAAATATATGCTGAGATTTTTGAAAAAGCAATCTCCGGCCCGCATCATAGCACTGGGTTTTGCATTTATGATTTTTCTGGGATCTATATTGCTTATGTTACCGTGCAGTGTTAAGGATGGGGTGGAATTAAAGTATATAGATTCCTTATATACCTCTACCAGTGCGGTTTGTGTAACGGGTCTGGTCGCAGTGGATGCAGGAGATACTTTTACGCCGGTTGGTCAGGCGATTCTGGCCATGTTGATACAAATCGGAGGATTAGGCGTGACAGCGGTGGGAGCCGGGATTATCATGGCCATTGGTAAAAAGGTGGATTTGAAGGGGCGTAATCTGGTTCGAGAGGCCATGAATCTGGATGCTGGAAAGGGAATCGTGATCTTCATACGCAATATCTTTCTTACAACGCTGGTCTTTGAGGTAGTGGGAGCAGTATTCAGCTTTGCGGTTTTTGTGCAGGATTATCCCCCGCTACGGGCGGCCGGAATCAGTGTATTCCATTCTATTGCTGCATTTAATAACGCGGGTTTTGATATATTAGGGGATTTTCAAAGCTTGATTCCTTATCAGAATGATATACTGGTGAATGTAGTTACATGTGCACTGGTTATTTTTGGCGGAATTGGTTTTCTGGTGATTAGGGAAGTGTTGGACAAGCGGTTTCGATGGAAGAAATTTTCTATGCATGCCAAGGTGGTTCTCAGCGTCAGCGCTGTGTTGGTCATTGTTGGGACGGTTTTGATCAGATTGACGGAGGATATCAGCCTGATGGGCGCGTTTTTCTGTAGCGTATCTACCAGAACCGCCGGGTTTTCCACCTATTCATTGGGAGGGTTTTCTACAGCGGGTCTGATGATCGTGATTCTGTTGATGTTGATTGGAGCTTCCCCAGGGTCCACGGGCGGTGGTATCAAGACCAGTACATTTTTTGTGTTGTTACAGGGTATTAAGTCGGCAGCAACCAACAAATCCGAAAAAGCATTTCATTATGCGGTGCCTAAGGAGGCCTTCCGTAAGGCAGCAGTCATTCTTTTGTTGGCCCTGTCAGTCATTTTTTGCGGCACAGTATTGATGGCGGTCATGGAGCCTCATTTGGCACTTGGAGATATTTTGTTTGAGGTTACCAGTGCTTTTAGCACAGCGGGATTATCCACCGGAATTACCCCTGATTTGGGGCTTGGAGGTAAGATTCTGTCTATCTTGATCATGTATATCGGCAGATTGGGACCGCTTACGGTGGCAACTTTATGGTATTTTACAAGAGGAGAGAGGGTATCCTTCCCGGAAGGAAATATTGCGATCGGATAGGAGGCATTTATGTTTAAAAAAGCAAAAAGTGATAAATTGATCTATGGTATCGTAGGACTTGGGCGTTTTGGGAATGCGCTTGCAATGGAATTGGCCCAGGCCAATGCGGACCTGATCGTGTTGGATGAAAATGAGGAGAAGATCCGTGAGCTGCGAGAGGTAACGGAAAATGCTTATGTGGTCAAAAAGCTGGATAAAAAGACGTTGCTGGAGACCGGCATACAAAATTGTGATGTGGCCATCGTGTGTATCGGTGAGCAAATGGATACCTCAATCTTAACAACATTGAATCTGGTCTCCATGGGGATTCCTACTGTGATCGCAAAGGCTGCCAGTGCGGAACACGGCATGATCCTGGAAAAGCTGGGTGCGGAGGTGGTTTATCCGGAGAGAGATATGGCAATCCGCTTGGCCAATCGTCTGGAGACATCCAGAGTGTTGGATTTTGTACAGCTGAGTGAAAAAATTAATGTGTCTAAGATACAGGTGCCTCAGAAATTGATTGATCGTACAGTGGTAGAGATCAATCTGCGCCAGCGGTTTGGCCTTAATATTATTGCTGTAGAAAATGCGGGGATGGTCATGGAGGTGGTCCGGCCTGATTATACTTTTCAAAAGAATGATATCCTGTTCCTTGCAGGCAGCAAGGGAGGACTGCATAAGTTCAATGAATGGTCAAATGATAAGAATTAGCATTGACAAATTTTTATGCAGTAATTATAATTTTTGTTGAATAAATTTAGCATGTTAATGTATAAAAGTGCAAAAGGAGATACGGAAGGAGATCGGCCATGGCCAATTATTATCAGGCGGAAATTGAGTGCGCACCTGTGGATGAGTTGCGCAAGATTCAGAATGAAAAGCTTGTAAAGCAAGTAAAACATGTGTATGACAATGTAGAGTACTACCGTAAACTTATGGAAGAGAAGGGTGTGACACCGGAGGATATCAAATCCGTTGATGATTTACATAAACTTCCTTTTTTGACCAAGTCAGATCTGCGGGATGCTTATCCTTACGGTCTTTTGGCTACCGACCTGAAGAATTGCGTGCGTATTCATTCTACCAGCGGCACTACGGGACGCCGGGTGGTTGCTTTTTATACCCAGGCAGATGTGGATCTTTGGGAAGAGTGCTGTGCAAGAGCGATCGTGGCAGCAGGCGGTACCAATGAGGATGTGTGTCAGGTGGCATACGGCTACGGTCTGTTTACCGGGGGTTCCGGGTTAAACGGCGGTTCTCATAAAGTTGGATGTTTGACACTGCCCATGTCCTCCGGAAATACAGAGAGACAGATTCAGTTCATGAGGGATCTGCACTCCACTATTTTGTGTTGTACCCCTTCTTACGCTGCATTTATCGGTGAGACCTTGAAGGAAATGGGGCTGACACCGGATGATATTGATCTGAAGGCTGGTATTTTTGGTGCAGAGCCTTGGACAGAGGAGATGCGCCGTGATATTGAGAAGTCACTTGGAATCAAGGCGTATGATATTTACGGTCTGACCGAGACCAGCGGCCCGGGCGTATCCTTTGAGTGTGAGGAGCAGACCGGCATGCATATTAACGAGGACCATTTCCTGGCTGAGATCATTGACCCGGAGACCGGGGAAGTTCTGCCGGAGGGTTCTAAGGGTGAATTGGTATTTACCAGCCTGGATAAGGAGGCATTCCCCTTGCTTCGGTACCGTACCAGGGATATTTGTGTACTGTCCAGAAAGAAATGTTCCTGCGGACGTACACTGATTAAGATGAGCAAGCCCATGGGCAGAAGTGATGATATGATGATCATCCGCGGTGTCAATGTGTTCCCTTCCCAGATCGAGACGGTTCTTTTGCAGGAAGGCTATTCCGTGAACTATCTGATCGAGGTAGACAGAGAGCGCAACACAGATACTTTGGATGTATATGTTGAGCTGACACCGGAGCAGTTCTCCGATGTGGTGAAAGATATTTCTGCCAAGGAGAAGGCACTTGCAGGTGCCATGAAGACCATGTTGGGTATTAATCCTAAGGTTCATCTGGTAGCACCCAAGACCATTACCAGAAGTGAGGGAAAGGCTGTCAGAGTAATCGATAAAAGAAAACTGCATGATTGATCAAAAGGAAAGGAGTTGCTGATATGAGTGTAAAACAGATTTCAGTTTTTATTGAAAACAAGAAGGGCAAGTTAGCAGAAGCTACACGTTTTATTGCCAATCATGACATTAACCTGAAGGCACTGTCCATTGCAGACACACAGGATTTCGGTATTTTGAGGATTATCTGTGAAGAACCTCAGTTGGCGGAGGCTGTGTTGCAGGAAGGCGGTTACATCACTACCATGACGGATGTTTTGGCAGCAGCGATCTCCGATGAGCCGGGTTCTCTGGCTTCTATCCTGGAAGTGCTTTCTGAAGAAAATGTAGTAGTGGAATATACGTATGCATTCCTGTCCGATAAGGTTGGCGCTTACATGATCTTCCGTGTGGATGACAATCAGAAGGCGGCCGCTGCGCTGGCCGGGGCCGGTATCAAGACAGCAAATCAGGAAGATTTGTTTTAAGACATATGAAAACGAAGGTTTTGTACGAAGACAATGAAATGCTGGTGATCCATAAGCCGGCGGGGATCGCTACTCATACTTCCAAGGTGGGACAGACGGATGTGGTGAGCGAATTAAAAAATTATTTGATCGCCGGAGAGCGCAAGAAAGCTGTGTCCGGAAGGCCGCCTTTTCTGGGAGTCGTACATCGTCTGGATCAGCCGGTGGAAGGAGTGCTTGTTTTTGGTAAGAATCCCCGGTCTACCACTATTTTGACAGAGCAATTGAAGGAAGGTTCGTTGCAAAAGTGTTATTATGCGGCCGTTTGTGGAAAACCCACGGAAAAAGAAGGCCGCGTGGTGGATTATCTGGTGAAAGAGGACGGTGGTTTTGCCCGGGTCGTTAGGGAAAATTATCCCGGGGCCAAGAAGGCTGTGTCAGATTATGAGTTGGTGGGCAGCAGGCAAGTAGAGATTGGAGCCTGGCACGAGGCGGGGACGGCTGATAGACAGCATGTAGATGTGAGCCTGCTGAAGGTTCGTATCTTAACCGGCAGGTTTCACCAGATCAGGGTACAAATGTCCCACATGGGATGGCCTCTTTTGGGGGATCAAAAGTACGGCAGTCCGATCTCCGGGCAGATCAGCCAATCTTTAAGTATACAAAACGCTGCTCTTTGTGCATATCATTTGAGGTTTTTGCACCCGATCACCGGAAAGAAATTGGAATATACTGTCAGTCCCGAGAACAGGGCTTTCACATTGTTTCAGAATTTTTTCTCCTGAAAAATCCATACTAATTCCAAACGGGGAAAGTTTCGTGACAGAAGGAATTGGTGGAGCTGATTATGGGAAAAGGATGGATCAACAACAAATATATGATACTGCTCCTGATCGTGGGAGCAGTATATTTTTTTCTAAAATATCTAAGTCCGTTGGTGGCACCGTTGTTGATTGCGGTTTTGTTTCTCACGATGTTTTATCCTACGCTGGATGACATCCAAAAAAGGACACATATTAAAAAGCAATTTCTGGCGGTGATCTTTATTTTGTTTTTTGGAATTCTTATAGCGGTAGGAACATGGATCATCATTACTGTTTTTATGCAGTATGTACCCACATTTGCAGGAGGCGTGGAGGATGTGCAGATGCAGCTTCATGTCTGGATAAAGGATTGTTGTAAAGGTGTAGAAGATCTATTGGGGATCGAGGCGGTTTATATTGAGAATCTGATCATCGAAAAGGTAGACCTGCTGGTGGAGGACTTTCAGGGGCAGGTGCTGCCCCAGTTGTTAAATCATTCCTGGAGTTATGCCAGAAGCATTCTGTCCATGGGAGGTTTTATTGGCATCACGGTGATTGCCACAGTTATGTTAGCAAAGGATTATGATGAAATCCTAGATAAGGTGGCAGCGGATACCGGAAGCAGAATGATATTGGAGGTGGTGGTAAGAGTGATCAAATATATTGCCACTTTTGTAAAGGCTCAGTTGTTTATCATGCTTATAATCGGCAGTCTGGCTATGTTGGTATTGGGAGTTTTCGGTGTGGATTACGGGGTGGTCTGGGGCCTGGTGGCAGGGGTGTTGGATGTGCTGCCTTTTATCGGTACAGGAATTGTGCTGATACCTTTGTCTTTGTGGGAATTGATCCAGGGCAATTATCTGCAGATGACGGTTTGCCTGATCTTGTATATCGCATGTGTGCTGATAAGAGAATTTTTGGAACCACGGTTGATCGGCACAAAAGAGGGGATTTATCCGGTGGCAATTCTGGTATCGGTATATGCCGGGCTGAAACTGTTTGGGGTGGCAGGTATATTTTTGGGCCCTCTTGGCTTGGTGATCATACAGCAGGTTTATAAAGCGTATCGGAATTATTTGGATGTCCTGCAGGACATGGATTGAAAAAAGCATGGGGATATATTACAATAAAAGGACATGAAAATTACAAATAATAGATGAGGCGAGAATATGTTTTTAGTCAAAGTAAAACACGGTTTAGAATTTGCATTGAAGGTAGCAGTTTGGGTGTACCTGTTGGTGGTTGTGGGATGGATGCCTTTTTATTTTACAAAAGGGTATGGACACATCGGTTCCGATAAAGGGGATCTGTATCGGGCAGTGGCGGTCCCGGTGCTGTTTGTGGCTTTTATTCTCTGGATGGCAAGGGGAGTGTTACGTCGGTGGATTCTGCTGAAAACCTGGGGGGTAAAGGTTGCCTTTCGGAATTTTGCCATGGAATTATCTGTTTTAGATCTGTTTATGATTTGGTATTTTATGAGTGTAGCCCTCTCCTTTGTCCTGCAAGAGTACTACATGGTGGGATATTGGGGACATGATTCCTGGCCCATGGGGCTGCATACTCACTTGTCTATGCTGGGCGCATATTTTGTGATCTCCAAGAATTTTATTGGGGAAAAGGTTTTTTGCGGGCTGCTTCTGGCGGTGACCACTGTCGTATTTGGCTTGGGTATTTTGAATCGCTATGGTGTGTATCCGATCCCCATGGAGTATGCCAATCCCTCCTTTATCTCCACAGTGGGGAATATTAATTGGTTTTGTGGATATTGGTCGGTAACGGCTTGGCTGGGACCCATTTTTTATTGGGCCGGCGAGTACGGATCCGGAGCAAAGGGAAGATGGATCCGGATTGGTCTTGGCTGTCTGGCTACGATTGCATTGGCCTTGGGGATCGTGCAGGGAAGTGACAGTGGGATGATCACGTTGGCTGTTGTATTGTTGACTCTGTTTTGTTCTTCGGTGAGAAACGCAGAAAAGTTTCGAAGATTTCTGGAACTACTGCTTATGGTCTGCGGCATCTGTATAACGGTTAATCTGGCGGATAGGTTGTTTCCGGGAGCTTTGACCTATAAGGTTGGTGTTTTAAAGATCCTGGCAGAAAGTTGGATTCCCTGGGCTATGGGAGCGCTTTGTCTGGTATGGTACATAGTTTTTCGCCGGCGATGGGATGGGGCTGAGTTTTCCCCTGCTTTTTGGAAAAAATGCAGAAAAGTGGTTCTTATTTTGCTGGCAGTGAGCTTGGTATCCTATGTGATCTTAGGAATCTTGAACACAGTGCTGCCGGGGGGAGTGCCGGGACTGGCAGGAAAGGCCCTGTTTACTTTTGACGGACACTGGGGCAATTCCAGAGGCATCACCTGGGCGGCCGGGATAAAAGTGTGGGAAGGACAGGATCTGCTGCACAAGCTGGTAGGTGTGGGGCCTGACAATATGGCAGATTATATTTACAGTGGCGGGGACCTGGCCCTGCGGCAGACGTTGGAGGGCTGGTTTGAGGGCGAGCGTCTCTACAATGCCCATGGAGAGTGGATCACCAATCTGGCCAATCTGGGTTTGTTTGGGATGGTGACTTTTGGCAGTATGATCCTATATGCTTTTTATAAGTTTTTCAAGGCAGGGGCAAAAAAGAAGCTGATGTATTTCCTGGCGATCAGTGTACTGGCTTATACGGTGAATAATATTTTCAGTTTTCAGACCATGATGAACCTGCCCCAGATTTTTGTGTTGCTGGCCGTAGGGGATGCTCTTCTGCAAAAGATTGCTGTTGCAAAAAAAGGCCGGTAATGATAGTATTAAACGTAGATGAAATGTTGTAAAAAGGAGGGTTTTTAAGTGAATCAGTATTATTTGGCAATTGATATCGGAGCATCCAGCGGAAGACATATTTTGGCACATATGGAAGATGGAAAGATGATCCTGGAAGAGGTTCATCGTTTCCCCAACGGTATGGTGGAGGTGAACGGAGAGTTTGTCTGGGATACAGAGGCTTTGTTTGCCGAGATTAAGGCTGGGCTGAAAAAATGTAAGGAGCTTGGCAAGGTGCCGGTGAGTGTTGGCGTTGACACTTGGGGTGTTGATTTTGCCCTGCTTGATAAAGAGGGGAAACTGATCGGCAATGTGGTTGCATACCGGGACAGCAGAACCAAGGGAATGGACGATGAAGTATATAAGATCATTTCTGAGGAGGATCTGTATGCCCGCACCGGTATCCAGAAGCAGATGTATAATACCATTTATCAGTTGATGGCAGTAAAGGTAAAGAAACCTGAGGAATTGGCTCAGGCCCAGACCATGTTGATGACACCGGATTATTTCCACTATCTGCTTTCCGGCAAAGCTGCTGAGGAGTACACCATTGCTACGACCGGTCAGCTGGTAAGCCCTGTAACAAAAGATTGGGATATGGAGCTGATCGAGAAGTTGGGTTATCCCAAGCATATTTTCCAGAAGCTGATGACACCCGGCACTGTGCTGGGATATCTGACTCCCCAGGTTCAGGAGGAAGTTGGCTTTAACTGTAAGGTGGTTCTGCCTGCAGCTCATGATACCGCATCTGCGGTGCTGGCTGTTCCTACCAGTTCCGAGGATACCCTGTATATCAGTTCCGGTACCTGGTCCTTGCTGGGCATAGAGCTGAAGGAAGCAAATTGCTCTCAAAGGAGTAAAGAATGTAATCTGACTAACGAGGGCGGATATGATTATCGCTTCCGTTACCTGAAGAATATTATGGGTCTTTGGATGATCCAGTCTGTGAAAAAGGAGATTGGTGGCAGTCTTGGCTATGGTGAGATCTGCGACATGGCTTCCCGGAGCACCATCACTTCCATTGTAGATTGTAACGATGACAGATTTATGGCCCCTAAGAATATGACTGAGGAGATTCAGGCTGCATGTAGGGAAAGCGGTCAGCAGGTACCGGAGACCCTGGCAGATGTGGCAGCGGTGGTTTACAACAGCCTTGCCAAGTGTTATGCTGCAACCACGAAAGAGATTGAGGAGATCATTGGCAAGAAATTTGACAGAATACATATCGTGGGCGGCGGTTCCAATGCAGATTATTTAAACCGCCTGACCGCAAGAGAAACCGGACTTACCGTTTATGCAGGTCCCGGTGAAGGTACTGCCATCGGTAATGTTGCTGCACAGATGATCGCAGACGGTGTGCTCAAGGATATTTGGGATGCCAGAGCTTGTGTATTCAGATCCTTTGGTGTGGTAGAATATCCTGCGTAAGCCGGGAGGAAAAGTATATGACAATCAGGGATAGATATTTGGCTGCAAAGGAACTGTACGCCGCCATCGGTGTGGACACAGATGCGGCCATTGCAAAATTAAAAGAAATTCCGGTCTCCCTCCACTGCTGGCAGGGAGATGATGTGATCGGCTTTGATCACGACGGTCCTTTGACCGGCGGCATCCAGACCACCGGCAACTATCCCGGCAAGGCCAGAACACCTGAGGAATTGATGGCGGATATGGAACAGGCCATCCGCCTGATGCCCGGCAAGAAAAAGCTGAACGTACACGCCTGCTACGCCATTTTCGAAGAGGGCGAGCACGTAGACCGGGATAAGATTGAGCCCAAGCACTTTGCAAAATGGGTGGAGTTTGCCAAGGCGCGAAACATGGGCATTGACTTTAATCCCACCTTCTTCTCCCATCCTAAGGTAAAAGACGGACTGACCTTGACCAGCCCCGATGAGGAGACCAGAAAATTCTGGGTGGAACACGGTAAGGCATGTATCCGCATCTCAGAATATTTTGCCAAAGAGACAGGGGTTCCCTGTGTCATGAACATCTGGATCGGGGATGGTTATAAGGACATCCCGGCGGACCGTCTGGGCCCCAGAATGCGTTACAAAAAATCTTTAGAGGCGATTTTGTCCGAGCCTTTTGACAGGAATCTGGTAAAGCCCTGTGTGGAATCTAAGGTCTTTGGTATCGGTGTGGAGGCTTATACGGCAGGAAGCGCAGAGTTTACCTTGACCTTTGCGGCAACCCATGAGGGGTGTCTGCCCCTGATGGACAACGGCCACTACCATCCCACAGAGGTGGTTTCGGACAAGATTCCGGCCCTTTTGTGCTACTTCCCGGAGATTGCCCTGCATATTACCAGAGGGATTCGTTGGGACAGTGATCATGTGGTTTTGTTTGATGATGAGACCAAGGAAATGGCCAAGGAGATCGTCAGATGTGGCGGCCTGGACCGTGTTTACATGGCGCTGGATTACTTTGATGCCAGTATCAACCGCATTGCAGCCTGGGCTGTGGGCTTTCGCAGCTGGCAGAAGGCCCTTCTGTCTGCTATGTGCACACCAAATGACACATTAAAGAAGCTGCAGGATGAGAACCGGCTGACAGAGCTGATGATCCTGCAGGAGGAATTAAAGACCTATCCTATTGGTGATGTGTGGGCCGAATACTGCGAGCAGTGCGGCGTGCCCGGTGGCATGGACTGGTTTTCTGAGATTGAGAAGTATGAAAAAGAAGTGCTGGTAAAGCGCGGATAGTGAATTTATTGATGATTTATGGGGGAACGGTTAGGTGATACCAGTCGTTCCCCTCTTTTTGTTCTTAGTGGGTAAAGCGGTTAAATTTTATTGTCGGTGTTTTTTAAAACAACCGACTCCATCTTTTCCTTTGATCGATTTCCTAGGGGAAGGGTGCCACCCTTATCTTCAGATGGGGCATGGCCCAGAATACGGACATAAGCTCTATAAAAAGCAGAATAGTCTGCAAATCCGACTTCCGCGGCTGCATCTCGGGCACTGAAACCGTTTAGCAAAAGGTGCTGGGCCATACTGCAATGTTTGTTCCTGCTCACACATATACAAGAGCCGAGCCAGCAGAGCTTCCATATGAATTGAAATCATCTGATCACGTATCTTCTCATCGGAGCGTACACAGGCTTGAAAGGCATTAAAATAGGCGGACGTTGGTAAAATAAATGTTTTGTCTTGGCTCCTGAGAGACTTCCGGGAAAATGGATAGCAAAAGGGCGCGATGCTCCAAAGGCAATACCTTCGGGGTAAAATGAAGTGCTATTCGACGGTAAAGTCCTTCCTGGCGAACCCGGAACCCATGGAATGCGTTGAGGGAAAGAAGCAGGATACTGCCCGGTTCCGGTCTATACTTGTGCCCTTCTACCAGATAATCTACACTTCCCTCTAAAAAGTAATAGATTTCATAATAATTATGACAATGCAAAATATATTCTTCAGAGCACTTGGCTGCCTCGCTGTAAGTAAATTGTATGTTTTCAGTAATGATTTTAGGAAAAGTCCATGGTTCTTTCATCACGCTACACCCCCCCCACAGAAATTATATTGGCATATCGCTATATTTGCGATGTTTTATACCTAAGGAAGGTAAATTCTTTTACACGAAGTATTTTTAATAAGTTGATAATTTTAGATCTGTTTGGTGATTTATGTACAATATTATTGAAATTAAATCACTATAGTGTAAAAGAAATATCACAATAAAGGTGGATGCAGAATTCTTGTTTCATTAAACTGGTATTTATACAGAAAGTATTTGCAGAAACACATGTGAGAATAAGCCGTAATAAAAGTATAAAGACCTCTATAAGTTGATTATATATTCTAATTGTTAATAGTCAGGGTAGAAAATGGTATGCTATAAAAACAGCTCTCTTCTAATCATATAATATATTATTAAAATTATTAAAAATAGCAGAATCGTATGAGAAAATAGCAATAGAGGCATGTACTTTTCCTATATTTTTGTTATATAATAATTATTAAGCAATAATTTATGGGGGTGATCCTTTGGAAAGTGAATGGTTGCTATGTCCACGATGCCAAAATAAAACCAGAATAAAAATCAGACCGGATACAACGCTTGAAAAATTTCCGTTGTTTTGTCCCAAATGCAAATTAAATGTACTGATATCATTTAAAAATGCAAAACTCAATATAGTTGGAGAGCCAGATGCAAAAACATGACACAGAGCCAATGATACAAGTTGTTTCATTGACTCTGTTCTTTTTTATAAATCTATTTATAACCCTGAAATTTTACAAAAAATAAATCATAGAGGAGGTAAGGACCATGAAAAACCATACCAACACCCTGAGAAAAGTGAACATCACACTAACCGTCTTACTGTTGATCAGCGCCCTGGCCCTTGCCTGTGTGCTGGTACA
>SVFM01000030.1 GCA_015056865.1 Lachnospiraceae bacterium
TCCTCATTCTCCTTACCTCCTTGTTGGCCGTCCTTTACTCAAAGTCCCGGTTCGGGTTGTTCTTTTCCTGCACTGCCTGGGCACACAGGTCAAAGCCAAGGCTCTTCTCCTGGGTCTCATTTCCCTTCTCTTTAGGGTAGTACAGGCCCAGTACCAGATCTTTTCTCTCTCCCGCCTGCAGCACCTCTTCTGCTGCAGCTGTATCTGTCTGGTTCAGTTCCTTCATGGTCCCGGTAAAGAGGACCTTGTCTTTATCGGAAATGGTCACCTGCAGTACATCTGCCAGGTCTCCCTCTATGTTTGCAAAGTAGAGCTTGTAGTACACCCCAAAGCTGCTGTTGTTCTGGAGATAGAAGGGTTTTTCCACTCTCATCCCCGGCTCAAAGAGGAATTCACTTTCCTCCATCACGGGTACCCCTCCGTTTAGGTCGATGCTCACGGTTCCTGTATGGAAAGAATTCTCCTCCACCAGCACTGTGGCATACAGCAGGGCGTAGGTGGTGATGCTAAGGCCGATGGATAACAGGATCGCTGCCAGGATCCCAAGGCTCAGTTTTTTGGCGCTTTTAGGCTTTTTCATGTGCTTTCTCCTCCTTCCGGCGTCTTACCAAAAGTAACAGGATCAGGATCAGGCAGATCCCTGCCAGGGCACCCCATAGGAAGATCTGACTGGCATCTCCGGTCTTGGGCGGCTGCACCAGGTGGCCGTCATCCTCCGGATCCTCAGCTGAGTTTGTCTCTTCCACCCACCACCGAAAGTCTGCCTTCAGTTCTTTGTTCTGGTACTCGTTTCCCACGCTGGTATCCAGGGACACGCTGATCTCATAGGTCAGAGCGTCCGTGGCCTCCCCGGGGGAGCTTATGGGCTGGTCGATGCTGGCGGGCATGTCCTTCATCAGGCCTTCATACAGGACTGCACCCGTATCTTTCAGCACTACCTTGCACTGCAGCACCTCTGCCAGTTTTTCATAGCCGGACCGGATGTCTGCGTGGAAACGCAGGGTGATGTTGCCGTAGTAGGATACCTGGATGGGGTAGGTTTTGGTTTCTGTGTCTCCCGGGAACATGTTTCCCACCTGGAACCTGGTCCCATCCTCCGGGTGGTTTTTGTAGATGGTAAGATACGTGTCCCCGGCTGCCCCCTGGGTCACGACATTGGAGCCGGTCAGGGTCACAGGGGCGGCTGCCGCCTGGTCTGCCTCTCCATTTGTGCTGTCCTGATATGTAAGGTGGTTGTGGGTGCCGGTGGTGGCCGTCTGGCGGCCGGCACGCTCTCCTTGTACCAGCACACAGGCAAGGGCCAGGGCACTGATCAACAGTAAGACGGTTAGTGTGATGTTCACTTTTCTCAGGGTGTTGGTATGGTTTTTCATGGTCCTTACCTCCTCTATGATTTATCTTTTGTATAAAATGATAGTACGCACAATTGTAAATTTATTATATCAATTAAATTTTAAGAAAAATATAGAACTTTGTTCATTTTTCTTTGATTTTGTTCGCGATTTTTTTTGCAATAGCAGAAAACCAATACGTCAAAATGTTTTTTGTTGTGGAAAACTTGTTACCATGCTAGATTTTATACATGCGCAAAGAATTTCTTGTAAAGAAAGAAAAAACATCTCATAGCCTTAATGTTTCTAAAGGCTATGAGATGCTAAATGTTTTTATTCCCACATTGCATCCGATACTTCAATTCTTTTATCTCGTAGCATCAGATCCTTGACCGCCTCACCGGCAGGCTTATTTTCAAACAACACCCTGTTTACCTGATCTATGATAGGTAGCTGTACATCATACTTCTTTGCAAGTCCCATGGCAGCTTTGGCTGAATATACACCTTCTACTACCATCTTGACCTCTTCCATGGCCTCTTCCATGGTCTTACCTTGTCCGATCAGAATACCTGCACGGCGATTTCTGGAATGCACGGAAGCACATGTTACGATCAGATCGCCGATCCCGGTCAGTCCGCTGAAAGTCTCAGCCCTGGCCCCCATGGCCGTCCCCAGTCTGGAAATCTCTGCAATGCCTCGGGTAATCAGTGCTGCCTTGGTGTTATCACCGTAACCCAGGCCATCCGCAATGCCGGCCGCCAGAGCTACCACGTTTTTCAGCGCTCCGCCCAGCTCGATACCCAGTACATCACTGCTGGTATACACCCGGAACACATCATTCATAAACATGTTTTGAAGTTTTTCCGCCACGCTGCGTTTCCTTGCCCCCACTACAATGGTGGTAGGGATCCCCTTACCAACCTCCTCCGCATGGGAAGGCCCGGACAACACCGCTACCACCGCCTGCGGCACTTCCTCCACAATGATCTCGGACAGAGTCATCAGCGTGTTTTCCTCCACACCCTTTGCCACATTGACAATGATCTGCCCTTCTTCCACCACTTCACCAAGCATCCTTGCAGTGTTTCTGGTATAAGGAGAGGGCACAGCCAGCACCAGCACTTCTCTGCCACAAACCGCCGACTTCAGATCTGTAGTAAATTCAATATCTTCCGGCAACTTTACCCCGGGCAGTTTATCAATATGCTCGTGTTTCTCTTGCAACATTTGGATTTCAGCGGGTATGATGGACCACACGGTCACATGATGTCCATTCTTATGTAAAAGCTTTGCCAGAGCTGTCCCCCAGCTCCCCGCACCGATGATACTGACTCTTGCCATTATAGTGCCTCCTTATTCTTCTTAAACAGATAGGTCTTGCGCTCCGTACCGGTAAGCAGCCGTTTGATATTGGCCCTGTGTTTCCAATAGGCCAGCACAGTCAAAAAGGCGGCTACGCCATAAAGCTCATACAGATGTACTTGGGACATCTCCCCGAACACGCCAAGCTGTCCGCAGATCACCATCTCTGCCATAAATCCCGCATAAACCAACAGCGATCCCAGGGATACATAGTGTGTAAGCAGAAAGGTTCCAAAAAACAACACCAGACCCGGAACAATAAAATAGGGATGGAATCCCAGAATTAGACCTGCCGTCGCAGCAATCCCCTTCCCTCCTTTAAAATTCATGTAAAAAGGAAAATTGTGTCCCAAAATAACACCTGCACCTGTGTAGAGGCAAAGAAGGTAGATGATCTCCGGATATTTTCCGCCAAAGATCAACCTTACTGCAAAAACGGCTATGGCACATTTGAGAAAATCCCCGGCAAAAACAATCAGCCCCGCCCTGGTGCCCAGCACTCTCAGGGCGTTGGTTGTACCAGAGTTACCACTGCCGTGCTGGCGGATATCGATCCCCTTCAGCCTTCCATAGAAATAGGCCGTCTGAAACAATCCAAATACATACCCGATGATCAAACAAATGATACGTTCCATCTTATTCCTTTTCCTTTCTCTCTCGAATGATGAACCGAAGAGGAGTCCCTTTAAAGCCAAAGGTTTCTCTTATCTGATTCTCAATATATCTGGTATAAGAAAAATGCATTAACTCCTTATCATTTACAAAGATCACAAAGGTAGGCGGCTTTACGGAAACCTGAGTAATATAGTACAATTTCAGCCGTTTCCCCTTGTCAGAAGGAGGCTGCTGCATAGCCACAGCCTCTGCCATGATCTCATTGAGCACACCTGTGGCAACCCGCATGGCATGGTTTTCGCTTACCATATCAATGGTCTCAAAAAGCTTGGGCAGGCGCTGTCCTGTCTTGGCAGAAATAAACAGAATCTCTGCGTAGGTCATAAAGGACAGTATATTGCGCACCCTGTCTGTAAACCGATAGATGGTTTTGTCGTCCTTCTCCAGAGCATCCCATTTGTTGACTGCAATGATCACTGCCTTGCCTCTCTCATGGGCAATTCCGGCAATCTTCGCATCCTGCTCTGTCACACCTTCCACTGCATCGATCACCAGGACCACCACCTCGGCCCGCTCCACAGCACCTACCGTGCGTACGATCATGTAATGCTCCAGTTCTTCTTTGATTTTGTTCTTCCGGCGAAGGCCTGCCGTATCAATGAACACATATTCCTTGCCGTTATAGGTAATATCCGTATCCACCGCATCTCTGGTTGTCCCGGCAATGTCCGATACAATCAGCCTGTTTTCTCCCAGCAGCTTGTTGATAATAGAGGATTTACCCACGTTGGGTTTCCCTACGATAGCCACCCTGGTGCGCTCATCTTCCTCTTCATCCCTTACATCTGTATCAAAATAGGATATGACTTCATCCAACATATCTCCCAGCCCCATACGGTTGGCTGCTGAAATAGGATGAGGGTCTCCGATACCCAGATTGTAAAACTCGTATACATCCGCCATATATTTGTCAAAGCTATCCACTTTGTTGACCACCAACACCACCGGCTTGTGAGAGCGCCTGAGCATATCGGCCACCTTAGAGTCCGCGTCCACCATACCCTGTTTTACGTCCACCATAAATAAAATCACATCGGCAGTATCAATAGCAATCTGTGCCTGCTCCCGCATCTGCGAAAGAATAATATCATTGCTGTCCGGCTCTATACCACCGGTGTCGATCAAAGTGAATGCATGATCCAACCATGTGATATCTGCATAAATCCTGTCTCTGGTAATGCCTGGTGTATCCTTTACGATCGAGATCATCTGTCCTGCCAGGGCGTTAAACAATGTGGATTTTCCCACATTGGGACGTCCTACCACAGCCACGATCGGTTTTCCTTTTTTCTTTCCCATTTTTGCCTCCATTTTGCCGCAGTTTAAGCCTGCGATCTGTCATTGCCTAAAATTGCATCTACAAATTCTCGGCCACTTGATTTTACAATATCTATTTTGACTTGTAAAGCCTTTTCCAATTCCTCCACAGTCAGGTCATCCAAAAAGACCCTCTCTCCACTGCGAAGCATATTCTCCGGCAGCAGCAGTCTCTCTCCCAGTTCCTTTCCCTGCAGCTGCTCTCTGATATCCCGCCCTGTAAGCAAACCGGATACTGTGATACTTTCTCCAAAAAAATCATTCCGTATCTCATAAACCTGAATCTGCAGCTCCGAAAATGCCTCTTTCACCTGCCCTGCCATCCTGCAGATCGTGGGATAGGCCAGACGCCCTGTGGCAATAGAAATCTTTTCAGGGCATATTTTATCTCCATGGCTGGCTTTCCGTTCTTCCATGGTCTCTTCAAATTCGTTCACCAAAAGCCGCAACATACCCACACCGTTTTCCAGCTGCAGATAACCGTCATAACGCTCCTGCTCCGGCAGTTCAAGGCCGGCCAGCAGATACCATTCATCACTGGCATGCACGAAATGCAAACCATACTTGGGGTAGAGCCTTCGCTGCCAGTCCTCTATCTGATCGATCACCTGACACGCATCCTGGGCAGTAAAAGGCTCCAGCGGATAGAGTCCCTCCCGGTATTTTGACAGCCCTACCGGCACCACAGACACACTCTCCAGGCATGGCAGGTATTTTGTCAGTTCCCGGATGCTGTATTCCAACTCCTGCCCATCGTTGATCCCTTTGCAAAGCACAATCTGACCATTCATGGTGATACCCGCTTCAAACAGCCGATCCACCTTTTTCAGTGCCTCTCCTGCAAAGCGGTTGTTCAGCATCTTGCAACGCAGCTGCGGATTCATGGTCTGAAAAGAAATGTTGATGGGTGACAAATGATAACGGATGATCCGATCTATATCATGATCGGACATGTTGGTCAGGGTCACATAATTCCCCTGCAAAAAAGAAAGTCTGGAATCATCATCCTTAAAGTAAAGGGTCTCACGCATCCCCTTCGGCATCTGATCTATAAAACAAAAAATACACTTATTTTGACAATGCCGGTACTCGTCCATAAGACCGTTCTCAAACTCAATCCCCAGGTCCTCGTCCATCTCCTTATCAATCTCTAAAAGCCACTCTTCCCCATCCTTTTTACGCACCAGCACCTCAATATAAGTATCCTGTATCAAAAACTCATAATCAAAAATATCTTCTATTTCCGTATTGTCTATGGCAAGCAGCTCATCCCCTACTTCTATCTCCATCTCCTGGGCAATACTGTTTTCTTTCACCAATTTTATAATATGTCCACTCTTCATACTGACACCTCATATATCCAAATCTACTTCTATTGTACTAGAAATTCCTTGACGTGTCACTAACATAATGATATAAAATAAATAGATAAAATTTCATCAACCAAATAAGAGGGCGGGGCAAGTGTGAGGCCGGGAGAAGGGGGCGTGGGGTTATGGCCGGACGAAAGGCCCTTGAAAAACGTCAGCACTTGGCGAGGTATCTCGGGACACTCCGGACAGGAATGTGTCCTGAGACGAGCCTAGTACTGCTACGTTTTTTACGGAGTGCGAACGTGCCTAAGGGCGACTATAACCCCACGCCCCCTTCTCCCGGCCTCATACTTCCCCGCCCTCTTATTTGGTTGATGCATACTATACTATGGAGGACCCTATGGCTAATTTACGTGAACTGGAAAATGCTATGCCGGTAGCCCCTTTGAAGATCGTGGCTCTGCCGTCGGCAGCAAAGCTTGGCCGCCAGGTGAATGATTACCTGGTCTCTTTTCGAAAAACCTTGAAAAATGATAAAGTAAAAAAGGACCCTGCTTTCCACGGATACATTGAAAGCAACTATCTGACCGATGTGGAATGTCCCCGCTTTGGCTCCGGTGAAGCCAAGGCTGTTTTCCATGAATCCATCCGCGGCAAGGATCTGTTTATCATTGTAGATGTTTGTAACCACAGTATTACATACAACATGGGCGGATATACCAACCACATGTCCCCGGATGACCATTATCAGGACTTAAAGCGTGTGATCGCCGCCTGCGAAGGCAAGGCCCACCGCATCAACGTGATCATGCCCTTCCTCTATGAGAGCAGACAGCACAAAAGAAGTGGCCGTGAGTCCTTAGACTGTGCCTATGCACTGGAAGAACTTCGGGATATGGGAATTGCCAACTTTGTTACCTTTGATGCACACGACCCCAGGGTTCAAAACGCCATTCCCTTGAACGGCTTTGATAATTTCACACCGCCCTACCAGTTCTTGAAAGCCCTTCTGAAGGCAGAGGAAGATCTGATCGTAGACAAAGATCATCTGGTTGTGATCAGTCCTGATGAGGGTGCCTTGGATCGTGCCATTTATTTTGCCACCGTTCTGGGTGTTGACACCGGCATGTTCTACAAGCGCCGGGACTACTCCACCATCGTCAACGGTAAGAATCCTATCGTTGCCCATGAATTTTTGGGCGACAATATTGAAGATAAGGATGTTATCATTATCGATGATATGATTTCTTCCGGGGAAAGCATGCTGGATACTGCCAGACAGTTAAAGGCAATGCATGCCAGACGTGTCTTTATCTGCTGCACCTTCGGCCTGTTCACAAACGGCCTGAAAGGTTTTGACGAGGCCTACGAGAAATGTTATTTTGACAAGGTAGTAACCACTAACCTGGCTTACCTGCCTCCCGAAATTTATAATAAGCCCTACTTTGTGGAAGCTGACATGAGCAAATTCATGGCATCTATCATCGATTTCATGAACCACGATGTATCCCTCTCCAATACCCTGGCTACTACAGAAAAGATCCACAGCATTCTGGATTCCTACAATAACAGATTACCCTACGAAGCCGATTGATTGACAAAAGCTGCGCACTGAATGATTCGTGCGCAGCTCTTTTTACACATTTTCCTGTTCAAAAACCAGTACCACCTTGAACAGATCCCCATCCAATACAATATTTAACTTTCCACCTTGAACCTCTGTCAGACTTTTGGCAATAGACAGGCCAAGCCCACTGCCCTCCGTAGCACGGGACTCATCTCCCCGTATAAATCTTTCCGTCAGTTCTTCCGGCCTGATATTCAGAGGGTTTGCGGATATGTTCTTAATAGACAAAAGTATTTGTCTTCTCTCACCAAACTGATTATGTACCGTCTCAATATAAATTCTGGTTCCTTCCATGGCATATTTATAGATATTGTTGAACAAATTCTCTACCACACGCCACATGCGCCTGGAGTCTGCCCATATAATCTGGGGCCCGGCACCATAGTTTTCCACCACAGTCAAACCTCTTTGCTCAAACTTTTCCGAAAACTCTCCTACAGCCTGTTTTAAAAGCTCTGCCAGGTCTATGTTTTCCATGTTAAGCACAATATTACCGGAGGAAATCTTGGAGGCCTCCACCAGATCATCCGTCAGCTGCTTCAGCCGCTGGGATTTGCTGTCCAGCACTTCAATATACTTCCTGACAGGCTCTGTCTGGATGTTCTCCCTTTTCAAAAGATCCACGTAATTGATGATGGACGTTAACGGTGTCTTGATATCGTGGGACACATTTGTGATCAGATCGGCTTTCAGACGCTCATCCTTCATACTTGTCTCCACCGCCTTTTTGATACTGGTACCGATGCTGTTGACCGCTTCCGCAAGCTGCTGATTTTCACCGTACATGCCCCGCATATCCAGCTGATAGTCCATTTCTCCCTCCCGGATTCGCACAATGCCCTCCACGATCTTTTTGCGGCACAGACTGCTCTTTAACACATACCAGCCAAACAAACAGTCAATGATCAAAACAAGTGCCAGTACGAGCAAACCCGCCAGCAGATACTCTCCCCATCCATAACCGCTAAAATATAACTGCAGCCAGTAAAAGCTCACAGAACCAAGTCCCAGGTTTACAAGCAGCAAAAAGCAAAAGTACATCGTCAACCTGGCTACCGTTCCCAGATTTTCATTGATTTTGGCGACAATTTTCCTGATGCCTACGTAGAAACAATGCACCAGCCTGCCGCACAGGCTGTTCTTCCACAAAGTATGCATTTTCAGCCTGCGGATCAGACTGTACCAGAACTGTGTAAAGATCATACTGACAACAATGGAAGCGAAAGCTGTTATATTTCTCATAAGACTGTCCTCATTTTCATAGACAATCCAGTACAAAAAATCGATCCTTTCCGCATACCGTAGAAGTCCCGCACCCACACCAACTGCTGCATAACCTAAAAACACCCCTAAAATTGTCGCAATCTCCGTGGGTATATAGTCAAACCAGGAAGGCTCCAGGGTCACGATCCCGTCTTTCCCCCGAATCCTGCCTGTCATCACGCTTAAATAGATCAACAGAACCAGCCAGATAAACATTGCCACAACAATTACAGCAACATAAACCCAAACATGTTTTAAAACCTCATAATTATCCTTTGCCTGCCGGTAAATGTCATCCACCGGATAGTCGGTATCTACACCGATGTACAGCTTTGAGTTTTCTCCAAATACGTATTCATAACGCTCTAACCTACGTCTGAAATCTGTATCATGAAAATTCAATATATCTGTCTCAAAGGACAGATCCCCGGTATCGTACATAGCATATTTACCCAGACTCCGGAAATAAGCGTCCGGATCCGAGTGAATTTCTTCGTCATTTGTATACACTGTCCTTTTACCGGTCTCATCCAAAACCTCAAAATAGTACCGAAGATTTGTATTTTCCTTCAGCACAGCATCCTTCACCGAATTGTACAGAGAAAAATTATAGCCCAGATCCTCCACCGCTGTGGCAAGGCTGTTGCTCAAAATACCATAACTCTCCCAGTTATAAGCATACAAGGCAAGAGGGATATTTTCCGCAGAAAAATACTTATCTTTGATCATGTATACTTCAATATATATTTGGCCCTCCTGAATATCAACATTATGTGAAATACCATACTCGCTTAAGAGTGCACTGACCCTCTGCATCTCTGCATTCGTTGAAACTGCACCGGTTGTACTGAATGTCTGCTCCCCAAAATATGCATCCAGCTCCTTTGTCCCTTTAAAGATCACCGTATCGTATTCCATGCCGCTGTTATACCATTTCAACAGATCTCCCAGTCTGTAGTATGCGGTAATACCGTCCTGTTCAAAATACAAATCTTTTCTATTGGCATAGGATCTGATATCGACTACACTTTTTCCGTTATAAGTTCCATCCTCACCCAACTGACTGCCGATGACCACCTTAGTCACCACATCCTTTAAGTGATCTTTAAAAATATCCAAAAACAGCCCCTGTGTATCCTCAAAAGACTCTGCATCTATAAAAGGTATCGAGCCATAATGACGTTCCTCGCCGGTGCTGGTGTCCTTGATACCTGTATTTGTGAAGATAATGATGATGCAGCAAGCCGCCGCTGCCACTGTCAAGTGCTGTACAAGAAGTAAAATCAGTTTTATACTTCTGGGCAATGCTCTCCTTTTATCCATAACCCTCTCCTAGTCCTGCTTGTCAACCTTGTATCCTACACCCCACACCACTTTTAAATATTTAGGCTCCTTGGGGTTGATCTCTATCTTCTCTCTGATATGCCTGATATGTACTGCAACAGTATTGTCTGCGCCAATAGCATCCTCATTCCAAATACTCTCATAAATCTGGTCGATGGAGTACACCTTTCCCTGGTTCTTGACCAGCAACAGCAAAATATTGTACTCAATGGGTGTCAACTTCACATTTTCCCCATCCACCGACACTTCTTTGGTCTCATCATTGATGCAAAGGCCACCTGCTCTATATACAGAGGCATTCTCCTTTCCTACACTGCCCAACATGGTATAGCGACGAAGACTGGATCTGACCCTTGCAACCAACTCCAGTGGATTAAAAGGCTTGGTTATATAATCGTCTGCACCAATGTTAAGCCCCAGGATTTTGTCTGCGTCTTCTGATTTCGCTGACAGAATAATGATAGGAATACTGCTGTGCTCCCGAATCTTCAATGTGGCATGAATACCATCCAATCTAGGCATCATCACATCTATGATCAACAAGTGAATATCCTCTTTCCGAATCAGACGGACAGCCTCTTCTCCGTCATAGGCTTTCAAAACATGATACCCTTCATTTTTAAGATAAATCTCTATTGCTTCCACAATCTGCTTATCATCATCACATACCAAAATATTCGCCATAGCTCTTGCCACTCCTTCCCTGCACTCTTTCATTTATTACAACACACTTTTTTTAATTACCCTATAGGTTTTTTCTTAAATTTTTATTAATTTAAACGACAGGATCATGATAAACCAATATGGCTGGCGGCAGAGGCTTATCCTTTCAACTCAGCGCCCTTGAAAAACGTCAGTACTTTAATTTTTCAAGCAATCCTGCGCCGAAAAATTATTAGTACTGCTACGTTTTTCACGGAGTGAGAACATGCCTGAGTTGAAAGGATAAGCCTCTGCCGCCAGCCATATTGGTTTATCATAATTCTGTCATCTAATATAAAAAAATGCATTGGGGATCCACTCTATGTGTTCCTCTTTGATGGATACCACGTCATAACGGATAGGCGTCTGATCTCCCAGATGATGTTTCATACGGTAATAGTCAGCCACCTTGCAGATCTGCCGCTGCTTGCGGGGATCGACAGCCTCCGATGGTTCACCCTGGCGGCCGCTGCTGCGATATTTTACCTCTACAAAGACCAGATACCCTTCATGCCTGCCGATAATATCAATTTCTCCCTGACGATTCCTGAAATTTCTTTCCAGGATCTCCATTCCCTGTTCCTGCAAATAATCGGCTGCTCTCTGCTCCTGCCGGGCTCCAACCTGCCTTCTATTCATTTACTTTCTGATACTCCTTTTCTATAGATAACCGCGCAACCAAGCTGCCTGAGGCACAGGGACCTGATGGGGCAGCGAAAGGCCCTTGAAAAACTTCAGCACTTGGATTTTTCAAGCATTTTGCGCCGAAAAATCCATAGTACTGTTACGTTTTTCACGGAGCGAAAGCGTGCCTAAGCTACCCCATCAGGTCCCTATGCCTCAGGCAGCTTGGTTACGCAGTTATATAAAATTTTTGATGAAACTTCTTCGATGAATTGGCGTAGGGCCATACTTTTTCAGCGCCGCGATATGTGCCTGGGAGCCGTACCCTTTATTGCCGGCAAAATAATATTCCGGAAACACCTGATCATATTGACACATGAGCCTGTCCCTTGTAACCTTTGCTATGATGCTTGCAGCTGCAATGGATACACTTTTGGCATCTCCTTTGATAATGGGCACCTGTTCCGCGGATACCCCGGGTATGGTTACCGCATCATTCAACAGCAAATCTGGTGTAATCTGCAGCGCTTGTACAGCCTGTCTCATGGCTTCATAAGTTGCCTGCAAAATATTGATCTCATCAATTCTCTCCGGAGAAGCATAACCGATCCCGGTTGCCACTGCCTCCTCCATGATCACATCATATAATTCCTCCCTTTTCTTCTCGGATAATTGTTTAGAATCATTGAGATAAAGAATCTCACAATCCTTGGGCAGTACAACCGCTCCGGCCACCACCGGACCGGCCAGGGGTCCTCGTCCCACCTCATCAATGCCGCAGATATATGTATAGTGGGAATATTCCTGCTCATACTTTTGCATTTGCCGGATCCGTTTAACCTCCTTGGCAAGGGCAGCTTCTCTTTTTCTGGCAGCAGCCACGATAGCCTGTACACCGCTTCGCTCATCTGCCTCATAAATTTCTATCAATGCAGGCAATGCCGTTGTATCTGCCGATTGAAATATTTTTTTGATCTCACCAATCCTCTGTTCCATAGTTACTGATGCTCCAATACACCAAATCTGGAAAAAGGCCAAATCCTGATCCAGGCCTTTCCAATGATTTCATCTCTGTGAATATTTCCAACCGCCTGGGTTCTGCTGTCCGCACTGTTATTGCGATTATCACCTAACACAAAATACTCATCTTCCCCCAGAGTGATAGGTTCAATGGCTCTGCCCGGATTCTGAATAACCTCTTTGCCGTAACCCTCCTCCAACACTTCCCAATCCGCTCCTGCCTGCTTTATATAGATAATCCCATCCTCGCTAATGCGGATGGTCTCCCCCGGCAGACCGATGATCCTTTTGATATAAATCACGTCTGTTCCATGAAAGGGAAAAACAATAATGTCAAACCGTTCCGGATCTCGAAAACGATAGCTGAGTTTATCTACAATAAGATTGTCAGCCACCTGATCCGGATCCGTCTCGGATGCACCGATCAAAGTAGGTTCCATGGAAGCCCCATTTACCACTGTACGCTGTCCCACATAGGTGACGATCAAATAGGTAACGATCACAATCATCAGCAGATAGAGGGCAGTATTAAAGATTTCTCTCAGAACTTTTCTCATGATACTACCTCCAGCGTGATCCGCCCCAATCTGCCACTTCTAAAGTCATCGATCAAAAGGGTTGCAGCCCTTCCATAGTCCAGCTCTTCTCCTTTTGCAAAACATCTTCTGGCTCGTGCAATGTTCATAAGTACCTGTACCCGATTTGCCTCTTCCTCTATCTCGTATCGTTTCGCAAGCAATCCCGGATAGCTTTTTTTCAGAGATTCGATCAGGTCCAAAGCCAGTTCCTGCATTACGATAATTTCGTCATTGATCGAACCTAAAAAAGCCAGTTTCATTCCAACGCTCTGGTCGTCAAATTTGGGCCATAAGATTCCCGGTGTATCCAGCAGTTCCAAATTTTTATCCAGCCTGATCCACTGTTTTCCTTTGGTCACACCCGGCTTGTTACCGGTCTTTGTACAAGCCTTTCCGGCAAATGCATTGATAAAAGTGGATTTTCCCACATTGGGAATTCCTACAACCATAGCCCGGATAGGACGATTTTTGATCCCTCTTCTGCGGTCTCTCTCTATTTTCTCCCTGCAAGCCTCCTGCACCAAAGTGCCTATGGATTTTACACCCATACCGGTTTTGGCGTTGATCTCCAACACGTGAAAGCCCTTCTCCTTAAAATAGGCTGCCCATCTGCTGTTCTGGGCCGGATCTGCCAAATCTGACTTGTTCAGCAATACAACCCTTGCCTTGTTTCTTGCAAGTTCATCAATGTCCGGATTTCTGCTGGACATAGGTGCCCTTGCATCCACCAACTCTATAACAAGATCAATTAACTTTATATCCTCCTGCATCATACGTCTGGCCTTCGTCATATGACCGGGATACCACTGATAATTCATATCTAAATGAACCTCCAACCTAAATCTGATCTTTTATCTGATCAATCCAATCCCGTTTCCATCTCCTCCGGAGTGAAACCAGGCTTTCCCCAGAATGTCCTGTTTCTGCACAGTTCCTATGTTTGCCGCGCGGCTGTCCTCACTGTGATTACGGTTATCCCCCAGAACAAAGTATTCATCTGTCTTCAAAACCAGGGGATTTTGAGCTATACCGGGATCTGCCATCTTGTCAAACACCACCGGACCTGTCTGTTCCATCTCACCATTGACGTATAGCCTGCCGTCTATGATCTGAACAGTATCTCCCGGGGTTGCGACTACCCGTTTCACATAGTAATGAGATTTCTCGTTTCCGTTTGGCAAAAAGACGATCACATCCCCTTCCTTGGGAGAACTGATCAAGTAAACCAGACGGTTAATGTACACTTTTTCTCCGTTCGCGATAGTGGGGTCCATGGACGCACCGATCATACTGATTGTCATGCCTGCAAAATATACTGCCACACAGGCAATAAAAACCGTAACAAAAATCCCGAATACCCACGACAAAATCTCCCGTATCAATGAGGAACTAATTCTTTTTCTTTTATGGTAGAAACTGAGTCCATTATGTTTTCTCGACATTCATTCTTCCTCTGCAGTAACAATCTATTCTACAGAAGTATATCATATTTTACGCAAAGAGAAAAGGGGAAGTCACAGGAAATCCAAGATAAAGGGATAAGTATGAATTATCAGATAGCAATTCACGTAAAGTATACTAACTGATGGCGGTTTCTAAGCTTTACGGGGTCTGGCGGCCGCCTTCCGCTTCCTGCGATCCACTTACCAGGGTCTGGCGGCGCCTTCCGCTTCCTGCGATCCATTTTGTGCTTTCCGCAAGGCTTTATTGGGCGCTGGCGGCCGCCTCTTGCTCTCCTGGATTCACTTACCAGGGTCTGGCGGCCGCCTTCCATTTTCTGCGATCCATTTTAAGCCTTCCGCAAGGCTTTATTGGGCGCTGGCGGCCGCCCCCTGCTCTCTGCGATCCACTTACCGGGGTCTGGCGGCCGCCTTCCATTTCCTGCGATCCATTTTGTGCCTTCCGCAAGGCTTTATTGGGCGCTGGCGGCCGCCTTTTCCTCTCCTAGATCCACTTACCAGGGTCTGGCGGCCGCCTTCCATTTCCTGCGATCCATTTTGTGCTTTCCGCAAGGCTTTATTGGGAACCGGCGGCCGCCTCTTGCTCTCTGCGATCCACTTACCAGGGTCTGGCGGCCGCCTTTCATTTCCTGCGATCCATTTTGCGCCTTCCGCAAGGCTTTATTGGGCGCTGGCGGCCGCCTTTTCCTCTCCTAGATCCACTTACCAGGGTCTGGCGGCCGCCTTCCGCTTCCTGCGATCCATTTTAAGCCTTGCGTCAAAACGGTTGCCTAGCTTCCATCCACCTGAGATTGGAACGCTTCCTGTAAACATTTGGCCACATCATCCACCTTGACAAATCCCGCACAGAAATTGTCTTCATAATCCTCCTCATAATGGACTCACTCCCTCAGTTTACTACTATCCTTCCTCTGCTTACAAAAGGTACATAATTCCAATTCCACACTTTGCCCCTGCGCACAAAAAACTACCGCATGTTTCTTCTTCATCTTTCCTCCACCCGATCACAAAACGCCACCACCCTATTTTCCCCACCCAAGGTGCAGGTGTACAGCACCAGAGCATATCCACTGTCATATACCGCATCCACTGCCTCCGGCTTTAAGATCTCCAGCTTTTGCAGGGTGTAATGATTCTCCACACCCTCCATATCCGTAAAGGTAACCTCAGCACCTGTTTTCAACCTGAAAAGTGGCCCAAAATGTTTTTTGTAGTTGTGACCCGCAATCACCAGATCATCTGTCCTGGATGACCCGAACTGGCGGCAGGGCGCAAGCTTTAAGCGGTTATAATCCCACTCTGACATAACCGGCAACTCCAGGTTCAGAGATGGAATGGAAAGATACCCGATATATCCATATTTTCCAATCTGCACCACAGGCATTTCCGGGGATAGCTCTTCTCTGGTCTGTTCCATATCTGCTTCCTTTAGCACCTCTGCTCCCTGGCCCTCCTGCTCAGCTTGCGGCCCGGATGACGCCCCGGAGGGCTGCCCGGAATTCTTCTGCCCCCAGGCTTCCTCCTGCCCGCTCTCCTGCCCTATGGCAGACTGCACTTCCGCCAGCAGCCTCTCTGCCTGCCGGCCGGCCCTGGCATCTTCATATCTGTTGTACAAGAAAAGGAGAAGTGCCGACAGCATCAGCACCGCTCCTCCTGTGATAAGGATCCTTCCTGCAGCTTTACGCATTTTCATCCTTCCTCTTTCTGATCATGGTGTACAGTCCAAAGCCCATCAGCACCACACCGGCTCCCGCCAATACCCAGACGGGCCAGTGCAATTGGCCGGTCTGGATCAGGGTTGCATGGTTGGTAATGGTCACCTGATTTCCCTCTGTGCTGTAGGTCGGGGTGTATCCTCCGGGAATCCCGGTCTCTATGACGCTCCAATCTCCATTTCCGTCCAGCTCATACCAGTCGTAGGCCCAGCCGTTTTCCTGGTTCAGGATCACCTTATCCACCTCCCGGGTGCCGTTATACAGGGTCACACTGACTGCCTCCGGCCGTTTGTCCAGACGCTTTTCATCTCCGGCCCACTGCTTTCTCACATGCAGTTCTGTAGGCTCTGGCTCCGGTGCCGGAAAGTACTGGTTATAGTTGATGATAAAGGTGGTGGTTCCACTGGTCTCATATCTTACCTCATAAAACTGGGGAACTTCTGCCTCCGCCACGCTCCAGGTATAAAGCTCTTCCAACTGATCCCAGGTGTAGGTCCACTGGTTCTTCTCGCTCAGCTCCACCTCTTCATACACCTGGCCGTCCCGCAGAAGGTGCACCTTTACGCTGCCTGGTCTGGCAGGAAAACCATGGTCATCCCACACTTTGTGTACAGTCAGCTGTTCATAGTTAAAGCCCTCGGCCAGGAAGATCCAGTCCACTTCTCCCACCCGGTTGGCATAGGTATTGTCCAGTTCTATGGGCACATCCAGTTCCACGGTAAGCTCCAGACTCTCCCCGGTAAATAAGGTCCCCAGGTATACGTTATCTGCCAGGGCTCCTGCCTGGTCGGGGGAGGCTTCATAGATCAGCTGGGCGCCGTTGTAGATGCGCATGGTCAGCTGAGAGAGAAAGTCCTGCATGGTGGCAACGGTTTCGTTACTCTGTCCATCAATATTGCTCTGGTTCTTTCCTTCAACATTTTCAGATACTTTACTGTACGTCAATGGATTACCGCTTTCATCATGGACAACCGCTCTCATGTACAGCTTTATATAATCGCAATCCGTAGCGGAGTTCTGAACCTGAATGGTTTCGGCTAGCTTGTCACCTGGCATAACATCTTTGAAGTTATCAAAGAGGTCTGTTGCGGTGTATTCGCTGCCGGGTTGGAAGTCGAACCCTTCCGCCAATCCCTTGAACGTAATTGTAGCGTCGGTAGCAAAAGCTTTAACACTCTGGCTCAGTATTACCAACAGTGCAAGAATCAGAAAGGATAAGTTTCTAAATGTATGTTTCATTCCTGCACCTCCTTACTAGCCGGGTTTAAACAGCCATGAGGCGTTGTCACATTAACAGCAGGCCACTTCTCATTTACAACAGATACAGGAACGCTTTGGATGGCAGAACCAAGAATCTCCACGTTCAGACCATAGCCAGCAGGAGTTTTATCCTGAATTACCGTACAACTATTAATCAACGCTGAAGTTTCACCTCGGGGCGCTACCGGTTGCCTATAATAATAGTATCCGTCACTGCCTTCAAACCACTCTGCCTCATTTAACTCAATCGTGTAGTCAGTCCCGGCAACCGGCGCAGCACCGTACACATTGCCATTTTCAGCATCTTTCCATGTCACAATGATAGCTGCACGGATATAAGCTTCGGTATCCCCGGTATTGGAAATGGTCACGTTTGTTTTCGTAGTACCATCAAATGACTTCTCGTTAACCTCACAAGAGACATGAGAGGATTTGAATACATTGGTATTCGGACCATTTGATGCAATTAAGAATGCCGTTGTAGTTCCTACTAGAAGTACAATGAGCAGAGTTAAAGAGGTAAGCAGCACAGTCGCTTTTCTTCTATTTGCGCGTCTCTTATTGTACTTAGTACGTTGTATGTGTTTTCCTTGATACATTTACGCTGCCCCCTTTCTTAATTTCCTTGGTTCTTGGGCTTCACTGTGAACTGGTTTTCTTTGTAGCTATCACCGGAGAGCCAGTAGATACAGCTACGGCTGTTAATGAAAGCAACCGTATTGCTTCCATCGGCTGCCAGCGTAATTGTCTGGGTAGTGTCTCCAGGCGTATAGCGCCAGCTCCAGTCTGTTCTTTCCGTCACGGTGTACTTGCCAATCGGCAGGTCTTTAATCGTAACGCTGCCATTACCATTTATGGTCACAGTCATTTTGAAACCATTCGGGCCGGTAACATCGAAGATAAAGCTCTGTTTCTCGTCAGTATCTTCACAGCCGTTCTTTGTGATGATCAAATCCGCAACCGCTAGTTCAAACTTTGCATAATAGGTCACATCAGCCCACCCATTATTCGGTTTCGTAGGCACATAGCTGGCATCCGTACTTACTGCATCGCCTGTACACGCTACATTGCCATACCAACCTACGAATTTGTAGTTTTTATTTGCCGTTGCAGTGGAGCCAGTGGCAGTACCGGTCAATACCTTTACTGTTTCGCTATCCAGACTGACTGTGCCGCAGTCATCCGGACCAACCACAACATAGTTGATCATAGCTTCCTTCTCCACATAGTAGAAGTTAATGATATTCAGCTTTGCTTCTGTGGTACTCTTCTCCTCAATTCGAATGGTCATAGTCGCGTCAGTAGGAGCAACTGCTGTGTATCCGGCAATGTCAATGGCTCTTTCCGAGATCACTTGACCATATTTTCCTGTTTCTGCTTTCGGGTCTGCCAACTGTTTGCCTGTACCCTGTTCGAGATAACGGACTTCATAAGGATAATCGTTTCTAACATAATACAGTTTCAATTCCAGACCATTTGCAGTCAGTTCACCACTTACCACGGTTACATCGACGCTGGAATCGTAGGTAAATCCGTCTATTGTCAGAGGATCTGCGGTATAAGTATGGCCAATCTCACCAACCGCCTGAGAGGATGCGTACTCGGTCCAGGTTTCGTCGTCTAGATTCTGGGTATAGTGCGTGATTTTGTAATATGCGTGGGTCGTATCTTCAGAATAGATGAAGACAATCTTGTTTTCTGCTCCATCGGTACCGTCGACGACCAGACGCTTCTGGTAAGCATCAGGCATATAGCCGGAAACAGGCTTAAACTTTTCTGTAACTACCGCCTGGCGGTTATCGCTGTTGGTGTAAGTATCTTCTACAATATAATAAGTTTTGCCATTTAATTCGATGGATTGCAGGCTTCCTGCTTCATTCTGGTTTTCGGTCACATAGTAAACAGTGTAAGGAACTGCGTCCTTCTGAACATACCAGAATGTGTAGGTATTGCTTACATCATTGTCAATGTCCAACGTCATGGAGTGGCTCTTGACCAGAGGGAAGTAGCCCTCTTGATAATCATCATACAGGTCCGTACCACCCTTTGCATCAAAGGTCTTTGTCGTACCTGCCAGGCCAGAACCTGTGATAGGGGCTGCGATCTCAGTTTCGGTATCCTGAATTTTGAAGTATACGGAGTATTCCTTCAATACATTGGAACTCCACTTGCCGTAGACCTGCATATCCTTGGTGACAGACATATTGGCAAAGTCGAAGGCCTTTTCCACACCATTGTCCTGGTAGAACCAGCCGACGAAGGTATAGCTGCCATTCTCAGGGACTATCGGAACGTTTTCCATCTTTTCTCCGTGAGGAACGGTTACATCGGGATGGGTGGTAAGTGTTGTGCCCGCATTCCATGCAGCCAGATCCAGATAGAAAGAAACGGTATGGGTAACAGGAATCCACTTGGCGTAAAGCAGAACGTTTTCAGCAGGCATTGTCAGGGCATTCAGTATAACCTCGCCTCCGGAGCACTCAGGGTTCTGGTACCAACCGCCGAACTCCACAGATCCGGGCTCGTAGGCAGAAGGAACCTCAGGCACATAATCTGCATATGTGCTCAAAGGGGCTTCATACTTGACGGATTCAGACTTCACGTCAGAATAGCCATCATTGAAGGTAAGCGTATAGGAGTTACGGGTGTAGTAAAATTCTGCTCCTTCACAGTCATCACCATTTTCGGCACCATGATGATAGGTAAAACCCTCAAACTCATACCGGTCTTCTTCTGTGACGTTATAGCCACCCACATTGGGAACGCTAAACATCAAATCATATCCGTCGCCAGCTACGTTCTCTCCATAATAAGACATGCTGCCTTCGGAACCGCTTGCACCTATGTTATAGTAGTTTTTGCTGGCTTGGGGCATAATCTCAAAATGGTTCGTGTAGGGACCTCCTCCCTCAAGACTTGCAGACCAGAATGTACTACCTGCATTATCAGCAATTGCTTTATACTGCGTATCGATTGAAGCACCCCACTTGGCAGTGATGGTTTCGGTAGCCTGATAACTGTCACTACGATAGTCATATTTAAATGTCAGTGTCCTTTCCGTTCGATCGTAGTAAACATCGACTACGGTAGAGCCGTCTGCTTTTACGGTAACTTTATCGGAGCTGATAAATGTCCACAAACCAGAGCAGTCGCTGCTATGTGTATGTGCAATTTTTCCACAGGTATGGCAAGCATCACCACAGACATGGTTACACTCTTCCCTAATTTCTCTCTCAGGGTCAGAGACGTCCCGCCAATTTACACCGGTATACCACTTTCCTGCAAGCTTCAAGTAGTAGTAGGTAGTACCCCGGTAACCTGTGGTTGAATAGGTATAAATTCCATCATTGATCGTATTCTGACTCGTAATCTGAGTCGGCAAACTACTGGCGCTTACCTCTGTAAGGCCATAATAGCTATAGTAACAATCCACGGTATGGGTATGTGTACAATTTTTTTCGCAATCATTGTGAGAATGCTCAGGCATGGGGCAGCTGATGCTGGAATTTGGATATTCATAGTCCGTTCCAGGTTCGAGATATATGGTATCCGATCCCAGATAGGAATACTCTTCATCATCTGCGTTCTCGCCCCAGAAAACGATGGTAACCTTGGCGGTGGCATCGACTTCCCACACAGCGATATAGATTTTATTCTCCGCGGGGACGGTTGTGGGGAGGTCAATAACAGTTTCTCCGTCCTCAGACCAGCCCAAGAAAGTATAACCAGCTCTGGTAGGATCTTCTGCTTCAACAGGAGCACCGTAACGGGCATAGATTGGTTCGGTTCCATAACCGCCGTCCATATCGAAGTTCACCAGATAATAATTACGATCATAGTAGATTTCCACTACCGTGGAACCGTCAGCTGCGATTGCAGGGCGTTCATACAGCAGTTCATAAAAGCCTGTGTAATTCTTCGCCACATCAGGAACAGTGGATTTTGTTAATCCGGTCTTTGTTTCCGTCTCAACAATCGTGTAGTTATCATTGTCTACATTCTGCTGATAATGAATGACCGTATAATTTACATTAGTAGGCTTATAGGTAACGGTATAGGTCACATCCGCCTGAATATTGGCGATATTCAGGTCAATCTGTGTACTCGTTTCTGCATCGTTGCCAACATAAGGCAGATAGCCCATTACATTGGGATGTGTAACAGTTGCCGAAAAGCTGGAGCCGGCAGCCAATGTAGCAGTATAAGGCTGTGCAACGGTCGTGCCATCTTCAAATACATAGTTGATTACGATTGTATATTCGCTCAACTCAGGGGTATCTGCATAGAGCGCAGCATTTCCAGCAGTTCGTGCAAGACTATATCTTGCTTTTGAGGCAAAAATATCCTGAACTACTTCTACAGGAATGCCTGCACTATACTGAACCGATGCACCAGAAGTAATCTGACAACGAATCATAGCAGATCCAGTCAACTGAATTACACTATTCACCATTGCGGGGGAAATGAGAAGTCCCTTGCCGTTCTGACCTTTGACATCTGCCCAAAGGTCATTTTCGGTGTCATAGCAAATCTGCCATTGATAAGAGACATTTCCCACATCTTCCAAATTGCTCCAAGCGCTAAAGCTGGTTTTTTCGCCTTCATACAACTGAATGCCTATTTCGGTGATTGCGTTTCCCTTTGCATCTACGATGGATACATCTGCACCTTCGGTAAGCTCAGGACTTGCAGGAATCACCGGGGTCATGTCTGGCTTATAAGGATTTTCATAGGTATGTGTCTGACCACAGTCAAATTTGTTGCATATGTCGCAATACAAATGCACTACGGTACAATTTACTTTGCCACAGATAACACAAGACTGCTGTTTTTCTGTTCCGTCTGTAACATCATCAGCGGAAATAAACTGATAAGTCCTTGCTGCTGTCTTGAAGTCCGCATCATCACCATAATAAGCATATTGGTAAACTACAAAAGCATCTGCAAAAGATACCTTCATATATGCTTCTACTTCAATCCCCGCTGTGCCTGTGACCTCCGCCGTATAAACATTACTCTCATAACCATCATAGAGGGTCACAGAATCGGAGTTGATTGTAAGAACAATGTTTTCGTCCAAATGCGTAACTGTAGCTTCGCCATGCTGAGTAACCAAGTCGATGGCATCACTTGTCTCTGCAAAACCCACAACAGACAAGCTGTAGAAGGTAGCATCGATTGCGCCGCCGGTGTATTTAAAGGGGCCGGTTACATCCGTAACACCATCATGGATGTGATAGACCTTGTAGCTATCTCCTATTTCAAGGCCGCTATTCGTAATCGCAGTTTCGGGGAAGGTAACTGTGATGCTGTTTTCAGGTTGGTATTCTGCACTGTTCTGCAGCAGGGTTACATCATAGAACAGAGATGCACCGCTGATCGGATAAACAGTAGTATCAATGCCGCTTTCCGCGAGTGTCTTTTCGGTAACGGTCAAAGTCACATCGTCAGGTAAATCACCTGCAACAGAAACTCCCGTCGCAGAATCGGGAATAGCAGTTTCGGTCGGTTCCGGTTCGAGAGTAACTTCCGGAGCAGTAAATGTTACATCAGAAGCAAGAATAAACTGATAATTTGCATCATCAGCTGCACCCATTGCACCAGCAAAATCGCTATCTGCAAAATGATAGATAACGGTGTCAACGCCATCTACTGTATAAGTGAACTTTTTGGTCAGTTCAATCTGTTCGCCCAAGGCACCGGTACATACCATGCCCAGAGCGCCGTTTTCATAATATTCGTACACTGTCACAGTGTCGTTTGCTACATAGGCAACTTGTGTTCCAAAAGATTCCTCTGTGGGAGCAACTCCTGCCGGAACAGCTGTAAGAGTTGTTTCACTTCCAACCGCAAAAACCGTCATTGACCCGTTAGTACACACAGACGCAAACAGGACAAATGCAAGCACTAATGACAATATTTTTTTCATTCTAATCATATACTTGCACCCCCGTTAAAACTTCCAGCCAGAAAACCATGAATTAGTTGCCTTTTCATAAAGGTCATCAGCGTTCACGAATTCATAGCCATTTGCGATTGCGTTTTTCAAAGCAGATTTTCTACCGGTGTATTCCACTTTGTAAATCACTGTGCCATCGGCCAGTTCGTAGTAGAAATATACGTGTACCTTTTCGCCTTTCACGCTGGAAACTGTTTTGCTGTCCACATCGTCGATATGATTGCCGTACAGAATCAGAGTACGCGGTGAAATGTACATATCCTTATCCATGGAACCAAAATCGACAATTGCATTACCGTCATCTTTGGGCGCAGAGGGTTCTTCTTCCGGGGTCTCTTCCGGTTCCGGGGTAGGATCCGGTGTAGGTGTTACTTCGGGAGCTACATCTTCATTGCCTACCAGATCTGCTGTAGAGATAAAGCAGTAATCAAGAACTGCATCGTACAGTTCAGGGCTTTCGCTGCCCCAATAGTCAAATCTGTAAACAACTGCGCCATTAGAGAAACTGTAAGCTGTGATAAGGTCAATTTCTGTGTTTTCGGCTACGGTTACTTCGATTCCGGGCGCGCCATAATAAAGGTCTTTGTAAATTTTTACAGATGTACCTTTGATCGTAGCTTTTTCACCATAAACATATGTATTTTCAGCCGTTTCGCTGTTATTCGGAATCAAAGTCAGTGTGATTTCCTCGCTATCAGCCGCAAATGCTGTTGTAGGAAAAACTGAAAACAGAGATAACGTCATAACAAATGCCAGTACCAGCGAATATACTTTTTTCATTTTGCTTTTCCTCCTTCCTTATTCTGCAGGTTCAGCAGGCCAACCGGCTGCTTCGATAGCACTGTCGCCATTATTGGCGGTCTGAACTGCCTGGGCATCCACAATTACCTCAACAGTACAGTTCTGATATTCATTGGTCATATTGGGGCCGTCAAAGACCACTTCGGTAAAGAATGCTTCGGTGGACGCGCCGGTCACAACAGAATCAGCATAATACCACCACTCGCCGTCTCCATCCTTGCGAATCCAATCCTCTCCGTTCACAGTCAGGGTAATAATACTTGCCAGTGTTTCCGGAGAGATCTGCATTTCATTACCGCTTTCATCGGTGATCACGATCGCAAACTTCGCACGGATATATGCTTCCGCCTCCAAATTTTTAATTGTTGCAATTTTGCTTACGGTCACACCGGGCATGACTTCGATTTTCTCATCCGGATACGGATTTCCAATCTCGTCCTGCCATTCTTCGATTTCAATGTCCACAG
>SVFM01000038.1 GCA_015056865.1 Lachnospiraceae bacterium
TCTGTCCGGCACTTCTAAATTTTTAAGCCTTTGTTCGATTTTCATAGATACGCTTCGTCCTCTTATTCAAACATCAGTTTTATTCCCATTTCACCGATTCTTGTGCAATAATCCGCAATTCGGTTCGGCTTATAATCACTGACCCGGTGACCGTCAAATCCTACGCTAAGCCTTACGCCGGACTTTCTGACAATCTCCTGCTGCTCCCTGCTCTCAAAGAATTCCAGCATATATGGGTGCTCATATCCGCGGTGAACATTATCCAGATTCACATTCATCTCCCAGAAAATACCCTGCTGCGCCATCCTGGTAAAATAGTCCAGCGGATCTTCCCCTCTGGAGGCAATAAACGCAAACATGTCTGTATGCGCAATACCCGTTGGACAGCCGCACCTTTTCGCAAAGGCAAAGATATCTCCCTCCGTGATGGTCTCCTCAAAATCCAGATGCTCCACAAGGCAGTAATCAAAAAAGGAGATATCCGCTTTTTCCGGAAAAGCATAATGCTTTTTTACCGTAGCCACTTCAATTCCACGGAGCACCTCTATTTGACCGGCATATTTTTCTTTGATCAGACTCAAGTGATCAAAATACCGTCTTGTAGTCCGCTCATAGTCCACCTCAACGCCTTGCAGAGGCGCTTTAAAGTGCTGGTATCTGGCTTCTCCCACGCCATGGGCATGATCTGAAATTCCGATCATATGCAGGCCGCCCTGTATGGCTGCCTCCACCACCGACTCAGGCGTATCAATCCCGCAGAAGGAATAATATGTATGGGAATGTAAATCTTGTAACATCAGCAGTCTCCTGTGATTGCTTCCTTAAAAAACGAAATCTACATACACAGGGGAGTGATCTGTGGCATTCAAAATATCCTGATCTTCCACTACTCTGTGCTCTTTCACCTTTAACTCGTCTTTGAAAAATACCACATGATCGATGGATTGCGTCTTGTCATTTGTTGTCTTTGTGCCCAGATACTTGCCATCTTCCCCTCTTACAGGGTTTCCGTGATGAGAACTTACCTCTGACCACACATCTGCAAGCTCATATGCTGAAAATACATTATTCGCATTTAAATATTTCATAGCAAGACCATCTGCGGTACTGTTGAAGTCTCCAAAAGCAACCGTAGGTATGTTACCGTACTTTTCTTTCATGCTTCTCATTTTTTCTAACAACTCCATTGCGTTGCTCTCACGTCTCTCATCCTCATCAGAGACCTTGTTGTTCCAGAACATATGGGTGTTGAAAACTGCGATTTTTTTGTGCTGATCCTTTGTTTCCAGCACAGCCCAGGTAACTGACTTTGAAACATCGAAAACTCTGGAATACCGCATCCAGCCCGTTTCAACAATATCAAAAATATCCTTCTTAAAGAACAAAGGAGAGTGATTTCCAATAAATCCACTTACAAAGGTATATCTATCCTGCATTCTTCCGGCAAGGTCATTTTCATACCATCTGGGGCACATTTCCTGAATGCCGATTACATCTGCATCGTAGCGTTTTAATGTCGCCTCTATAGCATCTATTCTTTCAGCTGCCGGATTTCCAAAATAGCATCCCCATATATTACTTGTCATGATTCGCATAGATAATGTCTCCTCTCAAAAAACATTTACGCTCTTACTTTTCAAGCAAAAACGGCGCATAACCATATATTTCCGGTAATGTAATTTCCGTACGACCCTCTTTAATAAAGCTCTCTACCTGCTGCATCCCGGGCAGCTGGAACACCTTGCTGTATTGTCCCGCCACACTGACCTTTCTGCCAGCCGGCAGCGCATTATGTTCCTCTACCACACCGTTCACACCTCGCATCTCCGGATAAGTCACCTTGACATGCAGCACATCGCTGCTTCCCTTGAGCAGGGATGCCCTTGATGTCACCGGCAGGTCCTCAGACAGGATCAGTCTGTCAGGCAGTAACCGGTCCAGCAGTGAATTTAACAAATCCCTGTGGAATGCAGAGCTTTTCTTCTGATACGCATCAAAAAGATTGAAACAGATATGCGCTCTGCTTCCCTTCATTGCCACTGCACTGTAGCCTTCACAACCCTTAGGCGGAATATAATAATAGCTGTGAAAACCATCAAAAACATTTTGGAAATAAGGTTCTACATAATCCACAATACTGTAGCTGCTTTTCATTTTGATACCGCAGCAATACTGTGGAAAAACCTCATCCCCGATCTGATAAAATCCGTGTGTATTGGTATCCTTTTGGAATTCCTCTATATAATCCCACAGACCACCGCATTGCATACTGTCTCCGCAGGAGATCATGCTGCCATCAAATTTCTGAAGCTTTGCAACAAGCTTCTCTGTCAGTCTGATCCCCTCAGGCAGGATGACCATCCTATACTTTGACAGATCCATATCTTCATTGATCACATCAAAGCCGACCTTCAGCTCTGAGAGCATTCTGCAAACACCTTTTTGCACATTATCCGGTTTTTCCGGCAGTTTTAGGTCAAATTTATTGACGATGACTGCCACTTCCACAGCCGGCTCAGCGTCTGCGGTCCATGGCTCCAGGCTCTCCACATACGCGAAGATCCTGCCGATCTTTTCATACAATTTTTTGTTCAGGCCATCTCTGGGATGCATATGATCTCCCACCGAGGGTACATAGCCATAAAGCAGCGCATCATACACATCATTTTCCATAGAAGCCACCGGCTTGACGCCTGCGTAATCTCCCCAGCTTGTCTGGAATCGACCGCTCATGTAGATTCTATCCTTGGAGAACATCCTGAAATAAGGTGCCTGTGCCGGGAAGAAATCATATCCCCAACAGCCACCGGGCAGACATTCTGTTTCCGCCTGGCTGTTCAGATCACCCATGACATCGTAGAGGGCTCCATTGTTCATATAAAGGCGCTTATTCAGAGGCACTACCTGACGAATCTCTCTGAACACCTCCATAAGTGTATCCATCGCAAAATCAGCAACCGCCTGCTCATCCGTGATATCGATACCTTTTTCCGTCA
>SVFM01000031.1 GCA_015056865.1 Lachnospiraceae bacterium
CCGCCTCCCGTGCTCTGTAGTGTATTGCTATTCCATACAAGCATTATAAATCAAAGAGTGGAGAGGCACAACATTTTTTCATAACCTGTTTGTGCCTGAGCGAAGCGAAAGGAATGATAAAAACAATACAAAAAGATTGGATATTTACCGCTGAAAATAGTATATGTGATTTGAGAACTGTCGGTGTACTTATTAGGGACGGAAAAATTCTGGTACAGCGGGATCGTGGAGGTAACGAGTATGCTTTGCCTGGTGGGCATGTAAAAATCGGGGAAACGTTGGAAGATGGCCTTATACGTGAGTTTAAGGAAGAAACAGATGCAGATATCAAATGCATTCGTATGTTGTGGAGCGAGGAATGCTTTTGGGAATGGAAAGGTAAAGAAGCTCATAATATTTCGTTTTATTATTTGATTGAGCTGGTAAGTGGTTCAGACATTCCGGATACCGGGGAGTTTGTCTCACATAAGGATAACTGTAATGTGGTGATTGGGTGGATGCCCATTGAGGAAATTCAAAATGTGATCATTTATCCAGAGTTTTTGAAAACAGAGATAGGTGATTTAAGCGGTGCGATAAAGCATTTTGTTACGAAATGTTAGTATATTACAAATTTTGTACCAGTGGTGCGAGATTTGAGGAAGATAATGGAGAGCTGGAGGAAAAGAGATGGATATTTACATAAGTATTAATACTAATCATGAGTTTGGAGAAACAAAGATTGAAGATGGAGCGATACATGAATTTACGACAAATGGATTTATAGAAGGTACTTATGATGCCCGAGTAGAATTTTCCTGTTTACCAGCAGCAGTGGATAGTAATGCCTTAGCGGTGGCAATTGAGTATGTGAAAGATATCGCTGATTACGGAGAACTGATAGTGTTCTATGTAGGTGTGTGTAAGGCTGTATATAAATTTTTAAAAAAATGTCATGGATTCAGTAAAACTATAGAGATCGAAGGTGTTGAAGAGATAGCGGAAACGATAGTAATGACAGATGATATGACAGAAGAAGAGTTTGAGGCAAGGGTCATGGCAATATTGGAGCTTGAAAGGAAAAATATAGGTAGAGATGTTGCTAAAATGATGGAAAACGATAAAATATAACATTATTGATAGGATTGCGGACAAAAACTATTACAAAGGGAGAGGTGGGTGTAAGCATGGCAATTCCAACAAACATAAAAACATTATTATCCGGCGATGTAGTCGAATGGGCGAGAATTGAATTTAAAGAAACATGGGATCCGGCTACTTCCTTGAAAACGGTTTGTGCATTTGCCAATGATCTTGATAACTGGGGCGGCGGCTATGTTGTGATCGGTGTGGAAGAAGAAAATGGACGCCCGGTTTATCCTCTTAAGGGTGTTCCGCTGGATAAACTGGATTCCTATCAGAAAGACATTTTTGCAAAATGTAAGCTGATTAGACCAGCATATACACCGATTGTAGGTATAGAAACCTATCAGGATAAGCAGTTCATTGTGTTATGGTGTCCGGGTGGGGAATCACGCCCGTATTCTTCTCCAAAAACCATGGCAAAAGACAATAAAGAACGTATTCATTACATTCGTAAGGCTTCCAATACTGTGGAGCCTTCCGATGATGAGGAAAAGGATTTATTTCAGCTGGCCAACAGAGTACCTTTTGATGACCGCGTAAATCATCAGGCGGAGATGTCAGATTTGAATATTACCCTTATTCAAAATTATTTGAAAGAGGTCAAGAGTTCACTGTATGAGAAAGCTATGACAGGTGATTTTACGGAAGTATGCCGTGATATGAATATTGTCAGTAATTTGCCGGAATATACCAAACCGAAGAACGTGGGACTAATGTTTTTTAGTATGGAGCCGGACAAGTTCTTTCCATATACTCAGATAGATGTAGTACAGTTCCCTGATGGACTGGGTGGCAATGATATTATTGAAAAGACGTTTAAGGGACCGATTCAGCAACAGTTGAGAGAGGCACTACAATATATTCGTAATGTAATTATTGCGGAAAAGGTTGTAAAGCACCCTGACAGAGCAGAAGCAGACCGCTTCTTTAATTATCCGTATGCAGCTGTAGAGGAGGCTTTATCCAATGCGATATATCATCGCGCCTATGATGAGCGTGAGCCGATTGAGGTTCGTGTAGAGAATGACCGTATTGAAATCGTTAGCTTTCCGGGACCGGATCGCTCTGTAACCATCGAAGGCTTGAAAAGTTACCGTGTATCCAACCGCCGTTATAGAAACCGTCGCATAGGTGACTTTCTAAAGGAATTACATCTCACAGAGGGTAGAAATACTGGATTTAAGAAGATTCTGGATTCTTTGGAGAAAAATGGCTCACCGAAGCCGGAATTTGAAACAGATGATGATAGAAGTTATTTTATTACCAGACTGTTTATACGTGAAGGGTTCGTGAAGAATGAGAAGAGGCCGGATGTGAGCGGAGTTTCTGACACTAATTTGAAAAATGAAACAAGTTTTGAAACAAGTTTGAAACAAGTTTTGAAACAAAAAGATTATAAAAAATTGGAGCCGGTGATAGCAAAGCTTGCGAAGGAAGATACAATCAGTATTCAGGAAGTTATGGAATTGACAAAGAAGTCCAGAACTACCGCATGGCGATATATGCAGATATTGGTTGAATGTGGAGTTGTTGAAGTAGTGGGAAGCACGAATAATGTGAGTTATAGAAGAATCTAATTGCTTACAAGAGCGAAGGGGAGTGAAAAAGTGGGACGTAATAAAGCACCATCAGATAATACAATTAGAATATTATGTGGAAAAGCAGCTGGAATGTGCGAATTTGAAGGGTGCGACAAGAGACTTTTTTATGATGGAGTGACTCAGTCTGAGTTTAATAATGCATATGTTGCACATATTGTTGCATCTAGTTCGAATGGTCCCCGTGGAGACAAAGTTTTATCTCCATTGCTGTCTGATAAATTAGAAAATCTCATGCTAATGTGTGCGGATCATCATAAATTGATAGACATTCCAATGACTGGACCAAGAGATTATCCTGTAGAGCGCTTAAAGAAAATGAAAAAAACCCATGAAGAAAAGGTAGAAAAGGTTTGCAAGCTATTTAATGTTCCCAAGACAGAAATAGTGTGTTTTTCATCTCCTATTAAAGGTGTAACAGCCGTGAATATTGACTATAATTTAGCAGCAAAAGCGGTTCTTCCGAGTAAACAGCCAGGTTCAACCTATGGTATCAGTATACAAGTTCAATCTTATAGTCCTTACAATTCAAAAGAGTATTGGAATGATTGTTGGAACCAATTAAAGCATTCCTTTAATTTGAATATGTATAATCCCTTCATTCAATTTGGTAAAACGGATTTTTCTGTTTTTCCTATTGCGCCTATACCGCTAATAATAAAATTGGGAGAATTAGTTGGAGATAAACTTCCTTGTGATGTTTATCAGAAGACTCGTGTTCCGGATACATGGGAATGGCAATCTCAAGAACTTACAAATAAGTTTTTAGTAGATGTTTTGAAAACGGATAAAGCCAATAATGTTATTGCACTTAATATATCATTAACCAATGATATACAAAATGAGCGAATTTTGAATGTGGGAGAGTATGAAGTTATATATAAAATTAAAGCAGATACTACGGGTGTGGATTGTATTAAAAGTGTTTTAGATTTAAGTACATTTTGGCATACATACCAGAACATTCTTGACGAAATTCTGAACAAGCATGGTACTGACTGTCAAATTCATTTGTTCTCAGCAATGCCAGTATCTGCAGCATTTGAAGTGGGCAGAAGGTACATGATAAATACGCATCCATGTATTACTATATTCGATGAAAATAATGGATTCTTTGAAACACTAAAAATGGGAGAAAAAAATAATGACAGATAAAGAACAATTATTGGAAAAATACTTTCTAAAAATAGTAGAGAACTTAGATATATCGACAACTATGAGAGAAAAAGCTGAGAGAAGTTATCGTGCTGTAGGGGAATGGCTCGGAGATTGTGATGCTAACTCAGATGTGAAAATTATGCCACAAGGATCATTTTATTTGGGTACAGTTATTCGCCCTGTATCTGATGCGGATGAATATGATATTGATTTGGTGTGTTTGTTAAAAAATGCTACGGGAAAAAGCGAGGCAGAAATCAAAAGAATAGTTGGTGACAGATTGCGTGAGCACAAGACGTATGCCAATATGCTTGAGCCAGAAGGAAAACGTTGTTGGACATTGAATTATGATGAATTTCATATGGATATACTCCCTTGTGTTCCCAATAATCGTTTTTATGCTGAGCCATATTTGACGGAGATTAAGTTAACTCACAAACTTGAAAATGGTAAATATATTCCTAAATATGGTAATCCATATCAATATCATGAATGGTTTGAAGAAAGAATGAGAGTACCTATAGATAAAGCAAGAAAGGAATTTTCTGTAAAAAATCAAGTCGAAATTAGCGAAATACCGTTATATAAAGTAAAGACTCCATTGCAGCAAGCGATACAACTACTTAAACGACATAGAGACATAATGTATGATACCTTGCCGGAAGTTCGTAAGGATAATGCACCTATATCAATAATTATTACGACACTGGCTGCGCACGCATATAATAACGAAACTAATTTATATGAAGCTCTTTGTAATATTATTGATAATATGTCTCGATATATTAAACGCGAAGGTGCTATCTATATCATTGAAAACCCTGTAATGACCGAGGAGAATTTTGCTGACAAATGGAATGAAACACCAGAAAAAGCCAATGAGTTTTTTGCGTGGTTGGAATCTGCTAAAAATTCTATTCTAAAAGCGCCTGTAAATGTACAAGGTCTTCATAAGGTTTCCGAATCGCTGGAAAGTTGCTTTGGCCGAAATATTGTGAGGCGTTCGTTTGTCGCTGATGGGAATTCTATCAAAACAGCACGAGAGAATAAGTCTTTGTATATAGATGGTTTATCTGGTGGATTGAAAACTACAGCTTCTGAATCAACAAAAAAAGTAGGAGGGCATACTTTCTTTGGCAAGTAAAGGACAATTTTATAAAAGTTCTCCGCTATCTTTGGTACAACAAAAGGTCGCGCTATGTTTGGCGTATAAGGATGCAAAGTGTAACATTGATAAGAAGAAAAATCAATTATTTTGGATAGGAAAGATTAGACCAACGGCATTTTCATACGAGTATACGGTTTTTTTGTTGTATCAAGCTGGAAAAAGTCCCAAAGTTTGGGTTATGGGAGATGAATTGGAAAGGTTAGATGACGTTAACTTTCCGCACAAATTTGATGTTGATGCTGAAAATAAAATGGTAAGAATTTGCTTATATAGGTACTCTGAATTCAATTCTTCAAAATTGTTAGCTAATACAATTATCCCTTGGACAGTTGAATGGCTGTATTTTTATGAACTTTGGTTAGCAACAGGAGAGTGGTTGGGTGGAGGAGAACATCCAAGTGATGGTAAGCCTAAAGTGGAAGATATCAACAAAGAATAGTAGTATCATTTGACAGGCAGCGCCGGTTGAATCTATGTAAAAACACGAATAGACACCGTGATAACACCATGATAACAAAACTCCCCGTAACGAAAAACACACTCTGCAAAACAGCACATTTCCTGCACCAAACACAACCAAAATCACTGAAAAAACAACTTGCCACACCGCACTGTTAGCGTGAAGGTGGTAGAACCGTTGGTTCAGGCCGTGTTGCTACAATCATTGAGTAATTAAAAATTATATTTTTTTTATGGGCTCTTCGGATATTTTCGAAGGGCTCTTTTTTTCTTTTTATTTATATGTTATAATTCTTAAGTAAGGATCATATTTAGAGCAGCAATAAAAGGAACAACTTATACAAAAGATAAACTGCTTTGAATATGATCCTTTTTTATAGTCCATCAGACAAGAACTACACTGAAAAGCATGAGCAGAACACTGCAAACAGTAGGTGTCACACATGATGAAGTGGTTCAACTGAATTTTTATATGATGAACAAGCATTATTTCCAGATATACAAGGAGGAACTCTATGAATACGTGTAAAACTGATGCAATTTTCAAAGGGAAATGCAGTAAGCGGACATTTTTGAAAGCTGTCATATGCGTTGCACTTTCTTTGACTATTTTTTTGCAGGGAGCGATTGATGTTTTTGCGATAACGACCAAATTTGATATTCCGGACATTGACAAGGATTGGACGCCGAACAACTGTATTTATAAAAGTCCTAATTTAAATATTCAAGTGTGCAAATGGGGATACGGATTGGTGGCAGATGTCCTGAATACTTCTAGCATTGACGCATTGCTTGCGGAGTTACATGACAATGTTTCTACGAAGGGAAATAAAAGATCTATTCTGGGGATCTACATGGAAGGTGCAGGTTTATCTGAAGCGAATGCGGCGGATATAGCAAATGCCGGATGGACGGAAGTAGACTTGTATTATGAAACTTTCTTTGTTGGAGGAAGCGCGCCCACCGGGGCTATGACACCTTTTGTAGAAAAAACTACACATGATAATGCTATGGCAATTTTGGAGGAAGCAGGGGTTACAGAAAATATTGCCATGGTTAGTGTGTCGGGTGTGAACATGACATGGGCTAACTATATTCTGTATGAACCGGAATTTAAGTTCTTAAAAGGTAAGGGGCTTTATTCCTATAAGTTTATTGCAGATTTGGGAGTGTTTGTTCCGGTTGAGGAAACATATTTTGGGGCATATGGTGCAAACTTCTTGGAACTGTATGATTTGCAGAAAGCCGAAGCAGATATAAACGGAATTTATGTGACAGTGACGCAGAGTTTACCGGAAACTATAGTGGTAAGTGCTGATCAGGTGATTGTTTTGAGAGAGACTGCACCAGTGACGCCGCCGACAGACGATTCATCTGTGAAACCGTCTGAGAATGAGGGTGAAGCTACCCCGACAGACAAGACGCCAAGTCAAGAAATGCAGAGGCCGGAGAACGATGCCGAAATACAGGATTCTGACCATGGGGAATCTGAGAGCCAGCCTTCCGATGAGAACGAGTCAGTAACCGAAAGCGAATCCGCGGGAGGCGCATTAGTTGTAGCCAATACTGACAAAACTGTGGAGTGGAAATTTGCAAATGGCCGGGAACCTGAAAACTTTACGGCAGAAGCAATGGTAAAAGCCATAAGTGAGAAAGAAGTTTCTGTGGACTTTGCTTATTCGGGCTTGTTGCCGGAGGGAACTGAAGTAACTGTGAAGATTCCATATGACAATGTGAATTATCAGGAGGAAGAAACACTCTATTTATACTATTGCAATCCTGAAACCAATCAACGTGACTTTGTAGGCGAAGGAAAGTATCAAGGAAGCCAGGTTACATTCAAAATCGATCATTGTTCAGAATACGTGATCACGACCATCGGGCCGGGGGGTGTAGAAAACGCAGGCGGAAGTATGCCGGTATGGATCATTATTGGGGCGTTTGGTGTAATAGCGTGTGGTGTGGTAGGATTTGTGGTATTTAGGAAGCATAGGCGGAGTAAAACAGCAGTTTAATGTAAATTTAATTTCTTTTCACCTCCACACCTTCGGCAATATGTGTTATAATATACATGAATTATAATTCAAACCATTCTTTAAACGGGTAGAGGAGGTGTTGCCCATTGAAGGCAATATTGACCTGCAGTGTACTCAAGTATGAAAGACCTTTGTAGCCGGTATTTTCACCGTGTCTGTAAATACTGCTGATGCATACCCCGCAGTTAAGGAGCTGCCTAAGTGAAGCGCATGTGTAAGAAACAATAATAGGTACACCGAATGGTGGTATTGAGGCAAAGTAATAGTGGAGTTTAACCACGATAAAAAACGTGAAATAATGGCAGAGTACGTAGCCTTGCAGCGTGTTAGAGTAAACAAAACCTTAGTAAAAGGGTCGGGACGCCTATTCCCGGCTCTTTTATTATTATTCTCTAAAGTTATTGCATGTTTCCATACAAATAAAGTATAATAATGGTAAATATTACGCAATAAGGAAGTTTTTATGAAACGTACCAAGCAGATTCTTGCCATAATCATGTTTTTTATAGGAGTAGGATGTCTGGCGGTTGCTGCTACACTTATCATAAAATACGCGCGGGAGGACAGGCAGTCGGCAGCTTTGGGGGAGGAGTATGGTTCCAGGCCGGTAGAAAGTGAATCGAGGATTTCCTTGCCAGATGAGACGGAGCCCATGTCTACTCCGGAATCTACAACACCATTACAGGAAGCTTCATCTGAGCCGGAGTCGGAGCCTGAATCTGAATCAGTCCTCGCTCCAGAGCCGGAGCCGGTTGTCAATCCTTATGCCGCAAGTTATTTGGCAAACAGCGACATGGTCGGTTGGCTGGTCATTCCGGGTACTGTGATCGATTATCCTGTTATGTGGACGCCGGAGGATGAGAACTATTATCTGCGCCGTGGATTCGATAAGAAGAAAAGCACTGCCGGGTGCCTGATATTAGACACGGACAGTGCCCTGGATCCTCTTACGACCAATCTTATCATTCATGGACACAATATGAAAGCCGGTACCATGTTCGGTACCTTGGGTCAGTACGAGAAGGAAGATTTTTATCAGGATCACAAGGAAATCATCCTCTACACCGAAGAATGTCAGCGCAATTATGAGGTCCTGGCAGTGTTCCGGTCTCAAGTATACAAAAAGTCTGATACAGTATTTAAATTCTACAAATTCTTTCAGGCAGATACGGAAGAAGAATTTTATGATTTTTATGATAATATCATGGAGATGTCAATGTATGATACCGGGGTCACGGCGGAGTTTGGCGATCACTTTATTACGCTATCTACCTGTTCTTATCACGTGGATAACGGCCGGTTTGTGGTGGTGGCCAAGGAAGTGGAGCGAGGAGATACTTATCTGCCGCTTGAGGCATCCGAAGATAACAAATGATCGAGCGAACGTGCAGTTAGGCACTTCAATATAAAATATAGGAGGACATATCAATGAAACAAGTCAAAAGGATATTAGTTGTTTTAACAGCCCTGGCTTTATGTGTGGGATATTTCTTATCTGCGCCCATTACAGCACAGGCAGAGGGCGAGCCGGTTACCTACTATCTGAAAGATGTGGCAGGTGAGTGGCGTTATCAGGTAGGCGGCTGGGATGAAAAGGGAAGCCACCACGAGCTGTACTATATGTACTTTGATCTCAAAGATGGAGATCTCATGGTTATCGATGGCAGCATTGGGATCAATCTGACCATCGATGTAAAGCTGAAAAACTTGACTATCCTGAACAACCCTGCTGCGGTTGTTTCTACAAAGGGAGTGGACGAATTCTACGCCCTGAATGGCAGTACCAGTGCGATCACCGGTGATGTGAACAGAGCGGACGTATATGATGGTTGCGTGGTAAATTTCAATAGCAATGTAAAAAAACTAAATGTATATAGTGAAAAGACAGACCTTCTTTCTTCCACAGTGGCTGTTGTGGGGACTGCTGATCAAGTGTATGCAGGCGGTGTTTCTGGTAAACATTTTGAATTCTATAATTTTGCACCGGGTTCCCTGTTGATTGAGAATGGTACCTTAAAGACCGCTGAGGCAAAGTACAGCACCCAGCCTTCTGCCGGGACTTCCACCACTACCCCTTCCGCGCCTTCCGACCAGTATGACGAGGTGCCCAAGACAACGGATGTTCGGCTGAATCCCATGTGGCTTGTGTTGGTTGCAGGTGTATGTTTTGCCGGCAGCTATGTATTGAAAAAGAAAATTCATTAAAAGAGATACCGCCAGTCCCGAGGCTGGCGGTTTTTGTATGATAGAATCAAAGGATGGAGTTGCTTTTTCTTGATATATCACATATAATTAGCTTTGTGAAGAGGGTGTTATGATTGACATATATATCAGTTAACTTTATCTATTTTCTTATCATATTTCTCTTGGCCTACAGTATGATTCCGCAGCAGCGTATAAAAAAACTACTTTTACTTGCAGGAAATTTGTGTTTTTACTGGTGGGCGGGCAAGGCTGCGCTGGCGATTATTATCGGCAGTGCTGTTGTGGTATATGCGTGCGCCAGAGGAGTTGATTGGGTGTATGCAGGGTATAGGCAGAAGGCACCGGAACTTAGCCCTCCAGACAGACTGGGATTATTTAAAGAGTATAAGAAAAAGAGCATTTATATTGTGGCAGGTGCGTTGGCCCTGCTTTTAGGTTTTTTGATTTACGTAAAGGCAGGAAGATATCTGGGGTGGGAGAAGAATAATCGGCTGTTGATCGTACCCCTGGGGATTTCCTATTATACCCTTTCCATGGTGGGGTATCTGATCGATATATACCGTGACAAAGTGAAGTGTGAAAGAAATATACTATCATTTATGACATGCGTCACATTTTTTCCACATATTATCCAGGGTCCCATCAGTAGATATGATAAGCTGCTGCAGCAAATTAATAATCTGCCGGGTTTTGAGTACGAGAGATTGTGTAATGGACTACAATTGATGCTGTGGGGCTATTTAAAAAAATTAGTGTTGGCAGATACGCTTTATTTGTATACCACCAATGTGTTTTCCAATTTGAGTGGCTATCGCCTCGTTAATATTGTTGTGGCCATGGTTTTGTATGCGGTGCAGTTGTATGCAGATTTTTCGGGATGTATTGATATTGTAAGTGGTATTGCCCAGATTATGGGAATCAATTTGGAAAAGAATTTTGAACGCCCGTTTTTCTCCCAGAGTGCCGGAGAGTTCTGGCGAAGATGGCATATTTCCCTGGGACAATGGTTTAAGGATTATATTTACATGCCCATAGCTACGGCCTCCTGGTTTAAAGGTATTACCAAAAAGATCCGTAAGAGTCGTGGGAGACAATGGGGTATTATTATATCGGTGACAGTTCCTTCTTTGGCAGTATGGGTCATGACGGGAATCTGGCACGGAACAGGTTTGGACTATATTCTGTGGGGATTGTATTGGGGAAGTATTATCATTCTTTCAGAGATATTGGATAATTGGTATGGAAAAATCCGGGACAGACTTGGCTTATCAAAAGAGAATCTGTTTTTACGGGTTTTTCGGATGGGGCGAACCTTTGGATTTTATTGTGTGGGCCTGTTGATTATTATACGCAGTTCGGTGGCATATGTTGCTGGCAATCTTGAAAGAACAGTCTGGGAGAATGGGATTATCATCATAGGGCCGATGGTGTTATTGGCTGTGGAATGCCTTCAGGAAAAGTTTCATAAGCAGGGGAAAACTATAAGAGGTTTTCTGGGGAAACAAAGGATTGTAGTCAGATGGACAATATATTTAGCGGCATTGATGGCATTGGCGGTTTTTGGAAGATTTGGTGTCGGTTATGATGCTGACACATTTATATACGCATCATTTTAAGGGGGAAAAGAAATGCAGGCAAGTGTGATTGAATGGTTGGAATACACAGCGCAGAAATATCCTGGGAAGGAAGCGCTGATAGATGAATATGAGAAAATATCCTTTGCAGAAATGCGTCGGAAAAGTTTGGCTATTTCCCGGGAAATTCTTGCCCTTTCCAGAGAGGCGCAAAAGCCGGTAGCGGTTTATTTGGAGAAAAGTGCAAAGGTGCTTGTGTCGTTTATTGGTGTGGCATACAGTAGAAATTTTTATTCGCCCATAGATGTGGACATGCCCAAATCCAGAGTGGAGAAGATTTTGGAGGTATTACAGCCAGAAATTGTAATTACTTGCCGTGAATTGAAGGATAATTTTGATACTTTTGGATATAAAGGGGATTATATTCTCTATGAAGATGTCATTCCCCGGGAGAGCGATGAACAGGTGGTGTTGCCGTTCGCACAAAGCATCATAGATACGGATCTTCTCTATGTGCTCTTCACGTCCGGATCCACAGGTGTACCTAAGGGGGTAGGCATTCGTCATCGTTCAGTAATTGATTATATTGATTGGGTAACTGAGGAGTTTCGTATTACCGCGGAAGATTCTTTCGGAAATCAGGCGCCTTTTTATTTTGACAATTCAATTTTAGATATTTATTCTATGATGAAAACAGGAGCGGCACTTTATATTATTCCTAAAAAACTGTTTTCTCAGCCGGTGTTATTGCTGGAGTATCTAAAAGAAAATCAGATCAATACCATTTTCTGGGTTCCATCTGCTTTGATCACAGTGGCAAAGCTGCGTGCACTGAAGAATGTGGACCTGTCTTCTGTATTAAAGAGGGTGCTGTTTTGCGGTGAAGTGATGCCCAATAAACAGTTGAATTATTGGAGAAGCAATTTGCCGCATGTGATCTATGCAAATTTATATGGCCCTACAGAAATAACTGATGCCTGCACTTTTTACATTGCTGACCGGGAATTTGATGATGATGAGCCTCTGCCCATTGGAAAACCCATGAAAAACACAGAGATTTTGGTTTTGGATGAAAAGGATCAGTTGATCTTGTGTGATCAGCCGGGTATGATCGGAGAATTGTGTGTGAAGGGAACCTCCTTGGCAGTGGGGTATTACAATAATCCGGAAAAGACCAAAGCTGCCTTTGTGCAAAATCCGCTGAATGATAAGTATGATGAGATCATTTATCGTACAGGCGATCTGGTCATGTATAATGAACTGGGTGAGATTATGTATATGGGGCGTAAAGATTATCAGATCAAACACATGGGACATAGGATTGAACTGGGGGAGATTGAGACGGCTGTTTCGTCCCTGGAAGATATCGAGAGATGCTGTTGCTTATATGATGAGAGCAAAAGCAAAATTGTACTGGTGGTTGAGGCTCAGACAGAGGTTTCCAAAACAGAGCTGAATCAAAGGCTAAAAGAAATCATTCCGGAATATATGCTTCCTGGCAGAGTGATCACGATACCTGTGATGCCGCTAAATGCCAATGGTAAGATAGACCGTAAGCAGTTAAAGGAGTCTCTATGAGGGAGAGTAGGTTTGAATGTGTGGTTGTGATCGGCTGCGGCAAGATAGCGGTGACAGCAATAAAATATATAGCCTCTTTGAGGGAGAACTATAGATTTGCTTTGCGTTTTATGCAGCATGAGATACAGGAAATGACAGCAATTCGCAAGGTGTGTGTAGAGAATTATATTGATTTTATATCCATACCGGATAAGGGAGCCATGACAGAGGCGCTTATGCAGTTGCAAGGGAATACTTTAATCGTCAGTGCTGGCAACTATTATCTTTTCCCTAAGGAATTGTTGGAAAAGCAAAATATTACGGTGATCAATTTTCACAATGCATTGTTACCCAAGTATCCGGGACGTAATGCGCCCAGTTGGGCGATTTATTATGATGAGAAACAGAGTGGAGCAACCTGGCATCTGGTGTCGGTAGAGGTGGATGCAGGAGAAATTATTTGGCAGAAAGCGTGCCGGATCCTGCCGGACATGAAGGCCTATGAGTTGACTGCCAGAATTATGGAACTGGCGCAGGAAGGGTTAGAGGAATTTTTTGAAATGTTGCTTCAGGGTCAGATTCTGACCAGAAAACAGGAAAAGAGTGATAATAGAAGGATGTTTTATGCAAAAGAGATTCCGGCCCGGGGACGTTTGAAAATGACGGATGATCCTGCGTACATCTATCGGGTTCTGCGTGCTCTGGATTATGGTAAAATGGGCCCCTTTCCGGCGACCCTGCTGGAGCTTGACAAGGAGCATTTGGTGGAGGTACAAAGATATAAAAAAGTTTGTGTTAGAGCACAGGAGCAGCAGGAAGGTGTGAAAAACCTGATCGAGATAACACTGGATGAAGATTCTATGCTTCAGATAAAATATAAAGAAAAGGAGAATTGAGTTTTGGAAGAGAAGATTTTAGAGATTTTAGCGGCAAACAATGAGGATATTTTGGATTATACCGGTGACAATATGCTGGAAGATGGGATTGTGGATTCCTTTGAGATTATTGCCATTGTGGGTGATTTGGAAGAAGAGTTTGACATAGAGATAGACGCAGCATATGTGGTGGAAGAGTATTTTGGAAATAAGGATGCGATCATAAAATTGATGAAGATGCTTCTGGGATAAGGTCGGGCAATATGTATACAAAGAAACAAAAATTTCTACATGCAGCCGTCTTTATAATGATTGTTGTGTTCTCTATGGGAACGATCAATTATTATGTAGACTCGTATGCGCAATTGCGGACTACATATCTGGATGTGGCAGAGAAGATGGCAGAAGGATATCATGTAACAGGACTGTCAGAAAGCAGATACAATGAGCGTTATCTGGCGTTAGCGGCTATTCATGCTATGGAGACAGTGCCGGAGTGTGCTGTGCTGGGCACAAGCCGTTCCATGACATACCAAAAAGAAGATTTTCATGTGGAGTCCTTATATAATTTTAGCTTATCCGGTGGGTATCTGTATGATTATTATAGTATCATAGGATATCTGACAGACCAAGGGAAATTGCCTAAGAAGGTGATTTTGGAAGTCGGTGGCCCGTTGTTTTATGAGGAAGCTATTGATCCGAGTTATACTTATTTGCAAGGTGGAATCGATTATTTAAATGCTGTTATAGAAGGGCATAAGGCCAAATGTCAATATCCGGCTGTGGGACGACAATATCAAAAATTTTTATCTATTGACTACTTTAAATACAATTTGGAGTGTTTGTTAAAGGGGGAAAGGTTCCAAGTGACCTTTACGGATGAGGTTGAAAATACCCAGACAACAAAACTTTCGGATGGAAGCTTTATTACCAGCAAGGAAATCCGTGACCTGAGTGTTGATTATGTGGAGCATTTGACCAGGGATATCATTTCTTCAAAAAGTTTGTATAAAGTAGAAGGATATGAGGAGCTTTCTGATCAACGGATTGGGGAGTTTGAAAAGCTGGTAACATGGTTGATTGATCAGGGCGTAGAAGTTTCTCTCTTTCTACCGCCATATTCTGACCCTATTTATAGCTTTATGAAGGATAACCAGCAGGATTATGCAGGTGTTTTTGCATCAGAAGAATATGTGGTTGCATTTGCAAAGGAATACGGCTTAAAACTGTATGGATCCTATGATCCCGCAGGCTGTGATCTGCAGTTAGAGGACTTGGAGGATGCGTATCATATACGGAAAGAATCAGCTGCAAAGGCATTATATCTGCGTTGATATGGTGATAGACAAAGGCGTCTCTTCATGCTATTTCATAGCTTGAAGAGACGCCTTTTGCATGTAAATCTTTATTTCAGTATCCCACCGGTTACGTAAATATATCCTCCATCCAAATAGTGTTTTTTCAGGTTGCGCATCAGACTGGTGTCCTCGGGCAGATCCGCCAAATTGTCATAGCGTCTGGAAAACACAAATACGAAGACGTCATCCGCGTCGCTTTCCTCATAGGGGTAGAACACAAAGTTTTTGCGAAATGCTGCTATGTTGGAGTCGGGTTTGATGAGATCCGTCAGCTGAGGATCCATCAGCCAGGAGTGACAGAACATAGCCTTGTAGCCAAAATCAGGGTAGCATTCCCTGAAAATACGCTTTGCCTCTGTGAGGGAGGCTTCGATTTCCTGAGCAGCAAAGGAGCTGCCTCTGGGGATGTGGATGCTGACCACAGGGTCTCCGGGAGAGAGGAACTTCTCCCAGGTATCCTTGGGCAGGCTTATTTTTTGGCGGATAATATAACCATCCGAATTGACCGGGTAGCCCTCGTAGCAGGAATTCGTCTCTGTCACCTGACAGTGAAAAGCATCATCGGTCTGCGGAAGCCCGTGGTAACGGGCGCCCATGCCGGTAGGATGAGCAGTAAGGTTCTCTGCCAGGATACGGATCTCTCCTTCTTTGTTTCGAAAGGCGCAGATCCGGCCGGTAAAAGAGTCCTGCAGTTCGTACTGGAGCCTGCCGATGGACAGGATTTGGTTGTTTACGGTCAACTGCATCCAGCTGAATTTGGTGCCGGTATAGCCCGGATAGCCGAAGCGATGTTCTACGGTGGAAATGCTGCCCTCGTAAGCGCTCAGGGTGTCATGGATGACCTGTTGGGGAATATTCCTTGCTTTCATTCTTTCCACAGTTCTCTCGATGGAGGGCAAGAGTGCATAAAGGGGAGCAAAATCATAGGCAAGTTTCCAGGCAGGATCCTGGGTACTGGGCAGGGTCAGGTCGCAGACAATGTCATACACCCCAAAACGCAGTACGGCCCGACTCAGGATACAGACAAAAAACAGCAGTTGGTCATTCTTTGCCAATAGCTGGCCAGCCTCAATGATGATGTCCGTGTATTTGTGGAATACATCATATTTTTGGTTGTAGGCTCTAAAATAGTCCGGATCCAAGAAAGGATATCCCTCCCGGTACAGGGCCACACCTTCCTCGTAGACCGCCGGGAAGGTATGGGGAATATATTCAATTTGGAAGTCTCGGTACAACTCTTCCAATGTCCAAATTTTTTTCATCTCAGACCTCCACATTTTTAAAATATGCAATAATTTCCTGCAAAAGTATTCCATCATTTTCATTTAGATAAGATGGATATGCAAGTAAACCTTCACATTCTTTGATCACATACTCCGGGTTCAGAGGGCTTGGAGTATCCGGCAACAGCTTCATAAGGTTATCCCGATAAATTTTTTTGAGCACATTTTTAGAAAGGGGAACCGTGTGAAGCCCCATGCTTGCCAAAAAGTCAGAATGCTCCTTTTCGAAAAAGTCCCTGACTACCTGCACCTGCAGAGGAGGGTTCAGATTGCCTTCCTCCAAAAAGGTGTCTGTTCCATAAAGGATCTTGTCACTGTTGCGTTCAAAGAAACTGCGTACCACCTGGTCCGGATACTTGTTGAAATCTTCATACATAAAGATGTTGGGTGTCAGGTCAAAATACAGGTTTTCCCAACGATTCAGCAGATCCTCTGCCTTATCCAGATCCTGTGACATAAAGTTGAAATGGGGCAGGATCAGGCGCAATTTGGGGAACTTGGTCAAAAGCTCTGTGATATCTTCCAGATATTCCTGGGGCTCGACCTGTTCACTTTTCTCCAGTATCAGCACCTGGGGATTGCCCACATGGATCATGATGGGCAACTGATGGGCTTCCAGATACTCATAGTGCAGATCCAGTACCGGTGCGGAAAGACGGCCCATAATACGATAATTTTTACAGTGTCCCGCCAAAGATTTAAAACCATCACAGCCGGCCTGGTGGCGGAACTTTGTTTGCTCCAGATAAAACTCCCGGGTGTTTCGTGACGGGGTTTGCATGTGTCTGGACACAGCACCGAAGAGATAAAGCTTCTGGGGACATTTCTGTTTCAGATAGTAGCCCAAGGGAGTGTCCATAAGATTTACTCCGCCGGCTTTGCCGAACAGATCCCCTTTTTCATACCAGTAGGACAGCAAAACCATAGCCTCATCTCCGGTTTTGTCAAAAACCTCCTGTACAAATTCCTGGTGCCGCTGCAAGGAGGGACGCTTGGAATTGTCTCCGTTAGCAGACACATGGATGTGACAGTCTATGATAGGAAGATCATAATAGCTCATTGGGTGTATCCTTTCAGTTTAGGGAAGAAAAATAATCGCTGATTTCCCGGAGCAACGTAACGTGATGAGGCTCCATGCAGGATTCGTATGCAAGCAGATCCTGGCATTCCTTGATCACATAAGCAGGCTGCACGGGTATGGGTTTTGGTTCTACCAACTTCATAAAGTTATCCCGATACATTTTTTTCAAAATGTCAGGTTCAAGAGGCAGGGTTCGGATGTTCATGGAGCTTAAAAATTCGGAGTGCTCCTTCTCAAAATAGTCCCTGACAACCTCTACCTGCAGGGGGATGGGCCTGATGTTTGTCTCCAAAAAAGTATCTGTACCGTAGATGATCTTATGGCAGTTGCGGGTAAAGAAACTGCGCACCACCTCATCCGGATATTTGTTAAAATCATAGTACATAAAAATATTGGGTGTCAGGTCAAAATACAGGTTCTCCCAACGATTCAGCATATCCTCTGCCTTATCCAGATCCCGGGACATAAAGAAAAAGTGAGGCAGGATCAAGGTCATCTTGGGAAACTTGGTCATTAGCTCCGTTACGTCATCATACAGTTCATCCAAAGTAGGAAGGCCGGGTTCCTCGGTATAGAGTACGCTGCCTTTTTCAAACATCTCGATAGGGTTGCCCACGTGCATCAGAAGAGGCAGCCCCGTCTGCTCCAAATATTCATGGTAAAGATCCAGGGCAGGATCGGAAACCTTGGTCTGCAGACGTTTGTAAATCTTGGTAAGGCCGTCCAGACATTTAAAACCGTCACAACCTGCCGCATGGCGGAATTTGGCCTGCTCCAAATAAAACTCCTGGGTGTTTAATTCCTTATGGGCCTGATACCTGGAACGGGCCCCAAAGAAATAGATCTTCTGAGGGCATTTGTGTTTCAGATAGTATCCCAGAGGGGTATCCAGATGCGTAGCATTCCCCTTCACATTGCCGCCGTTGACACCGGTGGCAATCAAGGTGATGGCCTCGTCCCCTGTTTTATCAAAAATTTCCTGCACCACTTCTTCGTGGGCCTTCAGGGTGGGCAGTGCTCTGTCCGGAGAACTGGGATGGACATGGATGTGGATGTCAATAATGGGAATGTTCAAATAACTCATGGCGGTCTCCTTTTTATTTCCCTACAGATTTTAAAATGATATCAGCAGCCCGGGCGGTAAAACGCAGGTAGGCACTTTCAATGGTCTTATTGCGCCGGCCGTAGGAAGATTCCAGGGTAAAGTATCCATCATAGCCTGCATCAAAGAGCACGGGGAGAACTTCTTCCCACTTGATATCACCAAAAGCGAGGCACAAATGCCAGTCTACATTGGTGTAATTATTATGTACATGGAGAGCAGTCACTTTATCTGCTACGGTTTTCAAAGAACTAAGTTCATCCTGGCCCTCTGTCATGTTTACGTGAGCATGACCAAAGTCCCAACAGACACCTACGAGAGGGTTATCAATGCGGTCCACCAGTTCCCGCAGATCTTCTGTATGACTGGAGAAGAAAGGCGCTTCCGGATGATCCGGGAAGTAGGGCAGATTTTCCACTGCGATGCCCACATTATATTTGGAAGCGGTTTCCAAATACTTTTTGATATGTTCAATATTGTCCTCCATGGCTTTTTTGCGGTCATAGCCAAAATTGGATGCGCTCATGGGATGGAGGGCTCCCCATTTGGCCCCCAGCTTTGCCATAGCTCTCAGGGCATAGGTGATGTGGTCCTCCATCTCCGGGTCATAGGTCTCGCTGGAGGCAAAAATATCATAGTAGGGCAGGTGTACCTGAGGGCAGGTCAGACCTGCGGCCTGAATGTTTTCAATGATCTGATTCAGAGCCTGGTCTTTATCAGGTCGGGTGTTAAAGGCCTTGGAGAACTCAAAGGCAATGCCGTCAAAGCCATGTTCTTTGAGCTTTTGCAGAAAAGCCAGATTCAGACAGTTGTAGTCAGCTACATGTATTGCTTTTTTCATAAAATGATCACTCCTCTCTTTCCAGCGCTTCAATCTCATCTACCAGTGCTCGGGCAGTAGCACCGCACAGTTCCATATAGGCATCCAGCATCTGGCGGTTTTTAAAGGGCATTTCCACTTCCAGACTGAAGTAGCCGGGGAAATCATTCTTTAGAAGAATGGGAATCAACTTATACCACTCTACAGTGCCTATGGTAGGACAGTGATGCTCATCATAATCCCCGTAATTGTCCTGGGCGTGAACGATCTTGACCCTCTTTCCCATGGTTTCCAGGGCCTTCACCTTGTCATAGTAGGGTTCCACGGGACGTCCGAACTGGTCGCAGCCCATGATGTTGGCGTGACCGAAATCCCAGCAGGCGCCAATCAGCGGATGGTTCAGGCGGTCGATCAGCTGTACATGATCCTCTACCTCGGAGGTAAAGTAGGCATTCTGGGGTACATCGTACCATACCGGTAGATTTTCTACAGCGATACCTACGTCATATTTTTCGGCAGTTTTCAAATAGTTTTGGAGCTTTACAATGTTATCCTCCATGGCCCTTTTGCGGTCAAAGCCGTAGTTGGTAGAGCTCATGGCATGCAGGGCGCCCCATTTGGCTCCCAACTTTGGCATGATTGAGAGCACGTAATGAATCCGTGCTTCCATGGCATCATCAAATAATTCGCTGGAGAACATCATGCCATAGTAGGGCAGATGCACCTGAGCACAAGTAAGCCCGGCCTCGTTAAGGTTGCTGCAGATAGTGTCGACCATATTGTCACGGTCCTCTCTATCCAGATAGTTGTTTTTTAGGAACAGGTCCACACCGTCAAAACCACTGGCCTTGAGGTTTTTCAAAAAGGCCATATCCAAGGCGTGTTCTCCGCCAATTTGTATGGATGTCTTCATAAATTTTCCTCCTAGTTTTATGAGTAATGTCACCTGGGGTGACAAATTACTTTCCTACAGATTTCAAAAGAATGTCTGCTGCCTGAGCGCCGAAGCGGGCATAGGCCTCTTTGATCTCCTGGCTATGCCCCCAGAAGTTACATTCCAAGGAAAAATAGCCGTCAAAACCACTGTTAAACAGGATGGGCAGCTGTTCCTGCCAGTTGATGGAGCCCATGGATGGAACAAGGTGCCAGTCCATATTGCAGGGGTTGTCATGGGCATGAATGATCTTAACTTTGTCTGCTACAGTCCGGAAGGATTCCAGTTTGCAGTCTTCGTCTGCGATGTTTAGAAAGGCGTGGCCAAAGTCCCAGCAGATACCGACCAAAGGATCATCAATATGGTCTACCAGTTCTCGGAGTTCCTGAGCATAGCAGGTAAAAAAGGGAGCTTCCTTGTGGTCCGGGAAGTAGGGAAGGTTTTCTATGGCTATACCTACGTTATATTTAGAGGCGGTTTCCAGATACACTTGTACATGGGAAATATTATCCTCCATGGCCCGTTTGCGGTTATAACCAAAATTGGTGGCACTCATAGGATGGAGAGCGCCCCATGATGCACCCAGCTTTGGCATGGCAGTTAATGCATAAGTTATGTATTGCTCCATGTCGGGATCATAGATCTCGCTGGAGGTAAAGATTTCATAGTAGGGAAGATGTACCTGGGGGCAGGTCAGCCCTGTGGTGTGGAGATTTTTAATAATTTGCTCCAAGGTTTCCTCTTTATTATGGCGATTGCGAAAGGTATTGGAAAAAGAAAAATCAACACCATCATAACCATATGCTTTTATTTTCTTCAGAAAGTCCAGGTTCAGGCAATAATTATCTGACAGTTGGATTGCTTTTTTCATGTTTTTTGCCCTCCTTACTTGCCTGTTATTTCTTTGATCAGAGCCCGGGCAGTGGTGCCACATAGTTCTATAAATGCGTCGCAAAGTTCCGGGTCCTTAAAATGAGAGGTTTCTACTTCCAGATTAAAGTACCCCGGGAAACCGTTTCGAATAAGAATAGGAATTAACTCGTGCCAGTTTACGTTTCCTATGGTGGGACAGTAGTGGTGATCATAATCCCCGAAGTTGTCGTGAGCGTGAATGATCTTCACACGGTTTCCCATGGTCTCCAGGGCGTTCTTCTTATCATAATAGGGTTCTACGGGACGGCCAAATTGGTCGCAGCCCATGATGTTGGCGTGTCCGAAATCCCAACAGACACCGATCAGAGGATGATTCAGACGATCAACCAGTTCTACGTGATCTTCCACTTCTGAGCAGAAATAGGTGTTTTGAGGGACATCATACCACACAGGCAGATTTTCCACGGCGATGCCAATATGATATTTTTCGGCTGTTTTTAAATAATTTTGAATTTTTATAATGTTGTCTTGCATGGCTCGTTTGCGGTCAAAACCAAAGTTGGTGGAACTCATGGGATGTAATGCACCCCAGGTTGCTCCGAGTCTGGGCATGATAGAAAGTACGTATGTAATATTTTCTTCCATGACCTGGTCAAATGTTTCGCTGGAAACCTGAATCCCATAGTATGGCAAGTGTACTTGAGGACAAGTAAGACCGGCAACATCCAAGTTGTACAAAATGGTGTCGACAATGCGGTCTCTGTCACTGCTTTTTAAAGTGTTGCTTTTAAAATAAAGGTCGATACCGTCAAAGCCACAGTCCTTCACATGCTTTAGAAAAGCAAGGTCGAGGCAATTGTAATCATTGATCTGAATGCCTTTTTTCATGGATTTTACTCCTTTTTTGGAAAGATCATCATTATGGCTCGATTATATCCATGTATTGAAAAAAAAACAAGACGCAAAATTAGAAAAACTTTTTTGCAAACTTTTTATTCCTGAAACCTTGATATGACGGACTTTTTCAAGGTTTTTCTTAGCTCAAGACATAAAATTTCCCTTAAAATTTCCCTTACGAGAAATTTTAAGGGAAGGTT
>SVFM01000006.1 GCA_015056865.1 Lachnospiraceae bacterium
AATTATATTTTTCCACAATAACAATTATATATGATTCATATCCAAATGTCATCGGCAAAGAATCGTCTTTTTATAGGCAAAAAATAGGCATAGAATAGGCACAATATAGGCAACAACAAAGGTGCCGCATTTCTGCGACACCTTTGCTTAGGATAAGTTTCTTTATTGCAGTAGAACTAAAATATCCCTTTATTATACTTTGTCATTGCCTTAAAACTGATTACCAAACCAACAATGATACCGGCAATAAGGATTCCTGTTCCAATTAATGTGAACACCTCATTGTCAGTGTAGAGTGTCACAACAGACAAGCCGCTGAACACAATGATTACTGCACCGATAATGATAGTTCCAAGACCAACCTTCTTTCCAAAAGGAATTCGATCCTCTTCGGACACTCTATTTCTATGGTATGAGTGCAACGATGATATATTGCCTTTCATATTTGAAATACCAAGAACAATACATACAACGCCAACTAAAGCTGTTACAATAAATGCAGGCATAATAATCCTCCTTTTTCTATCTATTGAATTTCTCTCTTTTTGAAAAATCGAATGGATAGAAGCCAAGAGAGGATATAGACACCGACCCCAACAATAGACATAACGATTAAGATCGTGTTTGGGCGGATTTCTGCCTGTAAATCACTTCTGAAAAAGCTAGATGCCAAAACACTTGCTCCACAGACCATACCGATCATCAAGTAATAAGCAGTTCGTCCTTTTTCAACGCCCAATTTGAATATAAATGGCAGAGAGATTGACGATGTTAGCGTGGCCATAATCAGCATCATCAGCATAAGCACGATAAAATCATTCCATACAAAAACTCCGCTAACAGTTGTCTTGATACCCTGTGCAATTCCCATCACAACAAGCATAGCAGTTTGAGAAAGTAAACCTATCAGATATTTCGCAGAAACAAGCTGCGTTTTTGTATATGGCATTGTACCACTATACTGCATCCATCGGCTTCTCTCATCATATCCAAGCAGGTTAACTGGAATCATTCCACACAGCAGACATGGATAGAAAACAAAAAACATATTGCCTTTGCTGGCAAGGGAAAGAGCAGTAAAGGCAGCAGCGATAATGATATACGATTTACAATACTTCTTCATCATATACCAGTCTTTGAGCAACAATGCCTTCATATCATTTCGCCTCCTTTACCATAAAAACAAACAGTTCCTCAATACTGATTGGGCTGACATTGACGCCCTCAGGTACTGCACTTCTCAGTACCATAGCCTCAACGCCGTATGGATTTTCCTTCTTATACGTAATTGCCTCTACCGGAAGATGATGCAGTTCTTCTGCAGTGCAGTGTATCAAGCCATACTCTGCAAGTAGTTGATCCTTTTCCTCACAGAGAAGCAGTTTTCCTTTATGCAGGAATGCCACATAGTCGCAAAGTTTTTCAAGATCGCTGACGATATGGGAAGAAATGAGAATGGAGTGATTTTCGTCCCTTGTAAAGTCACTGAACATCTCAACCACTTCATCACGTACAACAGGATCAAGTCCAGATGTGGCTTCGTCCAAAACGAGTAATTTTGCATTGTGAGATAAAGCTATTGCAATACCCAGTTTCATCTTCATGCCACGGGAAAACTCTTTGAATTGCTTTTGGTCTGGCAATGCAAGTTTCTGTACCAAGCGAGCATATTCAACTTCATTCCAATTACGGAAAATGTGCTTCATCACATTCCCGACTTGCTTCACAGTTAAGCACTCGGGAATACCAACCTCATCCATTACGACTCCGATATCCTCTTTGGTGAGCTCTATGCTGTCGCTGTTATCCTTTCCAAGAATTGTAATACTTCCGCTATCCTTGTGGATCATGTCGAGAATGAGCTTTATGGTAGTGCTTTTGCCGGCACCGTTCTCACCGATAAGCCCCATAATACATCCGCTTGGCAGGGTAAGATTTAAATTATCCAGCGTAAAGCCGGGATATGTTTTTGTTAGGTTTCTAATTTCAAGTGCATTCATCCTTGTTCCTCCAGACTGAAATTAACCATTTCTACAATATCTTTTTTGCTCAAATTACAGGAAGCACCGAGTCTAACGATCTCGTCTATATGTTCTTCGATCTTTTTCAGATTCTCTTCCCGAAGCAACTCCACATTTTTCGGGGCAACATAGCACCCCTTGCCAGGAAGCGTATAGATAAAGCCATCCTTTTCAAGTTCCTCATATGCACGTTTCGTGGTAATAAAACTGATACGAAGATCCTTAGCAAGGCCACGAATAGACGGCAGCATATCATCTTCTCGGAGTGCTCCGCTGATAATCTGGCTTTTGATCTGAGAATATATCTGATCATAGATCGGAGCGCCGCTTTTATTATCAATCAGTATGTTCACGTCATCACCTCTGTTTATACTGTATATATCCATTATATACAGCTGTTGCGTGCGTGTCAAGAGGCCTTATAAAAGTTCACAAAAAAGTCAAAAGCGCCGCATTTTGGACTGCGACGCTTTCTCTTATACTATTTTAATTATAACCTTTATTTGCCTCTATTGAAGACCACAGGAACGCCTATGCCTAAAATATGTACTAAAGCAATAAGACCCCACTTAAACCAAAATAATTCATCAAAATAGGACGACCATGTCGCTATGCATAGCAATGGTCCCATATAACCAATAGTAGTTGCACACTCAATTATTAAATCCTTTTTCCTATGTGTAGCGTTTTTCTTATTGCATATTTGCGTTAATGCATCCTCTTCTATCTGTTTTTTCGCACGTTTTTCCACTACCCATATAAGCCATAGCAATACGCCGATTGATATTAGCCCTCCAATAATGTATAGCAACAATCCGGTCTTTTCATTTTTAATCCATTTTGAAGCATCTTTAAGAATTTCTAATATCACTGATTGTTCAACCAAACAAAATATGACATATATGCTAGAATACTTTGAGTTTTTCAATTCTTTCATTTGCGAAATAATTTTTTGTATGAAATTTTGATTATCAGGTTCATCTGTCTTATTTTTCTTATCATATTCATTTACACTAGAGCCCCTAATGATTTCTCTTGCCTCCTCGCAAATGGATAAGTTTAAAAATTCAGTTTTGCATTTATCAGCTAACGCAAATTTTTCTTCCCATTTTTGAGTGACTCGAGAGCGATCAATAACTTCAGTAATTGAACAATCATCAAAGAACTCTATAGGCTTTTCCGTATAGTATCGTTTGGCATAGCTCTTAAATTCTTGAGTGATTTTTTCGCAACAAGTGGTTGGAGATTCTACGAACTCATACGATGAAATAATCTGATATACATAATCCTGCAAGTAGTTGTACTCGGGAGGGAAATCATAAAACAAAAGATTCCCTTCGTCATCTTTTTCAGCACACGGCTTAGGATTGATTCCGTTCTGCTCTAATTTGTAAGCAAAATAAGACATAACACAATCGGTATCCGCCGCTTCCTTGGTATATTTGCATACGGCCCGGTAAGAACTTAACAATGCGAGCAACTTTTTTCGTTCATCTTTTTTAAGATACTTAACAGAATAAGAGGAATTAATGCTAAAAAGTTCCTCGTAGTTTTTACGATTGTAAGTACCTTTTTCTAAAATTCTTACAATCGGAAAGATGGTAGTAGATAGAACTCCATCCCTGTTTGCTTTGTAAAAATAATATTTTGAAATAAGCAGCGATGCAAGCGCTGAAATAAAAATAGCCGCCGCATTAGTATATAACCAATTAACCATTGATTCCCACATATGTGTTCCTTTCTTTAGTAGTTAAATCACCAACGATTATCATACTGTTGGATTTAACTAAATTCAATTTCTTCATTAACCTTCTCATGAATATCAATGCGATTTTGGATATCGATAGTGTTAACCAACCAGCCATTCAAATGACAGTTCCTAACAAACTCGTCGATTCTGTTTACACCGTTAATCTCTTTTAATGTCACAACCACACCAAAACGGAGCCCTATTCCATCCTTGGGATCCAACCGATTATTTGTTTTAATCTCCATGCCCCAGTTTTTGTTTTTGTATGATTTTTTAGCTTGTTTATCCTTGGTTGGCTTTTCGCAAATATATTTAACGTTATCCCATTTCCTAAATTTCTTTCTCGCCTCACCTTCGAGAATATAGCTTCTTGCACCGCTTTCATCCTCATCAGGATTTTGTTTGTCATCATTAATTTCATATAATTTGCCATTATCTTGGATTCTACCAAAATGCAAGTTCAATTCGGTATTGGTATAATCAACACCTTGTGTTCGATCACATACTGGAAAATAGCACATAGTAGCTCTTGCCACATATGGATATTTGTCATCTTGCATCGGTATAGGGAAATCATAATTATATGTATTCCACTTTTCACTTATATCCGTAACTACAAATTTTATTTCGTCATCGCTCGTCTGAACGATATCATTAATTTTTATTGGAACTATGCCGTGACCATACAGAGCAACTTCTTCAGGTGTGGGAGCCTCATTCCATGCCCGTGCAGAATCAATAAGCATTGCTTTGGCAACTTCCCTATTAAATCCCAACACATTAATAAGATATGATAGCTTCCGAGCAATCCAAGGAGCCGCATATGAGGTTCCGGCAACGCTGGCTGCACCCAAAGGCTCGCAAACCCGAATATATTCCTCTTCGCTTCCACCGTAGTAACTTACATCCGGCTTCGCAAAGAACGAAAGAGCCAATCCTTTTCGAGAATATTTTGTTGATAATCCGCTTTTGGTAACCGAGTTTACAACCATGCTGTTTATAGAATCCGCAGGAGAACCGATTTTCACAATGCTATCGTTAGGCTTATTAGTGCCAGCAACAACAAAAATTACATCGTTTTCATATTGTATCTGATCAAGGATAGCTGCTTCGGCTGATATAAAATTATCGTTTACTTCTTTATCACTACCAAGAGAAATATTCCAGACTTTAATATCTTTGTTTTCTGCAATAATCCTTTTAATCTGTTTAATTATAGTGAACGAAGAAAAATGTGAAGCGGTTGCAACTCCAAAATGACGAACTTTAAACCTTCCACAGCCATCATTTAACCATGGATTTAATCGTGCCCCATCAACAATAATTGACGAAACGGCAGTTCCATGCTGATAATCCTTGGATATTTTTGGAATATTATCGTCTACCAGGTCATGGTACTCAACCCATTCGCTAAAATATACTCCTGTATCGAATAAGGTATCAATAACTCCAATTGTTGGCTCAATTGTTGGACTTGGAATATGAATCATCCCGTCATCATAACTGCGCAAAAAATCTTCTGGAGATAAATCTAATAAGTTTTCTGTTGCCATAGCGACAAGATATGGCGCTTTCTCGTACAAAATCTTTGCTTGATTTTCATCCAAAAACACCGTTCTGTTATCCAAAATGCGGCTTGAAAGAACATCAATGCCAATCCTTTTGAACAAAAGTTGGGTATCCATTTTGGTGTCATAAAGCGTGATAATGCTTTCTTTAAATTGTTGAGGTGCTTTTTCCACCTCAAAATCTTCAATATAAGAGACATCTGCAATTATTTGCCTAAATGCCGATTTGGACATGTGATGTGTCTTAGGATTGATCTTATTAAACACTTCTTTATTGTTATCAAATAACGCTTTAGTAATTCCGTCTTTAAATAGAGAACGAACAATTTCATTTGCCATTAAAATCAAATTAATTGTTTCATCAAGATCGTAGGAGTCTAAAAAATACGTGATAATATGCCTCGTTTTGTCATTGTTGAACTTTGCACCAACTATCGCTAAATTTGAATCTTCGCCTTTAAACAGCCCAGCAATACGATTTGTTTTGGCAACTATTTTGTTGTAATGGACGCTAATCAAAACTCCTTGAAATGGTTTTTGTTCTTCTTCCCAAAACTTTTTAATTTGTTGTAATCTTGCTTCTAATCGAAGTAACTGTTCACTTGTGACAACAGATTTACTGTTCATAGATGCTCCACCGCCACCAGGTTTTTTTGACGCCTGGACAAAACGCTTACCTTTTAGTTCAAGCATATTATTCATTCTGTTCTTCCTCCTTGCTTAATTTTCGAGAAACTGAACTTTTCGACTCGCCCTTTAATTTTTCAATCTCTCTCACGGTGAATCCCATTTCATAAAGTTGATTTATATCTGTTTTTTCTAATTCACCAATCAGATTATTATAAAGACGTTTCAGATAATCATGTTCCAAATTAACATCACTAAATGCCAACGATGTTTTAATAATGTTTTTTAGTTCTCCTGGATAAGGAAGCTCTTGCGCAACTGTTAAAATTTTTCTAAACAATCGTATATCTTTTGAAACGTTCTTAAAATTCTTAACAAACGAGGAAAAATAAAATTCAGCTACTTCAATTAAATCTTCTTTGCTATACCTATTAAAGTTAATAACCGCATCAAAACGTCTAATCAGAGCCTTATCAAAATTTGAAAACAGATTAGTTGTAGCAATGATAACTATTTCTTTGTTCAAGTCGGTCAATCTATCAAGTTCTCTTAATATCGTTGATGTAACGCGACCCATTTCTCTAACATCGTTTGAATTAATTCTATCCAACGCAATGACATCGATCTCATCAAACAAAACAACCACTTTGTTTGCATGCGGTATCATATTTATTTCATTGAACACCAAAGAAATGTTTTTGTTTGTTTGTCCTAACTTACTATCAATCAAATTATCAAAGTCAACACAAAATAAAGTTCTATCCAACAAACGAGCAACATGCTTTGCGGCCTCAGTTTTTCCGCTGCCGGGTAAACCTTCAAATAAAAACTTGTTGATTCCCACATTATGATTAACCGCATTAATTATTCCTTTTACATCTTCTGAAATTTCAGAGGGGAGGTTTAAAGGATCCATTATACGGGTATCAATTTGTTTTAAGAATTCACTCTCAAAATCACTACTTTGAGGAGTATACATATTGGATTCTGCAATTAATCCCATAATGTACTCTGCCAATTGCTCATCACCAATACTATCAAAATACCGAGCTATATTTATAGCTTCGTTTCTAAAAGAATTCTCATTTTTTTCAACGTGGTACTTTATTAAATTTAAAACATTTTGCTTTTTCATATATAGCACCTCCAACTAATATATAGTATATGCTAATTTGGGACAAATGTCAATATATTTGGGACAAAAAGCTTAATTTTCATTTTAATAATTTTGCTATTGATATGTAAAAAGCCAGATGAACATATCGCTCATCCGGCATCATAATATGTAAGCTACACCTCGCTTTTTTGATCAAAAAAACCAATTTTTACTGGATTTTATGCAAATTGAGTTGGACAAAAATCAGCGAAAACCCTAGTGTTTATGCGGTTTTTTCGATGTTTGTCCTATTATACCATATTCCTCGATTCTACGAACTATTCCTGTTGCTTTCATATATTTTACTCCTTTTCTCTACTCTAAAAATGTGCCCAAAAGCCTTATTTTATGCGGTTTTTCAGGCTTTTGGCAATGACCGCTCTGCCAAGGTCCTTATCTGGGACGAGTTGTTGTTTTTGTTCTTTGTTAGTATCACACTTTTTGTAGAAATTATAAGCAGAATTTCCAATTGTTTTTAAAATTTAAAATTGAGATATCGAAACCGGATGAACAAATATGCTCATCCGGCTTTTCCTGCGACAGTTTGAATATTTATTTTGGACTATTAATATGACAGTAATTGATAAAAATCGTGATAGTAATCTTACTGATACATATCCTGCAAGGTTACAAGTCTAACTTCACCCTTATTTGCAAGTTCTTGTAATCCTTGAGTAAAACCGCTTTTGGAGAAAATATAGTAGTGATATTTATCTCCTTTGCCAAATACATCAGCATATTGCTTTAAAAGTTCAAGTTCGTCAACGCCAACAGGAGTGTTACGATACTTGCAGGAACCGATGATATACTCATTACCCTCAACAGGAGTTCCAACAATATCTATTTGAACCTCTTCTTTTGCCTTAGAATCAGTGCCCCACCACTGACCGACATCGGACAATACAACAGGAACATCCTCGGCATAGAGGAATAGATATTCACGGCACATTTGTTCAAAGATAAATCCCATATAATCAGGGTAATGCTTCTTGATAATGGGATCATAGATTCTTTCAATTTTTCCCGCACTGATTGCCGAAGTGTTTTGAGGTACAAAACGATACCAGAACCGGAAGAAATTATCACCGATAGCATAGATAGTTTTCCTTCCGGCTTTTTCCGTAATAGGTGTTTCCTTAACAAGAATGCCAAGATCCAAAAGCACTTTCAGATATTTAGCACAAATAGGGGACTCAATCCCTACTTTGGTGGCAATTTCATTGGAACGGGAAGCTCCGCTGGCAACAGCTGTGATAACGGAATTATAAATAGCCGGTTCACGGAGTGCCTGCTTGAGCAAGTTCTCAGGCTCCTCATAGAGATAACTTGAAGTATTAAATAAATTTTCTTTTAAAGCCTCATCCACATCGCCATCAACATCAAGTTTGTTAATATAATGCGGAATACCGCCGGTAATTCCATAGATAAATGCCTGTTGCTCATACGTCAAGTTAGGATTGAATGCTGTCATTTCTTTGTAGGTTAATGCATGGATTTTAAACTGTCCTGTGCGACGTCCATACAATGGACTCTCATAACCCAATACCTGATATTCCATATAGCTCATGGAAGAACCGCAAAGAATCAAGAACAGTTTTCCATTCTTCCAGGTGTGATCAATAATGTGTTGCAGACGGGAAGATATGGACTTGTTTGCCTTAGCGAGATTCGGATACTCATCTATAACAAATACTAATCTGTCCTCTTCGGCCATTCTTGTAATTTCAGCAAACGCTGCATCAAAGGACTGATAAACCGGTGCTGTCTCTGCTCCGGGATAGTCCTTTTCATAAATCGCCTTTGATAACGCCTCAAGGTTTTCCCTAGACGATGCATTAAGTGCTGAGAAGAACACTGTCGGTTTGCCTTTGCAGAACTCATTGATCAGTGCTGTCTTGCCAACACGACGACGCCCATACAAAACAATACACTCAAACTCATTCTTTTTATATCTTTTATTCAAATCGTGAAGCTCTTTGTCTCTACAATGAAACATACGTTACTCCCCTTCATAAACTTACGAGTTTTTAACTTACGAGTTTATTGTACGCGCAATTCATCCAAAAGTCAATATCCTTACGCAAATATACAAATAGAAAACCGGATGAACAGCTATGCTCATCCGGCTCACCGCTATGTAGGTCAACACCTCGTTTCACCAAGAATTAAAACCCGAAACCGCCTGTTTTCTCGATAATTTTTTGGACATGATGCGGGTTTTGGGGACTTTTTCAGCAACTACCCGACCCAAATCCATTTTTATGGCTTGCTTGTCATTTTGCTTGGTATTAGTATCGCTCTTTTTATGGAAATTATGAGTCCGTTTTCCACAAATTTTTCATTTAAATATAATTACCAAATGTTATTATTTTAATCGAATATAACACGTTGACTTTCCTTTGCCCTCGCGCTTCAGTTCGCCGGAGGCTACCATTTTACGAAGAGCTCCTTCTACAGAACTAAGACTAAGTGTAGGGCACAGTTCACGTATATCTTGCTTATTAAAGCGTCCAATCTTATTCATAGCGGCTTTTCGAACCATCTCAAGGGCAGGAAGTTTCTTTTCAACAAGAGCAAATCTGTCTCCGAAATCCTTGTATGCAGCAAGGACGGTACCAAGTAGATATTTAATGAACGGAACAACATCTTCGGTTCCCTCATGCCATCCGTCTTGTGAATGTCCTAGGGCGTCGTAATAAAGATCCTCATTCTTAGCAATCTTTGCTTCTAAGGAAATGTATTTACCCACATAAAATCCGCTTCGGAATAGAAGCAAAGTGGTGAGCAAACGGCTCATTCTTCCATTGCCGTCGTTAAAAGGATGAATGCATAAGAAATCGTAAATAAAAATGGGAATTGCAATTAACGGCTCCAATTCCATATTGCCAATCACACGATTGTATTCATCGCAGATTTTATCTAATGCCTCCGGTGTTTCAAACGGAGCAAGTGGTGTAAATAAAACTTCGGTGCGTCCATCAGGATAGGTGGCACTGATATAATTCTGAACATTTTTCGTTTGACCGGCCATAGGGTTATTCATATGGCTGTACATGATTTTGTGAAGTTGAAGAATATAATTGCAGGACAACGATATCGCATCAAAACTTTCATGAATAACAGAGAGAACATCGCGGTAACCGGCAATTTCCTGCTCATCACGATTCTTAGGTGCAGTTTTCTCTTCAACGAGCTGCTTAATACGGGTATTTGTAGTAACAATACCTTCAATCGCATTGGAAGCCTCTGTGCTTTGAATCTTTGCTATCTCAACTAACTTGTTAAGTTCTTTCGGACGTTGTTTAAGATAAAGTTCTTGCTTTCCTACTTCTTTATATATTGCAGCTATAAGTCCTAAAATCTCAGAATCCCATTTTGGGTTCTTAATAACAGAGTAATTAAAAGGTCTCATTCCCTTATCCTCCTTTTCTTTCCCTTATATTTTAATGATTTATAAGGGAATGGTCAATAATTAATTGACCTTACATTTTATTTATAATAAAGCCGGATGAACATCTGTGTCCATCCGGCTCCGTGCTATGTATTCCAACACCTCGCTTTAATAACAATTAAAGCCTAAAAACCGCCTGCTTTCTCGAAAATTCTTGGACAAAATCAGGGGAAAACCCAGTGTTTATGCGGTTTTTTTGACTTTTGTCCTATTATAACACATTCCTCTATACGCCTAACTATACCTGTTGCTTTAATATATAAAAACTCCTTGCTTTACAAATTTGTACTGTTAGTATCTGTAAAACAAGGAGATTTATACTTAATTCTTTATGTTGGATTTTATGAAAATGACTTCTTCCAAACAGTGATTTTTTGCTTACCGGTTTTCAGTGAGGCGAAGGGACCGGGGATCAAATGATCGGTATGGCAGTTACCGAGAAGGTCCTTGTCAAAATCAATCTCACTGCCATCGGCCGCCTCAAAGGCCTGCGCCGCTATTCTCGGCTCACCTAGTCTTTTGGTGGTAACCGCGTTGCACTTCGCTGTATTAAGCACTTCCGGAACATCAATGGTGAGCGTCCACACACCGTCGCTTTCTGTAACCGCAACGCTTACACCATCTGCCATGGTGGGTGACTTTTCATAAACAGAGGGCGCAGCAAAGCCCGAATATGCATTACCCTCTAGCCAAACGGGCTGAGGAGTCTTGGCAAATGCATACGGTCCGCCCTCATGGTTTGTAGACATACGCATAGCGTATTCGTCAGCAGTTGTAAAGCGGTCGCAATTTTTTGTAAACTGCTCCAAATTCTGTCCACCATCCGGCCAAAGCCCCGCAAAAATATTGTTATAATAGCGGTCATCACCACCATATATTTCGCTATACCCTGCCACCTGAGTAGAATGTGGAAAATGATATGGAGTGGATCGATCCAGAATGCTTCTATCTCTAATCTTACCGCAAAACAGGTTGTGAACGAGAGCGCCACCCTGTGACCAGTTATCAAAGGCGTATTGCGACATAAACACATTATGATCAATAAGATACGGTCCATGGGTAACCTCTACCATAATATCACGGTTATTGGCGTGATAAATATTGGCGGTTACACGGCAGCCCTGTGCTTGCCAATCAAGCCAGGTTCCGAGTGTGCAGTTATGAATGTTGTTTCCACAGATAATTGCATCAATGGCACCGTGGAATTTGATTCCACCCATTTCGTGACCCCAAAATTCGTGTTTAATTCCGATGTTATAAATGTGATTATGCTCAACACGGCTGAAAATACAACCCAAATGTCCAACGATACCGTTCTGTCCACAATCGTGAATCTCATTATTGCGCACGATATGTGAGCCTATGGTATCGCGGCTCCACCCCTTTTGCACTGCCAGGAAAACCGCCTCAAGCTGATGGCGATGTCCGGACTTGCGACCAAACCTAGTAAATAAATTGTGGCCTGTAGATGCTTCCTTCCCAAGACTTATTCCGCTGCATTTTGCATCGTGTATATCGTTATTTTCAATAATCCAGCCTTTACTCCAATGAGGGCCGACCATACCGATCTGATTCGAGGTGGGCGGCGTCCACGGGCATCCTGCCTGCGCAATCTCGAAACCGCGTAAGGTAATATAATTGATACCCGTTGCTTTGGGGTAAAAACAGCAGGGACGAACATTAATCTCAATGAGCTCTGCGTTGGGGTCATAGCTTTGGAAATTGCAGAAAATTGTAGTAGTATCATCTGCTACAACAGCATACCATTTGTAAACAGTCCGCTCAGGATGCAAAATCAGTTCTTCCTCTACACGCCAACTGTTTTGGCAGCAGGTAATCCGCGGAGTATTGTCATACAAATCCTCCATGGACTTTGCTTCAAACATAGACATGCTGTTAATATAAACATCACCAAGGTGAACACGATAATCTTGAACAGGCGTAACCAACCAGTCGCCCTCTACCTCAAGCGCAAAGGGATTCCAATCACCGAATATGGTGTTCGGCAGTTCTTTTTTCCATACAGTGCCCTCTACCTTTTGCCAATCGGTAACGATTTCCGAGCCTTTTATAATGGGACGCTCGCCCTCTACCGCTTCATATACAATACGGTTATGGTCACTTGTACCACCGTTTTGTGGGTCCACCCACTCACGGTAGGTGCCGCCAAAGACTTTAACGATATCGCCCGCTACGGCAATTTTTGCGGCGCGATTGATGGTTTGAAACGGCGTTGCTTTTGAGCCGTCCGCCTTATCGCTTCCGTTTACAGAAACATAATAGATCATTATAACGCCTCCAATCCACTAAATAGAATCTGATTTACGATACTCTGCAAATATTCTTGTTTACCGCTTGAGGGAAGCGCGGGAGCCCCCATATCTTCGGCAATTGTTGCAAGTTCGGTCAATGTAGTGCTTCCTTCAACTATCTTTTTGCCAATACCCGCCTTAAAGGAAGAATATCTTTCCTCTACAAACGAATCAATTCGGCCGTCCTCTATAATCTTTGTTGCGTTGATAAGTCCCAATGCAAAGGTATCCATACCGAGTATGAATGCGTGGAACATATCCTCTGCCGTATAGCTTGGACGGCGTGTTTTTGCGTCGAAATTAAATCCGCCTGTAAGGCCTCCTGCTTTTAAGACCTCATACATACACATAGTTGCCTCGTACACGTTCGAGGGAAACTCATCAGTATCCCAGCCAAGAAGCAAGTCACCTTGATTTGCGTCGATTGAGCCAAGCATACCATTGATAGCGGAAACACGCAGATCGTGCTGGAAGGTGTGTCCGGCAAGCGTTGCGTGATTCGCCTCAACATTTATTTTGAAATCCTTATCCAATCCGTGCTGACGCAAGAAACCGATTGCAGTTGCGGCATCAAAATCATATTGATGCTTCATCGGCTCCTTGGGTTTGGGCTCAATGTAGAAATCGCCCTTAAAACCGATAGAACGTCCGTAATCGACCGCCATTTTCATAAGGCGTGCGATGTTTTCCTGTTCAAATTTCATATCAGTGTTAAGCAGGGTTTCATATCCCTCTCTTCCACCCCAGAAAACATAACCTTTGCCGCCAAGTTTTACGGTAAGGTCTAATGCCTTTTTGATCTGTGCTGCCGCAAAGCAAAAAACATCAGCTGAGTTTGTGGAGCCTGCACCGTTCATAAATCTAGGATTTGAGAACATATTGGCGGTTCCCCAAAGGCACTTAATACCCGTTTCGTTCATTTTTTCAAGAATGTAATCGGTAATTTCATCAAGGCGCTTATTAGTTTCCTTGATATCGTCTGCCTCGGGAACAAGGTCAACATCGTGAAAACAGAAATATTCTATGCCGAGCTTTTGCATAAACTCAAAGCCTGCATCAACTTTAGCTTTTGCGTGAGCCATTGTACCCTTTTCGGCACCAAAGGATTTATCGGCGGTATCTCTGCCGAACATATCGGTGCCGCAAGCACAAAGATTATGCCACCAAGCCATAGCAAAAGGTAAATGTTCACGCATAGTTTTGCCCATTATAACACGGTCTGGATCATAGTACTTGAAGGAAAGCGGATTTTTGCTATCACTGCCCTCGTACTTGATTCTTGAAATGTTTGAAAAAATTTCAGCCATTATTATACCTCACTTTATTATTTTAAATAGATTTTTAAGTGTCGGATAGATTTCTTTGAATTTCTCATACTGCTTTTCATAACGCAACGATATATCGGCATCGGGGCTTATTGTCTTTTTAATCTTTACAAAGGTATTAGCACATTCTTTTACATTGGCAAACTCGCCACAACCAACCATTGCAAGCATTGCCGCACCATAGCCGGGGCCCTGTTCTGTCTGCAATAGCGTAATATCGACATTAAGGACGTTGCAGAGAATTTTTTGCCACAACTCCGATTTTGCGCCGCCGCCGCAAAGACTGCTGCAGGTGATGTTTATGCCCTGCTCTTTTGCAATCTCACAATTATCGCGTATTGCAAAAGCTACACCCTCAAGCACAGCAAGAAGCATATCCTTGCGCTTTGTATCCATCCTCATGCCGATAAATGTTCCTCTTGCGTCGGTATCGTTTATAGGGCTGCGTTCCCCCATAAGATACGGCAAGAAAAACACATCGTTTCTGCCAAGCTCATTATCAGTTATAGTCGACTCCTCTGTCTTGTAATCGTCGGTGCCGAGAATATCGTCACAAAACCACCTGTTACAGGATGCCGCCGAAAGTATACACGCCATAAGATGATACTCTCCGCTTGCGTGGCAAAACGAGTGCAAAGCGTTATTTTTATCGACAGAAAATTTATCTGACGAAACAAATACCGTACCCGATGTTCCGAGGGATATGTTACACTTGCCGTCAGTTACAGTACCTGTGCCGATTGCCGCCGCCGCGTTGTCCCCCGCGCCTGCAACAACCTTCGTGTTTGCATCAAATCCCATCTCGGTTGCAACATCGGGAATAAGCGTGCCAATCGTTTCAAAACTTTCAAAAAGCGCGGGCATCTGGCTATCGTTTATGTTGCAGATGCCAAGCATCTCTTTTGACCAACATTTATTTTTTACATCGAGCAAAAGCATACCCGAGGCATCTGAATAATCGGTGCAGTACGCACCTGTGAGTTTATAGTTTATGTAGTCTTTAGGAAGCATTATTTTGCTGATCTTTGTAAAATTTTCAGGCTCGTTGTTTTTAAGCCATAAAATTTTCGGCGCAGTAAAACCTGCAAAGGCAATATTAGCAGTAAGCTGTGACAGCTTTTCCTTGCCTATTACTTCGTTGAGATAAGCAGTTTCTTTATCCGTTCTGCCGTCATTCCAAAGTATTGCGGGACGTATAACATTATCGTCTTTATCCAGAGCAACAAGCCCGTGCATCTGCCCGCCTACACCTATGCCTTTAATTTGTGAGGTGTCTATTTCGTTTGTTAATTCCTTTACACCCGACAAAAATGCTCTCCACCAGTCTTCAGGGTTTTGCTCACTCCACGTCGGTTGTGGATACTGAACGGGATATGACCTTGTTGCCGTTTTGACAATTTTGCCGCAACTATCGACCAATAATAACTTTAATGCCGACGTTCCAAGGTCGGCGCCTATATAATATTTCATAAGACTCCTCCTTCGACTTTGATTATAGAGAATTAAATTTGACTTTTCTCGCAATATAAACTATAATATATAGACAATATTTGACTTTTGGTGAGAATATGTTTTATCAATACAATCATTTGGGATCTCCTGATTATTTAAAAATAGAAAAAAACTTTAATTTCAGCTTTCCCGCACACCTTCATCAATGCTTCGAAGTCGTTGTGATTCTTTCAGGAGAGATGACTATAAAGGTAGATCATAAAACCTTTACCCTTAGGGAAAACGAGGCACTTATGATTTTTCCCAATCAAATTCACGCATTGGAATCTACCGAAAGCGAGCATATTCTTTGCATCTTCTCACCTCGACTTGTGCAGGCATATGCCGCCAAGGTATCTGATAAACTTCCGCAAAACAACAAATTTCAGCCGGATGAGTACCTGGTAAATGCTCTTGTGGGTTTAGAGAACACCTCATCCACCGCCGATAAAAAGGGGGTATTGTATTTGTTGTGCGGTCAATTTGACAAAACTGCCACCTATGATAAAAAACAATTCGAAAACGAAAAATTATTATATAAGATATTCTCATTTGTCGAAACAAATTTCAGTAACGACTGTTCTTTATCGAATCTTTCAAAAAAGACCGGATACGATTATTCCTATCTTTCACGTTACTTTAAAAAAGCTACCAGTATCTCCTTCAATTCTTATGTAACACATTTTCGGCTCAGTCATGCGTGCTACCTTTTAGAAAACACCACACTTCCAATCCTTCAATGCGCATATGACAGCGGATTTATTTCGTTGCGAAATTTTAACCGCTGCTTTAAAGAAAATTTTGAAATCACACCTACACAATACCTTAAAAATTTAAAAGAGGGTGTCCCAAAACTATGACTGACTAAAGCCACAGGGAGGGATATCCTCTTTTTATGTTTCAGAAAACGAGTATTTTAATCAAAAAAGCACTGGTTGCTTATCCTTCCAGTGCCATTTTTGTGATGTTATGGGCGATTGCCAGCAGCCCCCATTCTATTTTTACCTTGTCTGTTCCACGCAAATGAAACCGTCGGAATGACCAACAGCCTTTGATCTTGCCAAAGACCTGTTCTACTTCCACAACTCTCTGTGAGCGCAGTTCCCGTCCTTTTTCGGAGCAAAGGTTCTCATTTGCTTTTCTTTTCAGTTCATTCAGTCGGTGGGATACCCTGACTGTGCGGTTTTTATCCGTATTCTTGCATTCTGATGCATAGGGACAACCGCCACAATCCTCGCACCGGTAATAATCCCTCCTTGTTTCGTATCCGGCTTCTGTTACATGTTTACGGTTTCCTACGTGTATCAATTGTTTGCCATTGCGGCATACAAAACTGTCTGTTTCCGGCTCATAAGGCAGGTTTTCCACCAGATATGGATTCTCCCGGTTTTTCTTTTTCTTCTCCCAGTGGAACTTGTTGTATTTTACATAACTTCCCAGATTCTTTTCTTCCAGATATTCGTAATTCTCCTCGCTGCCATATCCGGCATCGGCAATAATGTTTTCCGGTAACTGTCCCAGTCTTTCCTCCAAGTGATTTAAATGGGGAATTAGGGTTTTGGTATCCGTTGGGTTTGGATGAATGGTATAGCCGACGATGTATCTGTTTTCAGTGCCGATTTGTATGTTATAGCCGGGTTTCAACTGACCATTGAGCATGGCGTCTTCCTTCATCCGCATAAAGGTAGCATCATGGTCTGTTTTGGAATAACTGTTGCGTCCCTTAAATAAGGCGAAGGATTCTTCGTATTTCTGCTTTCTGGGAAGGATATCTTTTTTGAATTCCTTTGCTTTTTTCTTCAGCACTTTGTCATCGGGATTTACTGCCAGTTTTTTGTCTATACTTTCCACAACAGCTTCCACCTGCTCCACTGTGATTCGGCTGTTTTCACCCATTTCTCCCAGATCATCTTCTAAATATATTTCATTTTCTTCTGCCACAATGCGGTCAATTTCACGGAGATGGTTTTTTATCTTTTCATCCAGCTTCCGGTCATAATTATCTACCGATTTATTCCACACAAAAGTATACTTATTGGCATTGGCTTCTATTTTTGTACCATCCAAAAAGTAGTTTTGCAGTTTTATGTATTTCTTATCAATCAGGAGTTTGATGACTTCATAGAAAACATCTTCTATGATATCTTTCATGTCCAGACGGAAACGGTTGATTGTTCTGAAATCAGGTTTATTTCCACCTGCAATCCACATGAAGTTGATATTTTCCCGGAGAGCTTTTGCAATCTGCCTGGAAGAGTATGTTTTCTGGGAGAATGCATAGATCATGACCTTCAACATCATCCTTGGGTGATACGCAGGACAGCCGCCTTCTTTGTATCTGTCGTAGAGTGGTTTTAACTCCAGGGAATCCACAACTGTATTTACGACCCGCACCAGATGATTTTCAGGAATGAAATCTTCAAAAGATAGTGGTAATTGTAACTGATTCATGGTATAATTTTTAAATCTTGGCATACCTTATTATATCACATAATGAGGTAGAAATCGAGAACGGCGTGGTAACCGTTCTCTTTTTTTTTGCAGAAAGAAAGAGGGTATCCCCTTAAGTCATTTCATGACTTTTGGGACACCCTCTTTTTACTATCTATCAAAACCGCCCCAAAGCCCTGTTTTGATACCAATGCGTTCAATGGGGCAAACCGCTCGAAAACTGCAACAATACTGACTATTTTACGTTTTGCCCTATTATAACGCATTCCTCGATTCTTCTAACTATACCTGTTGCTGTCAAACAATCTCCAACTCATTCTTTGACGGCAGTTGGGGATAGGCATCCTCCAGCGTATCAGAATACCAATACGCCACAGAAGAAATATCATCCTGCAATGGTAAATATCTTCTTTCACTTCTCCAACCGAGCGCCTGAATAGTAACCTTTAAATCTTTTTTAAAATAAATTGGATCTGTAATGTGCCAACGATACATATTAAAATATCTCTGCGAACGGTATATGCCATCGGTATGACGAACTTTATACATCCCCGTGTATGGTGTAGTGAATTCTTTGTATTCGCCGCCTACATCAAAGTTATATGCACCGCAGAAATAGTCTTCCGTACCGGTGCCGCAGATGGTTGGGAAATCAGTATCGCCATCGATATAAAATTTAATTTCGCCTTCACCCCACCAACCGTTGTTCTTTACGCCCCAGTGCATATAGGTGCCAACATAGTGACCGTTGCCTTTTATATTATCCAAAATCACATATGGCTCTTTATATGGCAGCGGATTTACACGGCGAAACTGCGCATGAAAATAAAGTGAATCAGACGGCAAAACTTTTTCTTCACAATCAATCTGATAATAAATGTTGCAAGAATCAGCACCGATATTTTCAATTTCTACCCTGAAAGATTCAAAATACGGCATTTCAAAATAACAGTTCAGTCCTCTTCCGGGGTTTGCGCACATAGCAAGACTGGAAAGCTGACGGTATTCAGTATGGTCTGCGTTGGCAAAAAAATCAGAGAGTGGTGCTTCAACGGCAGGATTTTTCTGTCCGTCAAACCAAATGCGCAGAATAAGAAGTCTGCCGGCCTTTGTGTTATCGGTTATCCAAATATGTTTAATTGCTCCCTGACCTTTAATGTCAGCTAAAACAATTGTCTCTCCGGGGTGCGATACTAAAAAGGGATTTACCTTCCATCCCTGACCGAGCTCTCTTGCACAAGCAGAAGCGCTACCTTCAATTGCCATGCCACCTTTTCCTTTTTCCCCTGTCAAATTTTCGGGGGATACAGAAAAAGTACGGATGTCCTTTTTGGTTGTGAGATTATTTAACATTTCCACTCCTCCTAATATAACATTATATTGAAATAATATTTTAAAACTGCTAAAATACAAATAATATATCTTGTCTTTTATTTTGCATTTCTTGCGGGAGGCAATTGGTGATGTTAGATAATTCGATGATCAATCCATATATTCGTGTGGCTATGCAATCAATTTTACAGAAGGGTACATATATTGCCCGTCGAATCATTTTTGATTATGAACTGATATATGTTGCGGACGGCGAGTTCATTCTCAATTACAACGAAACGGATTACAGATGCACAAAAGGACAGTTTATACTGCTCCGACCGGGCATCTCTCACAGTTTTTCTGTAACCGATACCGATCTTTCTCAACCGCACATTCATTTCGACATAACGCATATACCGGACAGTCAACAGGTTCCTGTTTGTTTTAAGGATTTAAACGACCTTGGGAGTGAGGAACGAAAGAGCATCCGTGAGGATGTCTTCCGAAAATACCCCCAAACCCCATTTGTTGTGTTTTTAGACCATCAAGCCGCCCTGGAGATTTTTTACAACATTGTGAACCAACCGAAACCTTTTTCCTTGTCACAAAAAGGTATGCTTATTAGGCTTATTGATATGCTTATAGCGGATAATTTCCCGGCGGTGTTTGGGGATAACAACGAATCCGTTTACAGCGTTGAAGAGCAGGTGAAGGATTTTCTTGATGCAAGTCAGGGCTTAACTTCCAATTTGGACGACATCGCCAAACAGTTCAATTATAGCAAGTGTCATTTGGAGCATCGGTTCATAGAGCGGTATGGCATCGGACTTATCGCTTATCGCAACAAAAAACGCATGCAGTTAGCCAAAGACATGCTTAAAACGCAAACCGTATCCAAGGTGGCTGCAAAACTAGGGTTTTCGTCCATCTACGTTTTTAGTCGTGCGTTTAAAAACCACTTCGGTATTTCCCCAAGTGATTGCAAAGGGGCTGAACGTGATCAAACTATTTTCTCTATATCTAATCCCCCTTACTCATTGGTATAGTTATCGAAATAACCTTGAATATATACAATCGGTGTTCCCTTATCACCTGAACCGGAGGTTAGATCACACAGCGAACCGATAAGGTCTGTTAAGCGGCGAGGAGTTGTTCCCTGAGATACCATGTTACCAACAAGAGAGGAGTCGTCTTTGCACGTAATCTTATTTTTAATTGCCATTTGAAGATCTTTTCCGGAAAGGTCTGCAAAATCGTTATCTGCCAAATATTTCAGCTTAAGTTCATTAGGAGTACCTTCCAAACCGGGGGTATATGCCGGAGACACAACAGGATCGGCAAGTTCCCAGATCTTACCGACGGGGTCTTTAAAGGCACCGTCCCCGTATACCATAACCTCAATGTGTTTACCCGTTACATTCAAAAGCTTTTCCTGAATGTCCTCTACGAGCTTCTGACATTCCTCCCTTGGAAATAATTTCACTGTGTCTTCCGTTGCTTTATTGGAACCGAGTAACCCATAGCGGGCATTCCAACCACTTCCGTCAACTGATGCCGTCATAATCTCATCCAAGCCGAATACTTTTTCTGCACCGGCTTTTTTCAAAAAGCGTTTTGTGCGTGTTCGAGTATGAATATCGCAATTGAGTACATTCTTAGTATAGTTTAATATAGCACGGCAGTCGTTGGCAAAGATAACCTCCACCTCTGCACCGGACTCACGAATCAGATTAGAATAATATTCGATATAATCAACGCCGGTGAAGGTATGTTTAGGATATCCAAACAAACTTCTCCATTCTTCTTCCGACAAAACATCGGTATAGGGGTTAATGCCTTTTTCATCAAGCAAATCTATATCAACAAGATGATTTCCTACCTCATCAGAGGGATAGTTCAACATCAGCACCACTTTTTTGCAGCCCTTGGCAATGCCGCGCAAACAAATTGCAAACCGGTTTCGGCTCAAAATCGGAAAGATAACACCAACTGTTTCACCTCCCAACTTGTTGCGCACGTCTGTCGCAATATGATCCACGCTCACATAATTTCCTTGTGCACGCGCCACGATTGCTTCCGTCATACATACCACATCCCGATCCCTCGGAATAAGCCCTTCTTCATTCATTGCTTCAACAACAGACCCTGTTACAATTTCTGTCAGGTCGTCCCCCTGACGGATGATCGGCGCCCGAAGTCCCATTGAAACTGTTCCATATACTCTGCTCATAACTTTCCCTCCAACTGTTGACTTGTTCTTATGATATTATTATAATACAAGCATAATCATAAGCAAAATAGTTAATACTTAACTTGGTTATAAGGAGTGCTTATATGAAAACAAAGCTTGACTACTACCGCATTTTTTATGAAACTGCACGTTTCCGTTCCTTTTCAACTGCAGCCGGACACCTATATATTTCTCAGTCTGCCATTTCCCAATGCATACATCAGCTTGAAGATGATCTTGGTGTTCAGCTTTTCGTAAGAACAAGGAGAGGAGTAGCACTTACAAATGAGGGGAAAATTCTTTTTTTAAAGGTCGAAAATGCGATTAATTCGATAGAACAGGGCGAAAGTCAGCTTGAAAGACTTCGTCATCTTGAATTAGGTGAACTTAAAATTGCGGCGGCCGATACGATAACAGGCCATTTCCTCCTTAAATATCTTGAAGAATTTCACACTTCCTACCCCGATATAAGAATAGAAATGGCAAATTCCTATTCTTCTCAGATGCTCTCTCTTGTGAAAGAGGGAAAAGCTGATCTTGCGTTTGTTAATATGCCTTTAAAGGATGATGAACTTGTAATAGAACCGTGTTTTGAAATAAACGATATTTTTGTCTGCGGTCCTGATTTTGAAAAAAAGGCTTCTTATTCCTGGGAAGAAGTGTCGGATTTGCCGCTTATACTTCTTGAAAAAAACTCATCGACACGTCATTTTCTGGAAAAAACCTTCAAAGAAAGAAACATATCCTTAAATCCACAGATTGAAATAGCGGCTCACGATTTGCTTATCCGTTTTGCTTCCATTCATCTTGGAGTTTCGTGTGTGGTTGAAGAATTTTCGAAAGAGGAACTAAAAAAAGGCTTAATCCAAAAAATATCTCTTAACCCACCACTTCCGAAAAGAAGTATCGGTTGTGCCTATTTGAAAAATACACCGCTTTCTTATGCCGCCAAGGCATTTATGAATTTGATTAAATGACTATTGATTATTCTTGACGGAAATATTATAACATAATCAACCAATCATATTAAGGAGGAGTCGTTATGGACATAAACAAATTACTTAGGGGTGTAAACTGTAGCTGCGGAAAACACCATTCCTGTGACATCAAATATGTGTATATTGAAGATAATGCCACAAAAAATCTTTCTAAAATTTGCCAGGATAACCATACCGTTTTAATTGTTGCTGATGAAAATACCTTTCAGGCGGCCGGTGAAATCACGTTGTCCGCCCTGAATGGCAAAAACATAAAAAAGGTGATCTTCAGCGGAAACGAAATTCTCGTTCCCAATGAAGCCGCCATTCAAACTGTTACCGAAAATTTAGATGACGCAGATATAATGATCGGTATAGGCTCAGGCGTGATACAGGATTTGTGTAAATATGTCTCCTTTTACAATAAAGTGCCCTACATAATTGTTGCAACCGCTCCCTCTATGGACGGTTATGCCTCGAACGGGGCGGCAATGATAACGGGCGGTTTGAAGGTTACCTATCCTGCAGGACTTCCCATGGCAATTATTGCTGATACAAAGGTTTTGTCAAACGCTCCTATGGAAATGATAAAGGCCGGTTTCGGGGACATTATCGGCAAATTTTCTGCTTTAAATGACTGGAAATTAAGCCACCTCATAAATGATGAATATTTTTGCGATTATATTTATGATCTGACCTATCAACAAATAAAAACAACTCTTGATCTGGCAGACGGCATTTTAAAGCGGGATGAAAAAAGTATCAAAGTATTAATGGAAGCGCTGGTAGTAATAGGAATTTTAATGAGCTTTGCAGGTTCTTCCCGCCCTGCTTCAGGCAGTGAGCATCATCTTTCACACTTTTTTGAGATCACGGGTATACTTGAAAAGACAGCATACTTTTCTCACGGAATTGACGTTGCCTATTCTACCGTCATAACTGCCAAAATACGCGAAAGGCTTTTGGCAAACCCGTTTCCCTCCCAAATATATCGCCCCGCCCACTGTTCATACACTCAAAAAATGGAGCAGCTTTATCATTCCTCTGCCCAAGGCTGTATAGATTTGCAGGAAAAATATGGGCGTTATAAAAACCATACCGCCCAGATGTATCTGAACAAGGAGACCGAGATAAGAAGAATCCTTTCCGAAATGCCAACGGCAGAAACCATAGAAAAAATGCTCTCACTTGTAAACCTTGACATCAGAGAATTTTATGAGCAATACGGGGAAGAAAAAATTAATCATGCCATTCTTTATGCCAAGGATCTGAAGGATAGGTATACGGTTCTTTGGATGCATTACGATTTGTTTGGATTTTCCCGAAAAGATTAAAATTTTTTTGTAAAAAGGTATCCCCAAACCAGGATTTTAAAATCCCGGTTTAGGAATACCCTCTCCATAGTTGATTATTTCACTGCAGGATCATCTTCCTTTTTCCTCTTAAGGATCAGGGCACCTAGCAGACAGCCACCACTAACAAGAGCAAGAGCCACCCACAGCCAGAAGTTGCTGTTATCTCCGGTTGCGGGAGCAGTCGCTTGAGAATTGTTCTTAGCATCCGTATAAACTACCGCATAAGTGGAGAACTTATCCGTTTTAAATGTCAATGTCTGTGCATTGGCATCATACACAGGCGCAATCACCTCAGCTGTTTCATTATGAACGTGAACAATGCTGTAGGTACGGATGATGTTTTTATCTGTGTTGATCAGATTTTCTGGCAACTTAAAGGCAATTTCCACCTTGTCGTTCAAAGCCAACATGCGAACTGCAGCACTTTCACCTACCTGCTTAAACATTAGAATATCCAAGTAGATGCCAACCTTGCCATTCTCCAGTTTTTCAGCAATCAACGCCTTGTCTTCTGCTGAAACAGTGCCTGAAATATCGTTGATCTCAAGCCAAATATCAACATCAGCGCCATGCTCAATCTCCCACTTTTCTTCCTCTGTAACCGGAAATTTATCTTTTATTTCCTCAATTTGAGCGGTCATCTTACCTCCGCCCACATTGGTATCCGGTGTGATATCCTCATATTCGCCGGGTGTAATAAAGATATCTTCCGGTTTCTGCTCCGCAGTTACTGTGACAGCTGTGGCCGGTGAAGGATCATAATTGGTCTTTGCCGCATAACGCACATAATAAGTGCCTGCTGCAAAGCTTATGTCCTCATCCGTGATTTTAGCATATTCGTTATCTCCCGCACCTGCTTTAGTACTATATTCCATGGCAGTAGTCAGGCCACTGATCTTGCCGTCTGCCTGTCCGGGCGCACTTTCATTCGTTATCGTAAAATCAGAAAGCTGTGGTGCTTCCTGGGAGGCGTTCCTGATCCTGAATTCACAGGTCAGACCGGAACCTGGAAGCTTGTAGTTTGCCGCATCGGCGCCGGTAATGGCAGTGACAGTAGCTGTATAAACCGTAGCGGAAGCGTTCACCTGAGCACCCTCTACAGTCAAACGAATATCTGCTCCGGTTATAACGCCACTTGCAATGGTCTCAGGCCTCTGGGCGGTACTGTTATACACAAAGTCGGTATTGCCCCAGCTGATCCCCAGTTCCTTCTGTGCAATGGTAAAGGTGAAGGTCAGCGGCTCCGTGGTACCGTCTTCCCATGTATAATTGGTGGTGTCCTTCAGTGCCACAGTCACGGTCTGGCTACCGGCAATGATCCGTTTCTCACCTGAAACAGTATAGGCACTGTTGGGTGCCACGATATAAGTCTGCTCCGTTCCATTATAGGTATACACAGTGGTGTCTGCTGCAGGCTTTTGGATCTTCACTGTAGAAGCACTAATGGTGTATGTTACCGAAACGGTGGTATCACCCATAGTGATGCTGGCTTTGTAATCTCCCGCGTTCGTAGGAACGTCGTTCATACTCTCATAGTCATCACCGTTTTTCCGCTCGTAAAGAACGGTGGGGGCAGTGATGCTTGCATCCAGCTGATTGGTCAAAACAGCTGCCTTAGCGGCTCCGTCAGCAATAAGAGTACCCGACGGCGCTGCAAGACTGATGCTCCCCAGGCTCTCGCCACAGCCGCTTACTCCACAGCTTGCGCTGATCACATTATCGCTTTTGCTGTAGGAAACACTATGAGGAATATTATTGTTAATGCTGACCGGATCCACAATTCCTTCAACTTTAACCTTAATCACGCTCTGACAGGTAAGACCTGCACTTTCCGTGAAAGTAATAACAGGATTGCGGCTGGTAGGATTCTGAATGGTGTAATCCTCATTGAGCGTGAGTGCATTTTCTGCCTCTGTACCATCCACATATACGGTGAAAGCTTCCTCACCGGAAACAGGAGTGGTAAGCTCCATTCCTACCGATCCCTGCTTATCATTAAGTCCGCCGCCCTGAGCCGCATTTTCACTACCCGCACCACCAATACCGATCAGGATCGTAAAGCTGGTCTCTTCCCCTGCCAAAAGGGTATTATCCGCCCAGTGCCAGGCACCTGCCGAGTCAAAGCTACCGCTTACACTGTTTGCTGTACCGTAGAAAGTGTATGTTTCCTCATCACCACGCCAGTCACTGTATCTTCCATACCAAAAATCACTGACTGAGATAACACCTGCATACCCCTTGCCAAAGAAATTAAACTGGGCATAATCTCCCGCCGGGCCCTTGTCTGTGCTGCTGTCGGAAACCATTTTGTAACCGCTGCCGTCTTCAAAAGGCGTGATCACTGCCGAATCATCCCGTCCAATCTGAATATCGGCACTGCTTCCCAAAGAAAAAGTTACCGGATCAGCTGTGGTATTTTTTACTGTATAGATAATCTGTAGGGTTTCTCCTGCATTGCAAAACGCAAAGTCAATACCCACCTTAAGACCCATTTGGGTGTTTCCGCCCTGATCATAAGAGACAGCGGAAACTCGCTTCGTGGTACTGCCTACCTTTACATAGGTATAATATCCACCGTTACCAAAAGTGGTCTGCCTCCAAGCGTCGGCAAAATATCCATAGATATCGAAATTGCTGTATAAATATCGATAAGCCATGATACCGTTTTCGTTGGTCGTGTAGACGTTTCCATTGGGCATAACCTTATAATCAAAGGTGACAACCACCTCCAGGGTAAGGGGATTTTCAATGGTCGGCACTTTTCCGTTTCCGGAGCTGCCACAGTAAGTGCAAGCCACGTAGGGATCGGGAATCTCTGTTATCGTTCCCACAAAAGTAACTTGCGTACCCGGCTGGATATTATCAATGGATTCCCCTTCCTTCAATTGCCAGGTATCCGTTTGCAAACCACATAAATAAGCACCGTTTTCTCCTGTGATCTTAATAAAAAGTTCGGAAAGGATTTCCTCCCCAACCTGCGCCTCGGTTTTTCCGGGAAGGGCATAGACTGCACCGCTGTTTTCAACCACTGCGCCGGTGGCCTCAAAAGTCCACTTTGCATAAACAGTGGTTCCGCCACTATAGGTCTTATCAAAATCAAAAGCTTCTTCTAGCTGATTATCTGCATACCATCCTGCAAAAGTATATCCTGTCCATGTAGGATCAGCCGGTCTGATAACCTTGCCGCCTCCAATAGGAAGGTATTGGGTAGGTACCTGGGAGCCGTTACCCGTACGGAATATAACTCTCTCTTTATATTGAACCGCAACCTCGTTCGTCTCTCCTACCATCTTCGTCAGCAATGCATAGGTATCATTGGCAGGAACAAAATAATCCGATAAGTTTTCGCCGGTTATCCCTATAGCTCCGGCCCCTTCCGTAAGGGTTTTATCGCTGTATGCACCAAGGCTGTAAGGGAGATGTTCCCCCGCAAGGGTACCTTCCAATTTCAGAGCAGCGTTATACCCCTCCACATAGATATCCATCCCCGCGGAAATGTTGGGGGAATTCTTTATGGTAAGTGCTGCATACGACATATAAACGCCATAACATTCACCGGATGCAGAGCTATCCACAGCCTGGACCGTTCCTCCTGAAACCACTGTCTCACCGGACGAATAGATTCCGTAGGTTTTTCGGGCACCTGTAACATCCATATTGCAGTCTACGGCTGTGAAGTTTCCGTTTGCTCTAACACCATAGGTATAATACAAACCATTCACGCTGATATCACAGTTTTCCAGCATAACAGCTCCGCTTGCCTTGATTCCATATACATCGCAGTATGTTTCGTCAGTTGAAGCCGCAATAGTGCCGTTTTTTACTGTCAAGGTACTGTTGGAAGAGGTGTAGATCGCCTCAATATCATCGTCTGCGGAGACGGTAAAAGTCTTTTCGTTCAGATCCATTACCGCCTGTCGGGAGGAATTCAACGTTACTCCCTGTGTCATCTCCACATCGGTGCACAAACGAATATAGGTAACCGGCGTAGCCGAGGCAGTGTTCCCGTTTGCTGCGGCGAAAGCCTCCGCAAGGGTACCCGTAACAGCATTTGTATAGTCCGGTGTACTGTCCCCGGCACCAAACACCCACTCAGCCTGGACGGGTTCTACCGCACTAACATTTATGGGCTTCCAATACAAAAACACGGTGACTGCCATAAGTACAGGCAGACCCAGATAAAACAAAAATGCTCCCCCTTTTTTCTTCATTGCTTTTTCCTCCAAATCCTTCTCTATTGTTTCTACACTTTTTTGTCGAATTTTGTTATGAAGAGTCGTGTACTTACCATGCTAGCACTTCTCTGCTCCCTTTTCAAGTTCTTTCCTGAACAATTTTTCTAAACACTCATAAATTTTTATTTGAAATTTTATCCCTCCAATAAACCTATTTTTGGTCCGAATTTTCATACAATCCCTTGACATCCCAATGATATAAAGTATAATTATTTTGTAAATTTTTGTCGACAATGTGGAGGTCAAAAGTATGGTTTCACCCAAAAACACCTATGGTTATTCCCCTTCCGAGTATACCCTTTTTAAGGAATATGCCTGGAAAATGTTGCTCAGTTTCGGTCTTACCTATATGTTCTTTTACAACGGCCGGCAAAATATCAACCTGGTAATGACCCAGATGGCAGAGGGCCTTGGCTCTACCACTGCTGCTATGGGCGTGGTCTCCTCGGCCTTGTTCTGGTGCTACGCATTTGGTCAGCTGATCAACGGCAGACTGGGTGCCTACTTTGGTTATAAATATTTCATCATGTTTGGCGTTATATCCTCAGCCATTCTAAATGTCCTGATCTCCTTCCAGCACTCCATTCCCGTGATTGCGGTGCTCTGGGGATTGAACGGTTTTTGTCAGTCCATGGTCTGGGCCAACGGTCTGGGAGTTCTCAATAAATGGTGGCCCAAAAAGGAGCGGGGCTTTGCCTCCGGTCTGACCACCGCCTTCAGCGGTATGGCTCAAGTGGTTACTTATCTGACGATCCTGCTTTGCATGGAACTGAACCCGCAGTGGGGGTGGCGTGCCGGTTTCCGTTTCCCTATGGTTCCCATGGTGCTGATGCTGGTTGTGTTTGGATTGATGTTCAAGGCCCGCCCCGAAGCCATCGGACTAAAGCCTTTTGAAGAAGAAGATAAAGAAGCTGCCAAACGGGATGCCGCTTTGACAGCTAAGATTGAAAAAAATGGCTATTTATATCCTTATAAGGTTCTCTTTCGTGAGCCCAAGGTCATTGTCTTTTGCCTGATCTCTGCCATTGCAGGTGTAGGCCGGTATGGCCTTCTCACCTGGGTACCTACATACTTTACGGAATCCCTTGGCCTCTCTATTAAAGAAGGTATTTTCAGTTCCATTCTGCTTCCTTTTGGTCAGGCCTGCGCCATGTTCGTATTTCCCCTGATCACCGATAAGATATTTAAAGGAAAACGGGAACCCATGCTTGCCCTTGCATCCATTATTACTTTCTGCGGAATGATCTGTTTCCCGCTGATCAGAAGCCAGATGCCTGCCTCCATTATGCTGTTTGTGGTAGGTATCTCCAGCATGGTAACCGGTGTTATCTGGGCTGTTGCCGGTGACATGGGCGGCCGTGCCTTCTCCTCTACTATCGTAGGCGTTCTGGACTGGGCGGTTTACATGGGCGCCGCTATCCAGGCATCCGTTTTCGGCTTTATGAAGGATTCCTTTGGTTGGCCGGCTATCTTTATTACTATTGGCTGCCTGTACATTATCATGTTGGCACTGACTTTGGTTGCCCGCAAGATGAAAATGAGACATATCTGAGCAAACAAAAGCAGCGGAGCTGTCGCACTAAGTGATTGGTACACAGCTCCCATAACTCACTCAATCAAATCCTCTACTTCGCAACCGAGTGCCTTAGCAAGATTGATCACCACAGTTACCTGCGCCTTGCTGATATCATTCTGCTTCTGCTCGTAGAGCTGTATCATACGAAGTGTAACACCGGATGCTTCACTCAACTGTTGCTGTGTAAATCCGCGTGCTTTTCTGATCTCAGAAAGCTTACTTTTTCTGTTTTTCTTGTTCCGGGCAATCATTTCGTTTGCCGCTTCTACAAACTTGCTTTCATCCGCTTCGTGAAGAATGTACATAGAAAACACCGTGGACAGCTTGAGACCATCTTTTATAATATCTTCAAAGCGTTTACCTGTTTCCCATTGATAATAAGCAAGAATCCAACCAGCCCAATACTCTCTCCCCTTAAATTCAACATAGGACGGCTCCCGTTTTTCGTACGACACATTGGTTTCGGCAAGAACAGCTTCAGCCAGTTCAAAGCCGGACATACCGGTAATGTACCTTGGGTTTCCCTTCTCGAACTTAGGAGCAATGCCTGACGAAATAAACCACCCGAAAAACTCATCCGGATCAAAACCGAGATCGCAAACGGCGAACTCGATCATATCGCCAAGATTGTTCATTGCATCATCCAAGTACAACTCGCTGTAGGCGTTGGTCATCGTTTCTCCATCCTTCCCTTATAATATCCAAAACATATTTTTCAGTAAGCAGAGAGCCTCTTGCTTTTTCTTTTTGAAAATCTTCTCTTGCCACTGTGTCACGAGCAAGTTTTTTCGGGAGGTAGATTTCCTTCGGTGCAACAATTGAATCCGAAAACTCTATGGAATCAAATGCTTTTGGGGACATCAGTACAATCTGCTCTCCAAGTTTACCCAGAACCATTGCTCTTTCCAACTGTGCCACGGAGATCGTATTATTCAAAAAAGCATTAGCAAAAGAAAAATAGGAGTCGTCAGCTCGATAGCCCTTGATAATATCATAACTCTTATAGTCTATTGCGAAATTTTCAAATATATACACTTTTGCCTGCTTTGCAATATCTCCGCCAATTCGGAATCTGCGGTTTTCAAGCAAAACAAACAGCCAGTTCAAAATATTATAATCTCCGCCGGTGAGGGAAAGCACAGAAAGATTTGTCAAATCTAATGTATATTGGTTTGCAAAGCCATCCGTTTCAACAGAACATGCCCACTCTTTTGCCAGCTCTGCGCTCTCAGTACAATAAAAGCCCATTCCATAATCGTTCTTGGGATTTCCAACTCCCCAAATAGGCTTTTCAATAATTCTAGGTGAACCATGATATACCATTATTTTGTTGGACATAGAAACGCCTCCTTGCATGTGTCGTTTCAACGATAGTTCGTTTTCATCTTAATTGTATCGCTGTGACGATAGTTTGTCAATAGGGGATTGAAATTTCACACCAACCGGCAACCTCTTCTTGATTACTTCCACCCTTGAAAACCTCTAACATACTTCTCATCGTCCTCTGGCCTGATCTGGCGGATCACTTTGCAAGGATTTCCTCCTGCCAGCACATTGGCAGGAATATCTTTATTCACGATACTTCCGGCGGCGATCACTGCATTGTCTCCGATGCTGACACCCCCCATGATCTTCACACCTCCGCCGATCCACACATTGTTTCCGATCCGGATGGGCCAACCGTACTCCATTCCCTCCAGCCGCATCTTCACATCAAAGGGATGACCTGCCGCGTACAATCCGCAGTCCGGTGCGATCCACACATTATCTCCGATCTCAATCTTATTTCCTGCCAGAACCACAAAATTATAGTTCGAGAAGAAATTATCTCCCACGGATATTCTTTCCCAGAAATCTCCGTAAAAGGGCTGTTCTATCACACAATTAGCCCCTACCCTGCCAAAGTTTTCCCGGATCATCCGGTCCCGCTCAGCAAGCTGACAAGGTCGGAGCATATTGTAATCGTAATTTAATTCCTGGCTTCGCCTTCGGCCTTTATCCACCTCCGGATCCAAATGGGCCTGATATAAAAGGCCGGCTTCCGCTTTTTCGTACTCAGTCATTTTCCTCTCCTCCTAAGCGCTCTGCCACAGCAAATATTAGTTCACCTTATAAATCCCTTGATACTTCTCACTCAGATACTGCAAGAACGGTCTGGCATCCAGACGCTTTCCGGTAATTCTTTCCGCCATCTGCCCTGCAGTAAGGCAACAACCGTACTGACGCACATTTTCGTCCAGCCAGTGATTTAACTTCTCAAAATTGCCCCGGCGCAACTGGTCATCCAGATCAGGTATCTCTCTAAGGATCGCTTCTCTTAGCTGGCCGCAGTAAATATTTCCTAGGGCATAGCTTTGAAAATAGCCAATATAATCCCCTGCCCAGTGCATGTCTTGAAGCACGCCTTCTGTATCGTTGTCCGGACGGATGCCTAAATATTTTTCACTCAGATCATTCCAAGCCCGTGGCAGATCCCCTACCTCAAGCCTTCCTGCAAAGAGATCCCGCTCCAGTTCATAACGCAGGATCACATGCAGACTGTATGTGACCTCATCCGCTGTAATCCGCCGGAGACTGGGTTTTACCCTGTTCATAGAAAGATAAAACTCATCCAGACCTATCTCTGCAAATTCCGGAAATTCTCGTTGCAGCTGAGGATAGTAGTATTCCCAATATGCCTTATTGCGACCCACCATATTCTCATTGAACCGGGCCACAGCCTCCTGAAAACTTCCCTCGATGCCGCCCCACATATTGGCAGCATTGACTGCTTCGCTGCCACCGCTGGCATACATGGCATGTCCCGCTTCATGCAGACAGGTAAAAACCATATTCAGGTTGTTGTTTTTGTGAATGGATACCCGGGCATCTCTGGGTCCCATAAAGGATGTAAAGGCATGCACCACTTGATGATTAAAGCCACCTCGTTCTTCCCGGTATCCGGACTCTCTGGCCAACCGTTTGGAGAAATTTTCCAGACGCACAGGGTCCAAAGTTATCTGAAAAATATCCCTCTCGGTGATTACCTTACTATTTTGAATGCTGCCTACCAGCTCTCCCAACCCGGTCTTTAACACATCGAACTCCCGGGTGATCTCCTGGCACCCTGTGCCCTCATCATTCATGCTGATCATGGTGTCAAAGGCAGGTGCATCCGGATCTATGGCAAGGGCGATCTGTTTTTTCAGGGCAAATACCCGAGTCAGCCATGGGCGAAAAATCTCAAAATCCTGCTTTTCCCTGGCTTCCTTCCACTTGTTCATGGTCTCTGCCCGCAGCATACTGTATTCGTGCATCAAATCCTTGGGTGTACGGGTCTGATTGCGGTAACGAAACAAAAAACTACGGATCAGACCACGCTGAATGTCATCCTGGATCTCAGCCAAATTCACATTGGCAAAATACCGGGCTGCATCTGCTGCCTCCCGTGTATCAAACAGGGAAGCCTTCTGGGCCGCAACGTAAGCTGCCACCTGCTGCCGATAGGCGCCTCCCTCTGCCGGCAATGCTGACCACTGATCCAATTCAAACAAAGACTCCATGGTTTTATAATACCGGTAACGGTCGTTAATAGATCGAATTTGTTCTAATTGTTTTTGATAATCCACATCCGCCTCCTGTTACTCATAGTCTTCTATGATAGAATGTGCTGTCACTTCCTTACCCTCTTTCATTACAAAAGCGCAGTCCAAAAGGGCCTTGTCATCTGTCAGCAGATCTCTCTTCCATGCCGCAATATCCGCATACTTGCCGGGCTGGATGGTGCCCACCTTTTCGTCGATACCCAGGATCTGAGCGTTGACTGATGTTGCCGCCTTCAGGGTACGGAAAGGATCCATACCGTTTCGAAGCCATGCAGAATATTCACGGCCGCACTCATAATTCTGATATCCTACCACTAAATCTGTACCATATCCCAGTCGGATGTTACTGTTTTTTAAGATTTCCCGGCTCTGCACCAGATTATCCCTGTAATGGCGAAGCTTACGCTGAAACTCCGGAGATTTCTGGGCCAGCTTTTCTTCGTCCAGCAAAACAATCTCATCATAAGGGCAAAAAGTAGGCACTACATAAATATCCTTCTCCTCCAAAAGCCTTGCAGCCTCCTCATTGATCAGTGAAGCATGCTCAATCCCATCGATCCCAAGCTCCGTCAGGGTAGTTACCAGCTCTGTGGTGTAGGCATGGGCCGTAACCGTTGTATGCAGAGCATGGGCCGTCTCAATAATAGCTTTCAGTTCCTCGTAGGACAGCTGCTTATCTTCCGGAGAATCATTTGGCGTAAAAAATCCCCCTGTGGCCATGATCTTGATAAAATCAGCACCCAGCTTTACCTCATGACGCACGGCATCCCGAAAAAACTCTGCCCCGCTTCCCATGGTAGGATAAAAGCTCTCCAGAAAGCGCGAAAGTTTGGGATTAGATGCTATTTTCTGAGTGGAGTCCCCATGGCTCCCGGGTGCACAGAGAAAGTGAGGGGCTGCCACCATACGTGCCCCCTCCATGAAACCTGCATCAATGGCCCGTTTTACATCCAGGGAATAATCCTCTTGGAACCAGCCCACATGCCGGATCGTGGTGAATCCGCCTGCCAGAGCACGGCGTGCGCATTCAGATACGGCCAGAGCACGCATGGCGTCTGAATAATACACCGCATCTTTATCAATCTCTCTCCAGTCAAAAAAGCTGGCATGCACATGGGCATCGATCATACCCGGAGTCACAGTCAGATGAGACAGATCCACCACTTTACAGTTCTCCGGAGTGGCAACATGCTCTCCCACTTCCACAATATACTGATCCTTGATCAAAATCTCCCTGTTTTCCTGTAATGTGTCACAGATTCCATCATAAAGTTTCCCGCAGAAAATTTTTGTATATGACATGAGATTCTCCTTTAAAAAAGGCCGCCCTTTCTATATAAAAGGCGGCCCTGTCAATTTTTCTTACATGAATACAGTTGCGCCCGGTCCTAACGGCAAATTCAGTAGTACCCAGGCAATGACCAATACGATCCAGGAGAGCAAAAACAGCAGGGAATAGGGAAGCATCATGGAGATGATAGTACCCATGCCGGCCTTTTTGTCATACTTCGCCGCCATACCAATGATCATGGGCAGGTACGGATAAATCGGCGTGATCGGGTTGGTACAGGAATCACCAATACGATAAATCACCTGGGCAAATTCAGGGGTGTAACCCAGCATCATGAACATAGGAACAAAGATCGGGGCAAAAATGTACCATTTTGCAGTTCCGCTTGTCATGAAGAAGTTTACCAATGTGGTGATCAGTATAATACATATGATCATAGGAATGCCTGTAAAGCCTGCGTTCTTCAAGAAGTTCGCCGCGGTTACCGCAATCACCGTACCCAGATTGGTATAGCTGAAAATCTGGATGAACTGGGAGATCACAAATACCAAAACGATATATCCTGTCAAAGATGTCAGGGAGTCTGCCATCATCTTAGGCACATCACTGGCGGTCTTGAAGGTACCTACGGTCTTACCATACACAATACCTACCAGGATAAAGTATACGATCAAAAATCCTACCAAACCTGTTATGAAAGGTCCGTTCAAGATACTGCCATCCGCAGCACGAAGAAAACCGTTCTTCGGAATCAATCCGATGAGGATCAAAACAATAAAGATCAGGCTGAAGATTCCTGCATTGCGCAGTCCCTTCTTCTCAATAGGAGTAGCATCCCGCTCTTTATCCACCTCGGATCCCTTATACTCTCCCAGACGGGGCGCAATGATCTTATTGTTTACAAACACACCAACCACTGTGAGCAGAACACAGGAGGCAATCATAAAGTACCAGTTGTTAGCCGCTGTAGTTGTATAGGACGGGTCAATAGTCTGAGCCGTTGCTTCCGTCACAGGATACAGCAGAGCATCTGTCGCCGTGATCATCACGTTGGCTGTAAATCCCGCATTTACCGCTGCATAACCGGCAATCAAACCGGCCAAAGGGTGCTTACCTGCTGCCCAGAAAGCAGTTGCCGCCAAAGGTGGAATGAAAATAATGGATGCCTCGGAAGCAATGCTTCCGTTAATTCCCAAAAATACTACTGCCGCTGTCAAAAGCCACATAGGCACACCCAGAATCGCCCGGCGCATGGCTGTTGTCAGAAGGCCGCTCCCCTCTGCCACACCGATTGCCATCTGCATAGCCAATACTACGCCCAGCGCCGCAAAACTGGAGAAGTTACTCACCATCTTGGTCATGAGCCACTCAAAACCTTCTTTATTCAAAAGGCTCTTTACTGCCACGACCTCGCCGGTTGTGGGATTGGTTACCTCAACCCCGATAGCTGCAAGGATTGCGGCTACTACAATCAAAACCCCTGTGATGATCAGAAACAAAATAAACGGATGGGGAAGGGCATTTCCCACACGCTCGATCGTGCCGAGTATACCGACCTTCTGCTTTTTTTCTTTACCTGCCATTCTATTCCTCTCCCTCTTTGTTAAATTTATATTCATTATACCTTCTGCCGCTAATCCTTGTCAACCTTCCATAGATCTGGGATTTACTCCCTTGGGAATGGGACAGATATAGGAGCCACCCAGCTTTTTATGATGCTCCTCTTTCGCCTTGCATAGCAGCTCCGGCTCCTCCAACAAATCGATGGCTGTACCCGCCAGTACCTTCCCTGCATATAGGGTAGATTTGTGTGCCAAAGCACTCTTTCCCTGGGCAACCACCTGCCAGGAATGTCCTGGAGTATTCGCAGCCCAAGTGGCAGCATTTAGCTGAACCGTAGGGCAGACCCAGCTCACATCGCCCACATCCGTGGATCCGCCTAAAGCCTGTTCTCCATGTATCAGCGGCACCACAAAGTCATAGATTGGTTTGCCCACATGCGCCAGCAGTTCCTCCATCACTTCCTCACTTGCCCCAACTCGCCTCTGTCCTTCAAAAGGACGTCCTTTGTTTTCCACACTATCATTGATAGCCGCAGCAAAGACTTTGTCCTGATCTGTATATTCCGGCAGAGGGATCTCCATCATGTTTTTATACATAACTTTTTCCAGCGCCTTGTTAGGCACTGTATTGGAACAGGCCTTGATAAACTGAATCTCAACCTGAGTGCCAGTCATCAGCGCAGCACCTTTGGCGATATCATTAACCCTCTCATAGATTTCCTGCACCTGAGATGTCTTGGGTGCCCGGAGCAAATACAGCACCTGTGCCTTAGGCTGCACCACGTTAGGGGACTTGCCCCCTGCATCCACAATGGCATAATGCATCCGGGCCTCCTGAACCACATGCTCCCTTAGGAAATTCACGCCAATATTCATCAATTCCACCGCATCCAATGCAGACCGACCTAAATGAGGCGCACCTGCCGCATGGGCTGCCACCCCCTGAAAGGAATAGAGTATCTGATAATTCGCCAGATGACTACCCGAAATCACACTGTTTACCGTACTGGGATGCCAACACAAAGCACAGTCCAATTCATCAAATACACCTTCTCTGGCCATAAAGGTTTTGCCGGATCCACCTTCCTCGCCTGGGCAGCCGTAATAGATGACTGTACCTGACTTGCCGGTAACCTGCAAATATTCCTTGATTGCAATGGCGGCTGCCAGAGAACCTACGCCCAGATTATTGTGCCCACAGCCATGGCCATACCCGCCTTCATTCAAAGGACGTTTCTCGGCACATCCGGCCTCCTGACTCAGCCCTGTGAGTGCATCAAACTCTCCCAGAATACCGATTACAGGTCTACCATAGCCATATCTGCCCAGAAACGCTGTCTCAATCTCTGCCACATTCTTCTCTACCCGGAAACCCTCCTGCAACAGCCCTCCCATTAAGATCTTAGCCGAGATATGCTCTCCAAATGCCAACTCCGGGTGATCCCAGATCCGATCACTGAGATCATTCAGAAAATCTGCTTTTCTATCTATCAGATCACAAAGTGCCTGTTTGTTCATCATCCTCCACACCCTTCTTAGCCTTTTCTATCATTGTAGTCTTTGGAAAAAAGTATGTCAATTGCTATTCCCTATTTCTGAATAAAATAAAAGCGGACATCAACCTCCCTAAGATTTGATATCCGCCTTTTGTTTTACTGTATAGATTGATCTTCGTAGCTGCTGCATCCTGCACACTTGCCGGAGCATTTTCCGGAACATTCCGCCCCTGCTGGACATCCGATACACTTTACACCGCGCCTTTTGGCCCTGATAATATAGATAATTGCAGCCCCAAGAATAAAAGCCAATATCCCGATTAAAATGATATCTTTCATGCTGTCCCTGCTCCTTTCAGCTCAAATTTAAACTGTTTTCTTTAATGCATATTCTGCCGCCAGTCCCTTGTCTGTCCTGCGGATCAGATAGATCACAAAGGCCACCATAGCCAGCACGGCGATCAGTCCGGGAACAAAACCGGTTCCCAGCTTTCCCTCTGTAATAAAGGTACCGATCTGATAAACCAAAAATGCGATCACATAGCCCACACCCAACTGTAGCCCTATTCCGCCAAACAGCCATTTCTTGGATTTGATCTCCGAGTTCATAGCACCGATAGCTGCAAAGCAGGGAGGAGTAAACAGATTGAACATCAGGTAAGCCAGCGCAGCCACTGCCGTAAGCCCCATGGTAGTTGCCACATCGCCGCCGGCGCCTTCTACCATCTCCAATGCATCTGTATCAATCAAGTGAGAAATTCCGTAAACTACCGCAAGGGTTCCTACTACATTTTCTTTGGCGATGAAACCGGTTACTGCCGCTGCTGCCAGCTGCCATACGCCAAAGCCCAACGGTATCAGCAAAATCGCAACAGGAGAGGCAATGGATGCCAGGATAGAGGTGTGCGCCATGCTCTCCTCCACCACCTGCAGTTTCCAGTTGAATGTCTGCATGATCTGTACCGCCGCGTTGCACACCAAAATGATGGTACCGGCCTTGATAATATATGCCTTACCGCGGGAAAGCATGGACAGGGTAGCTCTCCACAGGCTGGGCACCTTGTACTCCGGAAGCTCCACGATAAAGAAGGACTTTCTAAACTTGTGTCCTGCAATTCTGTTTACCAGCAACGCACCCACCAGAATCAAAACGATACCCACAAAGTACATCAAAGGACCTACCCAAGAGGCATCTGAGAAAAATGCTCCCGCAAACAGTGCGATAACCGGAAGCTTCGCACCGCAGGGCATAAAGGGTGTCAGCATGGCTGTTGCCCTGCGTTCCCTTTCATTACGAATGGTACGACAGGCCATTACGCCGGGAATGGCACATCCGGTACCGATTACCATAGGGATAACGGATTTGCCGGAAAGTCCTACCTTTTTAAAGATCGGGTCAAGCACCACCGTTGCTCTGGCCATATAACCGCAATCCTCCAACAGAGCGATCAGGAAATACATGACCATTACCAAAGGCAAAAATCCTACCACTGCGCCTACACCGCCGATGATACCGTCCACCAAGAGTGCCTGCAGGAAGGGATTTGCATTCTCAAGCAGTCCGGCCACCCATTCCTGGAAAGTCTCGATCCAGCCTACCAACCAGTCTGCAATCCAGGTGCCCAGGGTAGACTGGGATATGTAAAATACCAGGAACATTACCACTGCAAAGATTGGAATCCCCAGCCACTTATTGGTCAAAATCGCATCGATCTTATCCTGTGCGTTTCTGTCTCTGGTCTTCACTTTGCGTTTTTCCACATCCGCCACGATCTTATTCACAAATTCAAAACGTTTTCTGTCCGCTACTTCCACCGCCGCTTTATCTGTCAGGTCAATCTCTCCCTGACTGTAAGGCGCCTTTTGCCCTTTGCCTATGAGGCTGACTGCCGCCTTTACCAGTTCTGCAAGTCCATTGTTACTGGCAACGGTAGAGACCGTATTGACAACAGGACATCCCAGCTTGGCAGATAATGCCTGGGCATCAATCTTATTTTCCTTTTTCTCATTCACATCACTCTTATTCAAGGCAACCACCACCGGAATGCCCAATTCCATCAGCTGTGTGGTAAAGAACAGGCTACGGCTTAAGTTGGTCGCATCCACGATGTTAATGATCACATCCGGTGTTTCATTTTTTACATAGCTGCTTGTAATGCTCTCCTCCGAAGTAAAGGGCGACATGGAATAGGCACCCGGAAGGTCTACCGCAAGTAACTCCTTTCCCTCACATAGACTTTTTTTGATGGGACTTTCCTTCTTGTCCACTGTAACACCTGCCCAGTTTCCTACCTTCTCATTTTTACCGGTAAGAGCATTGTACATGGTAGTTTTACCGCTGTTGGGATTTCCCGCTAAAGCAATTCTCATGATGCTTCCTCCTCGTTTTCATTGGACTAACTCATGGTAGTGAACGCTAACTTCCAGATAAAAATATATGTGGTTTTCAAAACCACTTTTGCTGTAACTGTTCAGAGCTATTTTTCATATCCTGCACAGCTCTGAACAATACATTATATTATAATGGATGCCGCAAGATTCTTATCGATATTGTATCTTCCATCTTTGATAGAAACAACACATCCACCTTTCAAATGGGAAACCACCGTAATCGGTTCACCACTGTAGCACCCCAGGCTAAAGAGAAATGCGTTCAGTTCTTCATCATCAGTCAATATCTCTTTGATAATATATTCTTCTCCTACCTGTGCTTCTGTTAAGTTCATACCATCCTCCTGTTGTTCAGGCGGTAATTAGTTGCCGCTAACTCACTTAGAGTCTATCACTGCCCCTTATTTCTGTCAAGCACCAATTTGCAAAAAATGTATAATTTTTCCTATATTTTCTTATGCATTAATGGGGCCGTTTTCACGACCCCATTCTATAATATCTATCTGTTTTTCAATTTCTGAAATCTGGCATCTATCTCTTGCTGTAAGCGTTGAACCACCTCTTGATACTCCGCTTTTTGCAAGTGCTTTGTCCTTCCCATCATGGAAAGCCAGTTCAGCACGGGAATCTTCTTGCCTGTCTTTTCCGGGTCATAGGAAAGCTTTGTCACTCCCTGTTCCACTTCATATAAAGGAAAATAGCAACAGTTTACTGCCGCCTCGATTACCCTTCGCTCCGTAGCCGGTTTATCATTCCAATTTAGTGGACATGCAGAAATGGCCTTTACATAAGCAGTCCCCTGAGTCTTGGCATAATGGGCAGCCTTTGCTGCTTTTTTCATAAAGTCAACGGGATTGGACTCCGCCACTGTAGCCACGTAGGGAATACCTGTTGCCGCCATAATCCCGGGCATGTCTTTATGCAGGAAGGTTTTACCATACTGCGCTTTGCCCACATGGGAGGTGGAGCTTCTGGCTCCCAGAGGCGTAGAATAAGACAACTGATAACCCGTATTCATATATCCGCCGTTGTCATATTCAAAGATCAGCAGCCGGTGTCCCCGCAGTGCGGTTCCCAGAGCGGACCCCATACCGATGTCCAATCCCCCGTCACCGCTGACCATGACAAAAACGATATCTCCAGGCGGAATCTCTCCCTTTTGCTGCTTACGGTAACAGATTTCTGCCACGCCACTTAAAGTGGCGGCTCCATTCTGAAACAGATTGTGAAGGTAGGGTACCTTAAAGCTGGTTTTGGGATAGGCCGTGGTTACGATCATGGCGCAACCTGTCTGGAACAAAAATACCACCGGATCTTCTATTCCCCGCAAAAGCAGGTTTAAATTTACAGGAATTCCGCAACCCGGACAGGCACCGTGCCCCGGAGCGATCCGTCCCGGCATGGCGGTAACCGCGTTCAAGTTGCCACCGGCACCTATATGGGTACGCTCCCCGGTAACCGGAGCAAACAGGGGCTCCTCTTTCTCCTCTCCACCTTTTCCGGGAGTCACGCCGTAGTATGCAAAATCCGGTTTGGAAGGGTCCTGGGCCCAGGCCAACATGGCCCTTACGTCCTCCTGGAAGAAATCCTTCCCTCCCAGACCATAGACCAAGCTTTTTATCTTTGTAGCAAAACCAAATTTCTGCATGGCGGCCCGTACTTCCAGTGACAAATTGCCGCCACCGGCACCGTAGCTGTCCTGTCTGTCTGCCACCAAGATATTTTCACTATGCCCTACCAATTCTGTCAATTCCTTGCCAGGAAAAGGCCGAAGCACATGCAGGGTAGCCACTCCTACCTCCTCTCCATCCTTTTGCATTTCCTCCACTGTTTCCAGGGCAGTATCATAAGAGGATCCCAAAAGCACCAATGTGCTCTTTGCTTTATCACAGCCCAGTCCTTCCACCTTGCCATATGCGCGCCCGGAAATCTCCTCATAGGAGGCAAAAAGCTGAGGTAACAGTTGATCCGCCTCCTCCATGGCCAGATGCAGCTGATATCTATTGTTGATCAGATCCGGCTCATTCATGTAAGAACCCACTGTAATGGGATGCTCCAGATCCAAGAAAGGATACTTTTCCTGTTTCTCTCCTATATAATCTCTGACTGCCTGATCCGAGGCAAAGCGATAGCACCGGCCCTTTTGATGGCTGGTAAAAAAACCATCATAGGCAACCACCACCGGAAGCCGGACCTGCTCTGCCAGTTTCAAGGCAATGATGTTAAAATCATACACTTGCTGTACCGTGGCAGCAAACAAAATAGGCCACCCGGTATTTAAAAGATACATAATATCACTGTGATCACCTTTAATGGACAAAGGCCCGGAAACCGTTCTGCACACCACATTCATGACCATGGGATATCTGGTGCCGGACTGCACCGGAAATTGTTCCAGAGCATAAAGAAGCCCGTTGGCGCTGGTGGCGTTTATGACCCGGCCTCCGGCCACAGATGCTCCATAACAGATACCTGCTGCACTGTGCTCTCCTTCTGCAGCCACCATGACCATATCCGTCTCTCCATTTGCCCGCATGATATCCAGATTCTCTGCAATCTGGGTGGAAGGAGTGATGGGATAATAACCCATGAGATCATATCTGATCTGCTTGATGGCTATAGCAGCCATTTCATTCCCGGAGGCATATTCCATAACCTGCTCTTTCATTATACTTCTCCTCCTTCCATTCTCTTCTCCGTAAGGTAAGACTCGGAGGTAATATAACCGTCCGGCCCTGCCTCTTCATAATATTCCGGTACCCGCAGCAGCTCCTGATTAGAAAGAAAATACTCCTTTTTCGGATGTTCACTCTCCACCCCTCTTACCAGTGCATTTACCGGGCATACATCCACGCAGCGCAGGCAGCCCTTGCAGTGATAATAATCCAGTCCCTGATTGACCATCATCTCCCTGCCCTTGTACTCTCCCTTTGCAAACTGAAACACCATATCCGGACAAGTAGAAAAACACAGTCCGCAATTGATGCACCTTTCCTTAATAAACAGTGGAATATATCCCTGTCTGGACGGAGATAAATCAGCTGTCACCGTGCTGCCAAATCTGGGATTGATCCCTCCCATGGGAGCATTTTCATAACCCCACTCAGTCTGGTCACCGGTATTCTGCATCGGGCAGTTCCTACAAGTCTGCTCCGTCCTTTCCAGTTTTTGAACTTCTTCATATCCTCTTCTCATGCCTTCTAGATTTGCCCGCAAGGCGTCCGGATATTTTTTTCCCAAAGTATCCCTGCAGATCTGTTCTCCTGCCTCCAGACTCTCAATGCCCATCACTTTTAAAGATGCCCCCAGCATGACCACATTGATCCGAGAATGGGTCTCCATGGCAATCCGCTGTGCTTCCAGACCGTAAAAGGTGCCCGGCCCGGCGGGAATCCGAAAGTTTTGCCTCGGCTCCAGAGCGATCAGCACATCCGTCTGCTCACCGCATCCCTTCCATACCCCGGAATCCTGCAAAAGTGCATGATGAAATATCACCAGAAGATCCGGCTGAGTTACCGGATAGTGGACTCTGATCTCCTTTTCCTTTTTACAATACCTGATAAATCCCTTTACCGGTGTCCCTGTCTTTTCCGAACCATAGCTGGAAAAACTGCTGCTGTTCAGATCCAAGTATTTCACTCCCAGTTCACCAAGCATTTTACCGCACAGATTGGCCCCCAATCCTCCGATACTTTCCAGACGGATCTCATAATACTCCTTCCCCGACTCCAGCTTTTCCCGTAAACCACCCACTACTCATCTACCTCACTGAAAAGTTCCTTTCCCACAGAACATAATGGGCAGGAAAAATCTTCCGACAGTTCCTGAAATTTCTCCCCCGGCTTGATTCCCTGCTCCGGAACACCTACTGCCTCGTCAAAAACATAACCACACACATCACATACATATTTCTTCATCTTTCTTTCCCTCCATATTCACTATTCACTTAATTCCTGTGCAAGTGCTTCTACCTGCCCCCTGCTCTCCTCTTTCAGCGCAGACAAGATTCTCACCGTTGTCCTCGCGAAGTTGATGCCCTTACATTTTTCCAAACTCTCCCTCATAATTTTTGCCGCAATGGGAGCCCATCCTCCATTTTCCACAAATGCTACTGTTCGGTCACAAAAATTGCGTTCCACCAGGGCACTGATAAATTCCCTCATAAAAGGAAAAACACCCGCATTATAAGTGGTTGTGGCAAGCACAACCTTAGAAAATCGAAAGGCCTCTGCCACAGCTTCCGACATATCGCATCTGGCCAGATCGTAAATCTTAACCTTTTGCTCTTTTTGCACCAATTTCTCCGCCAGCAGAAATGCAGCTCTTTTGGTATTTCCATATACAGATGTATATGCGATCAGAATTCCTTCCTCCTCCGGCTGATACCGGGACCAGGTGTCATATAATCCAATATAATATCCCAGATTTTCCGAAAGCACAGGGCCGTGAAGGGGGCATATCCTGCGGATATCCAGATCTCCGATCTTCTTTAGTAATTTTTGAACAAATACTCCGTATTTTCCCACAATGCCAAAATAATAGCGTCTGGCTTCCTTCGTCCATTCCTGCTCCACATCCAAGGCTCCAAACCTGCCGAAAGCATCCGCCGAAAACAGAGCTTTTTCCGTGCGTTCGTAAGTCACCAGCACCTCCGGCCAATGCACCATAGGAGCCCCCAAAAACAGCAGTTCATGCCGGCCAAGGGAAAGCATATCTCCATCTGATACCACCATCCTGTTTTCCGAAAAATCCGTTCCAAAAAAATTTTTCATCATGACAAACGCCCGCTCTGAGGCGACAAGCACAGCCTGTGGATATTGTTCTACAAAGTGCATGATATTGGCCGAATGATCCGGCTCCATATGCTGAATGATCAAAAAATCCGGTTTTCGATCCCCCAACACATTTGCAATATTGCCCAGCCACTGCTCTGCAAATCCCACATCCACGGTATCCAGTATGGCAATTTTTTCATCCATGATCACATAGGAGTTATATGCCATCCCATTTGGTACCCCATACATTCCTTCAAACATATCTATTGTATGATCATTTACACCGATATATTTGATATCACTTCTATCTGTCATACCCCAACCCCTGTCTTTTTTCTATAGTTTCTTCATCTCATTACATATTATGCACAATTTTTCTTGTTTTACATCTTGCGAAATCATTGGCAAGTGCTATAATAAATGCGGATTATTGAAAAAGAAAAGAGGCGTATATCTTATGACTACAGTACAAATTCTTTTAAGCATGGCCGTTTGCATGTTCATCGGCCTAATGATGACTCGTGTATTAAAACCTTTGCATCTGCCGGACGTCACTGCATACCTGATCGGCGGTGTCCTCATAGGCACCTACTGCATCGGACAGTTTATCGTAGGCGGATATAGTTTTGGTTTTAACAGCAGCATTGCTCCGGTTGATTCCTTTACCATTATCTCCGATGTTGCCCTGGGCTTTATCGCCTTTGATATCGGTAATGAATTCCGTCTGAAGGACCTGAAAAAGACCGGTAAACAGGCCACCGTTATCGGTATTTTCCAAGCAGTGATCACTACCCTCCTGGTAGATGCTGTGTTGATCGGTATTCATTTTTTGATTTTGAATACCACAGGCACCGATTACCTGCCTTTGCCTGCCTGCATACTACTGGGAGCCATTGCCTCTGCAACCGCTCCGGCTGCAACCCTGATGGTAGTAAGACAGTACAAGGCTAAAGGCCCCTTGACCGATCTGTTGTTACCCATTGTTGCTCTGGATGACGCAGTGGGCCTGATCGTCTTTGCAGTTTCCTTTGGTATTTCCAAGGCCATGTATGGCGGCTCTTTGGACGCTGTTTCCATTATAGCAGAGCCTCTGTTAGAGATTGTATTATCACTGATATTGGGTGCATTGATGGGCCTGGCTCTGTCCTATCTGGAGAGACTGTTCCACTCTCACAGTAACCGATTGGTATTGATGATCACTTTTGTGTTCCTGACCATTGTTCTGGCAAAACTTTCCTTCCATGTAGGTGGAGTTAATATCCATTTCTCCTCCCTGCTGACCTGTATGATGCTGGGTACCATCTTCTGTAATATCTGTAAAACTTCCGAAGAGATGATGGAGCGTACCGAGCGTTGGACCAAACCGTTGTTTATTCTTTTCTTCGTGATCAGCGGTGCCAGCCTTGACCTGACTGTTTTCACCAAACCCATTTTTGTAATTGTAGGTATCATCTACATACTTGCCCGCTCCTGCGGAAAATATTTTTCCAGCATGGGTTGCTCCAAACTTATGGGCTGCGACAAAAATACGGTCAAATACCTGGGCATCACTCTACTGCCTCAGGCCGGTGTGGCCCTTGGCATGGTATCCACAGTTGCCGCAGATTCCAGCTTCGGTCAGTCAGAGATCGGGAGTACTATACGTTTCACCATACTGTTTGCGGTATTGATTTATGAGATCTTTGGACCGGTACTGACCAAGGCCGCTTTAACCAAGGCCGGAGATATCCAGGCCAAACCTCACGGTATTACCGCACGCCGGCTCGATCCTCACCATCAATAATACGGAGAAAATTTATTATGGGTTGTAAAAATAACAGTGACATTTTCAATTTGCTGCAGCTGGAGATCAGCCACAGCGGCCATGTATTTCTTGACGCAACCTGGCAGTGCATTAATGCCCGCAATCCTTTTTCCCGACTTTATTATGTCAAAAGCGGAAACGGATTTTTGCAATCCGGCTCTGAAACCACAAAAATGCGGGGAGGATATGTCTACCTGATCCCCGCAGATTGTGAGTTTTCTTCCGGCTGTGAGGAATTGGAAAAAATCTTTTTCCACATTTCTGTCACAGTGCCGGATCAATACGATCTATTTTCCAAAGTAGGGCGGGTTTGCTCCCTGCCCTTTTCCGAGGAAGATTATACTACTCTCCTAAAATGTTATCTCTCCGGCAACTATCTGGATATGCTGAAGATGAAAATGATCATTTATCAGACCATTGTCTCCTTTGCCGATACTTATCAGTTCAAACGGTTTCCGACAAAACAATACTCCGATATGGTTCAAAAGGCCCTTATCTTTATACAGCAAAATACCCGTATCAATCTAAGTGCTACACAAATCGCTACGCAGCAGTTTGTTTCTGAGAGCAAGCTGCGCAAGGCTTTTCAGGATGAAACCGGGATCCCTATCGGCAAATATATTGACAATCTGGTGTACTTTAAGGCAAAACAAATGCTTGGCAAAAAGCATTTGACAATAGGGGATATCAGTAACAGTTTGGGCTTTTGCGACCAATTTTATTTTTCCAGAAGATTTAAAGAAAAATGCGGCCTGACTCCTTCCGAATTTCGCCGGAGTCTGCTGCTTCCATAGGGAGATCTTCAGAAAGGAACTTGACATGCGTATTTTATTCATTCGCCACGGCGACCCCGATTATGTAAACGATACTTTGACGGAAAAGGGCCACAGAGAAGCTACCCTGCTGGCAAACATTGCCGAAAGCTGGCATATGGGTGATTGTTATGTATCACCCTTGGGCAGAGCTCAGGACACCGCAGCATACTCACTGAAGAAGCTGGGCAGCACCGGCGTTACCTTGGATTGGCTGCAGGAATTCCCCGCCGCGCTGGATATTAATGGACGCCCTGAACTGCAGCAGGCCTATCCCGACACCTACAAGTCAGGCGATCGCTTTGGCCAGCGAATTGTCTGGGATTGTCTCCCATCCTATTGGACCGCCCACCCAGAATATCTGGATCCTCAAGGGTGGCGCACCAGCAAAGTCGCCGATTGCAGCGATCTTGTACAGACGTACGACCGGGTAACTGCCGCATTTGACGAGCTGCTGGCCCGGTACGGCTATGTCCGCGAAGACAGACACTACCGCGTAGACAAAGAGTGTACCGGCACCATCACATTCTTCTGTCATTTCGGTATTAGCGCCGCACTGCTTTCACACCTATGGAACCTGTCACCCTTTACCTTGTTTCACAGCCTTGCCTTGGCACCCTCTTCTGTGACTGAAATTGTTACCGAAGAAAGACAGCAGGGCATCGCCTACTTCAGAGCTCTGCGTATCGGCGATACCAGACATCTTTTTCTGGGGAATGAAGAACCCTCCTTTGCCGCCAGATTCTGCGAAGTTTACAGCAATAAAGAGCAGAGACACTGACGCCTCTGCTCTCTTACTTTTCTATATATTCTCAAATAAATTTCAAAATTCCAAGTGATTTCAGCAACAAAATCATCAGAAGAAGTGGTGCGATAAATTTGATCATCACAACGTACAACTTCCTTCTGCCAAACTTAAATCCACCTTTTTCCACTTCGTCTATTATGGTCTTCGGTTTTATAACCCACCCGATCAAAATACAGGTACCAATGGCTACTATAGGCATCAACAGATTGTTGGAAATATAATCCATAAGATCCAGAATCTGTGCACCCACTCCATTTGGCAACTCCATATTAAAATAAAATACATTATATCCGAGGCAAACAACTACTCCAAATACCAGTGCGATCGCTGTTTCCAATAATACTGCCTTAGGCCGACTAATGTGAAATTGATCCATCAAACTGGCCACTACCGCCTCCATAACAGACACCGAACTGGTCAGTGCGGCAAACAATACCATGGCAAAGAACAGGAATCCGATCACATGCCCTGCACCGCCCATAGCATGGAATACCATCGGCAAAGAGGTGAACATCAGTCCTGTACCAGAAGCGGACAATCCCTCCTGCCCCATAAAGGTATAAACCGCGGGAACGATCATTGCACCTACCAAAAAAGCCACTCCGGTATCAAAAAACTCAATCTGATTGATAGATTTTACCAGATTTGCATCGTCTTTTACATAAGATCCGTAGGCCACCATGATACCCATAGCTACACTGAGACTAAAAAACAACTGTCCCATGGCATCCACCACAACCGTAAAAAACTGTTTTACGGTTACACCCTCCAGATTAGGGATCAAATAAATCTTAAAGCCTTCCAGGCCTGTCCGCACAGTTCCGTATGCATCGGTATGTTTGATAGTAAGTGAGAAGATGGCAATCCCTATTACCATCAAAAATAATATGGGCATCAATATCTTAGAAAACGACTCAATCCCTTTATTTACTCCCTTATATACAATAAAACATGTGATTCCCAGAAACACTACCATCAAGATCAAAGGAGACCACTGCTGGGTAATATAGCCCTTAAACATGCCAGTTGCAGCCATGCTATGACCTTGTCCGGATGCATAAGCAATCAGATATTTTGTAACCCATCCACCAATCACACAATAATAAGGCAAGATGATCATCGGTACCAGACAGGCCAGTACCCCCAAGAACTTCCACTTCTTACACAGTTTCCCATAAGCAGTTAAAGGACTTTGCTTGGTTTTCCGTCCAATTGCGATCTCTGTGGTCAACAGGGCAAAACCAAAGGTCAAAGCCAGCACTATGTACACCACCAAAAATAAGCCGCCTCCATCTTTTGCTGCCAAATACGGAAAGCGCCATATATTGCCAAGTCCAACCGCACTGCCTGCTGCTGCAAGCACAAAGCCGATGGAACCAGAGAATGAATGTCTGTTTTCCTTCATGAAAAACTCCCCCGTGAATAATAATTTGGTACCATCATATCATAAATAAGGAAAAAATCATAGCATTATTTTACTGAATGAGCGGGCGTTTTGCCACCAGAGGGGCCTGGGCCGGGCAGTCGGAGTGGAAGTCTCAGGCACACTTTCGCTCCGTGAAAAACGTAACGGTACTAAGGATTTTTCTGCGCAAAAACTTGAAAAATCCAAGTGCCGACGTTTTTCAAGGGCCTTACGACTTCCACTCCGACTGCCCGGCCCAGGCCCCTCTGGTGGCAAAACGCCCGCCTATTTAGTATATAAAAGGAGTTTACTATGTGTACAGCTATTACGCTTCATACCAAAGATCACTATTTTGGCAGAAATCTGGATTTGGAGTATTCTTATCAAGAGACAGTAACCATCACTCCCCGCAACTTCCCCTTTTCCTTCCGCAAGGTACCGGCCCTGCCTGCCCATTACGCACTGATCGGTATGGCCTACGTGGTGGACAACTATCCCTTGTATTATGATGCAACCAATGAAAAAGGACTAAGCATGGCCGGCTTAAACTTTCCGGGCAATGCCTTTTATCTTTCTGAAAATTCAGGCTTATGTAACATAGCGCCCTTTGAACTGATCCCTTGGATCCTTGGGCAGTGTTCTACTGTGAAAGAGGCCGGAAGTCTTCTCTCCCGCACTTGTCTGGTGGACATTCCTTTCAATAATGATCTGCCACTGACACCACTCCACTTTATGATCTCAGATCAAGAAACATCCCTTGTGGTAGAGCCTAGGAACGATGGCATCAAAATTTATGACAATCCTGTAGGTGTTTTGACCAACAATCCCCCCTTTGACTGTCAGATGTTTCAACTGAATAATTATATGGCACTCACTACCAGACAGCCGACCAATACTTTTTCCCCAAATCTGCCTCTGGAATGTTACAGCAGAGGTATGGGGGCACTTGGCCTGCCCGGAGATCTGTCCTCTCAGTCCCGCTTTATCCGAGCCTCTTTTATCAAAATGAACTCTGTGTCCGGCACCGGTGAGGCCGAAAGTATCAGTCAGTTTTTTCATATCCTGGGGGCTGTGGAACAACAGCGGGGCTGTGTATTTATGGGAGGAGATCAGTATGAGATCACAGTTTACTCTTCCTGCTGTAATATGGACAAGGGAATCTATTATTACACCACCTATGAAAACCGCCAGATAACAGGAATTGACATGCACAAAGAAGATTTGAACGGACAAACTCTTATCAATTATCCTTTGATAGACAAACAGCAGATTGCATATTTATAAAAATAGTGCCAGGCAGCTGCCCGGCACTATTTATTTCATCCAACTAAGGTCTTCCCAACATCAACTTTTTCATATAGGCAAGCATGCGATCAATAAATTGATCTCGTTCCTCTCTTGTGCTGTTGGCCAGGAAGGTATCCACATCAAAATTATGATTCTTTTCACCTGTGATCAAATACGTGGGATCAATCTTATATTTGATATACAGAACCAACATTTTCTCAGGCTGCAGTCCATATTGGCCGCTCTCGATTTTGCGGTAATGCTCCACACTGACATCCAATTCTTCCGCAAATATCTCCTGGGTACATCCGATATTTTCTCTGGCGGCTTGCAACCGCATGCCTATATTTATATTGATATCCTTTTTATCTGTTCGCATTTCACACACCTCATTTTATGCTATCATAACAATGTGAGACATGCGACAACAGATTGCTTTACGCCAGATTTTTGTCGTATAGCGTTATTGTCTTACTTGCGGTAATTTTCCACCACTTTTTTCACAGCACGAATTACGTCCTTTACATCCTGATCTGTCATGCGGGGATAAAGGGGAATACTCATGATTCTGCTGTAAATATACTCTGCATTCGGACACAAACCTTTCTGAAAGCCCAACTGCTGATAATAAGGAAACCAATATACAGGGATATACATTACCTGAGGCTGCACATTTTCCGCAGCAAGGGCATCAAAAAACTGTCGCCTTGTGCAAGTCAGCTTTTCCAGATCAAGCTGTATAATGTACAAATGTCTGCAGGTGTCCGCCTCCGGAATCTCCTTTTGTACAATGATCTCCGGCACCTTGGCAAACGCCTCGTTATACTTTGCAACAATCTCTTTTCGACGCTGCACAAACTGATCCAACTTATGCATTTGGCTGGTGATCAATGCCGCCTGGAAATCTGTAATACGATAATTATACCCAAGCATTACCTGCTCATAGCACCAAGGCCCCTCCGTAATATCAGTGAGACGGGATGCATCCTTGGTAATGCCATGGGTACGAGCCAACATCAGCTTGTCATAAAAGTCTGCCCGATTTGTCAGTACCGCGCCGCCTTCACCGCCGGTAACAGTTTTTACCGGATGAAAACTCAAACAAGTCATATCTGCCAGACTACCCACCCGGGCATCCTTATATTTCGATCCGATAGAATGGGCCGCGTCCTCAATAAAGATGAGATTGTGCTCATCGCATATCTCCCGAATCTTCTCTATTTCTACTACCTGGCCCGTAAAATCCACAGCCACAACGGCTTTCGTCCGCTCCGTAATCTGTCTGCGAATGCTTTCAGGATCAATATTATAGGTTTCCGGATTAATGTCTGCAAACTTCACACTTGCTCCGCAATAAAGGGCACAGTTTGCACTTGCCGCAAAGGTAATGGGTGTAGTGATCACTTCATCCCCGGGGCCGATGCCTGCTGCCAAACATGCTATATGCAGGGCCGCTGTGCCATTGGAGACCGCTACCGCGTACCCGGCACCGGTGTAAGTGCAGAGGTTTCTCTCCATCTCATCCACTTTGGGACCGCAGGTAATAAAATCACTGCGCAGAGTTTCACACACCGCATCAATATCATCCTGCTCAATCCATTGTTTGCCGTAATAGATCTTACTACCCCTTACGGGATAGCCGCCGTTGATCGCTAATTTTTCCATACTTGCCTCTTTTCGCGCTCTAAAATTTTCTCCAAACCATCTTGTTTACAATGCCGGTGTAACTCTGAATAATCTTCACAACCTTGGTGCTGACATTCTCGTCCACATAATTGGGAACATCCAATCCCAGATCACCTTCCTCATTCATTTTAACAGCCATATCCACAGCTTGCAATACCTGCTCTGTAGTGATGCTACCCAGAATAAAGTTTCCTTTATCAATTGCCTCGGGGCGTTCCGTAGAAGTCCTGATACATACCGCCGGGAAGGAATTTCCCTTGGTATTAAAGTAAGATGCCTCCTCCGGCAAAGTCCCACTGTCAGATACCACACAGTATGCATTCATCTGCAGGTGATTGTAATCACTAAATCCAAAGGGCGGCAGACTTCTTACCAGAGGATGGAACACAAAGCCTCGCTCCTCTATCTTCTTCTTGCTTCTGGGATGGGTGCTGTATATAATAGGCATCTGATAAGTCTCCGCCATGCTGTTTACCGCATTCATCAGCGCAAAGAAGTTCTTCTCATCATCAATATTTTCTTCTCTATGAGCAGATAGCAGGATATATTTTCCCTTCTCCAGACCCAGGGTCTCCAAAACCTTACTTGCCTTGATCTTCTCCATATGCGCAGACAAAACCTCTGCCATAGGCGATCCGGTCACATAGGTTCGCTCCTTTGCAGTCCCCTCAGCATTCAGATATCTTCTAGCATGTTCACTGTAACACAGATTCACATCCGCAATGTGATCCACGATACGCCGATTGGTCTCCTCCGGCAGATTTTCATCAAAACAGCGGTTGCCTGCTTCCATATGGAAAATAGGGATCTTCAAGCGCTTTGCAGAAATTGCCGCCAATGCAGAGTTGGTATCACCCAACACCAAAAAGGCATCCGGCTTTATTTCTGTCATCAACTTGTAACTTTTGGCGATGATATTACCAATGGTTTCCCCCAAATCTGCTCCCACCGCCTCCAGAAAATAATCCGGCTGGCGCAGTTCCAAATCCTCAAAGAAAATCTGGTTCAGCGTATAATCATAATTCTGTCCCGTATGTACCAGAATCTGATCAAAGTACTTATCACATTTCTTGATCACTTCAGACAGACGGATAATCTCCGGTCTGGTCCCGATCACAGTCATCACTTTCAGCTTGCTCATAGGTCCTCCCACTTGGCCAAAGTTTCGGCCATATCTGCTTTTATCTCGCTATATCCACAGGTTCGTGCATGGTATCCGGCTTGTCAGGATCGTAGCACTCATTGCACCACATCAAGGTCACCAGATCCGTCTCTCCCACATTCACAATGGAATGGGTATAGCCGGTAGGGATATCCACCACTTCTATTTTATCACCGCTCACAGGGTATTCAATGATTTCATCCTCTCCGTACTTTCTAAAACGGATCAGACCCTTGCCACTGACCACAACAAACTTTTCATTTTTGGTATGATGCCAATGGTTTCCCTTGGTAATACCGGGCTTAGAGATATTGATGGACACCTGGCCTCTGTCTGCACTTCTAAGGATCTCTGTAAAACTCCCCCTGGCATCCTCATGCATGGTCAAAGGATAAGAAAATTGATCCTTAGGCAGATAACTTAAATAGGTACTGTATAATTTCTTTTCAAAGCCATCATCAGTCATGTCCGGTACCGTCAGATTCTTCCGGCTCTCCCGGAAACCATATAAGAGATCAACGATTTCTCCCAAGGTAATCTCATGCTCCACTGGCACATAGCAATATCCGTCTTCATTGATATGAGGCTGTCCCTCCAAGGCCTTTAGAAGTTCCTGTACCACATCATCAATATAGACAAGATGCATCAGGGTATCACGATTGTTCACTTGTATCGGTAAATCATGGGCGATATTGTAACAAAAAGTAGCTACGGCACTGTTGTAATTGGGCCTACACCATTTGCCGAACACATTGGGGAATCGATAGATATATACCCGGGCCCCGGTCTCTCTACTGTAAGCAAACAGCATATCCTCCCCGGCCTTTTTGCTATGGCCATAAGGATTATCCAAAGCAGCCTGTATGGAGGAAGAATTCATCACAGGACAGGTATTCCTATACTTTTTTAACGTCTCCACAAGCGTGGTAGCAAAACCGAAATTCCCTTCCATGAACTCTTCCACATGTTCCGGACGATTTACCCCCGCCAGATTGTAAACAAAATCGCAATCCCTGCAATAATCATCCAGCAGTTCCAAGGGTGTGTCCACATCAAAAGCCAGAACTTCCACCCCTTCTTTTCTACTTAACTCACTGATCAGGTTCTTGCCAATAAAACCGTTAGAACCGGTAACCAAAACTTTCATTCACGTGTTTCTCCCTTACGCCTTAAAAATCTAGCTTTATCTGCTCATACGTTTCTTCTTTCGAAATATCTTCTAAAAATCTTTGGATATCACTATTGGACTTTAACACACAGGCTCGCCCCTGTGCTTCCAATATCTTATTCCCAGTCGCATTGTTTACCAGCGTGTGATAATAACAGGCTAATCTCTTATACTGCTTAGTGGCAAAATTAACAGTATGCATTGTCCCGCTTTTCTCCTGCGCTTCAATAACCCATACACCTTGACTGATCGCGCTTTGCAAACGATCTCGTGCCACATAGTGATACTCCCTTACTGCCGTTCCTATGGGATACTCACTCAAAAGACACCCTCCGGTTTCCAATATCTCTTCCGCCAATCTATAATTAGATCTGGGCTGTATCTGATCCAATCCACAAGGCATAACAGCGACACATTTTCCACCGGCATGTATGGCTCCTCTTAGGGCTTCTGCATCGCACCCCAAAGCCAAGCCGTTTACAAGATTCATCCCAGCCTCCGCCACCTTCCGTCCTGCGTAATAGGACAGTCTGAGTCCTTCCGAAGATGTACGCCTGCTGCCGATCACAGCCACACTTTTTCGATTGTTCACAATAGTGATATCTCCACGAAAGTAAAGAATCGACGGCATTCCAGTTAAATTTTTCATTCCCATAGGATAACTTGTATCCCCTATGGCACATGATGAAATCTTATATTTCTCCAGCATCCCTCACCTATAGCTTATATCGCCTTTCCCAGTGCAAACATTTCAACTTTTCCTGCACCTCGTGATTCCAAAATATTTTTACAAACATACAAGGAGTTTCCCGTAGTAGTAACATCATCCATCAAAAGGACAATATCCCCCTGCACGCTCATATCATCCAATGTACTGATCGAAGACATATGCACCCATTTATCACGATTTCCACCGCCGGCAAGTTTGTCAATACTCTTTTCTCGTTTTAAGAAATACACTTTGTTAACGCGGCCATTTTCAGCCAGCATCTCCCCTAATTTACCAATACCTGTTTCTTCTTTGGCTGCGTCGCTGGAAGGTACTACACATATCGTTACATCCTTGCATATTTCCGGGTCAATCAAATTATAAAAGTACCGAACTGCTTCTTGCTTTCCTTCTTTTAAATCCAGTATCTTTCCGCTAAACACATCAAACAAAGGATTCTTTATATGTCTTTCCCTATCCAACCAATACTTGTGATAATTACTATATACCACAATATCACCAGTATCATTCCAATTTTCGTTTATAAAAACCATATATGTCCTCCTGTCTTCTTTCAAGTTCTAACCCCATCTATAAAGCTACACATTTATTATAGCTACAGAAGGACACTTTTTCAATACCTTTTTATCGTTTTTACATCACTTCCTGACATTCTCCCACTTTGCGATCTCATCTCTGATGTGGGAAAGTGTCAACAACTTTTCTTTTACCTGTTCCACATCCATCAGTGCAGTATTGTTGGAATTAAATTCTGTCAGCTTGTTTCTCTCCACGTTACCGTGTGTAAAGTATTTATCGTAGTTCAGATCGCGCTTGTCCGCAGGCACTCGGTAGAAATTGCCCATATCGATGGCATTGGCACATTCTTCATTGGTAAGCAATGTCTCATACATCTTCTCACCGTGGCGGATACCAATGACTTTAATCTCATTCTCGGCATGGAACAGTTCCTTTACAGCCTGGGCCAATACGCCGATGGTGCATGCAGGAGCCTTCTGCACCATAATATCACCGCTCTGGGCATTCTGGAAGGCATAAACCACCAATTCCACAGCTTCTTCCAGGCTCATTACAAAACGGGTCATGGTAGGATCCGTAACAGTAAGGGGCTTGCCCTCCTTAATCTGACTGATAAACAAAGGTACAACAGAGCCTCTGGAGCAGAGCACATTGCCGTAACGGGTACAGCAGATGCTTGTCTCCTGGGGATCAATGGTACGGGATTTTGCCACGATAACCTTCTCCATCATTGCTTTGGAAGTACCCATGGCATTGACCGGGTAAGCAGCTTTATCGGTGGAAAGGCAGATCACTTTCTTGACTCCGGCCTCAATCGCAGCCTGCAACACGTTCTCCGTTCCCAATACATTGGTCTTTACCGCCTCAATCGGGAAAAATTCGCAGGAAGGAACCTGTTTCAATGCAGCCGCATGAAAAATAAAATCCACACCGTGCATGGCCTTGGCAATGCTCTGAGGATCCCGCACATCACCAATGTAAAATTTTAATTTGTTGCTATATTCAGGATATTCACGCTGATAAAAATGACGCATATCGTCCTGCTTTAATTCATCACGTGAGAAAATACGGATCTCTCCGATGTCTGTTGCCAAAAATCTGTTTAATACTGCGTTACCAAAGGAACCGGTGCCTCCGGTGATTAATAAAGTTTTGTTTGTGAACATAATTGACCTCCAAAGTTTTAAATCTTACCAAAAAAACGCTTCACTGCCTCTGTAACTTGCATTAACTCACTGTTCTCCAAATAGGGATGTATAGGCAATGCTAAAACTGTCTTGCATAATTTCTCCGTTACCGTAAAATCATTATCCTCAAAGGGCAGTCCCGCAAATGCCTGCTGTTTATGCATCGGCTTCGGATAATATATCATAGTTGGAATTCCCTGCTCCTTCATGGCCTTTTGCAAAAGATCCCGTTCCTCTTCCGATCTTAGTTGTATCGTATATTGTGCCCAGGAGGATGTGTATTTGGACTCATAGCAGGGCGTGACCACCAAATCCTTCAGCTGCTCCGTATACTTTTGCGCCACTTTGTTTACTTCGTCACGCTCATACCGTATAAACGCATAGAGCTTTGGCAGCAATATAGCGGCCTGCATAGTATCCAGTCTTGAGTTCCATCCGATCCTGATATTGTCGTACTTAAAGCTCCCCTTACCGTGCACTCGTATGGAACGCAGATAATCCGCAATTTCATCATCATCTGTGAAAATTGCGCCTCCGTCGCCGTAACATCCAAGAGGCTTTGCCGGAAAAAATGAAGTTGTGGAAATATCGCCAAAGGAGCATGCGCGCTTCCCATTAATCTCGCCGCCGAATCCCTGTGCTCCGTCCTCCAGAATCTTAAGTCCGTATTTGTCCGCAATGGGACGAATCGCATCATAATCTGCCGGAAGTCCGAATAAATCTACCGCAACAATAACCCTGGGAGTCAGCTTCCCTTCCTCTAACACTTTTCGGATGGCCTCCTCCAGCTTCTCGGGCTTCATGTTATATGTGCGCTCATCCACATCTACAAAAACAGGAGTTGCACCTTCAAAAGATACTGTTTCTCCGGACGCAAAAAAAGTAAAATCCGGAACAAATGCGCACTCGCCTTCCTTCAAATCCCATGCCATCAAAGCCATGGTCAAGGCATCTGTACCATTGGCACAGGTGATACAATGCTTTACCCCTACATATTCTGCCAATTCCTTTTCCAGGATTTCTACCTGCTTTCCGCTGATAAATGAGGTGGAATCAATAACAGCCTGTATCCCATTGTCAATTTCTTCTTTTAAAGCAACATACTGTTTTTTCAAATCTCTAAATTGCATTTTCCTACCCCCCGATCTTTTAAACTTCTTTCTTGCTCAGCTCTTTTATGTGACTTAAAAAACGTCCGTGATCAATTGCAAAATTTCCGGAAACAGCTGTGCCGGCCTCTACATTTTTCGTTACTACCGATCCCAAATTAACCCTTGCATTATCCCCAATATTGATACGATTCGAAATGGTTGCATTTACCCCTATCCAGCAATCCTCTCCGATAACAACATTGCCGGAAATCTGTGCGCCGGAAGCTATCAGTGTTCGCCTTCCCACTCTGCTACCGTGTCCTATCTGGGCAAACACATCCATTTTCACATGGTCATCCAACCGGGTTACATCCGTAGGCAAAGGGCCGTTAGCCACATGGCAATTGGAGCAGATCTCAACGTTGCTACCCAGAACAACCCTTCCCAGATCGCGCATTCCAAGCATCTCGCCATCAGCAGTTTTCACAAAATTAAATCCTTTTCCTCCGATCGTGGTTCCGGAACGAATAATACAATTATCCCCGATTTCCACGTTGCTGTTAATGACCACAAAGGGCTCTATTGTTACATTGTTACCAATGGTTACATTTTCTTTCGCAATACATGCCAAATCACTGATATCACAATTCTCACCGATGCGTGTAGGCTTTCGGGGTCCTGCATATGCCTCGCTTTTAGCCAGCTCATTGTGCAGTGTCACAAACATTTTCTTGGGTTCTTCCACTACACATATGCCCTCAATAAAATCCGGCAGGCAGGCAACCAGTTCCTCTGTACACAAAACGCAGGAGACATTTTGGGAAATTTTTGAGATGAACTTCTCTCTTTCAATAAAGCTTAAAAATTTCTTGTCCACCTCAGCCGTGCAGTATTCCAATACTTCAAATTCGCCGTCCTTTACAAGCCGTCCGCCACAGATATTAATACAATCCGTTAACTTCATTTTGCATACACACCTTTCTTTTTGCTCCGCCTGTCACTTTTTACCTTGGAACCATCAACCATTCTCACAGGGTTAAAACTTACATACATCTAAAACTCCCCTGCCATATCCGTACTGGCAAAATCATCCAAAGGAAACGATACCACCCGGCCTATCTTTTGGCTCTTGTAGATAGCAAGGATCATTTCCACTGCCCTGCGACCGGCTCTTGCATCCACATAAGGCTGTCTGTCGTTTTTAATTGCGTCGATCACATCCGCAAAAAGACTTGTGTGACCGTTTCCGTATACATTACTGGTCGCCTCTTCCAAACCCTTGTTGTCTTTATCCACATCTGTCTCATCTGCAAAATCCCAGACATCAATATTATTGGTGGATTTTCCGCCTAATTTTACAGTTCCCTTTTCACCAAACAGATACAAGGTTTCCTCCAGGTTTTTGGGATAGACATTGGTAGTGCCTTCGATGGTTGCAACTGCACCATTTTTAAACTTTACAACCGCCATACCAATATCCTCTGCCTCCAGATAATGGTGGAACTGCTGCTTGGTAACACCGTATACACTTTCCACTTCATCCCCCAGCATCCAGCGCAGCAAATCTATGCCGTGAATACACTGATTCATCAGTGCTCCCCCATCCTGGGCCCAGGTACCTCTCCAGGGAGCCTGAGTGTAATACTCTTCATTTCTGTTCCAGCGCACATGGATGGATCCGTGTGACAGCTTACCAAATCTGCCGGCCTCCAATGCCCTACGCATTTCCTGTACTGCTATATTAAAACGATTTTGATGACATGCGGAAACTTTCACATTCTTTTCTTCTGCAAGGGCGATAATTTTATCCGCATCAGCCAAAGACATAGCCATAGGCTTTTCAATAATAACATGGACTCCCCTGTCAATGCAATATAATGCAATTTCTGCATGCAGTCCGCTTTCTGTAGCAATACTTACAAGCTCCGGAGCGGCCCGGCAGATCATCTCTTTATAGTCTGCATAACGCTTGATGGATACCTCACTCTCCAAACCGTGCTTGGCAAGCACCTGCTCCATATGCTCCGGCACAATATCACATACCGCTACAATTTCAAGATGATTATTTAATGCTGCTTTTATATGATTTGTAGAAATTCTTCCACAGCCGATCAACGCGTATTTCATTCTTATCCCCTTTTGTTATCTCTTAATATTTTTGCCGGCACGCCAACAACCACTTTATTTTCAGGCACATCACTTAAAACTACTGATCCCATGCCCACAAATGCATCTTTACCTAAATGTAATTGATTTTTAATCATGCATCCGGGGGCCACATATACGTTTTTATCAAGTATTGTGCTTCCACCTAATAAAGACAGCGCAATCACCAGAGAATTCTCACCTATTCGCACATTATGGGCGATATGACACAGGTTATCAATTTTCACATTGTCACCAATACAAGTGTCCTCTATGGTTCCTCTGTCTATGCAAGTATTTGCCCCTACTTCCACATTTCTTCCAATTTTAACTCCACCAAAATGTTTAACCCTTTTATATATTTGATTTGCATCTTGAAAGTATCCAAATCCATCTGTACCGATAACCACACCCGAACCTATTATACTGCCTTCCCCAATCACGCATGGGCATTCAATAGAAACTTGATTGCCAATTTGCACATTGTCATGTATTACAACATCTTCGCAAATATAACTATGGTGTCCAACACTAACATTACTGCCAATTTTTTGAGTCTCAATCACGGCAGATGGGGCGATCCCCACATGCTTTCTTCCTCCCCAAAAATAATCCAGAATAGAAAAAAACACTTCCTTAGAGTTGCTTGCTTCGATAATATTCTTAAAAGGCAAACCGCAGTTTTTTTCGGTTACCACTAATTCAATATTTAATTGCAGACCATCTAAAACAAAGGAATCCGGTTTTTTAACCCATGTTAAAGTTCCCTCCTTGTAATTCGTCAAGGAAGAAAAACCGTTTATCCTTGTGCGTTCATCTCCTTTAAAAGAAAAATCAAAGTTGTTTCTTTTTAAATAATCAATAATTTCTTGGATTGTTATACTATTCATCTTACAGATTAGTTAAATCTCCTTCTTGCACAAATTCGTCCAGATCTCTGATATTATCAAAAAAGCTCAAATATCTCTCTTTGGATGCCATTTTAATACATTCCAAAATACATTCCCTTGCACTTTTTTCTTCCTTATTGTACCAAAATGCATGGGTCAATATATGTAGATACTTATATTCTTCGGAACAAATAATTGCCCTGATGTCTTCCCTCCAATGCCGCCTGGAATCAGACACATATTTGAATGTTTTGAAAAACTGCTGGCTATATGAATTGATCATCCCGGGAACAACTATGTCTTTTTCCAAAATCCATTTAGAAGGGCGATGCATAGAAACCGCATGAATGGGACTCTCTATGGAGGATTCCAACTCTGCCTTTTCTTTTAAAATACATTCTACCATTTTTTCAGAGCTTTTAATCTCATATTTGGTCTCATCAAAATGTAGCCCTATTTTCCCCCCCAGTTTTTGCAGAACTTTTATTTTTTCTAATGATTGCCTGGAATTCACATTATAAAAATCCGTACCTAAAAGTATAAAATATGTGCCGTGGACACCATAAGTATTTTCAATCCCGGCCAATTCCACAGCCTTATCAATAGAGGTATCTACATCATGACGCAATATAGCAGCCTTTTCATAATTGGCATAATCAGCATAATCGCAAATATGATAATGATATTCGTCCAACAATTTTAACAACTGGTAATAGCTTTCATAGGTAAATTTCACCATAATTCTCCTTATAATACCTCAATATTGTCCTTCTCTGAAAGATTCTTTGTCACATTTTTTGTGTCAAAAATTACTACTGCATTTTTTTGTACCATTTCATAATCCACATTACTATGGGCAGTGGTAATCATAACTAAGTCATAAGAAGCAACTATCTCGGGGGTAATTTCTTTTAATCCCACAACCGTTTTTCCGTATTCTTTATATTCAGCCACCCAGGGATCATAAAACTCTACCTGTGCTCCTACCTTGTTTAATTCTTCAATCACGTGGATCGCAGGGCTTTCTCTATAATCATCAATATCCTGCTTGTATGCAACTCCTAAAACCAAGACCTTGGCTCCATTGATAGCCTTCTTAAAACGATTTAAAATTTTAGATGCACGTTCTACACAATATTCCGGCATTCTGTCATTGATCATCATGGAGCTTTCGATCATGGATGTATGAAATCCGTATTCCCTTGCCTTCCAGGACAGGTAATAGGGATCCAGAGGAATACAATGTCCCCCCAGTCCCGGTCCGGGATAGAAGGCTTGGAAACCGTAAGGCTTTGTCTTTGCCGCATCAATCACTTCCCAGATACTGATTCCCATTTTATGGCATAGAATAGTCAGTTCATTTACCAGTCCAATATTGATATTACGATACGTATTTTCAAGAATCTTTTCCATTTCTGCAATGGCCGGAGAAGAAACCTCATACACATCCCCGTCCAAAACTGCACGGTACATGGCCGCAATTACCTCTGTTGCCTCTTTTCCCACGCCGCCCACAACTTTAGGTGTGTTTTTGGTCTTATAGATCAAATTGCCGGGATCAACCCGCTCAGGAGAGAAACCAAGATAAAAATCTTCTCCGCACTTTAATCCTGATCCTTTTTCCAGAATAGGCTTTACCAGCTCCTGGGTTGTGCCGGGATAGGTTGTGGACTCCAGCACCACCATGGTATTGGGAGTCAGATATTTTGCAATTTCTTCTGTAGAAGACCTCACATAACTAATATCCGGCTGCTGATGAGAATCCAATGGAGTGGGCACACAAATAGCCACAAAATCCACATCCTTGATAAAGGAAAAATCAGTTGTAGCAGATAACATCCCTTTTTTAGCCAGATCTGCCAAATCATTATCCACCACATCACCAATGTAATTATGCCCTTGGTTTACCATAGCCACTTTCTGGCTTTGTACATCAAACCCAATGGTTTTAAAGCCGGCTTTTGCTTTTTCAACCGCCAAGGGCAAACCAACATACCCTAGGCCTACCACGCCACAAATAATCTTACGCTTATTTATTTTTTCCATCAAAATCTCTTTCATTTTTTCTCTCCTCTTTGCACCCATGTCTTTATTTTTCAATTCTTAAAGCCAAGGATTCATAGTCAAACATTTTATTTGCCAATCGATAGGAAGCGTCGCTTAACCGGTTTTTCAACATCGGCTCCTGTATCAATTTATATAGGGCATTATAAATATCTTCTGTGTCCTTTACCCACAATACATTGTCCTGAAAAAGTGCAAGATAACTTTTCTGAGGATAAAGAAGAACGGGGGCACCGCAACATGTGGCATTGTTTGCTGTTATGGACTGACTGCCCGGCTGGGCATAAACATCACAAGCACATAGATATTTCCGTAATTCCTCAGCATTTAACCATCCTAACCATTTTACTTTGCTGTTGTTTTGAATCATCTCCCACAACTGCTCATTAGCTTGTGGTAAGGATCCGGCAATCAGCAAAAGAATTTTTTCTGATGGAATTTGATTTACTGCCTCTATAAGACTATCCGTTTTCTTTAATGTATCCAATTTGCCGGAATGCATAATCAAGAGAGTATCCTCACTGATCTTTAATCCATCCCGGACAGCCCTGCGTAATCTGAGTTTTTCTTCCTTTGGGACAACTTCTCCACCCAAAGGAAACAATTCCATCTTATTTTCGGGTGCCTTGTATGCATCCACAAGAAATTCCTTGGTTTCCTGCGAAATATACAAGATTTTATCTATATGAGAACTGCTTTTTTTAATTATACTTCTATAGATCATCTTATGCAAAATATATTTGGAAATAAAATTTCTTCCACTATTAGTATAATCTTCATGAGCATCCACATACAGCTTAACATTTGAATGCTTTTTTACATATTTTACAACATTCAACAATTCAAACGCAGCCATTCCATGAAACATAATAATGTCCGGCTCAAACTTTTCTATGAGAGCATATACGCCTTTATATGAACGGATTTTTTTCATCAAAAAATGGGGTAGCCACTTTGCATATGGCACACGGGTTATTTTTATGCCTTCTGCAGTTTGATACTGGGCCGGATTCACATACCCCAAGGTGCCTCCCGCAGTAAAAGTTTCTGTTGAAGCTATGATTTCAACAATATGACCGTGATCCAAATTTACTTTGGGCAAAATATTCTCTTGATAGCTATATTTATCAACGTAAAAACAGGACAAACAGCAATGTAATATTCTCATTTAATTTTCCTTCGTTTTTTCTAAAAATTTATTTATATCAGTGGCAAAAGAGGCATGTTTTGAAATCTTTTCATCTGCCCAATCCCACCATTTCAATTCTCTTAGTTTTTCTATCTGTTTATCATCAAATCTTCTGCGAATAATCTTTGCCGGTACTCCCGCAACAATAGCGTAATCCGGAACATCTTTTGTAACCACACTACCCATGCCGATTACAGCTCCATTCCCGATGCGGACACCCGCTTTTATATAAGCACCTTTTCCAATCCATACATCATTTCCTATTGACGTTTCACAACTTGGCTCATATGGGTGAGATGCATACCTCATTTTAATACTGCCCTTACGTTCTATAAAGACAGGAGACGTTGACACCCAATCTACTGGATGGCTAGCCAGTCCAACCGAAACATTATCTGCCAACGAACAAAAAGCGCCAATCCTACAATTTATAAGTGTACAATCGTAACCACAAAACGAATGTCTTCCCATAGAGACACTTACAATCCGACATCCTGCTCCGATCTTTGATGTTTTATGAATATTACTATCAATAATCGCTTTGCCTCTTATTTTTAAAAGAAGTTTGTTCCATAAATAAGCAAGTGAATACATAACATTACCTCACATTATTCAAATCTGTTGATATCTCTTTATGCTTTTTCTCCAAGCACACAATTGCAATCGCAAATAATAACATTGGCGAAAGATACAAATTTCCGCTGAAACAATACCTTACCGCGTGTGTACACATAATAATCAGCAAGCCGCCCCATGTCGGGTCTTTTAAAGCAAATTTTAAAAATTTAAACACAAGCCAAAGACAAATCACAACAAACATTAGTCCACCAATAAAGCCAAAATCCGCAAAAGCTTCCAAGAAAATATTATGGGGATATATCTTATATTTTACTTGATACCCCATAGGTCCCAAACCTTTAAAAGGTGATCGAAGTCCTTCCTCTATGGCTAAACGAAAGAGATATACTCTGGCCATACTTCCGTTGGTAATACTTACTACTGCATTATTTGTCTGATCCTTATAAAACATCTGGTTCGCAGATTCGACCATACCAATTCCCTGCTGAGCATTTTCTTCTATGTATCCTAACAGCCGGTCGCTCTCTTGGGAATCCATTGCAACCCCCAGATCTCCATTTTTTACTTCGGATACAAATGAAAACTGTCTTATGATTGCAGCATTAGAGGAGGGAACCAGAAAAATGAGCGCCACAACCCCAAATACACAAGCTAAATTTCCCGTCAAAGCTATCCATTTTCTTCGAAACAAACTATATAATACTGCTGTAATACTGCTTGCTGCCCATGCTATCAGCACACCTCTTGATCCGGATAATACAATTACCCATGTGCATATAAGCATTTCAATAAGGCAGATGCTGTTCCACATGATTTTTCTTTTTTTATTTGCTACTAAAAGCGCTGCAAAAATAAAAGCATATAAAACAACAGCAGAATATCCAATTCCTAAATATCCTAATCCCCCATATCCATCGCCGGTATACGTTTCCAATTTCACATTCCAAAAATAAGCTATCGCCATAACATAGTACGGCATCATGATCAAAGCTGCACCAGGACCTTTTTCTATTATCTCCTTTAATCTATCTTTTATCTTGGAATAAACTGCTACACTCACTAACGGTGCTCCATATAAAAGACACCATATGAGTTCTTTTATGATAAAACCTTCTCCCTGATGAAAAAATATGGCATACATTAACACCAAAACCGTAAACACCAACGGAGAAATGGAAATGATAATCCTTTTCCAATCACGGCCTTTTTGCAAAATCCAAGTAAACATTACATAGCAGGTTATACCGGCAGAAACCAGTAAAGTAATTGCCCATGAGATCAATTTGCGCATATTTTCATCTGTATTTCCAGTAAGATAAAAGGACATTACATTGGAAAATTCATTCAAAATAAAAGCAATTATCATCATGTATTCTAATAGTGCGACGCTTTTTCTTGCAACCTTCATTACAAATTCCTCCAAATACTAAAATGACCCACGGCCATCAAAATCATCATTCTAATCAGATTGACCAATAACGTAGCAATACAAAACCCCATCAGCCCCATACTTTGCATCAAGATATATCCTGCCCCGATATATACCACCGCATAAACCAGTTGCAGTACAATCTGCCACAGGATATTGGAGAACTTCAATACAGAAGGCGCTAATATGTTGGTCAAAGCACCCACCAGAGATGCAACATTAGCTATAATCAAATAAGGGCGTGCAGCCTCTATCACTGTAGGATATAAAATCCCTGTAATAAAAGGTGCAACCAAAATTGCCACTCCTCCGATTATTCCACCTGCCAGAAAGGTTATTCCATTGATCTTCCAATATTTCTTTACCGTCATTGTAAAGGACTTTTGGGAATAGTAACTGAGCAAAACCCCTGCTACTGGAGTAATCACTAGGCCAATACTTTTTCCTATAAAAGAACTGACTGTATATATTGTGACCTGTTCTCCACCTATAATGGGATACAAGAAAATTCTATCCAGATACGTAACAACATTTGCCACAAAATTTGTTCCAATCAGTACTAAATACGCTTTCAGCGTTTTACTGAAAAGCAATGTTAACTTTATTCTCTCTTTATGCAGGGCAATGGATTTAAGCAAATACAGTAATCCTAATACTTCGCCAATTGCAAACGCTAAAACCCAATTCCCGGTTTTCTTTGCCAAAAAAATGCCCAGCAGATATCCTACACCAAGAAATAAATTATAAATCAAATTGGCCTTATAATTAATGACAATTCTATAGGCAACCGACCAATAATTTATGACAATTCCCAAAAAAACATATAGCAATAGCAGTGCAAAGGCAATTCCGGTGACTTGAAACTGAAACATGACAATTACAGCAAAAATAATCGTGCCTATACAGGAAAAAATAAAAAGCAACAGATTAAAATCACCGGTCACATTTTGTTCTTCATACATATTTTGACGTATCAATCTGACATTGTTAAGTCCGCCACCCAAAGACACCACAAATATATTGGCAATCCCCATTATGGTAAGCAGTTGCCCGTATTCTTCTGCCGAAAAGTTACCGGCTAAAAAGGGATATACGACAATTTGAAGTATAATTGTTACAATCATCATTGCTATGATGTTATAGCTGAAATCTGATATAATTCTTCTATATTTTTGTCCTTCTGTCTTCCAACCACTCAGGCTCATAGCAGTTACCTCTTCCACAAAAAACATTTATTTTGTACGAATCTTATCGGAATTGTTTCTTCTCAATCCCCAATTTCTATCATCCTTTTTCTCCCTTTTAAACCACTTTAAAATAGCATTATATGCATATCTTACATCATAATATTTCACTAAGTATTCATATGCATTATTCCCAGCTTCAGACAGCATATCCGAATGAATGCTTTGCATACATTTTACAACTCTGTCCGCATCATCGCTCTCACACCACCACCCAAAACCGCCGTCCACAATAACCTTGCCAATATCTGAATTTGGATCAGTAACTGCCAGCACCGGAAGCTTTGCTTGCATATAGCCCAACATTCTACTGGGAAAATTGGGGATTGTAAATCTATGATCTAAAAAAATCATTCCTACATCACAGGCACCTACCATCAAATCATAATCATCTTTCGGCAGGCGTTTCATCAAGCGCACATTCTGCACTTGCGACTTGTTTATATATTCCTCTATTTTAGGATATTCTGTGCCATCTCCTACGATCAGAAAGAAAACATCTTCATTCATTTCCTGCCGTTTCAGACATTCTATCAAAAAATCAATTCCTTGGGGTTTGCCAAGATTTCCTCCATAAACAAAGACCTTTTTATCCAGAGGAATATTGTATTTCTGCCTAATCTCGATTCTTTCTTTTTCAGAAACACTTTTATCCATTACCTCTATGCTGTTGGGGCATATTTCAACAATTTCCGAATTTACCTCTGCATTGTGACTGATAATATAATCCACGTTAGCCTGGGACATGCATCCGATATAATCCGATACCTGATAAAGCTTTTTTTCTTTGTTACGGAAAAATCTGTACAAAATACCTTTTAAACCGGTTTTTGATAGCATACCCATATCCACCGCATTCTGCGGGAAAATATCCTTCAATAGTAAATATGTTTTTGCGCAATCCCTTCTCTTAATGTATTTTATAACATTGCCAAAAGTAATCGGAGGTGTGGAATACATCACCAAATCAAACTTTACATCATGAAAATATTTTTTGACCGCCGAAATAAATTTCCCCTCCAAAGTAATGGTAGAGATTCCTTTTTCTATGATGTTGGTTTTCTGAATATTACCTATTCTCAGTTTTAAAATTCCAATTCGCTCATCACTTTTAATATAGTGGGTACTAATATTTTTCTTTCTCTCCACAGGGGAAATCATATATACTGTATGGCCTTCCGCCCAAAATTTTCTTAACAGATCCGTATATATATTACTTTCTTCTAAACTGTCAATATCTACTATTGTTAAAAATAATACGTTCATTTCGTTCCCTTAAATTCTTCCATAGTTTCGGAAGTTTTACTACTAACTCCTTCTCGTTTTAAAACAACAGCTACCGTATTCCAAATAATTTTCACGTCATTTTTGAATGTTATGTTCTCCACATATTTTACATCCCACTCAAATTTCTCTTCCCAACTAATGCTATTTCTTCCATTTACCTGTGCCAAGCCTGTAAAACCCGGACGAACATCATGTCTGCGTCGCTGCCTTTCGTTATACAGTGGCAGATATCTGACCAGCAAAGGTCTCGGTCCAACAATACTCATATCTCCTCTGATAATATTCCATAGTTCCGGCAGTTCATCCAAGCTAGTACTTCTGAGCAATTTCCCAAACTTAGTCAAGCGAATCTCATCCGATAACAACTCTCCATTTTCATCCCGCTGATCCGTCATTGTCCGAAATTTATATAAGGTAAAAATTTTTTCTCTTTTGCCCGGGCGTTTCTGTTTGAAAATGATAGGAGAACCTAATTTTACCCTTACCAACATTCCTAAAATTAATATTATAGGACTCAAAATTAATAACCCTAAAAAGGCAAATATAAAATCCAATGCACGTTTTATATACTTTTCATATATCCCTCGACGCTGCCTCATACTATATACTTTCACCATGAAACTTAATTGGGCGAGCCGGTGCTCCTACCGCCGTACAATTACATGGCAAATTTTTCGTCACCACAGCACCCGCACCTACAATGGTTTGCCTTTCAATTTTCTTATTTTGAATAATTTGTGTCCCCGTACCCAATTCGACACAATCTTCAATTGTAACATCTCCCGAAATGTGTACCCCGGGATAAACAGTCACAAAATCATCTATGATTGTATCATGTCCTATTGTACAATCTAAATTAACTATTACATGTCTTCCCACTACAATATCAACAGTAAATATACTGCCTGCACAAATAATACTTCCCTCACCAAATTTCACTCTTGAAGAAACTATCACACTAGGATCTATCAAAGTAGCAAACCTAACATGCTCAAATTTCTTAATCTTTTCGACAACATTTTTTCGAATAGTTGCAGCTCCGATAGCACATACTACCCAAACTTCCTCTCTGCAATTTTCAAAAAAATCACATCCACCCCAAATTGGATATCCACCTTCTGTCAAACCATGCCTTTTCTGATTATCATCAATAAATCCTTGCAAGTCCCATACCGGTTCAACACTATTAATTCTCTCAACCAGCCATGCAACTTCTTTCCCAAAACCGCCGGCACCTATAATATACAACTTTTCACTCATCAAAACATCCCCTAATAATCTCAATTACAACATCCTGTTGCTCCGCCGTCATTTTATTGTCACTGGGCAGGCACAATCCTCTCCGGAAGATATCCATGCCCACATCCGCAACTGCTCCCTCATCAATATAGGCATTGGTCCGGGCCCTGCCATTTCCCTGGGCCGTTATAAATGGATGCATTCTATAAATCGGCTGCATATGCATAGGCTTCCAGATTGGCCGGCCCTCAGCATTATATTTAGCCAAAGCATCCAGGATCTCTGTAGGACAGGTTTTTCCGGGTTCAGAAATATACAACACTTCCTTCTCACCTCTAACCTGCTTGCACATTGCACTCTCATCAATGATCAAACAACTCAGCCAATAGTTGGGCACACTGTTTTCTTCGTCAAAAGGATTCATTCTTACCGGAAGGCCCTGTAACCCAGCCTTATATCTCTCAAAAATTGCCTTCTTCTGTGCAATATGCTCCTCCAGATATGGAAGCTGCCCTCTGATCACTCCTGCGATCACATTGCTCATACGATAATTGTATCCCAATTCTTCGTGCTGATACCAGGGTGCATCCTCGCGACTTTGGGTGGACCACTTTTTCACTTTGTTCATGACTTCTTCATCGTCAGTCAGCAACATTCCCCCTGAACTGCCCGTGATAATTTTATTTCCGTTGGCACTGAGTATGGACACGGTACCAAACATTCCGGTCTGTATGCCTTTATACGTTGCACCCAATGATTCTGCCGCATCTTCTACAATCAACGCTCCATGCCTGTCACAAATCGCCTTTATCTCATCTACTTTCCCCGGCACACCATACAAATGGGCTATCACGACAAGCTTTACTTCCGGGTATATTTCAAAAGCTTTCTCCAGAGCAACCGGATCCATATTCCAGGTATCATATTCCGTATCGATAAAAACAGCCTCGCCGCCTTCATAGGCTATGGGGTTTGCCGTGGCGTCGAAAGTCATATCTGAGCAAAACACTTTATGTCCTTCCAAGGCTCCGTGTCCAACTTTCGGTTGTCCGTAAAGTTTCTCACCGCAGACTTTTATAGCCAGATGAAGCGCCGCCGTGCCCGAGGAAAGGCCTACGCAATATTTACGCCCTACCTTTTCAGCCGTAATACGCTCCACTTCATTAATATTCTTTCCAACAGTAGACATCCAGTTTGTCTCATATGCCTCCTGCATGTATTTCAATTCCTCACCATGCATAGTAGGAGAGGACAGCCATATCTTAGATGCAAAGGGTTTTATTTCTTTCACTGTTTTTACCTCTACTTTTCTTCATACTGATATGTGGGAACAATTTCCCGCACCATTTTCCTGATATCACAGTTCTCTGCTTCCGCCGCTTCGCTCAGCTTGCCCAGTTGGTTCACAAAATGCGCCGCATCAAATTCCAAGGGCTTGCCAATAAAGATCATCTTATTGGCTGTCTGCTTCAGTCCCTCTTCATTCATAAGAAGTTCCTCATACATCTTCTCACCGGGACGCAGGCCAGTAAATACAATCTCTATATCCTCGCCGACCTTGTAGCCGGACAGCTTGATCAAATTGGTGGCCAGATCCAAGATCTTCACCGGCTCCCCCATATCCAGCACAAAGATTTCGCCGCCCTTTGCGTAAGCACCTGCCTGTAAAACCAGAGATACCGCCTCGGGAATGGTCATAAAATATCTGATAATATCCGGGTGGGTTACGGTAACCGGCCCCCCCTCTGCAATCTGTTTCTTAAAAAGCGGGATCACGCTGCCGTTACTTCCAAGCACATTACCAAAACGCACTGCCACGAAATTAGTTCCGGATTTTTGATTCATCATCTGGATCACCATCTCGCACAGTCTCTTGGAGGCTCCCATGATGTTCGTAGGATTAACTGCCTTGTCAGTAGAAATAAGTACAAACTTCTCCACACCGTATTTGTCTGCAGCGAGAGCGGTTTTATAGGTCCCCATCACATTGTTTTTTATGGCTTCATTAGGGCTCGTCTCCATCAGTGGCACATGCTTGTGGGCCGCAGCGTGATAGACAATATTGGGACGATAAGTTTCAAAAATACGATTGATACGATCTGCATTCCTCACAGAAGCAATCAGTACAACCAGATCCAGATTGGGATTCTGACGCAACAACTCCTGCTGAATCTCATAAGCATTATTCTCATAGATATCTACAATGATCAGCTGCTTAGGGTTGTGCCTGGCAATCTGACGGCAAAGCTCGCTGCCGATAGAACCACCACCGCCGGTAACCATGATCACCTTTCCCCGCAGGGAATTCAACACTTCCTCCGTATTGATCTGAATGGGATCACGCCCCAGCAGATCTGTGATCTGAACCTCCTGAAGCTTAGCCACCGATACTTCGCCTTTGATCAACTGATACATACCCGGCAGGGCACGAAGCTTACACCCTGTTTCCTTACAAATATCCAGTATTTCTTTTCTGGTCTGTCTTCCTGCGGAAGGAATGGCAAAAATAATTTCATGGATGCCATACTTTTCCACCGCATCAGGAATCTCATTTCGTCCTCCTATGATAGGTATGCCCCTTAGATATTTTCCATGGCATCCCTCATGATCATCAATAATACACTTTACATTTAAATTCAGATAATGGCTTGATTCAATTTCTTTTAAAATGGAATTGGCCGCTGCACCGGCGCCGATCAACATCACATTGCTGCTTGCATTTCTTCCAAACATATCCCTACGTTTAGAATTGATCATTCGCAGGAAACGGTAACTGAAACGGATCAGACAGGTAATACTCAAGAGCAAAAACCAGTAAAGAGCATAATAACTTCTGGGCATCCTCTGGTTCAGAATATAGCTACAGATCAACTGTGCCAACGCCGCACTGATGGTGGCCCCCAAAATACTGATCAACTCTGTCGCACTGGCATAGCGCCAAACACTTTTGTACAGCTTCCATATTACAAAAAACAGTAGCGTAAAAACAATATTTAACGGCAAGAGTATTTCATATTTATCTACATACTCCTTCGGGATTGCCCGAAAGCTAAAATCAAAACGCATATATATAGCAAAAAAGGAAGAAACTACAATTGCCAAGATATCAGCAAAAATCAACAAAAGCATTCTACTAATTGGTGTTTTTATAATATCATTTTTTTTCATCATTTATGCCTTTCCTAAGAACTAGCCAGTATACTCCTGTAACAAATCCAATGGTTAATTCTAACACTTCTTAGTGGTAATTGCAACAGAAACAGGCTCCAGGTCATTCCCTTCTCCTCGCATCTGTGGATGATGTGCAAAAAAGAACAGAAACATAATCAACTGCCCTGGATTCCACACTACTTCCATTAGCCCAAACATAAAATACACAATACATACAAAAAACGGCGTAATACCATAAGAAACATCTGTTTTTCTAAGATTTTTCTTATGAAAATACAAAAGGATAAAAGTAAACAACAGGAAAACCGTGCCCGCCGGAATCCCAAAATAATAGCCAATCTGCAGCCATAAATTCTGTGCATGCCAAGTCTGGTAGTCCCCGTCTCCTATGATATAATGTCCTTTTTCCATACCATTCCCATACCAGGTCAGATCATCCCAGTAGGCTTTGTAAATGCTAAGTCTTCCGCCCAGGGCCTTGTCAAGTTCTGCAAATTTTACCCGTTCCACACGCTCCACTTCAATTCCTGCCGCATTGGACTGCAGCGCAAACGGATCTACTGCTTGCATATTTCTAAGCGTGTACTTAATTCTTCCAATAAATAAGTTTAAAAATGTATCCAGGTCCACATACTTTTCCGAATCCGCCGGATCATAGGAATGCACCTTATTTGTAGTGTACTCCCCCTCATACCACACCGGACGATGGAGTACCGTAGGCAGCCACCGGATGCTATAGTAAACCGGTAAAAAGGTTACCAGCACCGCCAGGACCAAGCCTGCTCCCCGCAGGAGTACTTGGTACCACTTTTTCTGCCAGATCCTGCGCACCACATAAATACCGTACAAAACCGTCAGGACCAGGGATGCCACCCAGGCCGTCCGACATAAGGTAAAAATTTGAAAAGAAAGCAGTCCGCCGGCACCAATGAGATAGAATAACTTCCACCCCTTTTTTGCCTTTTTTTGCTCCAGCAAATGAAGCTTGATCAGACACATCATGTAAATGATCAGATAATATAGGGCTGTCACATTACAATTGATAAATGCCCCTTTATAACGTATCTCGTCATATGGCCTGAATCCATAAGCATAGATCTGCACCGCAAAAAACGCCAGGATTGTGCCATTTATCATACCATCCCACAGAGCCGCGCTGTCTTCTTTTGTAAATTTCGTCAGGTAGAAAGACCCAAACATCAGGAAAAACCATAAGGGCCACCATCTGCCGCTGACTGATGCGATCATCAACACTGTCAATAGGATCCACATCCAGCCGATCTTACCAGGCTTTAAGGTAATGCTCTTTTCTACCACAACCTTTTTAAACAGATATCTGACCACCATACCGATCCACCAGATATTCAGAATAGCAGTCTGGGTCTGTCCCCAGTAATATTCTCCCACATGCTGCTGATAGTGGAAGTGTACTGCCACCATGGCCACTGCACATATGACGGTATAGATTCCATTGAACAGATTCAAAAAATCCTTGATGGGATAGGCACTGAGAATGATCACAAACATCACAAGTCCGGTACAGTTGGTGGCTGCAGCCCAAATATTGCCGGGCATACTCCCCCGCAGAACCTCGATCAGGTTCAAGGCCAGAAAGCACAATACATATAAAGTTCTTTTAGAAAAAATATTGTTAAGCTTCATCTGTCCCTCCCTACTGCTCTATGCCCTTAAATCTCCTGTGCAGCTGCCGGATCCCCTTTGGTGTCACTGCAAAAAGAGTCAGGTATATTTTATTTTTTCCCGTCAGATAAGGATTACGCATTCCTTTCAGCCAATGTCTCCTTACATGGGAAACAATCCTCTGATACTGGTCATTTTCACGGTTCATCAGGCTGATCGGTACATGCAGCAGATAATCCAGTCTCTGAAACATTCCAAAACGCAGCGCTATCTTTTTTAGCTCCGGATAGGTCTGCTCCACCATTTTGGCTATCATATCCGCATTATCCACATTATCCCCGTACACTCTGGAAAACGCATTCTTCCCCTGCTTGCGGGTGTTGCTGCCCATGCGGTAGAACACATGATAGCTGTAGCCCGGAAGGGATAGAATACCCTCTATTTCCGGAAGCATCTTAACCAGCAAATGAAAATCCTCATTCAACACCCCCAAAGGAAATTCCCTGTCCTGAAACAACCTTTTATCTACCAACTTGGTACAAAAAGAACAGTCTCCCTTGTGGAGCAACAGCTCCCGCAGAAAATCAGCGGATGCAATTTGTTCCTCCTGCTTTGGAGGAATACAGATATCCGGTCTTCTATCACCGTTTTCATCGATTTCATCCCTGCCTACCTGGGCAATGGGTACCCGGTACTTTAAAAGCCCTTCCAGCAACCGCTCATACATATCTGCAGAGATGTAATCATCACTGTCCACAAACCCCAGGTATTGTCCCTTGGATTCCCGGATCCCCAAATTTCGTGCAGAAGAAGATCCCCCGTTTTCCTTGTGAAAAACCCGGATCCTGGAATCCTGTGCGGATAATTGGTCACACAGTTGTCCTGTCCCATCCGAAGAACCATCATCCACCAACAGAACCTCCAAATTTTCATAGGTTTGTCTGCATATGGATTCCACACATCTGGGCAGGTATTCTTTTATATTATAAACCGGTACGATCACACTGATCAACGGTCTGTCTGTTGTCATTTTTCTTTACTCCTGTCTTTTCTGCGCTCTCTCAGAATGGGGGCCTTGCTCAGAGGTCCTTCCTCCCAAAAAGTGATTTCTCCACCTTCCGCGATCTGTCTGCAAAGCTGAAGCAGACGTGTGGCAGCCTCCCCGGCGTTCCAGAGGTTCACTATGGTTTCATAGGCCTGCCGGCCCATCCGCTCCCGGAGTCCTCTGTCTTCCAGAGCCTGACAGACTTTTTCCACCATCTCCTCCACACGATTCTCACCATAGATAAGACCATTCTGCCCGTCCTTCACCAGAAAAGGCACTGCTCCGGCCATGTGCCCTGCCACCAGTACACAACCGCTGTTCATGGCCTCATTTGCCACCGCGCCCCAGCCTTCGTTCCTGTCGCTGGTCATGAGTACAATATCTGCCTTCTCCATGGCTTCTCTGACCTGATCCGGAGGCATACTTCCGGCCAAAGTGATCTCCTTTTCCAGCCCCAAGGCAGCAACCCTGTCTGCTGTTTCTTCCTGCAGGGGACCGTTACCGATCATGGTAATATGAAACTCTTTTCCCTTATTCCGCAGACATTTTGCAAGCTCCAACACCATTTCCGGATGTTTCCAATCAATAAATCTGGCCGCCCAGAGAATTTCCGGAACTCCATTTTTACGGTTGCTTGCCTTTTCATCCAGTAACTTATCCACATCGTAGTGCCTGGTCTCCGGAAAATATCCCCAACGGAACATCTTTCCCGGGTAGGAACCCACAATATGATAATCCAAAGGTACATAGGCTCCTGAGCAGAGCAGATATACCCGGTCTTTGCGGTAACGGGTGTGATCCAAGTACTTCTTTCGAAGTCCTCTGGGGGAAACAGCCTTCCACAGGCCGGTCTTGTAAAATCGCTCACTGTATCGGATAGTTGGCTTTTTCGCCTGCAGTCTGGGCTGCAGCCAGGTGTCATCCTCATAGCCGCCCCAGATCACCATATCGCTTTCCAGGATCAGCTTCTGACAGATTTCCGGCTGCTGGTATCCCAGGCGCAGATAGGGCAGTTCGCTATACGCCCCTCCCCAGCCCATTTGGATCCGCTCCTGTTCCATGGGTTCCATCTGCACAAAGGTATAAGCGTCCCCTAATGCCTCATACAGAGCGTTGCTCACAGGGATCTGATGATGATTGATATAATTCGAGACAAACGTCACTTTCATGCCCGGCCCTCTGCGATCTTCTCATAAATTTGAATCAATGTCCTGAAATTTTCATCCCCGTCATGGGTCCTGCAGGCATGCTCTCTGGCCCGATTGCCGTATTCCCGCATTTTCTCCTCATCACTCCACATTTGAAGAACTGCCCGGGCCAGTTCCTTTGCCTGGGCCTGCTCTTTATGGGGTGCGTCCTTATACAGGTCTGCTCCAAATCCCGGGTAGGCTATACCATCCCTGCCATCCTCAAAAATAGATCTGATACCGCCCACATTCGCTGTCACACAGGGCATGCCAAGAAGCATTGCCTCACCCAGAGAATTGGGGGAATTTTCTATGGTAGAAGGACAGACAAACAGACTGCTCTTTAAAAATTGTTCCTTCATGGCCCCGGCATCCATTTTTCCAAGGAAAATGATCTTATCCTGCAAATGATATTGCTTGATCAGATCCAACAAATATTTTCCATAAGAGGAAATTTTTATCTCATCCTTCCATGTGTCCTGCCGGACAATACAGTTTCCTGCTACATACACCTTGGCATCCGGATATTTTTCCAAAATCTCCGGCATGGCCTGCAACATATAATGTAATCCCTTAATGGGATAGTCTCCCTGACTCAAAAAAATACTGTGCTTTTCACACTGCTCTATATTCCACTTGCCTTCGTAAAAGTTGCGACGCAAAGTCTCGTTCATAAAGTGATACTGCACCCGGGGATTGCAGTCTGCCGTGTATTTTTTGTCAATCCATGTCCTGCCGGTCACATGCCCCGCATTTCTGATGGCTTCCTGCTCCATCTCTCCGCGCTTTTCGAATTTTTGCTGTTGCTGCATGATACTGTCTTTTCGAAGAAGATCCCGGAAGGTCACCCTTCTTATCACAGCCTCCGGCAGATCTGCCAGATATGCCTTGGCATAAATGGCACATAACCCTTGAATGCCCAGCAATATTTTCTCTTTTTCACAAACTCTTGTGGCTGCCAGTGTGTGCGGAAACTCCGTGCCAAAGCAATGCACCACCTGGGGTTTAAAATCCTCGATAATCCGGCGAAGCCTTTCCTCCAGACCCTCCGGATAAGTTTCCGGATGGGCAGTATCCTCTACAAAACCATAAGCGGTCAGCTGAGCCCCATATTCCGGAACCGGAATCTCCCACTTGGACTGGTCCTCCTGCACAGGAAAGGCCACCGCCAACTCTATATCATTTTTCCTACTCTGCTCCAATAGCCTGTCAGAAAGCCCCGTCAGCCAGCCTTCCTTGTTGCTGGCTTCCATATGCAGATACTCAGCCACTCTGGGCAATGCAATATTGCAGATCCATAAAATCTTCATCTTCCACACCTCAATTAAAGATCCAGTTCAGATAAGGCAACAGGCGCACATTCACATCCCAGGCATCCCGCAGAAACAACCCAAAGTACGCAGTAAAGGCCAACCCTACACAAACGATGAAAAAACGCCGTACTCGCTTTTGCGGTATATCCGCCAGAATACCCGGCAGCAAAAATACCTGGGAAACAATAAAATAATAACCGATCCGGGATATCTCCGGAATAAAAGAAGCAAAGGCATAGGTGATCAGTCCCATCACATTCAGCAGCAGATAAAACCGGTTTTGCCGATCCTCCCGCACAGTCTGCCTGTAAAACAAAAGTGCCAATAGGATTGCCCCCACAGCTTTTGCAATGTTGGTGTAAGATACATCCCCGTTGTCAAATACCGAGTTTTCATAGTATGGATAAAAGGTAAAAATGATCCTTCGATAGAATTCCGGAAACAACAGAAGACTTGCCACAAACACACCTGCCGCCGGATAGGTCCATCTGGGCAACTTTCTCTCTGAAAGCCATCCCGCCGCCAGATATACCGGGATCACCACCAGTATGGATTTGTGGAAACAGGCTGCAAAACAGATCCACAGAATAAACTTTCCATATTCCTTTCGCAGCACATATTTCATGGCATACATGGCAATGGCCAGTACAAAATAGTAGCGCACGGAATTCAGGCTGGAAAAATAGTAACCGCCTGTCATCAACAGAAAAATCCCTGCAGCCATCCATCTGCACTGGTCGTACAAAGACCGCACAAAGAAGTAACATGTGACAATGGAAAACACACCAAACACTGCCAGATAATTGTCGTAGCCAAAGATACTCTGGATGATCCACACCGAAAGCCGGAACCCGAATTCATAGGATACCTGCCTGTTATTGTGCATGATCCATGTAAATTGCTCCCGATAAACCCAATAATCATTTCCCACCGCAATACGGCAGGCGGACACTCCCGCCAGCAACACAAAAACAGCGGCACACGCCACCCAGGTCAAAGCCTGTCCTCTGGTCACGCCTCCATAGCGCAGGGTTCTGGCGTTTGGCGAAATATGATGTTGTACAGCAGCCCTGTTGTCTGCAAAAATTCCCAGCAGAACCACCAGGACCGTCAGGGTCAGATATACTGCCATTTGAAAGCCTCCGCCTATTTCTTTTGATACAGCATACTTTTCAGTTTGTTATAAATCTTGGACATGCCCGGATGCTCCGCAATCCTGGTTCGCAGCGGCTGCAGAGTTATCACCAACAAAAACCGGTACCAAAACCGCTCCGCGCCACTCATATACTTCCTGGTAATCTCTTTGTGCTCCCGGGCAGACCTTTCTTTGTTTTTGGCTGTCTCCGAATATCCTGCGCCCTCATAGGAGGCCAAGATCACCGACACATAACAAGGATTGGCCTGCTTTTCGTAAAAGCTCCACAAAAAGTGCTCGTAGTCCCCACGCACTTTATATTTCGTCTCATATCCTCTCTGGGCAAACAAGCTCCTGCGATAAATACAAGCCTGATGACAGGGCACGTTCCGATAGCAGGCAAATCCGTTGATCCTGGGATTGGATGCCACGAGACTTCGCCTGGTGCGGTCATAAATATCCCCATAAAAGATCAGACTGTCTCGACCGTTCATGGCCGCCGCCATGCTTTCCAGGGAAGATGCTTCATAAAAGTAATCCCCGCAGTTCAGAAAATAAAACCATTCTCCCTGAGCGTGACGGGTTGCCTGATTCATGCCCTCATAAATACTTTTATCCGGCTCACAGATGATCCTGACACGCTGCTGCAAGGCCTCCGGCTGCCGCAAGAGCCACTGCTGCAAGGCCTCCACGCTACCATCCTTGGACCCTCCGTCCTTTACTACCACCTCATAATCCGTGCAGCTCTGGCGGGCAATGCTCTCCAAGGTACGGAGCAATTCCTCCCCGGGATTTAAAGCCACCACGATAATACTGAATTTCATACTTTATTTCTCCCTTACACTTCGCATCCCCTGGCACATGATCCCATAGGCCTGTTTCCAGCGAATCTCCTTGCACATTTCCTCTTTGTGCGCCAACAGAAAGCGCAGGGCTCTGGGCTTTTTCCAAATACCGTACAGATAATGATAGAGCACTCCTCTGTCATAGAAAAATTTATGGTTATAACCTTCAAACCAGGTGGACTGTCTTTCCTTCTCCCGGCCGATGAGCACTGGCACCTTATATACCTTCATGCCCTTTTTGATGCATTCTCTGATAAAAAGGCTGTCCTCACCGTTGCTGTATCTGGCCCCGCCGCCAAACAGAAGGGAAAAGGTAATATTCAAACGGTGTACCACTGCCGTACGCACTGCAAAGCTGTAGGTAGGATATCGGCCGCATTTCCAGGCACTTACCCTGCCCGGCTCATCGATGTGATAGGTTTCCCGGCCGGGGGAAGCCTGCACATTAAACAGGATCATATCTGCATCCGGATATTGCTCAAAAGCATCCGTAACTGCCTTGGCATAACCCGGCTCATAAACAATATCCTCGTCCGCGAACAAACTGATCTCTCTGTCCGCCCGGAGCAGCGCATGGTTTCTGCTCAAGCCCACGCCCCGTTCTGCCATGGCAAAATACCGGATCTCATGTCCTTTGTATGTCAGTTCTTCATAACCGTATTCCTCGCCCTGGCTGACGATGATCGCGTCACTTTCTATATGCATTTCCTCTGCAAGTGCAAGCGGCTCCTTATGCATTGCCGCCACAAGAAGCTGCAAGGTCATTTCTTTTTCCCTCCGAATCCTGCGCCGTAATATATCCGATTCAAAAAAGCATCCCCGTTCCAAAGTACCGCTCCCTGCACAGAAATGTCCTGAGTCTTCAGGAAATCCAATACCTTTTCAATCTGTTTGCCATTCCCGGCTCCACTTTCCACCAGTAAAAGTACCCCATCTGCCTCCCGCAGACATTTCGCTACTTCCGGCGTCTGTTCCGGTGACGGTACGCAGCTATATACAAAATCTTCCCGGGGCAGCATCTTTACCGCTGCCTCCATATCCGTACCTGCTTCAACGCTAGTCACTGCAATCTGCTTTTTGCCCCGAAAAACGTAGTTTACATTTTCTGCCAACATGCCATCCGCCTTGTCCTTTGCATTTCCATAAAGCACCCCCAGCATGGGAATCTGATAACGATAGGTAAAGGTGCCCGGAACATAAACGGAGTCATCCAGCAAAAAAAGGATCAGCAGGATCACCAGGGCTGCAAACAATCCAATCACTGCACCTAAAATCACTGCCCGAAGGGTCCGCACATCCGGCTGCACCTGACGCACTTCCCCACTGTCCGACACCCGGATACCGTTCATCTCTGAATTGTTCTCTCCAAAAACCACAAAGGCCTGCTCCAAAGCCTTGCCAAGCACCTCCGTCAATACCGGATCATAGGTGGTAACCGTACTGTAGGGCATGCGCAGATCAGAGGGCAAATTTGCCCCAAAATACTGCCTCAGCTCCTCCTTGGTTACCTGATAGCCACTGCCTTCTATGGTGGTCAGTACCCGGTCCAGAAACTCATCCGTATGCACCCACTCATTCCAAGTAAAATCATTGATATAATAATACTCGTTGTTGTTTACCGCCTGCTCCGTGTACTCTACAAAGTAAATACTTACCTTTTCATACCGGGGCTCACCGGCAAAAATCACATTTTTTATAAAATGCCCACCACCAAAGACAGCCGCTCCAAGCAAAGCGGCTATAATCGGTATCCATATCTTTTTCATAAAACGCAAGATCAATAACTTCAAATCCAATGATTCCTTGGCATAATTACATTCCCACATCCCCGTTCTCCTTTTTCTCTGCAGTTATCTGATCACCCTCCACACCTTCCGTGCTGTCCGGCCAGAAAAGAATCTTCAGGGTTAGCATCATCAATTTCACATCCAGCCACACAGAGTAGTTCTCGATATAAGCCAGATCCAACTTTAACTTGTCATGGGGCGTAGTATTATACTTTCCATACACTTGGGCATATCCGGCAAGCCCCGCCTTCACCTTAGTACGAAAGGCAAATTCCGGCATAGTCTCCATATATTGGGCTATGATCTCCGGACGCTCCGGACGTGGGCCGATAAAGGACATATCACCCATAAGAATATTTACCAGCTGGGGCAGCTCGTCCAGTCGCACCTTACGGATAAACTTTCCCACCGGTGTCACACGACTGTCCTTCTTGGCCGCCAATCTGGCCACCCCATCTTTTTCCGCATCCACACGCATGCTTCGGAATTTTAAGATTTTAAACTGCTTGTTTCCCACAGTACATCTGACCTGCTTGTAAAGCACCGGCCCGCCGTCATAAAGCTTCACCGCGATGGCAGTCAGCAGCATGAACGGGGAACTGATCACAATCAATAGAAAGGCCAGGACAACATCGATACATCTTTTGAAGAAACGCTGTTCGATGGAAAGGCTGTACTCTCTGGTCAAAAACAGGGGGGTGTCAAAGATCCGCAGTTCCTCCGCACCCTTCATGATCACATCCGAGATCTTAGGCATCACATACGTACGGATTCCGTGCCCATAACAAAACTTTAAGATCCGGTTTCTCTTTTTATCCTCAATATCCAAAATCACCACCGCATCATATCTCTCCAGTGCTTCTGCATTCACTGCATCCACACCTGCATTGATATGAATACACTTGCTGACCTCAAATTTATCCTTACGGCCGGCAAATTTCGCAAGAATACCGTCCACAGGTCGATCCCCATGTACCACCAAAAGCCTCCGGGGCGGAAAAATGTTGCGGTAAATGAAGCAGGATATGTTGATCCACACAATGACCCACACCAGCTGTACCACCATCATCGCCGCGTAAATAGGCGGATAATACAGTTCCAGCACCATCAGGGACAACTGGAAATATGTGATCACATTGACCGCCAAGGTGGCAAAGGCCTGGGAGAAGATCACCTCTGAATTCTTCTTATAGCCTACTCTGCTGCCTCCGTACATGCTGGAAAAGAACATCATCAGCACTGCATAAATTCCAATGATCAGCCAATGTCCCCTCTCCCAGAAAGGCAAATATCTTTCTACATCCGGGAAGAAATGCTTCTGCCAAAAATATGCATAGATCAGAATCTGCACACCCAGACAAACACCTGACATACTCAACAATATCAATCTTTTAAAGGACTCCAGCTTCTTCACGCTCGTTACCTCGCAATTTTATCCTGAATATCTTTTATTATAACATATTTTTCCACGTATGGCTATACTCTTCGTTTGACTGCCCGCACTGCCCAAAAGCAAAAATTATACAGGCTGTATACCAGCGACAACTTCTCCCATTTGCGATACAAATTCCAGATCCGTCGGATGGCCTCCAGCTTATTGGAGGACAGACTGACTGCAGGCCGGCGGTACATCACCAGATTTTCATTCAGCCCCCAGGCCTGCTCTGTACAACCCCCTTCGGCCCCGCCCGGGCGCAGCACCTTCCACCAAAGGGCCGTATCCTCACTTTTGATCTGAGGCATTTCCAGATGCTTCTTTTCCAGCTTTTGGGTATCAAACATAACCGTACTGGTAAAAATGGTTGTATTTTTCAGTGCCTGCTTATAATTCATGGTTTCCGGAACAACTACCACTTTTCCGGTTCCCTTTGCATTTTCATCTCCAAATTCATAACCTGTGAAGGCGAACGCCGCCTGCTTCTCCTGCATAAATGCAAGCTGCCGCTCCAGTTTCATAGGGTGCCACAGATCATCTGCATCCAAATAGGCAATATATCTTCCCCTGGACTCAGAAAGTCCCCGGTTTCTGGCGTTGGCCGCCCCCTTATTTTCCTCCTGCCGGAAAATTCTGATCCTATCATTCCTCTGGGCCAACCGCTGCAAGAGCGGCCAGGTACCATCGGTAGAACCGTTCTCCACCAACAGAAGTTCCCAGTCCTGAAAAGTCTGCCCCAGCACACTGGCAACCGTCTCTTCTATATATTTTTCCGCATTATATACCGGAACAATCACACTGATCATTTTTCCTACTCAACCTTTCCGTTCCCGGACAACTCCTTCGTGAATATCACATAAGCCTCTGTCTGAAAGCTACACAAAAAGTGATCGCCCACTGTTTCCCCAAGGGCCCATTCCTGCTTGTCCCCTTTCGGCAGCACAACCACGTTACAATCCTTGTTTTCTGCTGCATCCAAAAGGTCCTGTCCCATTTTTCTGAGCATCTGTGCCGAAGATCCTCCAAGCCTGCCTTGTCCCGCCTCAAATTCGTAATCTTCCATCTGCTCGTACATATCCAACACTTGCTGATCATACCAGTCATAAGTGTTTCCATTTAGAGAAAGTTCCCACATATTCCTGCCATAAATCAACTCAAATTTACCGCTGTATGCTCTGGCATATTCCAGAACGTCCCGGGCAGCCCACAGACAAGGCTCCTCCACATTTTCTTCGATCCACTCCAAGGCCTGCATCTGACGGACGGGTATTTTTTGATCATTTGCGGTTTCCTGCCTGTTTTGCGGTGTCGGTGTGACACTGCCGGCCAACAAAATCACCAGCCCAAATACCGCAAGCAACAACTCCCCACCATACTTTTTGTGTCCAAATATCTTATGATCTGCACACTGTTTCTCTGCCATCTCCAAGAGCAGCTCTCCGCCATAGGCAATCATGCCGGTGATGGGAACCAGTGCCCACAGGTGACCATAAGCATAAAATCTGGTCTGATATTTCAAGAGCACCCAAGCTGTAATGGGAAACAGTAACACCAATATCATAGCTATACTGTAGTACCAATAAATCTTTTCTTTTTTTCCCGGGTAAAAATAAAATCCTATCAATGCAACAAAAAAGAGGGCAAGATACTGTCCGCCACCGGTCAGCTCTGCATAGCCGCCACTCATGGCCTCCCAGAATTGTGTCATGATACAGACCCCCCCTTTCGTCTTTTGCCAATTGCGCTAATCACCCAAAAGAGCAGCACTGTAAAGAAAATAACAAACACACTGTAGCCCAGTCCGTACAAAGTCCACACGATACAAACCTCAGCCATGGCCCCCAGCACCGCCTGCAGCCACTTTTTTTGCACACAACAAAGGAGCACATAGGGCAGCAGCACCAGAGCCCGGATACTCTCTCCGGTATATCCTGCCTGCAGGGCACGCATGCCATCACTTAAAGGGGCATACGCACCAAATTGATACAACAGTACCACCAACAGCAGAAATCTACACTGCTTTTTCCTATCCCCCGGGAAAAGAAATCCGGCCCACCCTGCGTACACCAGATAAGATAAACAAAGAACGATCGTAGATACCCACTCATACACAACGGTCTGAGCAGGCAGGCCTGTCCACCTTGCCACTGCACTATACAGCACCGGAAGTACCAGGATCATCAGCCGGCTGGGCATGCCGGCTTCAAAAAGCCCACCCGTCATAGGATTATATTCATACACTGTATCTGTTGCCAAAATCGTCTGCACCGTCTCTATGGTAATATCTCCCGTCACATAGGGGCTGTGCATATAAAAATTCCAGATGATCTGAAATAATATCAGTCCGATGATCAACACAACGTAAAGCTTAGGCGTTCCCTTGTGCACGCCTGCTCCGGAGGATTTTCCCCAGGCAAACCTGCGCCCGCAAAGCACCGCCGCAATACAAAGTACTGCCAAACCTGCCAGTATCAGTCCCAGTAGGCCCGCAGTAACATGAAATTTCTGATGGAATATCATAGAGGAAAGATGAACCACCTCTGTCAAACCGATCACAGCAATAAAAAACAAAACCCCATAATCAACTGCTGTCATCCTTAGCTTCTTTTTCATCAATTCTTTCTCCTATTACATTTTCCCGCCTTTTCCCAATTTTATCATACTTTTTCCTATTGCACAATGTTGTCCGGCAACAAAAAAACAGGCTAGTACTCCAACCTGCTTTTTAAGTATCTACAACTATAAATTTTCGTATGTACATTACATTGTCCGCACATCAAGCCGGATCTTGTCTGCTATTCTTGCAATGTACTCACTGTTGGTAGGCCTATTATTACCTGTCTCTATACTATAACCAAACAATTCACGAAAAGTATCTGCATTTCCCCTCTGCCAGGATACCTCTATTGCATTGCGAATTGCTCGTTCTACTTTCTGATCCGTGGTTCTAAAGTGTCGGGCGATAACTGGATATAACAACTTAGTCACACTGCTTACCACTTCCATATCTCTGCCTGATAATAGAATGGCATCCCTTAAATAGTGGTAACCCTTCAAGTGTGCCGGTACGCCGATGTCCAACATAATCCTAGTAATATACCTCTCCAACTCGATGTCAGTAACTTTAGCAATATCCAAAAAATCCCCCTTCTTGATGTCGAGCATTGCTCATTCTCGCGATGTCTCATTTATTTTATCATATTCTCGCGACCATGAAAAGCATTTTTAACCGCACGTATCGACATATATTCGCTCATTTCTATTAGATATTACCGCATTTTTTTCTATACTTCTTCCCTTATCAAATAGATGGGACGTTTTTTTACCTCCATATAGGTTTTCGCCAAATATTGACCAACTATTCCAATACAAAACAGCTGCACACCACTGATCATAGATATAATGCACACCAGGGACGGCCATCCTGAAACAGGGTCGCCAAACAGCACTGTCCGAACAATAATAAACACCACCAAAAACAGGGAGATCACACAAAACAGAATTCCCACCACTGCGGCTATGGAAAGAGGCATGGTAGAAAAGGCAGTAATCCCGTCAATGGAATACAACAGCAGTTTCCAGAAATTCCATTTGGTCTCTCCCTTTCTCCTTTCAATATTTTCATACTCCAACCACTTGGTCTCAAACCCTACCCAGCCAAAGATGCCTTTGGTAAAACGATTATATTCCTCCATGGACAAAATGGCATCCACCACCTGTCTGGTCATCAAGCGGTAATCCCTGGCACCATCCATAATCTCTGTCTTGGATATTTTTTTCATAAGCTTATAAAACCTACGGGCAAAAAAGGAGCGTATGGGTGGCTCTCCCTTGCGGCTCACCCGGCGGGTTGCAACGCAGTCAAAACCTTCTTCCAGACTGGAAAACATCTCAGGAAGCAGTGACGGCGGATCTTGCAGATCTGCATCCATGATCACCACGTAATCCCCCTTACTCTTTTGCAAACCGGCATACATAGCCGCCTCCTTGCCAAAATTTCTGGAAAAAGAGATCAGATGTACCCGTTCATCCCTTTCATGAAGTCTTTTTACTTCCTTCACCGTGTCATCCTTCGATCCATCATTCACATAGAGAATTTCAAAGTCAATCTCCTTCTTCTCAAAATAATCTCTATTTTTGATAAATTCCGTATAAAAATCTTCTACATTTTCCTGCTCGTTATAACAGGGAACCACCACACTCAGCAAACTCATAACATCTTCTCCAATGATTCTGAATATTATTTCCAGCTTATAACTAGAATAACAGATACCACCAGCCCTGTCCATCAAAAGATTTCTTGAACGTACACCAAAATGGTATTATAATAATATGCATGTCAATATAATTATCACGAGGATACCTTTATGGATTTTATAAGCGAACTGTTTCACAACCAAATCCTTATCTCCGCCATTACTGCCTGGCTTACCGCACAGGTATTAAAGACTTTGATCCATATGTGGCTGACCAGGTCCTTTACCCCCGAACGCATGGTAGGAAGCGGCGGCATGCCCAGCTCCCACTCTGCCACCGTCTGCGGCCTTGCCACTGCAACATGGCTGATATCAGGCCCGGGCAGTTTTGAATTTGCGATATCCGTAATTTTTGCCATCGTGGTAATGCACGATGCCATCGGTGTCCGCAGAGAAACCGGTATACAGGCTAAGGTACTGAACCAAATGATCACACTTTTTGAAGATATGGGCAGCGATATGAGCGCCCAGGATAAATTAAAAGAATTTGTGGGACATACCCCTCTACAGGTACTGATAGGTGCCCTGCTTGGCATCGGAGTGGCTCTGGCAATCTGCCTGTAAGGCTTTTGATGCAGGTAAGAAAGACCGTGGCGAAGCCGGATCCATCTTTTGCATGCGGCCAGGTCTGCGCCTCATGACGGACCCTTGAAAGACGTTGGCGCTTGGCGATGTCAGCCTTTAGCTCGAGCCTAGCGTCCACTACGTTCTTTCACAGAGCGGGAGCGTGTCCAAATGAGGCGCAGACCTGGCCGCCTGCAAAAGATGGATCCGGCTTCGCCACGGTCTTTTTACGCTACATCAAAAAAATCATGATGACGAGCATAGCATTATATGTTATACTATTAATAATTGCAAATGAAAGCGAGGATAACTCATGAAAAAAATTAAATTATTCCTGGCCTTTGCCCTTTCAGCGGTAATGCTCCTGAGCGGATGTGGCCAGGGGGATTTTGGCGAAGTATTGAGTCCCGAAGACTTTGTACAGCCTTCCTCTTCCGTTACCCCCTCTTCCAGCGAGCCGGAGTCTTCTGTAGAACCTTCTGTAGAACCTTCACAGGAACCTGATGAGCCGGCGGACCTGCCCCCCGAGGAGGGTATGGTACAGAGCTCTCTGACCGGTCTTTGGGTGGACGAAGAAGTAGCAGCTTCCCGGCCAATTGCCGTCATGTTTCCTACTGACAAAGGTTCTCAACCCCAATATGGTATTGGGCTGGCGGGTGTCTTGTATGAGTGCATGGAGGAAGGCAACATTTCCAGACAAATGGGCATCATAGAAGATTGGCAGGAATTGGAAAAGATCGGAAATATTCGAAGTGGACGCGATTATTACGGCTACTGGTCCATGGAATGGGATGCATACTTTGTATGTTGGGGCGGCCCTTTTTATCTGGTAACCATGACATCTCGCCCTGAGTTTGAATATTTGGCTGCTGTACGTATTGGTGTAAATGACTTAAATTCCCCCGCATTGGGTGCCGGAGCTTTTTGGCGTCCTAAGGGTGAAAAAGCTACCATCCACAATGGTTTTACCGACGGCGAAAGCTTAAGCAGATATATCAAAAGTCTGGGATATGATAAAGAGCACAGAGAAGAATACTGGGATCCAAATCACTTCCAGTTTGCTTCTGTATCCAACCCTAACACCTTGGCAGACGCCACTGATTCCTTTGATGCCACCGAAATCGACCTGGACGAGATTTTCCCCTTCACTTCTTCTTACCTGGAGTACAACGAGGAAGATGGCCTGTACTACAAATATCTGCACGGCAACAAACAGATTGATGTGCTTACTGACGAGCAGCTTACTTTTACAAACGTAATTGTACAGAACACTGACTGGGAATATCAGATTGATGGTAAATATCTGAAATTTAACTGTGTAGACGATACACAAGACGGTTACTATTTTACAAACGGAAAAGGCATTCATATTACCTGGAAAAAGGAAAGTGATTACGCACCTACCAGATATTATGATGACGCCGGAAACGAAATCAAATTGAATCCCGGCAAAACTTATATCGCTGTTGCCCAGAAAGGCAGAGACGTATCTTACAATTAAAGATCTAAAAAGGCAGGCTCAATGCAACCTGCCTTTTTATTATGTTTATTCACCAAGCCCGCTTTCAACCAACTTCACCAAAGCACATAGCGCTTCTGTCTCGTCGATCCCTTCACAGGTAAACTCGATCTCATCTCCGCATTTTACACATGCGCCAAGGACGCTGAGCACACTTTTCGCATTTGCTGTATTATCTTTGAAAGAAAAGGTGATGAGCGATTTATATTTCATTGCCTCCTTACACAAAAGACCGGCCGGTCTTAAATGTAAACCGGTTAGATTTTTTACGACCACCTTTTGACATACCATAATACTTTCCTCCAATTCACCCTATTACAACATCAGAACATAATATCCTGAATCAGGGAAGCAAGCTTCTCCGCCTCATCCTGAATCTGCGCTTGGTCTTTTCCTTCGATCATAACCCTTACCAAGGGCTCTGTGCCGGAAGGACGGATCAGCACTCTGCCCTCCCCTGCAAATTTCTTTGTAAGCTCTTCAATTGCAGCTGCAATTTCAGGGTATTCCATATATCGGTCCTTTTTGTGATTAGCAACCTTTGCATTTACCAAAGCCTGAGGTAAAACCTGCATAATCTGTGACAATTCCGACAGTTTTTGCTTTGTATCTACGATAACCTGCAGCAAATGAAGTGCACTGAGCAACCCATCTCCTGTAGTATTTTCATCCAAAAAGATCACATGTCCGGATTGTTCGCCTCCCAAGCTGGCTCCAATTTCACGCATACGCTCCAACACATAGCGATCTCCCACCTTCGTCTGTTCAGCCTTGATATCATGTTTCTCAGCCATCAGAAAGAATCCCAGATTACTCATTACCGTGGCAACGATCACATTACCCTTGAGCTTGCCATTCTTCTTCATGTGGTTTCCCACGATTGCCATGATCTGGTCTCCGTCCACCATCTGACCATTTTCATCCACCGCCAGAAGGCGATCTGCATCTCCGTCAAAGGCTAAGCCCACATCAGCCTTTTCAAACACCACCCGGGCTTGCAGTTCTTCCATATGTGTAGAACCACAGTTTGCATTGATATTGGTCCCATCAGGATTATTGTGGATAGCAACTACATCTGCTCCAAGCTCCCTCAACGCCTCTACTGAAGTGTAGTAGGAAGCCCCCTCGGCACAGTCTACTACAATACGCATTCCGGTCAGATCCACATTCACCGCCTGCATTACATGATTGATATACTCTTCCTTTGCATCTGTGCGGTATTTTATTTTTCCGATCCCTGTTCCCGTAGGGAATTTAACCCCCTGCATCTGGGTCTTGATCAGTGCCTCAATCTCATCCTCCAATTCATCCGGCAGCTTATAGCCGTTTCCATCAAAAAATTTGATTCCGTTAAACTCCACAGGATTGTGGGAAGCTGATATCACCACGCCTGCATCCACTTTGTACTTTTGTGTCAGATAAGCCACTGCCGGTGTGGGAAGTACTCCCACAAAAATACAGTTGGCTCCTACCGAACACGCCCCGGCCATCAAGGCATTTGCCAGCATATCTCCGGAAATACGGGTATCACAACCAACCATGATCGTAGGTTTGTGTGCCTTCTCTTTTGTCAAAACATGTGCGCCCGCCTGCCCAAGCTGCATTGCAAGCAACGGCGTAAGTTCCTCGTTCGCAAGTCCTCTCACACCATCCGTTCCAAATAATCTCGCCATTCTTTTATGCTCCTTCATTATGGTTCTAGTTCTTCTTTTCTGATTATTACATTAGCCACCAGCTCTTCTCTCTGTTCAACACCCTCTGCAAAAGAGAATTCTACTGTTGTTTCATACGTGCCGGGTTTCAGCACATCTACGTTCAGCTGCTGCATCAGTTCATCGATTCGTACATACCCATGTACCTGTTCTTGCTGTACCCTATTCAAGTCTGACCGTAAGCCATAAACCTCAACTGAGTATTCCAAAATCTCCTCCGGGAATGCACCTGCAAGGCCTTCCGGTAATCCACTAAAATGAATATTGCCAACAGGGATCTGCAATATCTTTCTGGCTTCTTTTTCAATGGGCAGTGTAACGATCGCCCTGCGTTCATACTCATCCGTCAGGACAATGCCTTCCGGCAAATAATCCTGCAAATAAATATACTTCGTCAGGTTTTCGTCCATTCCTGTGATATCAAGGTCAGTCTCTGTCACAACAATACGCTTCACATCAGCCAGTGCAGAACTGTAACCGGCAATCACAACTTCCTGAGTATCCGCCAACACTTCTCCTGTCCACAAATATCCTTCCGCAGGTTCTCCCATAGTATTATATTCTACGGGTACCGTCTTAGTTGCCAGAATAGGCACCGTCACCTTTACTGAATTGGTATTCATGGTCAGAGATTTTTGTGAAACTTCTTTTCCATTTTCATCCAGCAGAACTACATCCGCATAGGTGGAGATATCACTGGTAGAATCGCTGATATCCACCTGCAAATTTGCACTGGAAATCCTGCTTACCACGGACTCCGGTCCGGAAATCTCAAGCCGGTTCTGGTCCATGGAAACATCTCCTATAATGTAATTTTCTGCAGGTGTCCCCTCCGTAAGCACTGTCAGTGTGAGCCTCTTGGTCCGACGATCCTCTATATTCAGCTTCACCATACTACTGCTGCCGCTGATACTTCGAATCTCGTTGTTCCCTCTGGTAGAAGAGAACTCTATTTCTATGGTCTCATTCACTGTCACGTTTGCAAAGTCTGCTTCCGCCACGATATCACTGTTGTTTAAGGACTCCAGCAATGTCCTTGGGGCTTCCACAGTTACGCTTCTAACCACAGCACTATTGTCCAAAATCTCATATACCCGGTTGGCATCCGTGATCAAATTGGTATTCAGCAAATTTACCTTGATATTGGAGAAATTCTTTTCATCCACAGGATCCTCCACATTGATCACAACCAGCCACAAAGTAAAAGCAATCAGCAACGAGAGGATCTTCAGCAATATGTTATGTCGCAGTTTCTTTTTCATTCTTGCTACGTCCTCCCCATCTCTTTATTTTTTTGTTTTCCTCTTCTCCCTTATTCTGGATCACACAGAGCTGCTCCTTCAGACGTTCTGCATTTACCCCACGCTCCAGGCCGCCTTTGTAAGCAATGCTGATTTTACCGGTCTCCTCGGATACAATAATGGTCATTGCATCTGTCATCTCAGTGACACCCAGGCCGGCACGATGTCTCGTTCCCAGCCCTTTATCCAGATTCATATTATCAGACAGAGGCAGATAACAGGTAGCACAGGTTACCCTGTCTCCCTTTACAATAACCGCACCGTCATGAAGGGGCGTATTATGTTCAAATATATTGATCAGCAGCTGGCTGGTAACAATACCATCCACCTCTATACCGGTTCTCTCAAAGTCCCCCAGAGGCTGCTTTTGCTGTACTACGATCAAAGCGCCGGTTTTGGCTCTGCTCATCTCCACACATGCTTTTACGATCTCATTGATAGTACGATCCGAAAACAAACCCTGCTCCTTTTTGGAAGTATCCAAAGGCAACACCGAATTGATCAGGTTCTTGTTTCCAAGATCCTCCAATGCTTTGCGGAGTTCGGGTTGCAACACTATAATAAGTGCTGTCACTGCAAAAGTCAGAACATTGCTGGCTATCCACAAAATCGTATTCATGCGGAAATATGCCGCAACCAACAAAAAGGCGCAAATCACAAGAAGGCCCTTAAGCAACGCCCAGGCCCTGGTATTCTTAATCCATGTTAAGATATGATATATCAAGAAGGAAATGATGAGTATTTCAATAACATCCGTCAAATCCATGCTCGGCATACGCATATCTAAGTTTTTTACAAAGGATAGAATGTCTTGCATAGTATTACCTTCTTATGGGATTATAATTCCTCAAAATCATCTATCTGGTCTTCCGTTATCTCTTTGGTAGTATCCACCGGCTTAACCTCCTGGCGATAACTGCCTGTCACCGTGTGTCCACTCTGGGTCCTGGGACTCACTCCCCGGGGAGCACTCCCTGTTCTTTCGACAGTGACCGTCCTGCCACCGGCAGCTACCGGCCGCCGACCTTCACCAGCCCTGGGATCTCGCGTCTGGACGTGGCTCCTGCCACTCACCTGGGTATTGATCTTCTTCACAGTCTTTTCAGGTGCTGCCACCGTAAGCTTAGGAACCGCTTTTACATAATAATAATATTCATCATCTTCAAATTGAACCTTTTCCGTTCTGTTATAGTCTATATTGAACACCAAAAATTGTAACAACTTCCCTAACAAAGCTGCAATCACAGCTCCTAAAAGGATTCCAAGCACCGACACATTGGTGTTATACACCAGATCACCGATCAGCAAGATAACTGCATCCAGCATCACGCCGGCAATAATGGCAATGGTCCAGGAATAATCGATAGACATCCTGCGAATCAGATATACCGCAATGATGGTAACGGCAAAGGCTACTATCATAACTACCATTGCACGATTTCCCAGCAGAGCGTCGATCACCAATCGCAGTCTGGCCACCGTTTCACTCTCATCCAAGGCACTGATAGAAGTAGCATTCTCCGAAACAAAAGAGATCAGATAGTGTACCACCACCCCGCATCCTACAGATACAACCGACGCCGGCGTGCGCAAAAGGCCCGCAGCTATGGGCATCACATAAGGAACCTTGAAAAAAAAGCATAGGGGCGTAAACAGCACTGCCAAGGAATCTCTGGGAGAGAATCTGAAAAACACCAGCGCCATGATCAAAAACACACCTAACCCCACCAGCGCCACCTCTATAGCAAGGGCATAAAGATGCAAGAGAATAAACACCGCACCAAACAACAAAATAAATCCATTGGGCAAGAAGGAGCAAAGCAACGAAGCAATCAAAACAACCCCTATATTGTCCACCTGCCTCATATATCCCAACCGGGAATTGATTGCCAGCAAACTCACCAGTGCCAGCAAAAACTTCAGCACAGGTATAATAAACACCTCATATTTCCCATAAATTTTTATGACTATTTCCTTGATTTCCAGTAATGTTCTCATCTCTTACCGTCCTTCTATTTCTCGTACATGGCCGCCAACTTTTTCAAGTTATTATAATATTTCTTCTGCTGCTTTTTTACACGGCTGTATCTCACCGAATAAACCACATAGGATACCAGTCCGTAACCTGCCACCCATATCAAGAAGAATCTCAGCATGGTCTGCGCAAAAGCCAACAGATCCATTCTGTAAATGTTCTCCATAAACTCTTCAAAATAATAAAAGATGTAGAGTGCAAAACAGATCACAAAAGCAAGCGCCGCACTGACCAGCGATTCGATCACCCGCAAGCTGATATAATCACTGCGAAAGTAACCGCTGACAGCACCATTTTTCTTACCTTCCCGCCCCTCATAGGAAGCGAGCTTTGTCATCAGGATGATCTTTTCTTCATTCAGCATCTGTCAATCCTCTTTTATCAACCCAAGGCCACCCCATCAACCCATACCGGAGGCCAGGGTCAACACATAAACTTTTTTCACACTACCTGCAAGCAGTACACTTGCAGCCTCATCCACAGTTGTACCCGTTGTGTAGATGTCATCCACAATAATAATCGTACTTAATTTTACATCATTTTTGTATATTTTAAAAGCCTTTTTCAAATTATTTTGACGTTCCAACGCATTTAATTCTTTCTGAGGCGCTGTATCCCGGCATCTTTCCAATAAATTTGTGTAAACAGGAATCCCAGCCTGCTCTCCCAGAGCACTTGCAAGCACCTGTGCCTGGTTATACCCCCTCTTACGGATCCGTCTGGGATGAAGTGGGATTGGTACTATTCCATCTGCTCCCCACTCCTGCAAAAGATATTTCATCTCACAGGCCATCTGCCTGCCAAAAACCTTCCCGTACTCCCGCCTTCCTCCGTACTTGAAACGATACATCGCCAAGGCAGCTTCCTCATACTTGCACAAAAATGCCCCTTCCGCAAACTTGTGTCCTTCTCCGCTTATAAAATGCACTTCCGGTTTCCACTTGCCGCTACACTCCTTACAAAACCCCGTCCTGCCTCTTTCCACCGGTTCATCACACAAGGGACATCTGGGTGGAAATAACATATTTAATATGAATCTTATTTTAGTATTCCCTCCATCTCCACAATTCTTTCCTGCAAAGCAGTATACCTTCGCCCTACATTTGCATTTTTGATCATGTCCCCAACCGCCTGACTGCTGCCCAGGATCGTTACACAGTCTCTGGCCCTGGTTACCGCGGTATAAAGCAGATTGCGATTCATCAACATCTGGGGACCGCTTAAAATAGGCAACACCACTGCAGGATATTCACTTCCCTGTGACTTGTGAATGGTCACCGCATAGGCCAATTCCAATTCCTCCAGCTGGGCAAAGGAATAGGTCACTTTTTTGCCTTCTTCATATTCCACCATAAGTTCTTTGGCATACTCACTAATCTTTACGATCTTACCCATATCACCGTTAAATACACCCATCCCTTTATCTATCGGGATCCCATAACGGCTGAGCACCTCCCACTCAAGCTGATAGTTGTTTTTGATCTGCATGACCTTGTCTCCTTCTCGAAAGAGGGTCTCGCCTGCCATATATTCCTTTTTATCCTGAGTTGGAGGATTCATATACCGCTGGAGTATCCGGTTTAATTCCTCTACCCCTAAAGCACCTTTGCGCATAGGCGTAAGTACCTGTATCTCATAGGGCGAAACATTTACATATCTTGGCAGTTTCTCGGTGATCAGCTGCACCATATGTTTATAAATCACATTTGTATCGCTTCGTTCTAAAAAGAAAAAGTCGCGGCTCTTATTGTTTAGGACTATTTGCTGTCCCTGATTGATTTTATGAGCATTTACGATAATGTCGCTTTCTTCTGCCTGGCGGAATATTTTCTGCAGGATCACCGTAGGGAAAATGCCACTCTCTATTAAATCCCGCAGCACCTGGCCGGGCCCTACGGAAGGCAACTGATCCACATCCCCCACCAGCACCAGTCTGGTACCCGGCACGATAGCCTTTAAGAGCGCCTGAAATACGATCAAATCTACCATAGACATTTCATCTATAATGATCACATCCGCTTCCAAGGGATTTTCCTCATTGCGCTCAAAACGCACTCCTCTACTACCCTCATCCGAAAGAGCACCATTTAGCTCCAACATGCGGTGAATGGTCCGAGCTTCATAACCGGTGGCCTCCGTCATCCTTTTGGCTGCCCTGCCCGTAGGTGCTGCCAACAAAATGTCCTTATTTTCACTTTCAAAATAACGTATGATGGTATTGATAGTGGTGGTCTTGCCTGTGCCCGGACCGCCGGATATGATCACAACGCCATTTTTTATGCTTTCCAGCACAGCGTGCATCTGCAGTTCATCCAGTTCCAGCCCCGGTTGCCAACCCAATTTATTAATTATAGAAATAATATATTTCTCCTCAGAGGGAAGCAGTTCATTTCCCTCCGCCATAGATAAATTCAAATCACACAACATCCTCGCACAGCCAAGCTCTGCCCGATAAAAAGCAGCCAGAAATACTTTCGTATCTCCATTTCCGGCATTTTTCACAATAATCTTTTTTTCCATTGCAAGATTGGCAATCTGATCATCCATGTAACTCTCATCCACACCGAGCAGCATGCTGCTGCGGCTTTTCAAAAGTGAACCGGGCAAATAGGTATGCCCCTCCCCCACAGCCTGCTGCAGCATATAGAGAATGCCGCAACGGATCCGGTATTCAGAGTCCGTGTGAATACCAATCTTCGAAGCAATTTCATCTGCAATTTTAAATCCCACGCCCTGAATGTCCTCTGCCAGCAGATAGGGATTTTCCTGCATCACATGATACAGCCTGCCTCCATAGGTGTTGTATATCTTGATGGCAAGGGTATTTGAAATGCCAAATTTCTGCAGGTAGACCATGGCTTCCCGCAGATCCTTCTTATCCGCCATCTGGGCATATATTTCCCTGGCAATACGTTCACTGATCCCTTTGATCTCCACCAGCCGCTCCGGCTCCTCGTCGATGATCCGAAAGGTGTCTGATCCAAATCTTTTCACGATCCTGGCTGCCAATGCAGGTCCTACGCCACGGATGGCTCCGGACCCCAGATAACGTTCCATACTGACGCTGTCCTCCGGCAGAACTGTTTCAAAAGATGCGATCTTAAACTGACTTCCATAAACCGAATGATTGATATATTCCCCAAATGCCCGGATGTTCTCGCCCGGCGTTACTGACCCAAGCATCCCTACGCAAGTGATTTCCTCTCCGTCTGCGATCAGGTTCATAACGGTATAACCATTATCCATATTCTGATATATAATGTGATCAATATATCCCTGTACGCTCTCCATATCCACATTCCTGTAAAGCAACAAAATTCCTATCAGGGAAGCCCCCAATAGGAATTCGCCAGATTTATTTTATCAATCTTCCCTGTATCCTGCCAAAAATTCCACGTATTTACCGGTACCGATGGCTACCGCAGTCATGGGATCTTCTGCTGTCATCGTATTGATTCCAGTCTTTGCCGAAATCAATTCCTCCAACCCTCTCAGCAGGCTTCCGCCGCCGGTGAGCACAATGCCTCTGTCCGCAATGTCAGCTGCCAACTCAGGGGGAGTTTTCTCCAACACACTGTGAATGGTATCCACGATCTGGGCTGTGGTCTCACGCAGCGCTTCTTCTGTCTCCTCTGAGGACACCTGTACCGTCTTAGGCAGACCGGTCACCAGATTCCGTCCTCTCACATCCATATAATCCACTTCTGCCCTGGGATAAGCAGAACCAATCCTGATCTTGATATCTTCCGCAGTTCTTTCACCGATCAAGAGATTATGTTTTTTACGCATGTAACGGACAAGAGCCTCATCAAAGTCATCTCCCGCAATCTTGATGGAGGCACTGACCACCGTACCTCCCAAGGAAATAACCGCAATATCAGAGGTACCGCCGCCTATATCCACGATCATATTGCCACAAGGCTTAGAAATATCAATACCCGCACCAATAGCAGCCGCAATAGGTTCCTCGATAATGGACACCTCTCTGGCACCTGCCTGATAGGTAGCATCCTCTACCGCTTTCTTTTCCACTTCCGTCACACCACTGGGGACACAGACCGCGATGCGGGGCTTGCGGAAATTCTTCCTTCCCAATGCCTTCTGAATAAAATACTTCATCATTTTTTCTGTCACTGTATAGTCCGAAATAACGCCCTGACGCAAAGGTCTGACCGCTACAATATTACCCGGCGTTCTTCCAAGCATCAAGCGGGCATCCTCTCCAATGGCTTTGATCTTATTGGTATCTCTATCAAAAGCTACAACAGAAGGCTCCTTCAATACCACACCTTTTCCTCTGATGTAAACTAGTATACTGGCTGTCCCCAAATCAATTCCAATATCCGTATACTGCATAAAACATACCCCCTTCTAATATCCCATCTATCATTATATTCTATTATATTTTAATTAAAACATGCAAACTTACCATAATCTGCCTGATTACCGTAACTATTATAACCTAAAATTCTCCATTTTCATAGGGGTTTCAGAAAAATTTAAACTTTTTTATACCAGTTCAGCCATGCGCCTGTCCCCGAGTAGCCGGGCGTGGGAGCTTGCTTGCAGAGCCGCAGGGCTGAACGCAACTACAGAGCCGCAGGGCTTACACATCCAGCATTTTCCGAATATATTTTGCAGTGTAGGACGTGGGATCCTGGGTCACCTGCTCCGGGGTGCCAAAGGCCACTACCGTACCGCCCCGGTCTCCTCCCTCCGGGCCGATATCAATGATATAGTCTGCAGTCTTAATCACATCCAGATTGTGTTCAATGACCACCACTGTGTTCCCACCCTCGGCCAGTTTGTGAATGATATCAATCAGCTTGTGTACATCCGCAAAGTGCAGACCGGTGGTCGGCTCATCCAAAATGTAAATAGTCTTTCCGGTGCTTCGCTTGCTCAGTTCTGTGGCCAGTTTGATCCGCTGGGCCTCGCCGCCGGACAGCTCCGTAGAAGGCTGTCCCAGCTTCACGTAGGACAACCCCACATCATACATGGTCTCAATCTTTCTGCGAATGGAGGGCACATTCTCAAAGAAGGGAAGTGCCTCTTCCACTGTCATATCCAGCACGTCATAAATGCTTTTACCCTTATACTTCACCTCCAGGGTTTCCCTATTATATCGCTTGCCGCCACAGACCTCGCAGGGCACATATACATCCGGCAAAAAATGCATCTCTATTTTGATGATACCGTCTCCGCTGCAGGCTTCGCATCTGCCACCCTTTACATTAAAACTAAAGCGACCCTTTTTGTATCCCTTTGCCTTGGCATCCGTTGTAGCCGCAAACAGATCACGGATCTGGTCAAACACCCCTGTGTAAGTAGCCGGATTGGACCGAGGCGTCCGGCCAATGGGTGCCTGATTGATATCAATCACCTTGTCCAGCTGGTCAATGCCATCAATACCATCATGTTTACCGGGAATGCATCTGGCCCTGTTCAGATCCCTGGCCAGGTGTTTGTAAAGTATTTCATTTACCAGGGAACTCTTTCCCGAGCCGGACACACCGGTAACGCAGGTAAAGACTCCCAAAGGAAACTCCACATCTATATTTTTTAAATTATTCTCTCTGGCTCCCCGCACCGTCAACACACCTGTGGGTGTCCTGCGCTGCTTGGGAACAGGGATCTTCTTGGCACCAGAAAGATACTGACCGGTAACAGATTCCGGTACTTTCATGATATCCCGGGCAGTACCGCAGGCCACCACCTGTCCACCGTGGGAGCCCGCGCCGGGCCCAATATCCACAATATAATCCGCTGCCAGCATGGTATCCTCATCATGCTCCACCACGATCAGGGTATTGCCCAGATCCTTCAGGTTCTTCAGGGCATCGATCAGTTTCCCGTTGTCCCGCTGGTGCAGACCGATACTGGGCTCATCCAAAATGTAGCACACCCCTACCAGCCCGGAGCCGATCTGGGTGGCCAGACGAATGCGCTGTGCCTCGCCGCCGGACAAAGTGCCCGTGGCTCTGGAAAGAGAAAGATAATCCAACCCCACATTGACCAAAAAGCCCACTCTGGCCCGGATCTCCTTTAGAATCTGTTGACCGATAAGCTGCTGCTGGCTGGTCAGCTCCATATGCTCCAAAAACTCCTGCAAAGCTGCGATTGACATATCTGTGATCTCATGAATATTTTTGTCACAGACAGTCACCGCCAGCGATTCCCGCTTCAGTCTCATACCGTTACACTCTTTGCAGGGAGTGATCCGCATAAAGCTCTCATACTCCTGCCTCATGATTTCCGAGGCTGTCTCCCGATACCTGCGCTCCACGCTCTTGATCAGCCCCTCAAAGGCCACCGGATATACGCCCCGGCCCCTCTGGCCCACATAATGCACCTCCACCTCTTTGCCCCCTGTGCCGTAGAGCAACAGATGTTTTACTTTCTCCGGGTACTCCCCAAAGGGAGTATCCAGATCAAACCCATATTCCTTGCACAGGGCCTGCAAAATAGCATTGGTAAAACTGCCCTTCTCCTGACAGGACTGCCAACCGGTGACCGCAATGGCTCCTCGGTTAATGCTTAGGGTTCGGTCCGGGATCATCAGCTCCGGATCAAACTCCATTTTATAGCCCAAACCAAAGCACACCGGGCAGGCGCCGAAGGGATTATTAAAGGAAAAGCTTCTGGGCTCCACCTCGCTGATGCTGATGCCGCAGTCCGGACAGGCAAAGCTCTGGCTGAAGTTCAAAGTTTCTCCGCCGATCACATCCACCTCCAAAAGACCCTCCGCCAGGTCCAAAACCGTCTCAATGGAATCCGCCAGCCTGCGCTGGATACCATCCTTTACCACCAACCGATCCACCACGATCTCTATATTATGCTTAATATTCTTTTCCAGCTTGATCTCCTCGGAAAGCTCATAAAGATTGCCGTCAATGCGCACCCGCACATAACCGCTTCTCTTGGCTCTCTCCAGCACCTTCACATGCTCACCCTTACGTCCCCTGACCACAGGTGCCAAAAGCTGCAGTCTGGTGCCCGGCTCCAGCGCCATGATCTGATCCACCATCTGATCCACCGTCTGCTTGGCAATCACGCGGCCACACTCCGGACAGTGAGGAATACCGATCCTGGCATACAACAGTCTGAAGTAATCATAGATCTCCGTCACGGTTCCCACGGTAGACCTGGGGTTGCGGTTGGTAGATTTCTGATCAATAGAGATTGCGGGAGAAAGGCCTTCTATCTTCTCCACGTTGGGTTTTTCCATCTGTCCCAGAAACATGCGGGCGTAGGAGGATAGTGACTCCATATAACGGCGTTGCCCCTCCGCATAAATGGTATCAAAAGCCAAAGATGACTTGCCAGAACCTGACAGTCCTGTCAGAACCACAAAGGCATCTCTGGGTATATCCACATCAATGTTTTTTAGGTTATGTTCTTTTGCGCCCCGAATCTTGATATAGTTTCTGGGACGCATTTTCTGCATTTCTTCCATGTCTGTCCTCTTTCTATCTTTTCTCCAGTTCCAGGAGTGTCTTTTTCAGTTCCATCATCTTGTCTCTCAGTTCTGCGGCCGCCTCAAAATTCAAGTCTGCGGCTGCTTTCTGCATCTTCTTCTGCACCTCACCAATCAGCTTTTTCAGTTCCTGTACGCTCATAGACTCAGGATCCTTCTCAAACTTCACTTCTTCCTTGGCCACAGTCTTGGAAATACTGATCAGATCCCGCACTGCCTTGCGGATGGTCTGGGGAGTGATGCCATGGGCCTTATTATACCCCAGCTGCAGCCTGCGACGCCTTTCTGTTTCTGTGATGGCCGCGTTCATAGAATCAGTCAGCCTGTCCGCATACATGATCACATGCCCGTCCGCATTTCTGGCCGCCCGGCCGATGGTCTGGATCAAGGAAGTCTCAGAACGAAGAAAGCCCTCCTTGTCTGCATCCAGGATCGCCACCAGTGCAATCTCCGGAATATCCAACCCCTCCCGCAGCAGATTGATGCCCACCAGCACATCAAACACATCCAAACGCATATCCCGGATGATCTGGGCCCGCTCCAAAGTATCTATATCAGAGTGAAGGTATTTCACACGAATACCCACATCCCGCATGTAATCCGTCAAATCCTCTGCCATGCGCTTGGTCAGGGTAGTTACCAATACCTTATTTCCTTTTTCCGTTACCTTTCGCACCTCACCAATCAAGTCGTCAATCTGTCCCTCCACCGGTCGCACAGTCACCTCCGGATCCAAAAGCCCGGTAGGACGGATGATCTGCTCCGCCCGCAGCAGTTCGTGCTCTGCCTCATAGTCGGAAGGCGTCGCTGACACGAACAGCATCTGATCAATATGCCCTTCAAACTCCTCGAAGCACAAGGGCCTGTTGTCCAGCGCCGATGGCAGCCGGAATCCATACTCCACCAGAGTGGTCTTGCGGGAACGATCTCCCGCGTACATGGCTCCAATCTGTGGCACCGTCATATGCGATTCATCTATAATGATCAAAAAGTCGTCTCCAAAATAATCCAGCAAAGTGGCTTGCGGCTCTCCCTGGGCCGTACCGTTTAAATGTCTGGAATAATTCTCGATACCCGAGCAAAAACCGGTCTCTCTGAGCATCTCTACATCAAAATTGGTACGCTCCGAAATGCGCTGTGCCTCCAATAATTTGTCTTCCCCTTTAAAATATCCGATCCGTTCCTTCAATTCCTCCTCGATCCGCTGGCAGGCCGCCTTGATCCGCTCCGGAGGCACTACATAATGCGAAGCAGGGAAAATAGAAATATGGTTCAATGTAGCATGGACTTGCCCGGTCAGCGGATCCACCTGACAGACCCGATCAATTTCATCCCCGAAAAACTCCACTCTGATCAGATAATCTCCACCCTCCGCAGGGTATATCTCTACCACATCTCCCCGAACCCGGAAAATGCCCCGCTTAATATCCATCTCATTCCGATCATACTGAATGTCGATCAGTTCCCGGATCACCTGCTCCCTATCCTTGATCATACCCGGGCGCAGAGAAACCACCATCTCCTGATAACTATCCGGACTGCCCAGACCATAAATGCAGGACACACTGGCCACTACCACCACATCCCGACGCTCTGTGAGAGAAGCCGTTGCAGAAAGCCGCAGCTTGTCTATCTCCTCATTAATGGAAGAATCCTTGGCAATATATGTGTCAGAAGAGGGCACATAGGCCTCCGGCTGGTAATAATCATAGTAGGACACAAAGTACTCCACCGCATTCTCCGGGAAGAACTCCTTGAATTCGCCGTAGAGCTGTGCTGCCAGGGTCTTGTTGTGAGCAATGACAAGGGTGGGCTTGTTCAGTGCTGCGATCACATTGGCCATAGTAAAGGTCTTACCGGAACCTGTCACCCCAAGAAGCGTCTGGAACTGATTGCCTTCCTTAAAACCTTTTACGAGAGCTTCGATAGCCTGGGGCTGGTCACCGGTGGGCTGATATTCAGAATGAAGTTTAAAAATCTGCTCTGATCTGTGATTCACGAAAGCGCCTCCTTTATGAATCAAAAATAAAACGTGTACGAATAGCCTTCCCTATTATAGCATATCCATACACGCTTTGCAAACATTTGTTCTGTCTCGCTGTTCACATCCAGAATATTTTATTTTCTTACTAGAATGAAATTCGTTAAGTAAAAAACTAAATTCTACGCTCTCTGACCTCATTTTCTTTTTTCACCAAAAAAATGTAGAATTTACTCCTGCACAGATTTATGATGATATTGGTTACCAGTCTGCGCAGAAAGGAGTTCTATGAGTAAAACATTTCCTGGTAATCAAAAACATTTAACCTTATCTGACCGCTGTTTTATCGAACAGGCTTTATTGCAAAATCTCAGTTTTCGGCAGATGGCTACTACTTTACATAAGGATCCTTCAACCATTTCCAAAGAGATTCGTTTGCATCGTTCTACACCTCGCAAAAACTCATCTCAAAAAAATGATTGTATTCACTCTCCTAAATGTGCTATCCATCACATCTGTGGAAATGTAATCTGCATGAAGAGCTGTTGGTTCTGCAATAATCACAACTGCCACGATTACTGCCTTGACTATCAGCCTTTCTACTGCAAACGGATTGAAAAGGCACCTTTTGTCTGCAATGGTTGTCCGGATATTTTATCCTGTAAGCATCCTCACTTTTATTACCGCGCCAGAGAAGCGGATACACAGTACCGCAAAACTCTTGTCCGTTCAAGAACCGGTATTAACTGCTCTCCTCAAGAACTGGAAGACCTTGACAATCTTGTCTCTCCTTTAATCTTGAAGGGACAACCCTTGGGACACATTTTTGCAACACATGCCGATGAGATTCCTTGTTCCCGCAGAACTTTGTACAACTATGTTGACCAGAGTCTGTTAGCAGCCAGAAATCTCGATCTGCCAAGACGTGTTCGATTTAAACGTCGTTATCGCAAATCCAGAAAAGAAGGCTATAAAGACAACAATCAAAGCTACCGCAACCACAGGACCTACAAAGATTTTGAACGCTTTATCGAAGCGCATCCGGATGCTGAAGTCATCGAAATGGATACTGTAAAAGGTACAAAAAACGGGGGAAAAGTATTTCTCACCATGCTGTTTCGTAATTCTTCCTTCATGCTCATCTTTCTGCTTCCTCAGGGTAAGCAGAAGTATGTGCAGCAGGTTTTCGATACTTTGACCGAGTTATTGGGACCTCGCTTATTCCAGAAAACATTCCCTGTAATTCTGACTGACAACGGACCAGAATTTAAAAATCCTTCTGCACTAGAATTTACC
>SVFM01000007.1 GCA_015056865.1 Lachnospiraceae bacterium
GAATAAAAGAAAAACTAGGATGGATGAGTCCTGTGCAATACAGGCTTAGCCTCTTGGCTGCATAAAAACAGCGTAGCAGCCAATAAACTGCTACGCTTAAAAAGTCTAACTTTTTGGGGTCACATCAATCTTCTTCTATCACATGAATTTCCAGATAATCAAAGGAAATAGTTTCTATGAAGTTATCTTGGGAAAATCTGGTCTTATCGTGGCGCCTGAACTCCTGGATGTTAGCATCCAGCCAGATAGGTTTGCCCAGATCAAACTGGTAACAGACCTGGTCCAGGGCGTGAAATATCTTGTGTGTGCGTGTGTCTGCACCGTCATCGCAAATGACGGTATCCCGCAGCAACCGGTTATCCTTAAACATTTTGGCCCACAGACGAAACATAAGCCATCCTCCTTCAGGTAAATGTTATTTTAGTCTATCAGAAGTGGGAGGAAAAAGCAATCTTTCGATATACAGAAGGAAAAATTTGTGCTATAATACAAAAGGAAAGGGGTGATGCATCAGGTGGAGTTACGATTGGGTCGGGACGACAGCGATGTGGACAGCTGGACCGAGGTGCAGTTGGTATACAAGGCGGCACTTCGGCAGATACAGACGAAGATGGAAATTCTGAATGATGAATTTCAACATGTACACAGGTATAATCCCATAGAGCATATTAAGGCCAGGATGAAAACGCCGGAGAGCATTGTCAAGAAATTAAAGCGTTACGGATATGCCTCTACCATTGACAACATGATTGAATATGTCAATGATATTGCAGGGATCCGGATCATCTGTTCTTTTACATCAGATATCTATCGTATTGCGGATATGATAGCAGAGCAGAAGGATATTCAGGTGGTTTCTGTAAAGGATTACATCACCTATCCCAAGGCCAGTGGGTATAAAAGCTATCATATGATAGTGACAGTACCGGTTTATCTGTCAGACCGGATTGTGGACACCAAGGTAGAGGTGCAGATACGGACGGTTGCCATGGATTTTTGGGCCAGTCTGGAGCACAAGATGCATTATAAATTTGAGGGGGATGCGCCCCGTCATATTAAGGAAGAGTTGGTGCAATGTGCCAAGCTGGTATCGGATCTGGATGCCAGGATGCTGAGCTTAAACGAGGAAATCTTGGGGATGAGCGAAGAAGATGGCCAACACTAAAGTGAAAGTGGTAAAGAGACATGTTTGGAGGAAGATGGATGGACAACTTTATTGATAAGATTGCGCAGAAACTGACAGCGCAGGAAATGATCAGGGCTAACGCTGCGGCTGATGCAGCGGAATTGCAGAAGATGAAGGCCCAGGCAGCTCAGTACGAGGAACTGCTTAGGGAGATCAGAGCCATCAACAGGCAGAATGCCGAGTCCGCAAAGCTGGTGCAGGATGCTGCGGGAGAGGCGCTGACCAGACTTCAGAGCACAGAAAAGATTGATCAGCTGACCGAGGCCTGTCTGGAAAAGATCCATGCGATCCAGCAGGATAACAGCAGCCAGGAAGCGGCTTTTGCTGAACTGACTGATCACGTACATAAAGAGAATGTCAAGGTGTACCGTAATGTGCAGGCTGTTGTGGTGGAGGAGACCGCCAAGCTGGGGGAACAGTTGGCCGGAGTCAGAAGATCTGTATCCATCAAGCTGGGTGTGATCCTTGGCGTATCCATCGTGTCATTGCTGACAGCCGCTGCTAGCCTGACCTTTCAGATATTGACTTGGATGAATGTGATATAAGGAGTGACAGAGCGTGGGAAAACAGATCTGGAGACCGGGGAATATGCTGTATCCGCTGCCGGTGGTGATGCTCAGTGTGGCAGGTAAAGGCGGGGAAGAAAATATCATTACAGTTGCTTGGGCAGGGACTATCTGCAGTGATCCGGCAATGGTATCCGTTTCCGTCAGGCCGGAGCGCTATTCTTACAAGCTGATGAAAGAGACGGGAGAGTTTGTGATCAACCTGACTACCAAAGATCTGGCGTTTGCCACAGACTATTGCGGTGTTAAGAGCGGAAGAGACATCGATAAATTCAAAGCAATGCACCTGACTAAGGTGCCTGCATCCATTGTACGGGCCCCTATGATTGGAGAGAGCCCTGTGAATATCGAGTGCAAGGTAACAGAGGTCAAGGCGTTGGGAACCCATGACATGTTCCTGGCAAATGTGGTGGCGGTGCACGCAGATGAAAAATATATGGATGAGAACAATAAGTTCCATCTGGAATGGGCAGAGCCGATTGTATATTCCCACGGAACCTATTTTACTTGCGGTCAGGCAATAGGAACCTTTGGATATAGCGTAAGAAAAAATAAATAAAATTGTCGGGTGGTTGTGTATGTTTTGTTACCTTATCTCTCAAGGAGCAGTGCCGCCCGGAAACAAGAAACTCACCTCACTTGGACGCGCTTTCGCTCCGTGAAAAAGCGTAGTGGTCGCTAGACTCGAGGCTCAGCGCTATGCGCTTTGCCTGACCTCGTCAAGCGCCAACGTTTTTCAAGGGTCCATCGTTGAGGTGAGTTTCTTGTTTCCGGGCGGCTATTTCCCCTTGCAAGACAAAATAACAAAACAGGCACAACCACACGATAAATTTATTTTTCTGATGGGGAGCGAAGCAGGCTTCCCCGCATGACTGCATCCGAGCCATATCTGGAACGGATGGCGTCCAGGGCGGCGTCCAGCTTCTGCTGTTTTTCTGAAGATTGTGTCATATCCAGATCAAACAGACTGAGCTGCATGGGTTCATCCTCGGGCTGTAGCTTGGAGGCGCGGATGCCCAACAGTCGGATGGGTCCCAGGCCCCACAATTCGTCGAACAGTGCCACCGCGGTCTGATAAATGGTATCGTTGGAGGCGGTGGGTGCCGGCAGGACAGTCTGGTGTGAGACGGAGCGAAAATTACTGTATTTGATCTCTGTACAGATCAGAGCGGCCGTCTCATGGGAAGTGCGAAGTCTGCTGCCTACGGATTCGGCCAAGGAAAGCAGTACCCTGCAAGCCTGCGCTCGGTCAGTGACATCTTTGGCCAGGGTAATGGAGTTGCCCACGCCTTTATGCTTTACAGGTTCGGAGATAACCGGAGAATCATCCAGGCCTCTGGCAAATTTCTGGAGCAAAACCCCGTGGCTTTTTAAATGAGAATGTATGATATTGGAATCTGCAGCTGCCAGATCTCCTATGGTAAGGATCCCCAGTTTACGAAGACTTTCCACGCTGGAGCGTCCGCACATAAACAGGGAGGAAACCGGCAGGGGCCATAATTTATCGGCAATCTCATGGGAGTAGAGGGTGTGGACCAAATTGGGCTTTTTAAAGTCGGAAGCCATTTTGGCCAGCACTTTCCGGTCGGAAATGCCTACATTTACGGTAAAACCAAAGCGGGCATGCACCTCATCCTTGATGGAGTGTGCAGCAGCCTCCGGGGAATCATAAAAACCGGCAATAGGCGTGTAATCCATGTAACACTCGTCCACGCTGGTCTGCTCAATGTCAGGGCAGATGTTCCGCAAAAATTCCATCAGCGTGTGACTGCGGCGTTCATACATTTCATGGTCCGGAGAGTCCATGATCAGGTTGGGGCATTTGCGAAAGGCGTTAACCACAGGCTCACCGGTGACAATGCCATAGGCTTTGGCCGGAACGGATTTGGCCAGGACCACACCATGCCGTTTTTCCATATCTCCGCCGATGATGGAGGGGATCAGGCGCAGGTCGGTTGCAGCTCCCTCACTCAGGCGCTGCAGTGCCGTCCAGCTTAAATATGCAGAATTTACATCGATGTGAAAAATGATCTGATTCATGACGCCCTCCTTTAAAAAATAGTATAACAAAGGCGTGGTCTGGAATCAACTTTTCCCTTTACAATTGTGGAAAATACTGTTAGAATAGTAAATGTTACAAATTTGTTAAGCTGTTAAGGGAAATGTAATGTTAAGGGTTATCAGAAATTGTCATAAAACAGTTAGAATTGCATATATGCGGGCAGCGATTTTTTGTGCAATGGTTGCCGCTTTCTTTTTGCCTAATTATCATAAGTTGGAGTATACGGGAGAAAATCTGTTTACCGTCTGTCTGAACGGCACTCCGGTTGGAATACTGGATGATGTCTCTCAGGTGGAGGACTGGCTGCAGGAAGTGCGCCGGGAAGTGGCCTTGGAGAAGAACGAATTGGTGTTTGCGGATGTGGAGATGACGGTGGAAGGTCAGGAGGTATTGTACGCTGAGGTAAATACCAAAGAAGAAATTATGGCCAATATGTATACTGTTGTAAAGGAAAGCATTCTGGAGACCATGGAGCTTTCCTGCGTGGTAAAGGTAAATGATTATATGGTAAACCTGGGCAGTATGGATGAGGCCAGAGAGCTTTTGCAGGCAGCAGTCAACCAGTATGATACAGAAGGTAGTTTTCAGGTACAGTTGGTACATGATGCCAAAAGAGCATTTAACGTGCTGGATGCAGAGGTGGTAGAGGTACAGGAAGCCCTTGCTACGACAGTGGTTGGAAAAGAGCAGATTTTTATGAATGGCGGCATGCAGCAGAAGCTGTTTTCCATGGTGGAGAATGTGGAGCCGGCAGGAGAAAAAGACTTTGATGATTATGATCTGGGGCTGCAGGCTGTGGGTTTCTCTGAAGATGTGGAGATCGTGGAGGCTTATCTGGATGCCGGTCAGATTACGCCCCTTGAAACTGCAATCCAGGAGGTGACCAAGGAGCAGGAGGTCAACACCATTTATAAGGTGGAAAAGGGAGACACGCTGACGGAGATATCCCTCAAGGTCAACATTCCCATTGATCAACTGGTAGCTATGAACGACAGCCTGAAGGATGAAAATACCATCATTCATATTGATCAGGAGCTGATCATCACGGTGCCCGAACCGGAACTGTCCGTAGAGCGGCAGGAACAGGTATATTACGAAGAGAGTTATGATGCACCTGTGACTTACATTGACAGAAACGATTGGTATACTTCACAGTCTAGGGTGGTGCAGGAGCCATCTTCCGGTTTCCGGCGGGTCGTTGTTCTTGTTACTTATCGCAACAATGAGGAGATCGGCAGGGAGATCATCAAGGAAGAAGTGGTGGCTGAGGCTGTTCCGAAGATCGTGGAGCGTGGAACCAAGGTGCCGCCCACTTTCTTAAGACCTATCAGTGGCGGAAGGCGGACCTCACCTTTTGGTTATAGAACAGCACCTACTGCAGGCGCAAGCACCTATCATCAGGGTGTGGACTGGGCAATTCCTACGGGAACCAGTGTGAAGGCATCAGCTGCAGGAACGGTGATCAAGGCCGGTTGGGCCAGCGGCGGTGGATATGTGGTTTATATCAACCATGGGGACGGCAGAGAGACTAGGTACAAGCATCTGAGCAAGATCCTGGTAAAGGTGGGCCAGAAGGTAAGTCAGGGACAGGTGATCGCAAAGAGCGGAAATACCGGTGTAAGTACGGGACCTCATTTGCATTTTGAGATCCGCTTAAACGGAACGGCGGTAAATCCGGAAAAATATATTAAATAGTTTCAACGAATGATAATTGAAGGAACGGAAACCATAAATAGGGATACCTGGGTCGAACAGGTATTCCTATTTACAAATGGACAGAATCGCGTTATAATAATAAAATGAATGAAAATAACGTGGGGAAGCATGTGCTTTTTTGCGTGGATGATAGAGGTATAAATATGGAACAGTATGTTATCAAAGGCGGCAATCCTTTGGTGGGAGAGGTTGAGATCGGTGGCGCTAAGAATGCGGCACTGCCTATTATCGCGGCTTCTCTTATGACAAATGATACAGTGCATATTGATAATATCCCGGATGTGCGGGATACAGATGTGCTGCTGAAATCCATACAGACGATGGGTGTGTTTGTGGAGCGCACGGGGAGACACAGCCTGACTATCAATGCTTCTCAGATTCAGCATTTGGTAGTTGAGGACGATAACATAAAAAAGATCCGTGCATCCTATTATCTGATAGGTGCACTTTTGGCAAAATACAAGAGAGTAGAGGTTGCATTGCCGGGTGGCTGCAATATCGGCAGCAGAGCCATCGACCTGCATATCAAGGGTTTTCGTGCTTTGGGTGCAGAGGTTACCATTGAGCATGGATTGATCAAGACCAAGGCAGAGAGGCTGTTGGGCAGTCATATTTATATGGACAGTGTTTCCGTGGGAGCAACCATCAATGTGATGATGGCTGCGGCTATGGCGGAGGGCACTACGATCATTGAGAACGCAGCAAAAGAACCTCATGTGGTAGACTTGGCCAATTTCTTAAACAGTATGGGTGCAGGTATTAAGGGGGCCGGTACGGATGTGATCCGTATCAAAGGTGTGCCCAAACTTCATGGTACGGATTATACCATTATTCCGGATCAGATCGAGGCGGGTACTTATATGTTTGCGGCAGCCATTACCAAGGGTGATGTGACGGTAAAGAATGTAATTCCTAAGCACTTGGAATCCATCAGTGCCAAGCTGTTGGAGATCGGTTGTGAGGTGGAGGAGTCGGATGATGCAGTGCGGGTGGTTTCTTCCAAGCCCTTACAGCACACCCATGTAAAAACCTTACCTTATCCCGGATTTCCTACAGACATGCAGCCCCAGATTGCTGTGGCACTTGCCTTGTCTCAGGGAACCAGTATTGTGACAGAGACCATCTTTGATAATCGATTTAAATATGTGGATGAGTTGACCCGTATGGGTGCAAGCATCAAAGTAGAGGGCAATACCGCTATCATTTCCGGTGTCAACAAGTATACCGGAGCCAGTATCACGGTGCCGGATCTTCGTGCCGGTGCAGCCCTGATCTTGGCAGCCTTGGCGGCGGACGGATACTCTACCGTGGAGGAGATTCAGTATGTGGCAAGAGGCTACGAGGATTTCCATCTGAAGCTACAGTCTTTGGGTGCGCAGATTGAGGTTGTTGACTCAGAAAGAGCGCTTCAGAAATTTAAATTAAAGACCGGCTGATTGGGTCTTGACAAAGTGTTATAATACGTGTATTGTATTTTTACAGAAAATTCAATAGTTGATGTTACTCTTATTCAGAGTGGTGGAGATACATAGGATCGGTGAAGCCACGGCAACCCCGTTTTTGCGGAAGGTGCCTCCCTGAGCGAGCAATACTGTCGGTTGACAGATCGAACAATAAGAGGATTTGATTGATGAACAGTTGTCGGGTCCGCTTATGTAAGCGGACCTTTTTTCAAAGGAGGAAAAAATGGAAAAATTACTATTTACATCAGAATCAGTGACTGAGGGACATCCGGACAAGCTGTGTGATGCAGTATCAGATGCGATTCTGGATGCCATGCTGGAACAGGATCCCATGAGCCGTGTGGCCTGTGAGACAGCGGCTTGTACCGGTTTTGTACTGGTGACAGGTGAGATCACCAGCGGTGCGCACGTGGATATTGCAAAAGTGGTGCGCGAAACAGTAAAAGAGATCGGTTATAACAGATCCGAAGTAGGATTTGATGGCAATACCTGTGCGGTATTTGTGGCCATCGATGAGCAGTCCGCAGATATTGCCATGGGTGTGGACAAGGCTTTGGAGGCCCGGGAAAACAATATGTCTGATGAGGAGTTGGAGGCCATCGGCGCCGGTGACCAGGGCATGATGTTCGGTTATGCCACCAATGAGACCGAAGAGTTTATGCCTTATCCCATCTCCCTTGCGCACAAACTGACCAAGCAGTTGACCAAGGTCCGTAAGGACGGTACCCTGCCCTACTTAAGACCGGACGGCAAGAGCCAGGTTTCTGTGCAGTATGACGAGGCCGGTAAGCCCATCCGTCTGGAGGCAGTAGTGCTTTCTACCCAGCATGATGCAGATGTTACCCAGGAACAGATCCATGAGGATATTAAAAAGTATGTGTTTGATCCGATTTTGCCCGCAGAGCTGGTAGATGCAGAGACCAAATACTTTATCAATCCCACCGGCCGTTTTGTGATCGGAGGTCCTCACGGTGATGCGGGTCTGACAGGCCGCAAGATCATTGTAGATACTTACGGCGGATATGCCCGTCACGGCGGCGGTGCCTTTTCCGGTAAAGACTGTACCAAGGTAGACAGAAGTGCAGCTTATGCAGCCCGTTATGTGGCTAAAAATATTGTGGCAGCCGGTTTGGCTGACAAGTGCGAGATCCAGCTGTCCTATGCCATCGGTGTGGCACAGCCTACCTCTGTCCGCGTGGACACCTTTGGCACCGGCAAGATCTCTGAACTGGAACTGGTGGCTATCATCCGTGAAAACTTTGACCTGCGCCCGGCAGGCATCATCAAGATGCTGGATCTGCGCCGTCCTATCTACAAGCAGACCGCGGCCTACGGTCACTTTGGCCGGAATGATCTTGATCTGCCTTGGGAGAAGCTGGACAAGGTAGAGGTGCTTAAGAAGTATTTAGGATAATTATTGATAATAAAGATTAACTGCATCGGTCCCGCGTTGGCGGGGCCGAGTTTTTATATTTTGGCATTATGCTATTTTAAAAATAAGAAACCTATAGTTATTTCTGCCCAATGCACAATCATATATAAAATCAAGAAATTCACCTTGTTCTGCAGTATAATATAGTTACAAGTTTGGTATGAAGCGCCTGGCTTGTAATATGGTATTGTGAGCTTCATTCACAAGATCAAGTGTGAGGGAAAGGCATGAATACAGCAATTTTAAAGAAAATTCTTTCTTACATCGATGAGCACATATACGAAAAGATCTGCTTGTTGGAGTTGGCGGAAGTGGCAGGATATAGCCCATTTTATTTCAGTAAATTGTTTACAGAAACAATGGGAATGCCGATAACGGGATATATCCGAATCAGGAAGCTGCAATATGCCCTTTGCTCGTTGTTAGAAGGAAAGAAGGTTCTGGATGTATCAATTATGTATGCTTTTGACTCGCACGAAGGATTTACAAGATCATTTACACAATTATTTGGCCAGGCACCCAGTACAGTTAGAAAATATCTTGTTTCTTATAGTGTGCCGGAGTGGAGCGTGCCAGATACAGAGTCAAGGAGAATGTCTATGGGATTAGGTAAAAGCACGTTATTTGATAATATGCATCAGATTGTTTTTGAGGTACTTAAAACGTCATTACAAGAAGTGGAAGCCGGTTATTGTACCGAAATAAGTATTACGCTGCTTCCAGGTGGAAAGCTTAAGATTTGTGATAATGGTAGGGGGATTCCATTATCAAAAGACCAGCACATGAATAAGGGGGTTCTGGATAAGATTCTTGCAGGGCATCCGATTACCGGCCTAGAATATGCAGGAATGGGAGACTTTTCGCAGTGCAGTATGCAGACGGTTAATTCTCTATGTGAAAGCCTACAAGTTAATGTGTATCGCAATGGGATGTGGTTTCAGCAGGACTATGTAAGGGGAATTGGGCAGCATGATGTTTTTTGTAAGGAGTTAGAGCATGCAGCAGGCACGGAGATGATATTGAAGCCGGATAAGATGATTTTTGGAGAAACAGCGTTTTCGGATGCAGTCATTCGAGATTGGGTAAAAGAAAATACAAATATTTATTCTGGATTGATAGTAAATATCGAATAAGCTAAATGATTTCAGACGAATAAAAGGATGGTACGGTAAGTTTTGTGGAGTGCAGAACTTACCGTATTTTGTGTATAAGCAAGATTAAGGAGTGTGTGAATGTGTAATCTCTAAGGTGCTTTTCTTTAAGTCGTTAATATGATAAAATGTCTATAACGAATTATTTATGTATAGGGGTAGAATTTATCGAGTTGCCGGAATTTTAGATATTTTATAAAGTCAGGAGAAAGAATATGATTATTCGTGAAATGGTACCAGAAGATTGGAATAGAGTATTTGAAATATATAAGCAGGGAATTGATTCAGGAAAAACAACATTTAGCACAAAATATCCCACATGGGAAGAGTGGGATGCGGGACACAATAAAGCATGTAGATTTGTTGTTTTGTACAATGATGAAATTGCCGGTTTTGTTGCAGTTAGTCCTATTTCTGCAAAAGCACATTATTCTGGTGTGGTAGAAGTAATGATTTACGTGGATGAAAAATATTGGCAAAATGGAGCAGGGACAAGTTTGCTCAAAAAATTAATTGATGAAGCGCCTAATAATGGTTTTTGGTGCTTGTATTCTTCGATATTTTCGTCAAATGAAAAGAGTATCAGACTACATAATAAATGCGGTTTTCGGGAAATCGGTTACAGAGAGCGAATCGCGAAAGATAGATTTGGAAACTGGACGGATACAACGCTAATGGAATATAGATATTCAGATGAACTTGTGAATTATGGAGGATGTTATCATGGCTAATGAAAATACAAATTGGGGGCAGAGCGTTACAGGGGTAGTAATAAAAGAAAATAAAGTATTGCTTGCACGTCATACATATGGAGGCGGAAAAGGTATGCTATATGCACGATTGGTATATCGCTTTTAGCGCTGAATATGTTTCGGGAGAAGCAAGCTCTGATAATGATGAAAATAGCGAAGTTTTATGGGTAGATATTGAGGAGGCTTTATTGAGAGAAGATGTACCGGAATTGACAAAAAACTTGATCAAAAGTGCGATTTCTAAGGAGCGTGGATTGAACTATAAGGAATACGTGGGCAATACGAAGCATGCACCATATTCGTTGTATTGTTTGTAATAGACGGTAGGTGATTAAAGCCTAGTGACTCACTGTAGCAAACAGTAGTAATATGAAAGTGATTGGGTTTCTCTTTATTCGGATAAAGTAAGGATGCCTGACGGGCGAATTTTTGATACATATCATAAGTTGCATTATTCGCATGAATCGGTTAGCGTGGTGATTGTAAATGAAAAGAACGAAATTTTAATGATACAATCTAAAAGATACGTGACATCGAGATTGGAATGGGAAATACCCGCAGGGAGAATTGAAAAAAATGAAAGTCCTGAATGTGCAGCCCGAAGGGAGTGCCTGGAAGAAACAGGCTGTACTTTAAAGGACCTTACGTATTTATGCTGCTACAATCCAAGCAATGGTATGTCTGATTTGAAACTTCATGTCTTTGGGGCTAAAGTGAGTACTGAATCCATGGAAATTGATGCGAATGAAGTAAATGCAAAAAAATGGATTCCCAAGGACAAAGTAATAGATATGCTTAAAAATAATGAGACGCAGTGTGGAATATCAATATTGGCATTGCTTTATGCCATTCAGTTTTATATTTAAGGGCCGGCTTGAGTTGGTGGATTGAAAATAATTCAAACGTTCCATGTTTTCGTGCATGTGGCATTAATGGGCAAAAGTTGGTTGTTGTTCTTCAGAAAAAGATGACAATTAGCATACTATCTGATATGGACAGACCGCATCCGAAAAAAGAATATAGTTGAAGCTGCATTACAGCTATGAATTAGATTTAGGGTGTTGTAGTGTATACAAGAAAGACTATTGATTTGTAGGAGGTATATAGTGATTAATTTTAGAAAGTTTTCAGAGTTTCCAAGAGGAACAATGTATGATATTTTGCAGGATGCATATTCCTTTGACTCACGAAACAAAGAAATATGGGATGAAAATTGGCACAAGTCAGATGATTTTTTCTATGACAATCCAATGATTGCGGATAAGTATGGATTGGTAACTTGTATTGATGATTATCCAATAGGATTCGTGGCATGGGACCCAAGGAATGCACCGGAATATGTAGAAATAGGGCATAATGGCATACGAAGTGCATACAAAAGAAAAGGCTATGGTCATTTACAATTACAAGAGGCTATTGGTAGAATCAAAACATATGATGATTTGAAGAAAATCATTGTATGTACGAATAGTAATCTTATTGCTCCAAGAAATTACGAAAGTGTTGGATTTAAGTTGTATGGCAGGAAAGAAAATCATTCGGAAAGTGCATATACTGGGGATTACTTGTATTATGAAATAATACTGTAGGATTATATGAAGCTAGCGACTGAAATTTTCTATCAATATTGCGGAAAAATATGGTATAATGATTATACTTCAAGATTAACAGGCATATGATGGGATGTGATTATTTGTTAGAATGTAGTCAGCTTATTGAAAAGAACAGTAAAAAGATTAAAAATGTAATTCCTCTGCAAAGAGGCGGTATTGTTAAAGTAACATTTGATGGAAAATTGAATGGCTCCAAATTGGCAAAAATGTTAAGTGATTTAAGCGCCGTTATAAAAATATATAAAAGCGGATGTAAAAAAATAGTTTTTACATGTAATGGTACTTTTAAACCACAAGATATGTTCACCTATGTTTTATTTGAATGTGTTTTATACACGTTAATGATGAAAAATAAATATGAAATTGAAGTTAAAATACATGAGGTAGAAACGACTATTCATACCCCGGGATTGAGGGATAGCATGATAGTTCACTTCATACAAAATAAATTTAATTTAGTGGAAATAGAGAAAAAATATAAAAGCATATTTAATAGAAATCATTTTAGAAGAATTATTAGTGCTAGTGACCTCGAACAAGCATCTGTGTTGCTGGGAGATTTAAAAACATTCTTTAGATTTCACGATATAGATTTAGAGTATGGAAAACAAATTTCTAAGGTTATTTCAGAATTAGTAGATAATGCTAGTGACCATTCGGATTCTGATTGTCTGGCAGATATTTTTATATCTGATCCAACATATAAAAAGAAGGGGGATGATAACGACTATTATGTTATTAGTATGGTTATTCTAAATTTTTCAAATAAACAATTGGGTGACGATGTTAAAAGAAAAATTTTGAAAAAAGAATATAATAATGCTGCAAGATACGACAATGTTAATAATGCATACAAGAATCATAAACAGTTTTTTTCTGATAGAGGATACAACGAAGAAGACTTTTTTAATATTACATCTTTTCAAGATAAGATATCAGGAAGAAAACATGAATCTACTACTGGAGGAACAGGCTTAACTGCTTTAATAAAGTCATTAGAGGATAAGGCAGAGGCACATAGTTGCTATGTTTTAAGTGGGCAGCAGGGGCTTTGGTTTGAACCGGAGTTTTTGGAATATAATGATGATAATTGGATAGGCTTCAATAAGGAAAATGATTTTCTTAACTGTGAGCCGTGTAAAGAAGTTCTTTTGAGATCTAGCGTTAATTTTATGGGAACAGGATATAATTTTACACTAGTAGTAAGGAAAGAAGGTAAAGAAAATGAAGGAAATTAAGTTGTCGTTTGATAAAATGATTACAAATTTGGCTGGGAACCGATTTGGAAGAGAAACGTACAAAAATCAAGTGAAAAATCAAGTAGCAATGGAGCAGGAATTTTGTGTAATTATTCCAGATGTAATTGAAGACATAGCAAGTTCGTTTATTCAGGGATTTTATAGTGAGCTGTGTGAAAAGTATGGCAATGAGAAAGCTAGACAACTCATGAAACTTACGTCACCGAATGAATATGTTACAAATAAAATTCAAGAGTCTATAGAAACTTATGGTGTTTAATATGGGCGGATTAGAAGAGATAATTAAAAAAATGTTGTCGCTTTCTGTGACAGATAAAATTGCGTTGCTTGCGTTATTCATATCTGTACTATCGGTAATGTTGTCTGTATATTCCCTTATTGTTCAAAGGAAACTGAATACGCAAAATTTGCAAGCAATATATTTTGAAAAAATATTTCATGAGTTCTTATTAGAAAAGATTCCAACAGTGGCAACAAAATTAGCTTTTGGTGCTAATGGTAGGCTTCTGCCTAACTACAAAGATGTAAACCAAGTAATGATGGAAATGATAAAGAAATCAAAGTACTTTGCTTATGCAAATAATGATTTTTATTGTTTGTTGAAAGAAAAGACGTTGTATTTAGAAGATGAATTATTAATATTAGCCAATTCAACTATAAAAGATATGGACAAGCAGAAGGATGAATTAGTGCGTATACATTTATTAATAAGTGAAATTGTAAGTTTTGTAAACCAGCATTATTGTAAATAATAATGTACTGAATATAAATAGTGTATTATATACCATGTTATAAGTCCAGAAACCGTGTAGAAAAATGAAAATGTTGCAGGAATCCCCTATTAATCAGTATTTTTGAGGTGTTGGAATCGTTCAACTCCAACCACCGACATATAAAATCCAGCATTTCTGCTGGATTTTTGCGTATCCCATAAATCCCTACGATTTCTAACCGAATTTTATAGAAAGTCTTTGGGGGATATGGTAAAATAATAATATTATACGATAAGCTCAAAACAAGGAGGCTACCCTATGGCGTTTACACATCTTCACGTTCACACAGAGTACAGTCTGCTGGACGGGTCCAATAAGATAAAAGAATATGTGAAGCGGGTTAAGGAGCTGGGCATGGATAGCGCAGCGATTACTGACCACGGCGTGATGTATGGTGTGATCGATTTTTATCGGGCAGCCAAGGAAGCGGGAATTAAGCCGGTTTTGGGTTGTGAGGTTTATGTGGCACCAAACTCCCGGTTTGACAAGGAACTGACGGGGGGAGAGGACCGGTATTATCACTTGGTGCTTCTGGCGGAGAACAATGTGGGCTACGCCAATCTGACCAAGATTGTCAGTAAAGGCTTTACGGAAGGATATTATTACAGACCCAGGGTGGATATAGAAGTGCTCCGACAATATCATGAAGGGATCATTGCTCTTTCTGCCTGTCTGGCAGGTGAGGTGCAGCGCTTTATCGCCAAGGGGCTGATCAGTGAGGCGGAGAAGACTGCGCTGAAATATGAAGAATGTTTTGGAAAGGGTAATTTTTTCCTGGAGCTGCAGGACCACGGTATCCCGGAACAGAAGCTGGTAAATACCGAGCTTTTGAAGATGAGTAAAAAGCTCAATATTCCACTGGTGGCCACCAATGATGTGCATTATACCTATGCGGACGACGCGGAATCTCATGATATTTTACTGTGCCTTCAGACGGGTAAGAAACTGTCCGATGAGGACCGGATGCGTTATGAGGGAGGGCAGTATTTCGTTAAGAGCGAGGAAGAAATGAAGGGGCTTTTTCCTTATGCCTGGGAGGCTGTGGAGAATACCCAGCGCATTGCGGACAGGTGTCATGTGGACATTGAGTTTGGTGTGACAAAGCTGCCCCGGTATGATGTGCCGGAGGGGTATGATTCCTGGAGTTACTTGAATAAATTGTGTTATGATGGCCTGACCATGCGTTATGGAGCGGACCACAGCAAGCCGGCGGGAACCACCGGCCAGTCATTGAAGGAGCGGTTGGATTACGAATTGGGTATCATCCGCCGGATGGGGTATGTAGATTATTTTTTGATCGTGTGGGATTTCATTAATTATGCCAGAGAGCATGATATTCCGGTAGGGCCGGGAAGAGGTTCCGCTGCAGGCAGTATTGTGGCTTATTGTCTGTCCATTACCAATATCGATCCCCTGCGTTATAGTTTGCTGTTTGAGCGTTTCTTAAATCCGGAGCGTGTTTCCATGCCGGATATCGATATTGACTTTTGCTTCGAACGTCGCCAGGAAGTGATTGATTATGTGGGGCGCAAGTATGGGGCGGACAAGGTGGTACAGATCGTTACCTTTGGTACCTTGGCGGCCAAGGGTGTGATCCGGGATGTGGGCCGCGTGATGGATCTGCCCTATGCCTATGTGGACGGCGTTGCCAAAATGGTGCCCAATGAACTGAATATCACCTTGGAGCGGGCGCTGGACATCAACCCTGAGATGCGAAAGCTGTACGAGGGGGATGAGCAGGTACATAAGCTGATCGATATGTGTAAGCGGCTGGAAGGTTTGCCCAGGCATACTTCCATGCATGCCGCCGGTGTGGTGATCTGCCCGGAGGCGGCAGATGAGTTTGTGCCTCTTTCCAGAGGGGCGGACGGCTCCATCACCACCCAGTTTACCATGACCACCCTGGAGGAGCTGGGACTTTTAAAAATGGATTTTCTGGGACTGCGTACCCTGACGGTGATCAAGGATGCGGTGGATCTGATTGCGAAAGATACGGGTAAAAAAATAGATGTAGATCACTTGGATTATAACGATAAGGATGTGTTGGCTTCTATTGGCAGTGGACGCACGGAAGGGATATTCCAGCTGGAAAGTGCGGGTATGAAAAGCTTTATGAAAGAGTTAAAGCCGGAGAATCTGGAAGATGTGATCGCCGGAATCTCTTTGTATCGTCCGGGCCCTATGGATTTTATACCCAAGTATATCAAGGGAAAGAATAACCATGGTTCCATCACTTATTCTTGCCCCGAACTGGAGCATATCCTGGCCCCGACCTACGGCTGTATCGTATACCAGGAGCAGGTCATGCAGATCGTGCGGGATCTGGGTGGCTATACCCTGGGCCGAAGCGACCTGGTGCGCCGTGCCATGAGTAAGAAAAAGCAGTCCGTGATGGAAAAAGAGCGGGCCAATTTTATCTATGGCAATCAGGAAGAGGGCGTTCCCGGATGCGTGGCAAACGGTATTCCCGAGGCTGTTGCCAGTCAGATTTATGAGGATATGATGGACTTTGCAAAGTACGCCTTCAATAAATCCCATGCTGCGTGTTATGCAGTGGTGGCTTATCAGACTGCCTGGTTGAAATATTATTATCCGGTAGAATTTATGGCGGCCCTTTTGACCTCTGTGATCGATAATCCGGGGAAGGTTTCTGAATACATTATGGAGTGCCGCAATATGGGGATCTCCATCTTGCCGCCGGATATCAACCGTGGGGAAAGCGGATTTTCTGTGGATGGAGATTGCATACGTTATGCATTGACTGCCATTAAGAGTGTGGGGCGGCCCATGATCAACACCATTGTCAGGGAGCGTCAGGAAAGAGGCGCGTATGGAAGCATCAATGATTTCATTACCCGCCTGGCTGAAAAGGAACTGAACAAACGGGCCGTGGAAAACTTTATCAAAGCAGGGGCATTGGATAGTCTGGGAGGTACTCGCAAGCAATTTATGAGTGTCTACGTACAGATCATGGATCATGCCCAGAAGAATAAGAAGAGCAATCTGGAAGGCCAGATGTCTCTGTTTGATATTGTATCTGAGGAGGAGAAAGAGGAGTTTAGCATGAAACTGCCCGATGTGGGCGAGTATTCCAAGGAGATGCGGCTGGGATTTGAAAAGGAAGTGCTTGGCATCTATGTCAGCGGACATCCCCTGGAGGAGTATGAGGCCTTGTGGCGTAAGAAGATCTCAGCCACCACCGCAGATTTTGCCTTGGAGGAAGAAACCGGTGAGGTGCGGGTAAAGGACGGCAGCCAAGTGACCATTGGAGGCATTATAGCGGACAAAACCATTAAATATACCAAAAATGACAAGGTTATGGCCTTTTTGACGCTGGAGGACCTGTTGGGATCTGTAGAGGTAGTGGTATTTCCCAGAGATTATGAGAGAAATGCCTCCTTGCTCACGGAGGATGCCAAGGTGTTCATCCAGGGCCGGGTGTCCGTGGAGGAGGAGAAGGACGGAAAGCTGATCTGCGAAAAAATGGTGGGCTTTGATGAGATTCCCAAGAAGATCTGGATCCGTTTCCCGGATCTGGAGACTTATATGCAGCAGGAGAAAACACTCTACGGTACCATTGCAGAGTACGAGGGAAAGGACCGGGTGACTGTATACCTGAACAGCACCAAGCAGATAAAGGAGCTTCCACCCAACCGAAATGTCTGTGCCAGCGAGACTTTGATTGGAAAATTAAAGGAATTATTCGGAAGTGACAGCGTGAAAGTGACATATTAGAGTAAAAAAGATTGAAAATGTTTTGTAAAAGGGTTAAAATGAGTAGCAAAAGCGAAAAGACAGGAGAAATGGGAGGATACCATCATGGCTGAACAGGTAAAAACCATAGCTGTACTTACTAGCGGCGGAGATGCACCGGGAATGAATGCTGCCATCCGTGCAGTGGTTAGAACAGCACTTGCCAGAGGATTAAAGGTAAAAGGAATTGAGAGAGGCTATAGCGGCCTGATCAATGAAGAAATTGTGGATATGTATCCACACAGCGTATCAGATATTATCCAGAGAGGCGGTACCATTCTGGGAACTGCCAGATGTCCGGAGTTTGTGGAGCCGGAAGTGCAGAAACAGGCTGCAGAAATTTGCAGGAAGTATGAGATAGACGGATTGGTAGTAATTGGCGGTGACGGTTCCTTTAGAGGCGCCCAGGCACTGGCAAGGCAGGGTATCAATACAGTGGGACTGCCGGGCACCATTGATCTGGATATTGCCTGCACAGATTATACCATAGGTTTTGACACGGCGGTAAATACTGCCATGGAGGCCATTGACAAAGTGCGTGATACCTCTTCCTCTCATGAAAGGTGCAGTATCATTGAGGTTATGGGCAGACATGCAGGCTTTATAGCCCTGTGGTGCGGTATTGCCAATGGTGCGGAGGATATCTTGCTTCCGGAGCGGTACGATTACAATGAGCAGGCCATTGTTAACAATATTATAGAGAAGAGAAAATTGGGTAAAAAGCATCATATCATCATTAACGCGGAGGGAATCGGGCATTCCAATTCCATGGCCAAGCGTATCGAAGCGGCTACCGGTATGGAGACTCGTGCCACCATTCTGGGTCACATGCAGAGAGGGGGCAATCCTACCTGTAAGGATCGCTATTATGCTTCCATTATGGGTGCATATGCGGTAGATTTATTGCTTTCCGGCAAAACCAACCGGGCGGTTGGTTTCAAAAATGGTGAGATCATTGATTTTGATATTGAGGATGCACTGGCAATGAAAAAGGATATTTCTGAATATGCCTTTGAAATTGCCAAGTTGCTGTCTATATAAAGGCGGATTTATGATCAGCAGTGTGTCAAACGGACGTATCAAGCAGGTGGTCCAGTGGCAGAGCAAAGCCAAAGAGCGAAAAAAGAGCGGTATTTTCATTGCAGAGGGGATACGCATGTATCAGGAGGCACCCCTACAGTGGATTCTGGAGACTTACGTGTCTACACAGGAGTTGGAACGCCTGAGAAAATCTGAGGATGAAAGAGCCCGGGCTGCATGGCAGAAGCTGGTGCAGACAGGATATGAGGAAGTGTCCGGGGAGGTTTTTGCCAAAATATCTGATACCAGTACCCCACAGGGGATCCTGTGTGTGATGAAACGGCCGGAATATGTTTTGGAGAATATGCTGAAAAAGGAAAACCCCCTGTTGTTGATCCTGGAGGATCTGCAGGATCCGGGTAATTTGGGGACCATCCTGCGCACCGGGGAAGGTGCGGGTGTGGATGGTGTGATCATGAGCCGGGAGACGGTGGATATCTATAATCCCAAGACCATTCGGGCTACCATGGGCTCTATTTACCGGGTGCCTCATATTTATACAGAGGATCTGGGAGGGGTGTTGGATGCTCTGCGGGAGAGGCAGATTTGTGTTTATGCCGCCCATTTGGCAGGAAAAACATATTATAGTGACATGGATTTTCGGACAGGCACAGCCTTTTTGATCGGAAATGAGGGCAATGGCTTAAAACAGGAAACGGCAGAGCGTGCAGCCTGCTACCTGAAGATACCCATGGAGGGGCAGGTAGAATCCCTGAATGCAGCCATCAGTGCCGGTCTCTTGGTTTACGAAGCACACAGACAACGTCATATTTGATGACGCAAAAGGAGAAAGATATGAAAATAGGTTTCATCGGGCTGGGCAATATGGCAACAGCTATTATTGGGGGCATGTTACGTAAGGAAGTGGCTTCCCGGGAAGAGATCATAGGAGCAGATAAAGTGCAGATGGTGGCTGATAAGGCCGCCGGCCAATACGGTATCACTACTTATACAGACAATAGAGTAGTGGCCGGGCAGGCGGATTATTTGGTGTTGGCTGTGAAACCGGTTTATTTGGAGGAAGTGATCCGGGAGATTAAGGATGTGATCTCTGAAAATACGGTGCTCATCAGTATCGTGGCCGGCAAGACCATGGAATGGATCGGGCAACGCTTTGCCAGACCCATAAAGTTGATCCGTTGTATGCCCAACACTCCCGCTTTGGTAGGGGAAGGTTGCACAGCTATGTGTGCAGATACTCTGGTTTCTCAAGAGGAGAAAGCCTTGGTAGCCGGCTGGTTGGGTTCTTTTGGAACTGTGAATGAAGTGACGGAAAGTCTGATGGATGTGGTGGTAGGTGTCAGTGGCAGTTCTCCCGCCTACGTATTTATGTTTATTGAAGCCATGGCGGATGCCGCGGTAGCCGGCGGGATGCCCAGAAAGCAGGCTTATGAAATGGCAGCCCAGGCGGTGCTTGGCAGTGCCAAAATGGTGCTGGAGACCGGGAAACATCCGGGAGAATTAAAGGACATGGTGTGTTCCCCCGGAGGAACGACCATTGAAGCAGTGAAGGTTTTGGAGAGGCTTGGTATGCGCAGCGCAGTCATGGAAGCCATGGAGGCCTGCATTGAGAAGTCAAAGAGGCTGTAAAAACACTTTTGTATGAAAAACTTGACAAAGTAAAAAACATTTGATATGATAGCCACCGTAACAAATTTAACAAATTTGTAATATTCTTAATTTATGGGATACAATATAAGTAGAATCCTAATTTTAAGAAGTTGCGGAGGTAAATCATATGGCAAGAAGCAGAAAGCTGCTTTTGTCTGTCCTTAGCCTGATTCTTGGGCTGGTTAGTCTTGTGCAGGCGGACATAGCAGCAGAAGCCAGCAGCAGTGCTTACCTGGATCTTCTGAATGGAGGCGTGGCAGCAATCATTGATCCCACTGTCATGAATTCTTCTGAGCTGATCACTGTAACAGCAGAGGAATTACAATTGGAGCCCATCGCCGAAAAAGAGGAAGAAGACAGTACATTAGTCATGGCGAATGTGTCTAAGGTGCTGAATGTGAGAGAAGAACCGAATTCTGAAGCAAAGAAGGTCGGGAAGTTATATAAGGACTGCGGCGGCACCATTTTGGAGAGAAAGGATGGCTGGACCAAATTGCAGTCCGGCAATCTGGTAGGTTGGGCAAGTGATCAGTATCTTCTGTTTGGAGAAGAGGCTGAAACGCTTGCGAAAAAGGTGGGTGTTACCACAGGTAAGGTGAATACTCAGGTGCTCAATGTACGGCAACAGCCCGGTATGGAGGCACAGATCCTTGGCAGGATTCCGCTGAATTATGAAGTAGAAGTTCTGTACGTAAGTGAGAGTGAGTGGGTCTGCATAAGCTACGAAGGTAAAGATGGCTACGTGCTTGCAGAGTACTTGGATCTGGGTTGGCGGGTCGATGCGGGTGAAACGCTGGATGAGATCAAAGCGCGTGAAGCTGCGGAGATGGAGGCAAAGCGATATAAAAAGTTTAGCGAATATACTGTGGACGAGGATACTCTGACGCTGCTTGCGGCGATCATCCACTGTGAGGCCGGAGGAGAGTCCTATGAGGGGCAAGTGGCTGTGGGAGCAGTGGTAATGAATCGTGTCAGAAGCAGCCGTTTCCCCGATAACATTCACGATGTTATTTATGCTGCAGGGCAGTTTTCACCTGCTATGAGCGGCCGGTTGGACGAAGTCCTGGAGTCCGGAAAGATTTATGATAGCTGTTACAAGGCGGCCAAAGAAGCGCTGTCCGGTGTTTCTAATGTGGGTGATATGACTTATTTTAGAAGAAATGACGGCAGAAAAGGTCTTGTGATCGGCAATCATGTATTTCATTAAAATTTGAGAGCAATTGACAGGGTGTCTCCGCCAGGAGACACCCTGTGCACGTTAGAGATATTTATCGTGCGAATAAAAATATTGATAGAACAGCATATATATAGTAAAATAAAGATGTAAATGCATGATGATTTAGAAAGGTAGAAAGGGGAGATGATATGAGTATCTGGTGGTTGATACTATTGGTAATCCTGATCATCATTGAGTTTGTGACAATGGCTTTGACCACAGTATGGTTTGCCGGAGGTGCACTGGTGGCGGCTGTAGCGGCATTGCTTGGCGGTCCCATATGGTTGCAGATCACTCTTTTTGTGCTGGTGTCGTTGGCGTTGCTGTTCTTTACCAGGCCGGTGGCGGTAAAATATTTCAACAAGGCCAGGGTAAAAACAAATGTAGAGAGTCTTGTTGGCAAGCAGGCCATTGTTATCAGTGAAATTGACAATCTGGAGGGGATTGGTCAGGTTACCGTAGGCGGTCAGGAATGGTCCGCCAGAAGTCTGGACGATGCCGTAAAGCTTCCTGTAGGTGCAGTGGTTTACATCCGGGAGATAAACGGCGTAAAACTGATGGTGGAAGAAAAACAAATGTAGTAAATAAAATAGAAAGAGAGGTATGACTATGTTTGATATGTGGTGGATTGTTTTAGCATTAGTTATTGTATTGTTATTGATCTTGGCGTCTTGTATTAAGGTGGTTCCCCAGGCGCAGGCGTATATCCTGGAGCGTTTAGGCGCTTATCAGGCTACCTGGTCTGTGGGTGTTCATGTGAAGATTCCTTTCTTTGACAGAGTGGCCAGGAGAGTAAATCTGAAGGAACAGGTGGCCGATTTCCCGCCCCAGCCGGTTATTACAAAGGATAACGTAACCATGCGGATCGATACGGTTGTATTTTATCAGATCACGGATCCCAGGCTGTTTACTTACGGTGTGGAGAACCCCATGATGGCCATTGAAAATCTGACAGCGACTACGTTGCGTAATATCATCGGTGATCTGGAATTGGATGAGACCCTGACCAGCCGTGAGACCATCAATACCCAGATGAGAGCAGCTCTGGATATTGCAACGGATCCTTGGGGCATCAAGGTTAACCGTGTGGAACTGAAAAATATTATTCCTCCTGCAGAAATTCAGAATGCCATGGAAAGACAGATGAAGGCAGAGCGTGAGAGGCGTGAAGCGGTAACCAGGGCAGAGGGTGAGAAGAAGGCGCAGATCCTTCAGGCAGAAGGTGAGAAGGCATCCGCTATCCTGCGTGCGGAGGCTGAGAAACAGTCTGCTATCCTGCGTGCAGAGGCACAGAAGGAAAAGATGATCAAAGAGGCAGAAGGCCAGGCAGAGGCTATATTGAAAGTGCAGCAGGCAAATGCAGACGGTATCAGGATGCTGAAAGAGGCCGGTGCGGATGAAGCAGTACTGAAGCTGAAGAGTCTGGAGGCCTTTGAGAAGGCGGCTGACGGTCAGGCTACGAAGATCCTGCTTCCCGCAGATCTGCAGGGTATTGCCAGTCTGGCAACTACATTCCGTGAGGTTGCTGAGAAGTAATATTTTCTGGCGTAGTAAATTCAGAGGATAGATAAGGGGCAACGGAGTTTTGATCCGTTGCCTCTTGTTGGGTTTATTCCTCTGTTTTGTGAGCTTGGAATACATCGTCGATCGTAGAGTATTTCCCTGGCAGTTTTATCAGTGACAGATCATAGCCGCCACAGATAATCTGCGCATCGTACAATTTGTTGATATCAAGCATTTCGTGTATGTCCTGCCCGTTTAAGGTCATGTCGTGGAAGAGCCTGCGGTTCATCATCAGATAGGAAACGGAAGCATTTTTTACAGCAGCGTCGATCCAGCTGTTCATAACTTTGTATTCATTTTCTTCTGTAAAAGCTACCGTGGGCAAGGTAAGGCTGGTCATATTGGGAAGTGCCAGTATTTCCTCTACGCCTTCCAGAGGTTCCGGTCTATTCATTTGATTGATATACAAGTATTCCAGTGCATCCAGTTGAGTCAGGTCACTGAGATCCAGCCTATCCTTCCCTGCGGTTTCAAATGAAAAATGCTTTAGCTTGGAGCATTGCGCAATATATTTCATGGTGCTGATATCGGAATAGAGGGACAGTGTTTCCAGATTCGGAAGTGCTGCAAGTCCCTTGTATGTCATGGTGTCATTCAAGGTATAGATTCTTAAAAAGCTCAGGGCTTCATGTCGGTCTCCATTGTCCTTTATGTAATCCAGCAGATCGCAATAGTCATTGATGGTAAAGGACAATTCTCTCAGGTTGGTCAGACTTTTAAGAAAATCCGTATCTTCAAATAGGCAGAAGGAAAGGGACAGTTCCTTCAGTTGTGTTAAAGAACCAATTTCTTCAAAGTCTCCGTTCACACCGCACAGATTCAGGGAAAACAATTCTTTATTTTCCGCAAGGGCATCCAGATTTTTCAGCCGAGTGTCTCCGTAGGAATAAACTCTAAAGGGGCAGACAATCGTCAATGTCTTAAGATGTTTAAAATCTGACACAGGCTCCAGGTCAAGAGATTCTCCACTGTAATAAATACAAATGTCCTCTGTTTTCCTCGGAAGGGTGTCCAGAAATTCCTCCAGCTCATCCTGATCACCAATGCGCACGTGGAGTGTGCGGCTATGGGTGCTGTCCTCGTTGTAGGCATAGGACCAACCATTCAGGTAGCTGTTCATGTCTGCCGGATAAAAGGTACTTGTATTTTGCAGCACCATAAAGGGATCGGAATCGTTTACAATTTCCAGCTTTGTATTGTCCCCCATAAGTAATTGCTGATGTTCCTCTGCCACCATATAACCCAGATCCAGTTCCTCCAGTTCCGGCAATTGCGCTATAATTTCTGCCAGATATTTATATCCCATGGGAAGTGCTCCGTCATGGTAATTTTCCGAGGGATTATATTGCATGGTCAGCTTTTCCAGCTTTCGGCAGTGGGACATGGCGTCCAGATTGACCAGCATGTCGCGGGAAACGTGATTGTCAATGACAAGCTCCTTCAGGCCTGTCAGGTACTGCAGGTCACACAGGTCAATATAGTTTGCTGCATCCCAGCTTGCGGTGACCAAATTCAGGGTACCTGAGATATCCAGATCGCAGTCGATCAACAGCTCCTCGATGGCAGCACATTCCTTCTTGGTAATGGGTTCATCCGCACCCTTATCCAAAGTCAGGCGAACACACCTTTCCACCAACGGATCCTGGAAGGTTATTTCGGAATCAGAGAAAAGAAAACCGACGCATACAACTGCGATGATTACCACAGCAGCAGCGGCGAAAACTCCCCAAAGCCATTTTTTAGAGCGCTTTTTAGCCGGCGTTGCCTGCACGGGCTGGCTGTCAGGAGCAGCGACGACTGAGGCCTGGGTACTAGGGGCAGCCCCGGCATGCTGGTAGCCGCAGTAGGGGCAGAATCTGGTTGTATCTGCAATTTCTTTTCCACAGTTTGAGCAAAACATAATAGTAGTTCCTCCGGAGTCAATCATATTTTATTTATAAATATATCACATTTGGAAGTATAGTAAAGAGTTTTTCGGTAGAAACGCGAGCGGTAATTTCTGCTCTTGCAATTTTCAAAGTTGTAAAGTATAGTAGTAGGTATCTTGATGGAGGTTGTGACATGCAGATTATTACATATGTGATGATAGGATTTGCGGTAATTGCCGCAATAGATAAGGTGACAGGGAGCAGGCTTGGCCTTGGAAAGGAGTTTGACCGGGGTATGATGATGCTGGGCCCTCTGACCATTTCCATGACAGGTATGCTGATCATGGCTCCGCTGATCGCACATCTTTTCAGCGACGTTGCAGGAAGCGTGCCGGAATTTTTAGATTTTTCCATAGTACCTGCGATGTTACTGGCCAATGATATGGGCGGTGCGCCTCTTGCGGTGGAACTGGCCAGAGATCCCCAGATGGGCATGTATAATGCTATGGTTGTATCCGCTATGATGGGGTGCACCGTGGCTTTTGTCATTCCCTGTGCACTGCAGATGGTGGATCCGAAACATCACAAGGATACCTTATTCGGTATACTGTGCGGTATTGTGACGATCCCGTTGGGATGCTTGGTATCCGGCCTGATGGTGGGGATACCTTTTGTGCCGCTTCTGATCAATCTGATTCCGCTGGTGATTTTTGCGGGAGTGATTGCCTTTGGCCTTTTGAAGTTTAAAAATGTTACAGTTAAGATCCTGGGCGGTGTAGGCTGGGTGATCCGCCTGATCATTTTGATCGGACTGGTGGCAGGCATTATCGAGTTTCTAACCGGTCGACAAGTGATCCCTTATACTGACACTATGGAAAATGCTATGAAGATCGTGATCAATATAGCTTGTATCATGGCTGGTGCGTTTCCGCTGATTCATGTGCTGAGCAAGGTGTTTGGTAGGCTCCTGAAGAAACTTGGCTGCTTGATGGGGATCAATGAGACCGCTGCCCTGGGGCTGTTGGCAACACTTGGAAATGTGCTGACGACCTTTGAGATGGTGAATCGAATGGACCGGAAGGGAATCGTGCTGAATTTTGCTTTTGCGGTTTCTGCTACCGCGCTGCTGGTGGATCATCTGGCTTATACCCTTTCCTTCAATGCTTCCTATGTACCGGCGGTCCTGGTGGGCAAGCTGGTTGCCGGTGTGAGTGCAGTGGTGGTTGCGGTTCTGCTTTGCAAAAAGACGGAAGGAAAAAGTTGATCCGGTATTTCCGGGCTTGAATTATGGCGTATTATGAAGTATAGTTAAAAAATACAGTACGGAAGGAGACGTTATTATGAACCTGAAAGGCAGAGATTTTTTGAAATTATTGGATTTTACTCCGGAGGAGATTACATATTTGCTGGATCTGGCAGCAGAATTAAAGCAGAAAAAGAAGCAGGGCATCCCTGTGGACACACTGCGGGGCAAGAATGTGGCTTTGATCTTTGAAAAGACCAGTACGAGAACACGCTGCTCCTTCGAGGTGGCGGCTCACGATCTGGGGATGGGTACCACTTATCTGGATCCTTCCAGTTCTCAGATTGGTAAGAAGGAAAGCATGGCGGATACAGCCAGAGTGCTGAGTCGTATGTTTGACGGTATTGAATATCGAGGATATGGGCAGGATATGGTGGAGGCTCTGGCCAGGTACGCGGATGTGCCTGTGTGGAATGGACTGACCAATGAGTTTCATCCTACCCAGATGTTGGCAGATTTATTAACCATCCGGGAACACTTTGGACGTTTAGAGGGAATCAAGTTGGCTTATATGGGTGATGCCAGATATAACATGGGCAACTCTCTGATGGTAGCTTGCGCCAAGATGGGCATGCATTTTGTGGCCTGCGCTTCTGCAAAATATTTTCCGGAGCCCGGGCTGGTGGAACAGTGCCGGGAGATCGCGGCAGTTACCGGCGGCAGCATCACTTTGACGGAGGATGCCATGGCCGGAACCAAGGGTGTAGATGTGGTATATACAGATGTGTGGGTATCCATGGGTGAGCCGGATGCAGTATGGGAAGAAAGAATCCGGGAACTGTCACCCTATCAGGTCAATGCCAAGATCATGGAAAATGCAGGTCCCCAGGCAAAGTTTATGCACTGTCTGCCTGCTTATCATGACTGGAAGACTGAGATCGGAGCCAAAGTGGGCGAGAAGTTTGGTCTGACAGAACTGGAAGTGACAGATGAAGTGTTTGAGTCAGACAGGTCTATTGTATTTGATGAAGCAGAAAACCGTATGCACACCATCAAAGCAGTGATGGCTGCAACTTTATAAAAAATGGGTAAAATCAAATGGGAGCGCAGCTTTCCCAGCCAGGTTTATACAAAGTGGGCAGGAAAGTCGGTGTATTATTATAAAAGCATTAATTCCACCAATGTGAAGGCCCATGAATTGGCGGCCCAGGGAGCCCGGCACGGAAGTGTGGTATTGGCAGATAAGCAGACGGCAGGCAGAGGCCGCAGGGGGAGACAGTGGGATTCTCCGCCCGGAGAAAACCTATATTTCACGCTTCTGCTGTATCCAAAGCTCCCTGCCCGGAAGGCTTCTATGTTGACCCTTGTGATGGCTTTGGCCGTGGGGAAGGCTTTGGGGGAAGTGACAGGTCATGAGATTTGGATCAAATGGCCCAATGATATGGTATTAAATGGCAAAAAGGTGGCAGGTATCCTTACAGAGATGCAGGCCCGGAATGACGAGATTGACCATGTGATCATTGGTGTGGGTGTGAATGTAGCCCGGAGAGAGTTTGAAGGAGAATTGGCAGAGAAAGCCACTTCTCTGGAAAATGAAGTGGAAAATCAGGTGACGCGGGAGGCACTGCTGGCCGGGATCCTGGAACATTTTGAGATATTATACGAAATGTTCTGCCTAAAAGGAAACATGAGGGACCTGCGCCAGGCCTATGAAAGTTATCTGATCAATAAAGGACGGCAGGTTCTGGTGCTGGATCCGACGGGAGAGTTTGCCGGTATTGCTCTGGGGATCAATGATACAGGGGAACTACAGGTACAGCTTAAGGACGGTACAGTGCAGTCTGTCTATGCCGGAGAAGTTTCCGTCAGAGGAGTGTATGGATATGTGTGACAGAGAAGAAAAAAGAGTGGTGCTCTGCGGTGCAAACGCCTATGAGCAAAAATTTTATTTTAATCAAGATTTCGATGGGATCCCACAGTCCGTGAAGGATGAGTTGCATATCATTTGTGTGCTGTTTACGGAGGAAGTGGGCGGGATCTTTACCATTGTCTTTGAACAGGATGGCAGTGTAGTGCTGGAGACAGATGCGGAGGAAGACGATATCTATTATGATGAGGTGGGCAGTGGCCTTTTGGTGGGGGAAGTCCGCAGAAAGAGGCAGGAACTGTTGGAGTCACTTAGCTTATATTATCGCGCCTTTGTGCTGCACGAGGATATGAGTAGTCTTCTGGAAGAATAAATGGGGGAATGAAGATGATTTTTGTAGTAGATGTGGGAAATACCAATATTACCTGTGGTGTCTATGCAGGCAAGGAGTTAAAGGCCACTTTTCGTATCATGTCCAAAATGCCCAGGACATCAGATGAGTACGGTATTTTGTTGATGGATCTTCTGAAGACAAAAGAAGTGGATATGGATCAGATTGAAGGTTGTATCATCTCCAGCGTGGTGCCGGATGTGATGCATTCCCTGACAGGCGGTATCGTGCGATACTTGGGAGTTACACCACTGGTGGTAGGCCCCGGTGTCCGGACAGGCATCAAGATCACAACAGAGAATCCCAGATCTATCGGTGCAGACCGAATTGTGGATGCGGTAGCTGCCTATGAAAAATATGGGGGACCGGTGCTGGTGCTGGATTTCGGTACTGCGACCACCTATGATCTGGTGACTGCTGATGGCAGTTTTTCGGCGGGGATCACTGCACCCGGTATCCGTATCAGTGCGGAAGCACTCTGGGAGAAAGCAGCAAAGCTGCCAAAGATCGAGATCAAAAAGCCTAAGTCCATACTGGCCCAGGAGACCATCAGCAGTATGCAGGCGGGTCTGATGTACGGGCAGATTGGACAGACCGAATATATTATCAAGAGAGTAAAAGAAGAAACCGGCCTTCAGGATCTGAAAGTGGTGGCAACCGGAGGTCTGGGCAGAACCATTGCGGATGAGACGGATACCATTGATATTTACGATCCGGCTTTGACCTTGGAAGGTCTGCGGATTATTTATGAAAAAAACTGTGGTTGAGTAAGTGAGTAAGAAGATGAGTAAGCTGACGATAGGAAATGTGACCTTGGATAATCAAGTGATTTTGGCTCCCATGGCAGGTGTGACGGACCTGCCATTTCGTCTGCTGTGCAAAGAACAGGGAGCAGGACTTTTGTGCATGGAGATGGTCAGTGCCAAGGCAATTCATTACCACAACCGCAATACGGAGGAACTGATGGAGATCCGGCCGGAGGAGATGCCGGTGTCCCTGCAGCTCTTTGGCAGTGAGCCGGAACTGATGGCAGAGGTGGCTGCCCAAATAGAAGAAAGACCCTTTGCTATTTTAGACCTCAATATGGGATGTCCCGTGCCCAAGGTAGTAGGCAACGGGGAGGGATCTGCTTTGATGAAAGATCCTAAGAAAGTGGAAGCTATTGTATCCAAGGTTTCCAGGGCCATCAAAAAGCCTGTGACAGTAAAAATCCGCAAGGGGTTTGATGAAGACCATGTGAATGCAGTGGAGATAGCCAAGATTGCTGAATGTGCAGGAGCGGCGGCTGTAGCGGTGCATGGGCGTACCCGGCAGCAGTATTACAGCGGAGCAGCAGACTGGGAGATCATCCGCCGGGTAAAAGAAGCGGTCAGCATCCCTGTCATCGGCAACGGAGACATAACCAGTCCTTTGAAAGCCGTGCAGATGTTGGAACAGACCGGGTGCGACGGGATTATGATAGGCAGGGGAGCCCAGGGAAATCCTTGGATATTCAGCCAGATCACAGAATATTTAGAGACCGGGAAAGTACCGGAGGGACCATCCCCTGCGGAAGTAAAAAGAATGATTCAAAAACATGCCGGACTTTTACAGGAAGTCAAAGGAGAATACACCGCAGTGCGGGAAATGCGTAAACACATATCCTGGTATACGGCAGGCTATCCCCATTCGGCCAGATTTCGGGGGATGATCAATACCATGGAAACCATGGGGGAACTGCTTAAAGGGCTGGAACAGATTTTTCCGGAGGTGTAAGTATAAATCAGAAGACGACAGCATATGTTCCTTTGGAGGAATAATCAATGGAAACTATGACAGTCGTCTTTTTTTATGTAAGCAGCCATGCATCCGGCCGAAAAAAGAGAAAGTGGTGCTATGATGTTCGAAGGGAGAATACAATAGAAGAAAACATTGTTTTCAGCAGGATACAGGTTTTTCTGCCTTTGTTTGAAAAAGGGAAAAAAAGGTGGACAGGCAAGGCTCTGAGCACCTATTTGGATGGATTGGATATTCCCCAGGAGAGCCGAAATGTATACTATGTGCCTGATGAAGAGGCGGCTTGCATGTTAGAGCGTGGAACAGAGCCTCTGAGTTTGGAATGGATTTTGTTTTTACTGGCATACTATCACTTGGACTTTGATGGTCTGCTTATTTTACAGGATCGGGAGATGGATGCAGAAGAAATGATACGCCATTTTGCTCCGGTCACCAAGTATCTGGGCGTGATAACAAAACAGCCGGAAAAATGGCAGGACGTGGCGGAAGAGTTGTCAGAGGAATATGGATTTTTATTGGATGTAGTTACGGAGTTTGGCGGGCATCATTATCGGGGTGAAAAGCTACTGGTTGTGGCCGGTAGAGAAAACTACCAGGTTTCTCCGGATCTAATTCCGGAAGGCAGTATGTGGCTTAGCACGGATATTGGGAGTGAAAACCGGAAAATTTGTGCGGGAGCGCACAAGGTGGCTTATTTTGATATCAAACGTTTTCTCAGGGAGAGGAACTGGTATAAATGGATAAAGAAATCAGATACTTTGCTTGACACTGACCTTAAAATTCAGTATAATAACACACGTTAATCTAGGCAACGTGTCGTTACAAATTATAAGATATAACAATATATGGGGAAGAATCAAAAATAGGAAGGGTATTAAAAATGGGAGAAAAGAAAAACATATTGACCTACGAGGGGCTTAGAAAATACGAGGATGAGCTGCACCAGCTGAAGGTCTTTAAGAGAAAGGAAGTAGCGGCAAAAATCAAGGAAGCCAGAGAACAGGGAGATTTATCTGAGAATGCCGAGTATGATGCAGCCAAGGATGAGCAGAGAGATATCGAGGCCCGCATCGAGGAGTTGGAGAAGATCCTGAAAAATGCAGAAGTGGTGGTAGAGGATGAAGTGGATCTGGGGACCATCAATATCGGATGCAGAGTGATCATTTTAGATATGGATTACAATGAAGAACTGGACTATAAAATTGTGGGTTCCACGGAGGCAAACAGCCTGAAGGGCAAGATTTCTAATGAAAGTCCTGTAGGTAAAGCACTGATCGGCAAAAAGGTCGGTGAGATTGCGGAAGTAGAGACACAGGCAGGTACCATGAAATATAAGGTGCTGGAGATTCAGCGCTCGAATTAAGGGAGAGAAGACAGTGGCAGATACACAGCAAAACACACAAAATGTACAGGAACAGGATATCAATCAACTTTTAAAGGTGCGCCGGGATAAACTTGCCAATCTGCAGGAAGCGGGCAAGGATCCCTTTCAGATCACCAAATATGATGTAACCCACCATAGCCAGGAGATCAAGGATAACTTTGAACAGTTGGAAGGCCAGATTGCCTCTGTGGCAGGCCGTATCATGCAGAAACGTGTTATGGGTAAGGCCTCTTTCTGTAATGTACAGGACTTACAGGGGAATATTCAGTCCTACGTGGCAAGAGACTCTATCGGTGAGGAATCCTATGCAGATTTCAAGAAATATGATGTGGGTGATATCGTAGGTATCAAAGGCGAAGTATTTAAAACCAAGACCGGAGAGATCTCCATCCATGCGGCAGAAGTAACTCTGCTCTCCAAGAGTCTGCAGATCCTGCCTGAGAAGTTCCACGGACTGACTAACACAGATATTCGTTACAGACAGAGATATACGGATCTGATCATGAATCAGGATGTAAAGGAAACCTTCGTAAAGCGCTCTAAGATCATCAGTGAGATCCGTAAATTCCTGGACGGTCAGGGCTTTATGGAAGTGGAGACCCCCATGCTGGTTTCCAATGCAGGCGGCGCAGCAGCCAGACCTTTTGAGACCCACTACAATGCACTGGACGAGGACGTAAAACTGCGTATTTCCTTGGAACTTTACCTGAAGAGATTGATCGTGGGCGGCCTGGAGAGAGTGTATGAGATCGGCCGTGTGTTCAGAAACGAGGGCCTGGACACCAGGCATAACCCGGAGTTTACTCTGATGGAGCTGTATCAGGCATACACCGATTACTACGGCATGATGGACCTGACAGAGAATATGTTCCGTCATGTGGCACAGGAAGTTTGCGGCACCACCTTGATTCCTTATGCGGAGCACATGATCGATCTGGGCAAGCCTTTTGAGCGCTTGACCATGATTGAGGCAGTGAAGAAATATACAGGCATTGATTTTGACGAGATTCCCGACACGGCAGCAGCCAAGAAGCTTGCAGATGAGAAGGATGTGCACTACGAGGCTCGTCATACCAAGGGCGATATCCTGAATCTGTTCTTTGAAGAGTTCGTGGAGGAACACCTGATTCAGCCTACTTTTGTGATGGATCATCCTGTGGAAATCTCCCCTCTGACCAAGAGAAAGCCGGACAAGCCGGACTATGTAGAGCGTTTTGAGTTGTTTATCTATGGCCGCGAGATGTGCAATGCTTACTCCGAATTGAACGATCCCATCGACCAGAGAGAGCGTTTCAAAGCCCAGGAGGCTGCACTGGCAGCAGGTGACGAAGAAGCCAACACCACCGACGAAGATTTCATGAACGCACTGGAGATCGGTATGCCTCCTACAGGTGGTATCGGTTACGGTATAGACAGACTGGTAATGCTACTGACTAATTCACCGGCGATCAGGGATGTGTTGTTGTTCCCGACGATGAAATCTTTGGATAAGTAAAAATCTAAGACATCATTATTTATTGTGAAATAGGTAATGATGTCTTTTTGTATGTCAGGGTATTTTATATATAGGATGGTAGCAGTTTTTTTATAGAAAGGATATATCTATTATATTCAAAAAAGGCTACCGAACTAATCGTTGGAGTGGTATATTAAAAGAGGAAGATAAAAGGGAATTCCACTGAAACATCGCATCAAAATTCGGTTATATAGATGGATTCCCTGTTGGCCATATTAAGCATGTGATCATCTGCCGGATTGTATTAATATAGTGGTTGCTACCGGTGGTAGCGAAAATGCTTATGTTTGTGTATAGAGTTCTACCATCCATTTAAGTATGCTTTAAGTGAAAGGAGGGGCAAAGTTGTTATCGGAAAAACTATTTAAGCTACGAAAAAACAGCGGTCTTTCGCAGGAGCAACTTGCAGAGCAGTTACATGTGTCACGACAAGCTATTTCAAAATGGGAATCAGGAACAGCGGTCCCGGAGAGCGAGAAGTTGATTACCATAAGCAATTATTTTGGAGTGTCTTTGGACTACCTTTTGAAAGACGGTGAAGAGGACAAGGCAAAAACAGCAGACAGCACCACAGAAGAGAAACCTAAAATGATAGCGGGCATAATCATTTGTATTGCGGGTATTGTTGCTATGATCATTTGGGGATTGCTTTCAATCTTTAGTCCGGAAGCGTCGAATCAGATCCATGGCTCCTCCGTGATAGTGGTCGATGGTAATGGAATAGTTTTGATGGCATGTGTTGTGGCCATCATTGTGGGTGCAGGGATACTCCTAAAAGGCAAAAAGAGATAGGAGGGAACCTTATGAAGAAGATCAGTAATATATTTATTTTATTAGCAATTTTACTTAGTAATGTGATGTGTGCAGTGGTTGCTTACAATTTCTGTCAAATGCAACGGGGAGCCGAGTACGGACATAGTGCTCCTGCATGGGTAGCGTTTTTGTATGCCATACCTTATGGGATCGGAATTGTTGCATGCATTCTTGTGGCGTTGGTATTGAGAAAAAGGAGTAAACAAGGATGACAAAAGAAGATTTTATTAAAGCCGGCTATGTGAATTTTGGCTATATTTCCCCAGCACTTTCCTCTGAAAGTACCTATCCTGAATATATTATGGAGAATGTTGCCCGGGCAATCGAAAGACTGAAGAAAATCCATAAGGACGATCAAGTTTCTTTTGTATTCATGACAGATCTGCATTATTCGGTCACGGCTAATCATGATATAAGAACAAGGCGGCTGATGAACGCTTATCAGGATATTAAAAAAGAGACTGGGATTGAAATGATGATTCTGGGCGGTGATTATGTCAATGATGGCACCAAAGATTATAAACTTAGGAATTATCGGGCCTTAAGGGAATATCTGAAAGATGAAAAATGGTTTCCGGTTAACGGAAATCATGATGACAACTCCATCTGGGACTTGTGCATCGAAAGTGAAGTGTCCACACATCACTTGAGCGCAGAGGAACTTTATGATGAGTTTTACAGTCACCTGCCGTCCCTTGGGGCGGAGTTTGACGTGGTTGGACAGGAACTCTATTATTACTGGGATGATCAAAAACAGAAGGTAAGATATATTTTCCTTGATGGAAACGACATACCCTATTCTGTGGATGAAAAGGGAAAATTCAATTATACAAAACAGCATCTTTTTGCATTGTCCCAAGATCAAATCAACTGGCTTTGTGATAAGGCGCTGGTGCCTCCGGAAGAGGGGTGGGATATAGTCATTACCGCCCATGCTTTCCCCAGGTGGTGCCAAGGAGAAGTGCAGAGAGATAGGGAGCTTAGATATCTTGAAGTGATAGGGGATATCATTGATGCATACCGCAGCGGCCGGGATCTGAAGAGAACTTATTTTAAAAATGAATTTGAGGTTTGTGTGTGCGCAGACTTTTCAAAATACAAAAGAGGAAATATACTCGCCTGCTTTGCAGGGCATCATCATGCGGATTTTGAGGAGCGTTCTCAAACAGGCGTGCCCATCATCTATACGGGCAATGTGATCATGTATCAATACAAAGTGCCAAGGATAGATGGAGATAAAACAGAGCTTTTATTCGATGTCGTGACCATCGACAAAGAGAAAAAGGTGATCTATACAACAAGGATTGGCGCGGGCCAGGACAGGGAGATTCTGTTGTGACGGAATCTCCCTGTTGCATATGTGCCGAAAAAAATTATCAAAAAAACAAAAAAAGTAGTTGCAATTTTTGAAAAAGTGATTATAATAAACTTTACCAAGTGCGATACAAGGTCTGAAACATCATTTGCACAGGGTCTTATATCATCAATTTGCGCATTTCAATTTCAGCGCAGGGAATCCATTTTATTATAACAAAGAATATGTTTTGCTTTTGGGAAAATTCTGCCCTTTCGTAAAGCGATCCAACAAATCAAAAAATTTAATAAGTAAGAGGTGAAGGAATGCAGCTTGGAAAAAAAGATAATGCGCCGGAGAACCTTTATGAAAGTATGCCTGAAAAGGAACTGTACTTGAAGATAAGGGATGATCTGTTGCATTCTCGTACCGGGATAAGGCTGGAGGAACAGCTGGCTGAAAAAAATCCCGATAAATTTCTGAAGGAGATCAATGAATATATCAGACGTGTATATAGGATCTCGGAGGAAAAGATAAGACATTTTGATATTTATATTGAAAATTATATTTTTGGCTTTCACGTATTGACGGATGTGATGAAAGCTAAAGACATCTCTGACATCAAGGTTTTGGCTTGGAACAATGTACGGATCAAACAGTTGGGCAAAAGAAAGGGAACTCGCATTTCTTTTTGGTCCGCAGAGGATTTCAGAGGGTTCGTGGAAATGATCGCGGTCAAGAATGGTGTGAATACCGGCAAGGCAAATGCGATCCAGACTTTTACAGACAAGGACAGTAGCGAAGAGTTCATTTATCGTTTTGACATCTCTATGGGTTCCATCAATAGCACTGGCGAACCCTATCTTCATATCAGAAAAATACCCAAGGAAAAGAAAACAGTGAAGGACCTTATTGCCATGCAAATGATGGATGGAAAACTGGCAGAATATCTGTGCCGCAGACGCAAAGAAGGGTACCTGATCATATGTGGCAAAAACGGATCCGGTAAGACCTATCTTCTGAATGCGTTGCTGGATGAAATTCCGGATGAGGAGTCTGTACTGGTGGTTCAGGAGAATGAGGAATTATTCAGTAGTAGGCATCCGGATATGATGTTTCAGCACATAGAGGTTCGCTATGGGCTAAAGGAGTTGGTGATAAACGGCTTGCTTATGGATATTGACCATATGATCATTGGTGAGATAAAGGGAGAGGAAGCCCTGTATTTTATCAGTGCCGCATTGTCCGGTTGTACCGGGATGACGACGATCCACAGCGCGGATGCGGCAGGCGCGTTGGATAAGCTGGCGGATTATTGCAAGTGGGCAAGTGACTACAGCAGGGAAGAAATCTTCAAGATGTTGTCTTGTGTAAAAACTTTGGTGTTTGTAAAAGATTTTCAGATCAAAGAAATTGTGGAAAATCACGGAGAGAACAGACTGGAGCTGGTTTATGACAAAGTGAAAGGAGTGAATCAATTGTGAAAATAGTGCTTTTTATACTTTTGGCTGTGGGAATGTACTTTCTGGTCAGAGCAGTTCGTGACTATGAGCCGGCGGGCAAGATACGTGAAAAAATCGATGAGCTGTACCGGCGACGTCTCTTGAATACAGAGTTGGAAAAGAGAGGGGTGCTTGAAAAATATTTGGACAGGCTGGAGGAACATCTGTTGCAGGCCGGAGTAAAAAGTTTTTCTCCCAAGCTGAGTGTTGAATTTTACTTTTTATTCAATGTAGTGGAATTTACTTTGATATTTTGTCTGTCCGGAGAGGGCATTTTGGTGCCCCTTTTAAAGGCCGGTGCAGCCATATATATGAACAAAATGATTCTTGATATTTTGCGTTACCGCAGGAGAAAGGTGGTAGAAAAGCATTTATTGGCATTTTTGAATCTGGTCAGTGACTATTCCCTTTCGGAGAGTGAAATCACCACTATCTTCTTTCGGTGCGGTCAGTTAATGCCGAGGGTTTTGAGGGAAGCATTGACAAAGTGCCATTTAAGTGCCGCCAATAGTGGTAATTCTGAGAAAGCTTTATGTGAGCTGCGCAGAAGCGTTGACCACTTTCTCTTTCAGGAAATCATATTGCTTTTGGAGGTGTGCAGCCTGGGAGACAGTGATTACCGGAAAGTGATCAATGGATGCAGAGGCATGGTAAGCCGTTATTTAAAAGAGGAAAAGGAGAAGGTTTCTGTGGTGCGCAGTCTGGTGATCGAAGCCCTCCTGATGACAGGGGTGGCAGTATATGGTATCAGTACCATGCTGAAAGAGTTTGGGGGTAATACCGGATCCGGGAATGGTATGGTGGATTTCTTTTTTCATAGTGGAGCCGGACAAATTTGCCTGATCATATATCTCCTTCTTTGTTTTGCCATGCTTCAGGCAATTCTTAAATTCGCGAAAAGGTAGGTAAGGGGCATGGAAAAAATGTTTCAAATGTTGGATGCAACCCGAATGCACATATTGGTTGTGGGTGCGGCCCTGGTGTTTTGCCTTTTTGCCGGACTGGGATTTGGTTTGCTTTATCGCAAAGGAAGGCTTTGGAAGGAAATTTGCCGGACCATAGAAGCTTCTTTCAGGGATGGGAGCAGACCGGGATATCAGAAACTGCACAGGTGGCTGAAAGCTGTGGGCGCAGAGTATGTGGTAAAGGGATTTGAAGATCCTCTTCGATTTCTTACCATAAACGCAATACTTGTGATCACAAGCGTAATCGTATTTGGGATATTATCCAATTTTTTTGTGGGGATTGTGGTTGCAACGGCATTGGTTGCCACAGAGATTTTTATGTTGGTGGTAATTGATAAGAAAAGTAACCGGGATATGCTGGATGATATTTCATTTTTGTATGATGCAACTGCTATCCAGTTGTCCTGTAACATTTATGTGATCCGGGCTGTTTCCAATTGCTTGATCTATATCCGGACCAAAAGATTAAAGGAGGCATTGATGGAGCTATGCGGTAATCTGGCCCTGGGTGGTGACGTAGGAGAGGCAACAAGAGATCTTAGCGAAAAGTTTCATAATGAATATCTGGATACTTTTTGCAATGTGATTGTGCAGATCACAACAGAAACCGGTCAGGTGGGGAAGTTGATCGATGATATGTCGCAACAATTATTAATACTTAAGGAAACGGATTTTGCCGGTAGGAAAAAATCCACGGAAAACAAACTGCAATGTTGTATCATAGGAATTTTTATTACATTTACAGGGCTTATTTTTTATCTTTGCATTGTCAGTATGTCTGGTAGCGCAAACACACTGTTTTAGCGGTATAAGAGGTAAAAACCTTTTATATAGAAAAAATTTAAGGAGGTTCTCGAATATGAGAAACAAAGTGAATGCTCTTGTGACCAGAGCAAAGAATATGGTCATGATAGGAATGGACAGAAAGGATGCAGGTATCGAAACCCTCATGGTGATTGCGCTGGTGTGTGTGGTGGCAGTGGCGCTGACGGCCTTGTTCCGGACAGAAGCAGGTACCATGATCGGTAACATTTTTGAGACTATGAATACCAATATCAACGACACTCTGTTCAAAGAATTCGGCACAGTCTAAGCCGGATAAATCAGAAAAGGAGCAGGGCACAGGTTCCTGCTCCTTTTGCAAATTAAAGGAAAGATGAGGGATGGAAGTGTTTAGAAAGGACAAAGGGATTCTGGAACAATTTCTTCCTGCAATCGTGGTGATCCTGTTGTTGGCAGTGCTTTGGACGGGTTCCATGGTCGCCGCTTCAAACATTGACAGAAGCACAGATATTCATCATGTGGCCAGAACCTATTTGCTGCGAATGGAAACGGATGGGTATCTGACGAAGCAAAACAGATATTTGCTTGAGGAAGAATTGGAGGCACTGGGTGTGACGGATGTTGATCTAAAGGGAACCAGCTTTGAAGATGTTGGTTATGGAAATAAAGTTGAATTGGTTATCCGAGGCATAGCAAACCTGAAAGATGTAAGCTTTAAGGGCTTTGGATCGCCGATGATGACAAAGCGGCAGGCGGAAGTGACAATACGTAAAGTGTCTATTGCAAAAAATTAGGAATATGAAGAGAAGAATGAAGAGAAAGGATGCAGGTACTATATTTAATCCTGTGATGTTTCTGGTGCTTTTGATGCTGAGCGCGCAGCTGCTGATAATGTTCGTGGAGTATAGACGTGTCGCTTGGTTATCCGGCGTTGTGACAAATGTCATGACGGATGCTCTTTTGGGCGCGGGTACATTAAATGAGTACGAAGTATATCACTATGGCAGGACAGGAGAATTGGAGATTTTGTATCCGGAAGAGAAATATCATATTTTTCAGGATATTTTGTGTGAAGAATTGAGACTGATGCCTGATATGGGGGTGACAGATAACAGCGTGGCACTGATAAAAGATGGGGTTAAAATAAAAGACTTTAAGATATACAGTGTTCAGGGTTCGGATATTACAGTCTATGACTTTGATGAAAGGGCTGACTATACAGTCCATAGGATGGAAAATATGACAGGAGTCTTTGCGTCAGAAAACGGTGAGGTCATAGAAGATACCGCATTGGTGGCTGAAATAGGATTTACCGTAGAGTTTTTGGGAATGCCGGTGGAAGTGTGTAAATATCACATGGTTGATTTGGGAAGCTGATGGAGGAAAATGAATGCAAGAAAAGAAAGGAAAAATGAATAAGGTATGGCCTGTTGTCTTATGTCTGCTTTTGGCCGGAGGTGTGTTTGTGTTTTTGCTGAAGGTGGAAAAAAGGCAGCTTGCTCCGTATGAAAAATGTAAAGTGGTAGTGGCGGTTACCCAGGTCGCAGCAAAAACGGAAATAACCGGAGATAATTTGACCAAGTTTTTTGCGGTGGAAGAAAGATATTTGTCTGACACCCCGCAAGCGGCCTATCTGAAAGCGGAAGATTTGGTGGGACAGTATGTCTTAACCGGTATCGATGAGGGAAGTGTGGTCACAAAAAGTATGTTGGGAGCGCTGGACGAGGATCGCACAGATACAGTGCTTTTGAGTGTTAATATGGAAAACCTGGAACACAGCGTGGCAGGTACTTTGAGAGTAGGTGATCGGATTGATATCTATACTGTTATGTTGGATGAGGAAAAAGAGCCAATAGTGGAAAAAGTGTTGGGCAACGTGACTATCGAAAGAAGTTATACCGGTGCAGGGGCACCCATTTTGAAAGAGGATGATAGTTCTATTGCAAAGTATATCACAATCGCTGTTCACAAACATGAGGTGGAAACTTTTTACCGTGCATTGGAAAATCGGAGGATTGAGATTGTAAAACATCTATGAAGAAAATATTAGTTAAACTTATGTATATATATGTTTTTTGTATGTTTTTCACACCGTTAAGGGTGGATGCTGCTTCTGTAACAAGGGATATGAATCAATATCAAAATGTAACGTTGAGCCCGGATGGCTCAGAAAGAGCCTGGACTACAGATTTGGGAGATAAAACAAATGAATGTCTGCCCTATGGATACACCGTTAATATAAATTCTCAGGCTGCCGGGCAAGAGCTGAAGGAAGGAGAACATTATTATAAAACCAAAGCTGTGGGCAGTGTAACTATTGGCAAATGGGTCGTAAAGCAATCTCCTGGGCAATGTGTTCATGATACGGTGGTAAAAGATACGTTTGCCGGATTTCACTACCAAAATGAAATTTGCAGAGCATATTACAACAATGGATGGCTTGCTTATTGTGCAGATTGTGGAGAGGAAGTTGCCCAGATGATCATTTATGGGAGGGAGGCAACTGTCAGTCAGATCACATCTATGCTGGCGTCTTCTATATATGTGTATCTTTGCCCTCATTGTAATCATTTGGAGCAGGGAATGGAGTATCAGCATATGTGTAAGGCGATTTCAAGTAACAGATACAGAATAACTTACAGGGCCAATGCACCGGAAGGTTCTAATGTGGCGGGATATATGGCGCCTACGTTGCACATGTATAATAATAGTGATGCATATAACGGGAAGCCTTCATCAGTGGAGGGATATACAGATACGGCTCTCAGGAAAAACAGTTATACATGTGAGGGGTATGTTTTTACTGGGTGGAATACCGCTTCGGATGGCAGCGGCAATCTTTTGAGAGATGAGCAGGCAGTGATAAATTTAACATCTCAAGACGATGGGGTGGTAGAATTATATGCCCAGTGGGTAAAAGCAGAAAGTTTGTTGCAGATAGATGCAGCAGGCGGTACTTATAGCGGGAAAAAAGTTTATGAGAGGAAACAAAGCTATGGGACCAGCTATAAGATTGACAGCAGCCTTGTTGTGCCACCCTCCGGTTACGAAGTCCGCTTTGTAACAAATGGTGGGGAGGAGATTGATCCGATCACCACCACAAAAGATTTTTCTCATTGGGAGATCCAGTCTGGGTTTGTAGGAGAATTTAAGGATGATATTTATAAATTTACCGGTGAGGATGGGACGGTTGACAGGATACAGGCAAAATATTTGAATCATAAATTTGCACTTCCTGAGTGCAGGGCAGAAAATTTATCCTTGGTGGGATGGTATGATAATCCTGAACTGGATGAATCCGGGTTTATGGGGAAACCGGGAGAGGAAGTGACGGTAGACAAAAATACAGTGCTCTATGCAAAGTGGTCTGCACTTACTTTGTGGGCATATGACAATTACGAATCTTATGGGGGTGTGGGAGCAGTTGATCTAACTTGGAGTCAAAAGGATGGAAGGAGTAAGTATTACAAACTTTATCAGTCTGCTGATAAAGAGAATTGGAAGGAGATCTTTTCAGGAGACGATGTTTGTAGTAGTGTCAGTATTTCATTGACTTATGATGCAAGCTGCCAAGGCGCAACTTATGAGGTTCCGTATACAGGTAATTATGTGTTGACTGCGTATGGAGCAAAGGGTGGTGATTACAGCAGTGATTATGTTGGTGGCAGAGGAAGTGGTGTAACGGCTGTCTATTGGTTGCAACAGGGTGATGTGCTGACGGTATATCCGGGGACAGAAGGAAACGGATTGGCGGGTGGCACAAATGGAAACGGAGCAGATGGCGGAACTTCTGACAGTGATCTTGGCTGTGGGGGCGGGGCTGCCACAGAGATTTATTTGACCAGAGACGGGACAAGGACGCTTCTATTGATAGCCGGCGGTGGGGGCGGTGCCAATGCCTATGCTTCCGGCGGAGACGGCGGGAGTAATGGTGGAAATGGACTGGATAGGAGAGGCGTTGACGGAGTGGGTGCCGGAGGTGGCGGCGCAGTGGGTGGTATGAATGGAACGTTTGCATATCATAAGCATACTACGGAAGACTGTGGTTATCATGTGCATGACGGTAGTGCCGTGAAAAGAGGAACTTGTTATCCTACCAGAGAGATAGTGGGATATGATGAAGAAATAAGGAATGGAGGATATTGCCTTACCTGTGGTGATACTGTATGGCAAGGACATGGGTACCTTGGGTGGCATGAGGATCAAGGACATGAGGTCGAATGGGAAGAATTGTCATTTGGATCCACACCTATTTATGGTAATTATATATTTGATTGCCCTTATGATATAGGCCGGAATACAGTTGGGTATTTGTGCGGACTGACAGAAACCACAATCAGTGTAGCTTCTGCATCCTATGGAGGCAGTAGTTATGCATCATCCGGATTTGGGGGTAAGAATATTCAAGTGGAAAGTGGGATCAATTGCGGACCCGGAAAGGTGGTGATTACAAGCCAAGATATAGGGTATACAGAACTGACAAAATTGGAGGATGTGCCGGCGAAAGATCAAGAGGCTCCGGGAGTGATCACAGAATACCAAAAAACCGTGATAGATGAAAAACGGTGTCGGATTACTGTGGCCGAACCGATGGATTACGGTACATTGTATTATCACATGGTTGAGAGCTACGAAAGTGAAACGATGGAGAAACTTTTGAGATCCAATATAACTGAAAATACATTGGTAAGCGGAGTGGCGGGATATCGGTATTATACAGATGATGATCCGGACGGAACAGTAACCGCCATGCATTTCTGGATGACGGACAATACTTTGGATATGGAAATGGAAAATAAATATCTCCATATTGCAGCAGTAGATGTGGCAGGAAACATAGGGCCTACGACGCACATTCAGGTGGATTTCTTGGAGTTTGCGTTGGAGGCAGAACTCCGAAGAAGCAGATATCCTTATGATGGGGACTTTAAGGCGGGGGATGGTGCCGTTGTCACGGTTACAACATGGGGGTATGCAGATAAGGTAATCATTGCATTTCCGGATGAATTGACGGCTTTAAATCCGAGGCTTGGCAAAGAATATATTTATGAGCTGCCAGACGCGACAAAAACAGAAACATATGAATTTAATGTTCCCTTGGATGCCATCGGGGGTGACTATATACTGAATGTGACGGCGTGGAGGAATGAAAGAAAGCTGGAGAAAGATTTAGTGTTGTCAGTATTGACAGATGAAAGCATTGTAGAGGAGTTCAGAACCAGGATCAGGGACAATGGAGTGTAATGTGAGAGGACTTGTTTTTTTGATAAATATAATGGCAGTCACGGTTTATTTGGCTGTGACTGCCATAGAAGACGGTCGATCCTGCGAAGTGACAAGATGGAAACACTTGATTGGTTTTGTGCCTGCAGTTTCAAGTTTTGTCATAAATGTAAAAAAGCATTCTTTCATGGACATGGGGATTGTTCTTGCTTTTGCGATTCTCTTCGTGGTAATTGGGTATGCAGGAATATATGGTGTGGCAGATGGCTTTGTGTTTGCCAACCTGTCATTGCTGTTTGGAGGGATTGGAGGAACAGTAGGCATTGGCGCGGTAATACTGATCGCGGTAATCGCAGCATTTTCTGCCTTCTTTTGCCATATCGTAAAATGTATAATGCAAAAGAAAAAAATATTTCAAAATGCTGCAGGGGCATTTATTCCTCATATTTTATTCGGTTATGTGGTATTAACACTGGGGCTGATTGCGTATGGATTTTTTGTTTATTTTGTGTATAATTATGATTAGAATGTTTTGTCCAAGATGATGCTGAGATAAGAGGGGGAGAAGGTAATGTCATTAAATGCATTTTCCTTTGTGCTTTTTTTACCGCTTATAGTAGGAATAAATTTTCTGATTCCTCGAAAATATCGATATATTTGGCTGTTTGCAGCCAGCTATTTTTTTTACCTTTCCAATGATGTGCGGTTTTTGGCTGGTCTGGGAGCATGCACTGCGGTTACATATGTGACCGGGCTGTTGCTGGAGAAGACAAGGGGCATTGCAAGAAGAGTTTTGCTGACGCTTTGTATTTGTCTGAGTATTTCTCTGATTTTACTTAGGTATATGGATTTCGAATCTATCATTGTTCCCATGGGTATGTCTTTTTATGGCCTACAGGCTTTGGGGTATGTAATTGACGTGTACAGAAATCAGCTGGAAGCAGAAAAGAATCCTGTCAGATATGCGTTGTTTGTAAGCTTTTTTCCGACAGTGATGTCCGGGCCCATACAAAGAGGCAGTGTACTGCTTGGGCAGATAAGAGAGGGCAGAAACTTTGACTATAGTAGAGCCCGTGCGGGTTTGTATGATTTGCTGTGGGGATACTTGTTAAAGCTTGTGATCGCAAATCGGCTGGGCGGGATGGTTGATTATGCTTTCGGAAGATATGAAACTATGCCGGGGGCAACCATGGTGTGGGCTACTGTACTGTATGGAATACAGTTGTACTGCGACTTTGCCGGTTATAGTGCTTTGGCCATTGGAACCGGGAAAATTCTTGGGTTTGATCTGGGCATCAATTTTGCCCGTCCCTACTTTGCTACTTCCATCAAAGAATTTTGGAAACGTTGGCACATCAGTCTTTCTTCTTGGCTGAAGAATTATGTATATATTCCCTTGGGCGGAAATCGAAAAGGCAGATGCAGAAAATATGTTAATTTGATGATTACCTTTTTGGTCAGCGGGTTGTGGCATGGAGCAGGGATCAATTTCTTGGTCTGGGGAGCTCTGCATGGCATCTACCAAATATTGGGGGGATGCCTTCCAAAGAAAACTGACCGAAAGAGGGGAGGGTTTTATAGAGCTGTTCAGACGATCTTTACCTTTGTACTGGTAGATTTTGCATGGCTGTTTTTTCGAGCGGATTCCATAAGCCAGGCATTCGTAATATTGAGGCGGATCTGTTTCCATTTCAATTTGAGAGAAATGACTTACTATGGTAGTTACCTGCTGGGGGATAACAGGACGAATCTGTTGCTTGTGCTGGTGGGGATCGGACTGGTATTTTTGGTCGATCTGTTGTGTGAGAAGAAAATATCTATAGTGGATGTGTCCCTTCGGGTTCCTATGGTAGTCAGGTGGTTAGTGTATATAATTCTTACTTTGCTTATTTTGTATGTGGTGGTGTATCACTATGGACTTGCTGGCACAACATTTTTATATGGAAGGTTTTAGATATGAAAAAATTTGTACAAAAGGGATTGCTATTTTGTGTGATAATTGCTTTGCTCTGTGCATGTGTGGTGTATTTATCTACCACAGAACATTACCGTTCTGCGATAGCAAAGTGGACAAACAGTAGTGAGTTTATGGGAGATGGCGGGATGGTGCCTATTTTTGAACAGGCAAGAAGGCAGGATGGAGCCACACAATTGGTACTGGGAGACAGTATATGTCGCCAGTTGTTTTCCGGACTGAGTGAATATAATCCCAAGACAAGCTTTCTGGCTACCAATGCGGCGCTTATGATAACCGGTCAATATCTGTTGGTTGAAGAATATCTTCAGACACATCCGGATACCACTGATGTGTGGCTGGTCATGCACCCCTTGGCCCTTACAAGGACTTTTGATACAGAATGGAGTTACAGATATGCGTATATGACTTACGTGGAGACAGAGACATTACAGTACCTGGATGAGAATACCCTTGCTGCTATGGAAAGTGTCTACGGAGGTTTTCTCATGCAGAAATGGGTTGTGCAGTTAGCGGAGGATTCTCCCATTGTGAGAAAACTCTGCCTGAATCATATCAAGTTTAACAGTGAGGATTATATACAGGCATCTCCCTTTGAAATAGCAGACCAATATGTAAAGAAAATGTATGAGCTATGTGAAGAAAATGGAGTGAAACTGCATGTGTATGCTTCGCCTGCCGCCGAGTATTATAGGGGGCAGATCGAGGAATTATCGGCAGTATACGGGGAGACTTGGATGAGTAGTCAATATCCGGACTATTTTGATGATATGATGTATTATCCGGATGAATGGTCGGAAGATTTGAGTCATTTCAGCGGAGAATATGCGACGCGGGATAAGCTGAATGAGATCATCGAGAATGCGTATGGGCAGACTACGTTGTTGGAGAAACTGAGTTATACCGGTACGAATGTGCGCTGAAACAGGCGCGATACCCGAGCGTAATTGCCAAACTGATATTATTAAAAACTATAAGACTGGATATATAAATATGGTCAGAAAGGGACTACTATTGCCTCAGACGTCTAAGAAATCAACCTGAGGAGTGAAATGGTATGGAAAAACATGTAAAGCATTTAGTAGTAACTGCACTGGCGATAGCCCTGACCTATGTATTTACAGCTTTTGTAAATATTCGGCTTCCCATTATGGCCAACGGTGGCCTGATTCATCTGGGAAATGTGCCTCTTTTTGTTTTTGCAATTATTTTCGGAAAGAAGACAGGGGCCATTGCAGGCGGCATAGGCATGGCCCTTTTTGATCTGTTGTCCGGGTGGACTGCGTGGGCTCCTTTTACTCTGGTAGTGGTTGGAGCCATGGGTTATGTGGTGGGAGCTATCACGGAGAAAAAACACAGCTTTGGATGGACTGTCACGGCCATGCTGTCCGCCCTTGTGATCAAGATCGGAGGCTATTACATAGCAGAAGGCATTATCTATGGTAATTGGGCTATTCCAGTTGCCTCTATTCCGGGCAATGTAGTGCAAGTGATGACAGCAATGATCATTGTGATGATCATAATTGTACCTCTGCGTAAAGCTGCCAACAGGAGTATGATGAAGGAGTAAGCTTGATGGCTGAGTGGAAAGTTTTTTTAGACAGTGGTTTTTGGAAACACCGGGGCAGGGATAGGGCAGGAACTGAGATCCCTGTGGGAAAGAGTTTTCTGTGGAATGGTGCATTGTGGCATGTTCCGGCGGTGTACCTGTGCAGAGCGGGTCTGGTGGTGGATTATTGTATTGAAATTGAACCGGAACGAATCTGCCGGTTCATAGAGAAAGTTGAGACGCTGGGCGAGAGCGCAGACCAGCTGAGTCATGAAGAGAAGGAATTTCTGGCGTCTCAGAATCCGCTAAATGTTAAATTTCTATCGAACGCGGTGGTAAATGGCGTGCAGCTGTGCCGAAAATCCGGCTGCAGTCTGTCCTGGATACCAAACAATTGCTTGCCGAAGGGCAGAGAAAATGCGCCGGAGTGGCAGGGGGTCATGGAGCATTATCAGCTGGATCCGGAAAAGGGCTGGGCAATTCACAGGTGTACTTATCTGTGGAACTTTAGGAGAAAGCCGGTTGTCAAATCTCTTCAGATTAGTCTAGAGCAGCCGCTCAGGGCGGTCACGGGGATGAAATTCAAGTCGGAGAAGGGGAGAGAGTTTACACTTACACACCCGGTAACCGGGGCGGAATATATATTGACGGTGGGAGAGATAGAGTCTCAGAAGCTGGATATGCAGAGAGTGCTTCAGGAAAAGTACGAGTATCCGATTAATTATACGATGATGTCCTACACACTTGTACCGGAGCTGCCGCCCGGCGAGTTTTACATCTGCGACTGTCTGCAGAGCGACATGCCAAAGCCTCGGCAGGCAGGGGGCACAGATGGTGCCAGCGCAATAGGCATCATTGGCAGGGCGGATGGCCCTACATCCATATTCCTGGTTGGTAAGAGCGACAAGCAACCGCAGGTTCACTCTGCCTGTTCAGCATTGCATTTTGAGCCGGTGGATGAGGTGGAGTGGAAGGCTGTGTTCAGAGTGAAGGTGTGTGAGGATATCACGGTAGGGCTGATTGAAACATGTATAGGCGTGGACTAATGTGAAAGTAGTCCACGCCTTTTTTCAACTAAAGTTGACATTCAGTTGAGGTTGAGTTGCAAATAGGCTTTTATAATAAGTGGTATAATGGCATGATAATAGGTTGATGCTTTCGAACTTGAAAAAGGAGAAGGATTATTATGAAAACAGTATCGATTTTATCGGATAGTACTTGTGATCTGTCCGCAGAATTGTTGGAAAAGTATGAGATCGCCACATTCCCGCTGCATATTCACTTGGGAGACCGGGAATATGCAGATGGTATAAATATCACCCCGGAGGAAATATATCAGTGGTCAGATGAGAACAAAGCCACTCCGAAAACCTCTGCGCTTTCGCCTTTTGAGGCACAGGAGGTGCTGAGCAAGCTTCTTGAAGTCAGTGAGGAGGTGCTCTGTTTTTGTGTTTCGGAAACCATGTCTTCCTGTGCAAGCGTTATGCGGATGGCGGCCCGGGAACTGGACATGGAGGAGCGGGTTTTCGTGGTGGATTCCGCCAATCTGTCCACCGGAATTGGTTTGCAGATCATAGAAGCGGCTATTATGGCCCAACAGGGACTGCGGGCAAAGCAGATTGCAGAGCGGTTGGAAGTTGTGAAGCCTATGGTCAGGGCCAGCTTTGTGGTAGACACGCTGACCTACCTGCACAGGGGCGGCCGTTGCAGCGGTCTGGCTGCACTGGCCGGAAGTACGTTGAGGCTGCACCCGTGTATTTCTGTGGTTGATGGGAAAATGCAGGCCGGGAAAAAATATCGCGGCAAGATGGAGAAGGTAATCTGTGAGTATGTGGATGATCTGAAGCCGGATCTGGAGACTGCCTGCCCGGAAAGAGTTTTCATTACGCATTCCGGATGCGATGCACCGGTAATTGCCGCTGTGGAGCAAAAACTGAAAGAACTGGGGCGCTTTGAAGAAATACTGATTACCCGGGCGGGGAGTGTTATCACAAGTCATTGCGGGCCGGGCACCCTGGGAGTTTTATTTATTGCCGGCAATTAGTGGTGGTGTAGAGCGCATTTCCCTCTGCCGGCTGCACGATATTATTGTTAATGTGCATATTTATAGTCTATACTATCCGGCGTACTGCGTTTATAATGTGGTATGAAAGGAGGGAGAATAAAATGAATTTGTACATCAAGCAACGAGTTTTTTCATGGGGAGATAAGTTCTCCGTCTATGATGAAGCGGGATTTGAAAAGTATTATGTAGAGGGCGAGATTTTCACGTGGGGTAAAAAACTCCATCTATATGATCTGCAGGGAAACGAGCTTGCATTTATCAGGCAGGAGATATTTACTTTTTTGCCTAAATACCATGTTTCCAGAAATGGTATAGAAGTGGCCGAGATTGTAAAGGAATTTACATTCTTTAAGCACGAATACAGTGTGAACGGCTTGGGCTGGCAGGTGCATGGCGACTTTTGGGATCATGAGTATGAGATCACGAGTAACGGTCAAACCATCGCGGCGGTATCAAAAGAGTGGCTGACCTGGGGCGATACCTATGAAATTCGCTTTGCTGCCGGTGTGGATGAGATCACGGCCTTGTCGGTGGTGCTTGTGATAGATGCCTGTATTGCTGCGGAAAGAAATTAACAGTGAGAACCGACAAGGCATTTGGCGGAGAAATTGTACCGGATAGGGATACAGGTCGAAATACCTGTTTTCTTGTCCGGTATTCTTTTTTTACATAGTGAAAAGGTCAGAGATAGATTTTTTGCCGAAGACGTGGTAAAATAATAATAATATTTAAAAAATCAAGGAGAAAACCGTGATGAGGCTAGCGATTATTCCTGCCAGAGGTGGCAGTAAGAGAATTCCCAGAAAAAATGTCAAGGAATTTTGTGGGAAGCCCATATTGGCATATTCTGTTGAAGCTGCTTTGGAGGCTGGTATTTTTGATGAGGTAATGGTTTCCACGGATGATGAAGAAATTGCGCGGCTGGCTGAGCAATTTGGAGCGCGGGTTCCTTTTATGCGAAGTGAAAAGACGGCCGGGGATTTTGCTACTACCGCAGATGTGATTTCAGAGGTGCTTTATAATTACAGCAGGCAGGGCAGAGAATTCGATACTTTTTGCTGTATCTATCCTACGGCGCCCCTGCTTACTGCGGACAGGCTTCGGACGGCAGTGCAGCTTTTGGAAGAGAGTGCCATGGACGGCGTGGTCTCGGTGGTAAAATATGGTTTTCCTGTGCAGCGCAGCTTTGTGATGGAGGAAGGGCAGCTGAAGGTGAAATGGCCGGAGTATATATTGGCCAGATCTCAGGATCTGGAGCCCTTTTATCATGATGCAGGACAACTTTATTGTCTGCGCAGCAGCAGCTTTGCCCGGCAGGGGAAGATGTTTATGGACAGGACTATACCGCTGATCTTGTCTGAAATGGAAGTGCAGGACATTGATACTGAGGAAGATTGGAAGATAGCGGAATTAAAATATGAGATGCTCAGACGAAGAAAATAGAAAGGCATAGTGTATTGTATGGAAAATATTCAGATCAAAGGAAGAACAATAGGGGAGGGCAATCCGGCGTATATTATTGCGGAAATGTCCGCCAATCATGCAGGTAGTTTAGAACGGGCCAAGGAGATCATTCATGCGGCCAAGGAAAGCGGAGCGGACTGCATTAAAATCCAGACTTATACACCGGATACCCTTACCATTGATTGTCACAACTCCTATTTTCAGGTAGAAAAAGGTACCTGGGCAGGGGAAAATCTGTATAGCCTGTATGGAAAAGCCTATACGCCTTGGGAGTGGCAGCCGCTTTTGAAGGAGGAAGCAGACAAGGTGGGAATTGACTTTTTGTCCACGCCTTTTGACAGGACCGCGGTTGATTTTTTAGAGGAGATGGGATTGGATTTTTATAAGATAGCCTCCTTTGAAATGGTGGATCTGCCGTTGATCACTTATGTGGCACAGCAGGGCAAGCCCATCATTATGTCCACCGGTATGAGCACTTTGGAGGAGATAGAAGAAGCGGTGGAGGCAGTTTACCGCACCGGGAACAGACAGTTGGTGTTGCTGAAGTGTTCCAGCGTATATCCGGCGGATCCGTCTCAGATGAATCTCAGGACGATCAGTGATATGATCCACCGCTTTCAGATTCCTGTGGGGCTTTCGGATCATTCCTTGGGGTCTCTCAGTGCTGCCACAGCTGTGGCTTTGGGGGCGTCTGTGATCGAAAAGCATTTCTGCATCAGTCGAGAGATTGAAAATCCGGACGTTTCTTTTTCTATGACACCTCAGGAGTTTGAGGAGATGGTTGCACATGTCCGCAATACGGAGGCGGCACTTGGTAAGGCTGTTTATGGTGTCAGCAAGCAGGAGGAGAGCAGCCATGTGTTCAGACGGTCTATTTTTGCAGTCAAGGACATTGCACCGGGGGAAGTACTCACAGAGGAAAATATTCGCATCATCCGTCCCGGTTATGGATTGAAACCAAAGTATTGGGGAGAGGTTCTGGGTGCTCGGGCGAGTGTGGCTATTGAGAGGGGCACGCCCATAACCTTCGATGTCATACAGAAAAGAAAGTAACGGAGTGGAGCAAAATGATCTGGATACGTGCAGATGCAGGTGAAAATATAGGGTCAGGGCACATTATGCGGTGTCTTTCCGTGGCGGCAGCACTGAAAAAGGCAGGGGAAGAAGTGCGTTTTGTTACTGCGAATGAGGATGCCTGCAGCCTGCTGGCAGGTGCCGGGGCGGACTGCCTGGTGCTTCGTTCTGCCTACAATAAAATGGAAGAGGAACTGCAGGTGCTGGAGCCGCTGCTGGACCGGTACAGGCCGGATCTTCTACTGATTGACAGTTATTATATAACAGAGAACTACTTTTGTAGTGTGGGAAAGTATACAAAAGTGGTATATATGGACGATATTCCCCGGTTTGTGTACCCGGTGGATGGAATCATCAATTATAATATTTATGGGGAGAGTATGCCTTACAGTGAGCAGGCTTCCGGCAAGGTTCCAGTCCTGTTGCTGGGACCATCTTACGCGCCTTTGCGAGAACAGTTTTGGGAGAATGAATATGAGGTCCGTTCTGAGGTAAAGCATGTATTGATCACTACCGGTGGGGGAGATCGGTATAATCTTGCCGGGAAAATACTGCATGAGGTGTTGGGGCGCCCGCAGCTTGGTGGCATGTGTTTTCATGTGGTAAGCGGCATGTTTAATCCCTATTATGATGAATTGGCAAAGATCGGGGCTTGGGCGCCTGATAGGGTGCAGCTGTATCGGAATTTGTCGGATATGGCGGGGCTGATGAAAGATTGTGATGTGGCCATAACTGCGGCTGGATCCACGGTGTATGAATTATGCGCTGTGGGTGTTCCTATGCTTTGCTTTTCCTATGTGGATAATCAGGAGCTGATTGTGGAGCATTTTAAGCGTAGGCAGTTGGTGGCGTATGGTGGAAATTATCTGAGAGAAAAGGAAGCCTTTGCGGGAAATGTTGCGGATGCGCTGACTTTTCTTGCAGGACAGGAAGGGTTGCGACAACAGTACAGTGAAAGACAACGCCTGCTGGTGGATGGCAGGGGTGCTGAAAGGATCGCCGAAGCCCTGCGTGGCATGATCCATAATTAATTTAAGAAGGAGTTGTAGGGAATGATGTATAAAGCATCAGAGGAACGATATCAATCTATGATTTATAATCGATGCGGTGACAGTGGTCTGAAACTTCCGGCCGTTTCTCTTGGATTATGGCATAATTTTGGGGACGGAGCCAGTGAGGAGATGATGAAAAGCCTGATATTTACGGCTTTTGATAATGGTATTACACACTTTGATTTGGCAAATAATTACGGGCCTGCGCCGGGGAGTGCTGAGGTCAATTTTGGACGTATCTTGAAAGAAAACATGCGTGGATACCGTGATGAAATGATCATCAGTACCAAGGCGGGATATGAAATGTGGCCGGGACCTTATGGAAATTGGGGAAGCCGAAAATATCTGTTGGCCAGTCTGGATCAGAGTTTGAAACGGATGGGACTGGAATATGTGGATATTTTTTATCATCACCGCATGGATCCGGGTACCCCCTTGGAAGAAACCATGGGTGCATTGGCCCAGGCCGTCAGAAGTGGCAAGGCTTTGTATGTGGGGCTTTCCAACTATGATGGGAGGACTTTGGAGAAGGCAACAAAGCTTCTGCAGGAAATGCACTGTCCGTTCATTATCAATCAGAATCGGTACTCTTTATTTGACAGGACCATTGAGAAAAATGGTCTGAAGGAGGCTTCGATAAAGTTAAAAAAAGGTATCATTGCTTTCAGTCCATTGGCGCAAGGGCTATTGACAGACAGATATTTGCATGGAATACCCGATGATAGTCGGATCAAAACAGACGGCCGCTTTTTGCAAGAGGCAGTTTTGGATGAAACCCGTCTTGGGAAGATCAGGGTTTTACATGAAATTGCAGCCCGGCGTGGGCAAAGCCTTGCCCAAATGGCCTTGAGCTGGGTGCTTCGGGATGAGGTGGTAACCAGTGTTTTGATCGGTGCATCCAAACCGTCCCAGATCATGGACAATCTGGCATCCATAAAGAACACGAAATTTACTGAGGAGGAATTGCAGCGCCTTTCCGATATTGTAATGGAGTAAGCTCGGTTTCTTTTTTGAAGGCACGGCAAAAATGGCCTGTGTCATTGAAGCCGATGCTTCTGGCAATGAGGGAAACCGGATCGTTGGTTTCTCGAAGTCTGCGCATGGCTTCATTGATGCGCAGACTTTGAATATATTTGCCGATACTCATACCCTGAATATGAGTAAAAAGGTGAGAAAGGTAATATTTATTCAAATAGCAACTTTGGGCAATATCCTCAAGAGAAATGTTATTTCGGTAATTTGCTTTGATATATTCCAAGGCCTGGTTAAAATGTCTGTTGTTTTGGAATAAAAGGGCGTCATCTTCCTGCTGATTAATTATACGCAAAATATACATGATCATAGTTCGCGCAATGCTTTCTGCGATTTCTACATAGAATGTCTCCGAACCCTCAAATTCGTCGATCATGCTCTGGAAACTGTTGGCGAAAACATCTGCATATTTCTCAGCTGAATAGATAAAATCATACTCCGGAGGGAGCAGGTGGTTCTTGGGAAGATCCGTGATCTCCAGACGGTCCAGTGCCATGAACATCATTTCTAACGGCTCTGCTTCGCTGTTTTCTTCCGCATGAACCACACCGGAGTTGTATATAATGATATCACCCCGAGTGACTTCACGGCGCTTGTTTTCTACGTTAACAAAGCCCCGGCCGTCGGTTACATAAATGATCTCGCAGAAATCATGACCATGCAGCTTTTCGCTCCAACCGTGGCTCTTTTTGAGGGTACCGGCGTAAAGAATGCGGGGTTTTAGCTTGAAAGTATATTGGCGGTTGAACAGGTAATGTTGACGTTCAATACTGTCATAACGGTGTAAAGCGTTCAAGATGATCTCTCCTTTGGTTTCTTTATTAATATATGTTATATGAAATTTGCAACAATGTCAATGAAAATTGAACAATCTTGCTGTCAAAACAAAACAATCTGTCATCTTGGAAAAAAATCAATAAAATAGTATGATACTTTATGACAACATTGCACAATCAAAAAAAGAAGGCGAAGAAATTTTTGTGCAAAATGTAAAACGAAGAAAAGGAGCTTTTGGATATGAATGAAATCATATTACAAATGAAGGATATCGAAAAGCGGTTTTCTGGCGTTCATGCTCTTAAATCTGTACAGCTTGAGTTGCGTGCAGGTGAGGTTCATGCTCTGATGGGCGAGAACGGAGCAGGTAAATCCACGCTGATCAAGGTCCTCTGCGGAATTTACAAGCGCGATGGCGGAGAAATCACTTATTTTTCCGAACCCGTGAATTTCACAAACATAGCAGAGTCTCAAAAGGCCGGAATCAGTGTCATTCATCAGGAGCTCAACATGATGAACCATTTGACGGTTGCCCAGAACATTTACATAGGCCGGGAGCCGAAACGTGGCATCATGATCGATGACAAAAAGATGGAGAAGGATGCTGCAGAGCTGTTTGCCAAGATCGGAGTAAAGATTGATCCTTCTGTTCAGTTAGGTACTTTGACTGTGGGAAAACAGCAGATGGTGGAAATTGCTAAAGCGATCTCACACGATTGTAAGTTGTTGGTGCTGGATGAGCCCACAGCTGCATTGACACAGCCGGAGGTGGAGGAGCTTTTCAAGATCATGAATGAGCTTCGTGCCAAGGGCATCGGCATGATCTATGTCTCCCATAGAATGGATGAGATAAACCGCATCTCTGACAGAGTTACCGTTATGCGTGACGGCGAGTACGTTGGCACGGTAAACACAGCTGAGACCACCAAGGACGATATCGTTAAGATGATGGTAGGCCGTGTAATCTACGGTGATAAGAAAGAAAAGAGCAATGTGAAACCGGATGCACCGGTGGTTCTGGAAGTGAAGAATCTCAATGCAGGCAAGGAAGTAAAGAATGTCAGCTTCAAATTGCACAAGGGTGAGATCCTGGGCTTTGCGGGACTCATGGGTGCAGGCAGAACAGAGGTTGCCAGAGCGGTTTACGGAGCGGATCCTAAGGATACCGGAGAAATCTATATCAATGGTAAGAAGGTGGATATCAAGACACCGGAAGAAGCAGTTAAAAATGGTATCTGCTATCTTTCTGAGGACAGAAAGCGCTACGGACTGATGCTGATGAAGTCCGTTACGGAGAATACTACCATTGCTTCTGTAGATAAATTTATCAAGGCAGGCTGGATCGATGATAAGAAGATGAAGGAAGAGTCCGCAGAGTATAATACGAAGCTGAGAACAAAGACTCCTTCCATGGATCAGCTACTGAAGAATCTTTCCGGCGGTAACCAGCAAAAGGTTATCGTGGCAAGATGGCTGATGAAAGACTGTGATATCTTTATTTTTGATGAGCCTACCCGCGGTATTGATATCGGTGCCAAGAGTGAGATGTATGAACTGATGGAAGATCTTGCCTCCAAGGGTAAATCCATTATCATGATTTCCTCTGAACTTGCAGAGGTTCAGCGTCTGAGTGACAGAGTGGTCGTTATGTGCGAAGGCAGGATCACAACAGAATTGGATATTGCAGATGCAACACAGGAAGAGATCATGAAATACGCTACCATGCGCGAATGATAGTATGAAGAAAGGATAGATAAAAATGAAAGCGAAAAAGTTCAAACTTCAGCAAAATATTATTATTTTATTTGCCATGTTAGTTTTGGTTGTGATCTTCTGTGCCTTCAACCCTAACTTTATTGACAAATACAATATTCTCAGTATGGCTCAGTCTCTTGCGCCCTATGCCGTAATGAGCCTTGGTGTTACTTTTGTTATCGCAACAGGCGGAATCGACCTCTCTATCGGTACTGTTTGTATCGCTGCAGCAGTTGTTTCCGGTAAGATGTTTACTACCGGCATGATCCCCCTGTGGGCAACCATTCCTGTGATGGTGGCTATCGGTACACTCTTTGGTTTTGTCAACGGACTGCTGATTGCAAAACTGAAGATCCCTGCGTTTATCGCAACTCTGGGAACCATGATGTTCTCCCGTGGTCTGTCCGCACTGATCGTTGCAGACCCTAACATCTTCTTCCCTTCCAATACTTGGTACAACCGTACTTTCTCCAATGCAAACGGTATTCCTACCGGTATCATCTGGGTGCTGGGTTTTATGCTGATCTGCATGTACCTTATGTATAAGAATAAAGTGGGCAGATACACTCTGGCTATTGGTAGTAATGAAGAGGCAACCAGACTTTCCGGTATCAACACCGAGCGTTATAAGATCTTGGCTTATACCATTGGCGGTCTGGGCGCAGGTGTGGCAGCGATCTTCTGGTCTGCAGCATTCCCTACTGTAGCGGCAGCAACCGGTAACGGTATGGAGTTGGATGCGATTGCAGGTGTATACATTGGCGGTACCAGCGCAGCAGGTGGTGCAGCTTCTGTTTCAGGTTCTGTTATCGGTGCAGCTCTGTTGGTTGTTATCCGTAACGGTCTGAATATGGTTCTTGCTAAGTTCAATCTGAACCTGAACTCTACATATGTAACCTACGTTCTGACAGGTATCATCGTTGTGGCAGCGGTATTGATGGATGTTATCAAGACCAAGAATCAGAACAAGGTAAAAGTAGAAAAGGCAACAAAAGTTGCAAAGAAAGAATCGTAACCATGCATTTGCTCACACAAAGTGAGTTCTCAACACGAAAATAACCTGACGGGCTGGGAAGTCCAAAAGGGTATTTAATAAAAAATCAGGAGGTAATCCAAACATGAAAAAGTTTAAAAAGGTCGTAACATTGATCCTTGCTGCAACCCTTGCACTGTCCACCATGACAGCTTGCGGTGGCGATAGCAACAGCAAGAAGATTGCAGTAGTTGCAAAGGGTGAGTCCCATGCATTCTGGCAGTCTGTTAAGAAGGGTGCTGAAGATGCAGCAACCGAAGCTGGTTATACCATTACATTCCGTGGTCCCGCAAGTGAGAGCGCAAAAGATCTTCCTTCTCAGGTTGAGATGGTTCAGACAGCTCTTTCCAACAACGTTGACGGTCTGGTTCTGGCTACCATCGGTGAAGGCTTTACCGATCTGCTGAAGCAGGCTTATGACAAGAAGATCCCCGTTGTTCAGTTTGACTCCGGTATCTGGGCAAACGATGTGGCAGCTCTGGATTCCAGCAGCAAGAACCCCATCGAGGCTTCCGTAGCTACCAGCAACACTCTGGCAGCAGGCGTTGCAGCTGAGAACTTCTTTGCAGAGATCAAAGATGATATCGCAGGTTCTAAGGACAAATATGTAGTTGGTATTATTCAGCATGATGAGACCCAGACCGGTATCGATCGTGCAGGCGGTTTTGAGACAAAGTTCAAAGAGCTGGCTGACGCTGATGCTTCTACCAAGGGCAAATATACCATCGTGAAGGAAGTAAAACCCGGTGATGCAAACAATGCCTACAAGGATGCTCTTGAGGCTCTGTATGAGAAGGATGCTCAGGCAATCTTCATGTCCAACGAAGGTGTTGTTAAGCAGGTTTACGATGCTATCCAGTCTGCTGGTGACAAGTATGACGATGTTCTGTTCTGCGGTTTCGATGCAGGTACAAAGCAGATCGAGTGGATGAAGGCTACATCCGGTGCTAAGTTGGTTGGTTCCGTTGCTCAGGACTCCTATGCAATCGGTTACAACGCTGTTAAGCAGGTTATCAACGCTATCGAAGATAAGGGCGTTGAGGCAACTGTTGCTATTCCCGGTGCATGGTGGGATGCTACCAACGTAGATGAGATGATCAAGAACAACCTGGTTTACGAAGGTTAATTTTAAATCCAAGGTGATTAAGAAAGAGGGCTGTTTCGGCAGTCCTCTTTTTATTACGTTCAAAAGATGTTGACAAATCAACAAGTTTGAAATATAATACAGAAGAGCATAATAAGAAAAGGAGAGAAGGATGATACAGCGGTTTCAGGCTTTTGTTACAGGCATCACGGAGTGCCACAAATATATTCAAAAAATAAAAAATGTAGAAATGACGGAATTTGGACTGAAGGGTACCCATGTCATGTGCCTGTTTTATCTGCATTATTATCCGGAAGGGCTCACAGCTGCTCAGCTATGCAAACTTTGTTGCGAGGATAAGGCGGCGATTTCCAGGTCATTAGCTTTATTGCAGGAACGAGGTTTCATCCGATCCGGGGAGAAAAAGTACCGGGCTTGTCTGCAACTGACAGATGCCGGCAGGCAGGTGGCAGGGCAGATGGACGGACTCATCGAGCAGTGGGTGGGTCTGGGCGGCAGCGGGCTGACGGAGCAGGAGCGGGATACCTTTTACCACGTTCTGGAGATGATCTCCGCCAATCTTCGAGAAAATGTTAGTTAAGAAAGGGGTCTTTTTATGGCTGTGCAATTTATTATTGATTCTGGTTCAGATATTCTTCCTCATGAGGCTGAAGAATTGGGAGCAATTCATCTGCCTTTAAAAGTTTTATTTGGGGAAAAGGAGTATGCAGATGGGGTAGATCTGACCCATCGGGAGTTTTATGAAAAGCTGGTGGAAAGTGATGTGCTTCCTACTACCAGCCAGATTACTCCCGCGGATTATATGGATGCTTATGAAAGGGTGGTGTCTGCAGGGGATGAGGCTGTGGTAATCACTTTGTCCGGCAAGCTGTCAGGCACCTATCAGAGCGCTATGCTGGCAGCCCAAGAATACGAAGGAAAGGTGTTTGTGGTAGATAGTGAAAATGTTTGTATAGGAGAACGGATTTTGATCCTGCGGGGTGTAAAACTGCGGGAACAAGGGCTGACAGCTCAGGAAATTGCAAAACAGTTAGATAAAGAGAAAAAGCAGATCAGAGTATTGGCGCTTTTGGACACGTTGGAGTATTTAAAGAAAGGCGGCCGTATCTCTGCAGCAACCGCTCTTGCGGGAGGACTGCTTTCCATTAAACCTGTACTTGCGGTAGAAAAGGGGGGATTGGTCCAGATGGGAAAAGCAAGAGGTTCCAGGATGGGAAACAATCTGCTGCGAGAGTTGACGGTAAAATGCGGAGGCATTGATTTTGAAAAACCTCTCTGCCTTGCCTATAGTGGCCTTTCTGATACCTTGTTGCAAAAATATATAGAGGACAGCGCGGAACTTTGGAAGGATCATATGGGTAAGCTGCCGGTAGCAACTGTGGGCTGTGCCATTGGTACTCACGCGGGACCCGGGGCAATTGCAGTGGCATTTTTTGCTAATTCTGATGGTGATCCGACAAACCCTTGATGGAAGAGGAATATTCGGAGGGGCTCATGCGGCTGAGTTTTTTAAATTGTCTGGAAAAATAATGCACGGAACTATAGCCCAAGTACTCGGCAATTTCCGTAAAATTCATATGGTTTTCCCGGATCAGGCGACGGGCTGTATTGATCTTGAGTTGGGAAAACAGATCGATGACGCCGCAGCCATGGCGCTTGTGGATCAGCTGCTGCAGTCTGGATTTTCCGATGTGCGTATCCCTGGCAATCTTGTCCAGGGTAAGATGCTCTGACAGATGCGCCTCCAGGTAGGCCATGATGTGGTGGTATGCCGCATCGTCCATTTTGCGGCGTACAGTTTCTTCGGGGCAGGTAACGGCCTCTGTATTGCTGTAGCGGCGTAACAAAGAGAGCAGTAAAAGTTCCAGGTGTAATTGAATACATTGTTCAGCGCCAATTGGCTGGGTGGAGCGTTTTTTCATGTGAGTCTGATAGGGATTGTTCAGAGGCTCTGAAAAAACAGCTTCTGCTTCAGAAATGATCCGGGCGATCAGCTGCCTTTCGTAATCATTGATGACTAAACGGCGTTCTCGGAAGAAGTCCATTGCCTTGGAATCGCAATAAAAAGAAACCACCACCAGATTGGGAGCTACCCAATGGTTGGCAGCTACTTGATGAAATTCCCCGGGTTTATGAAATAAAATATCGCCCCGGGTCAGTGTGTAAGGGTGCCCGTCGGCGGTCACGTCGACTTCGCCCTGATCCACACAGATAAATTCCCAGAAATCGTGAGCTTCCCCTGCAAAGTAAAAGTCGCTTGCATATTCAAAATAATGGATCGTAACAATCTCTGAAATTTCTATTAAAGAATCTAAATGCACACTGGTATAATTCATGGTTTAGTCTCCTTTTAGCAATATAGTAAATGATAGCAATTCCTCGGTCAAGAAAATTGTGCAAATAATGCACGATTGTGCAAAAACTGTGGGGGATTGTATAAAGATGTTTGCGAGGATGTGATTTATAATCAAAGAAAAAGTTTGGGAGGTAAGTCATGGATTTACAGGATAGGATCAGTAGATTTTGCATAGAAGGGAGCCTGGTGAAGGCGCAGGAGTACGGCAACGGTCATATTAATAGAACTTATTTGGTTGAAACCGACCGAAAGAAGTACATATTTCAGAAAATCAATACGGCCATTTTTCAGGATGTGGAAAGTTTGATGGAAAATATAGCGGGGGTCACATCTTATTTGACAGAGACCATTCGTCAGAGGGGGGGAGATGTGGACCGGGAAACCTTGCAATTGATCCCTACTGTGGAAGGAAAACGGTTTTACAGGGATGAGGATGGGGCGTGCTGGCGCATGTACCTGTTTATCACAGAGGCTACCAGCTTTGATGCGGTGGAAAAGCCGGAAGATTTTTATGCCAGCGCAGTGGCTTTTGGTAATTTTCAGTCTTTGCTTGCAGAGTATCCGGCCCAGACGCTGCATGAGACCATACCGGATTTTCACAATACGCCCAAGAGATATGCGGCTTTTTGCCGTGCAGTGGAAGCGGATCGCTGTGGACGTGCGGGCAGTGTCCGGGCGGAGATAGAGTTTGTGAAGGCCCGTCAGCAGGAACTGTCTGTGCTGATGGATATGCTGGAAAAAGGGCAGCTACCCTTGCGGGTAACCCACAATGATACCAAGCTGAATAATGTGATGATCGACGATGCAACGGGCAAGGGGATCTGCGTGATCGATCTGGATACAGTGATGCCGGGGCTCTCTGTCAATGATTTCGGAGATTCCATCCGTTTTGGTGCCAATACTGCGGCAGAGGATGAGACGGATCTGACCAAAGTATCCCTGGATTTGAATTTGTACGAGTGCTACATTAAGGGTTTTTTGGAGGGCTGCAACGGAAGTCTTACAGAGAATGAACTACGAATGCTTCCTGTGGGCGCAAAGATGATGACCATGGAATGTGGCATGCGCTTCTTGACAGATTACCTGTCGGGGGATACCTACTTTAGGATCCATAGGGAGCATCACAATCTGGATCGTTGTCGTACCCAGTTTGCACTGGTGGCGGATATGGAGAAAAAGTGGAGCCGCATGGAGGAGATCGGCAGGCGGTATTGGGGAAAATAGAAAAAATATTACACATAGAGGATTAAGTGTCTCTGTAGTCGGGCTGTGGGACACTGGGGCTATGAAAGACATGCTTTCGCTCCGTAAAAAACGCAACGGTGCTAAGATTTTTCTGCGCAAAACGCTTGAAAAATCAAGTGCCGGCGTTTTTTTAGGGTCTTTCATAGCCCCAGTGCCCCGCAGCCCGACTACAGAGACACTTAATCCTCATTTTATTATAGTTTTTTTTCTTTTTTTGTAGTATGATACTGGTGATTGGATCCGGCGGCGAAAAGGAGGAAAAAGCTATGATATGGGAACATTTGCGACAGGAAGAATTTCAGGATGCGGTGAAGGAGGCTAAGGGGCTTTGCGTGGTGCCTATCGGGTGTGTGGAAAAGCATGGACAACATTTGCCGCTTGGCACAGATGTGCTGCATATCACCGAGATTGCACGCAGGGCAGCAAAAGAGGAGCCGGCTGTGGTGTTTCCTACCCTCTTTTTTGGGGAGAAAACAGGTGCGGGAGAGTTTGACGGCACCATTATTTTCAGCGCCGAGCTGAGGCTGAAAATCTTGCAGGAGTGCTGCAGGGAGATCGCACGCAACGGATTTCGCAAGATTCTGCTCTATAATGGGCATGGAGGCAACAGTGCCATGCTGTCTTATTTTGAAAGAAGCGTTCTTTATGAGAAACAGGATTATATGGTGTATACTTATGCTCTGGGCAATGATTTTGCTACGCCCAACAAAATATTGGGCAGGGGGTATTCTTACCTTACAAGCGAAGACCGAAAAGTGTTGCAGGCTTACGCCGCAGAGAAGAAAAAGTACGGACATGCCTGTTTTATTGAGACCGGTTGGATGTATGGGACACATCCAGACCTTGTAAGGCTGGACAAGATGGACCAGGAGAGCGGAGTGTCGACTCATCTGTTTGATGAATTTAAAAAACGGGGCATATCTACCCCTTTTGCCTGGATGGGCAATTTTCCCAATTCCTACGAGGGGGATATGCATGAGGGGATGAATGAGCGGATTGCCAGGGCAATGGTGGATTATGCTGTGGAGAAGGCAGCGGAGGTATTCCGGTTTTTGAAGGAAGAGACTATATCCGACGAATATCATGCAAAATGGCTGGCTAAGCAAAAATAAAAGTTAAATTTTTATGAATAAGCTTTTCCTGTCTTGCAATGTATGACGGGATATCGTATATTATTGGAGAAGGGCTTTAGTGCCTTGTAAAGGAGGAAGAAAACATGACAAAGGCAGAAATTTTAAAAAAAGAAATTTTGAGACAGTATAGAAGTGTGCGTCAGTTTGCGTTGGAAATGGGCATTCCTTATAGTACATTGGTAACCGCTCTGGAGCGCGGTATTGAGGGAATGGCTTATGGGACAGTGATTCGCATGTGCGACAAACTGAGCCTGAATCCCGTGGATTTCAGTTCTTTGGAGAGAGACACTACTCTTGGTGCACAGTTGTTGGAGAACAGGGTTATGCAGTACTATGTAAAGTTGAATCAGACCGGCAGAGATAAAGTGTTGGAACTGATGGATGACTTTGTACAGATTGAAAAATATAAGGCAAAGGGTAAGAAGGCTGTAAAATAATATGAGATATGATTATTTGATCGTTGGAAGCGGTCTGTTCGGTGCGGTGTTTGCCCATGAGATGAAAGCTGCCGGCAAGTCCTGTCTGGTGATCGACAAAAGAGAGCACTTAGGCGGAAATATATATACGGAAGATATAGCAGGTATCCGGGTGCATAAGTATGGAGCGCATATTTTTCATACCTCCAACAAAGAGATTTGGGATTATGTAAATCAATTCGCGGAGTTTAACCATTACATCAATTCACCGGTGGCTATCTGGGGAGACGAGCTTTACAATCTTCCTTTTAATATGAATACCTTCAGTCGCATGTGGGGGATAAAGACGCCCCGGGAAGCAAAAGAGAAGATTGCTGAGCAGATCCGGGAGCTGAATATCCAGGAGCCTGAGAATCTGGAAGAACAGGCTCTTTCTCTGGTGGGAAGAGATGTCTATGAGAAGCTGGTCAAGGGCTATACGGAGAAGCAGTGGGGCAGATCCTGTACAGAGTTGCCGGCATTCATCATCAAGCGTTTGCCTCTTCGGTTTACCTATGATAATAATTATTTCACGGATCCCTATCAGGGAATTCCCAAGGGAGGATATACCCAGATCATTGAGAAGTTGCTGGCAGGTATTCCGGTGCAGTTGGGGGTTACCTATCAGGCGATTAAGGAACAGAGCCGGGATTCCTTTGGCAAGGTGCTCTATACCGGTATGATCGATGAGTATTTTGATTATTGTCTGGGGGAACTACAGTATCGGTCCTTACGGTTTGAAGAGGAGATGTTGGAAGGCTGTGACAATTATCAGGGCAATGCGGTTGTGAACTATACCGAGCGTGAAGTACCCTACACCAGAATCATAGAGCATAAGCACTTTGAATTTGCGACCGGACCGGACACGGTGATCACCAGAGAATATCCAGCAGAGTGGCATAGAGGAGATGAACCATACTATCCCATCAATGATGAACGCAACAATGCGCTTTATCAGGAGTATGAGAAGTTGGCCCAGAAAGAAAAGAATGTGCTGTTTGGCGGCCGTCTGGGTCAGTACCGTTACTATGACATGGACAAGGTCATCGCGGCAGCACTTGACATGGTAAGAAGTGAACTGGAATAAATAATCTGCCGCCCGGGCTGTCTGGGCTTGGGTCGGGGCGGGCAACTGGGAATATGTCTCATTCGGACACGCTCCCGCTCCGTGAAAAACGTAGCGGACGCTAGATTCGAGGCGAATTGCTGCGCATCCGCCTGACCTCATCAAGCGCCGACGTTTTTCAAGGGTCCATCATGAGGCACATTCCCTGTTGCCCGCCCCGATCCAAACCCAGACAGCCCTGGCGGTAAATTTTTTCTTTACAGGAAAGAACTCCACATATCGGCAAAAAACGCTCCCCGGGGATTGTGCTGCTGCGGAGAATTTCGCCTCACGAAATTCTTTTATAAATTTCGAAAAAAACATTGACGGACAGGGGATTTCTGTGTTATAGTAGTCAAGCGAGATAAGATTTAGGTCTTTTTTTTATGCTTAATTTTTAGATAAAATAGCGTGTGGAGGTATTAAGATGCGTACAAAAATTACATTGGCATGTACAGAGTGCAAACAGCGTAACTACAATACTACAAAGGATAAGAAAACACATCCTGACAGGATGGAAACCAAGAAGTACTGCAGATTCTGCAGAACTCACACAACTCACAAGGAAACCAAGTAATTTATCGTTTTTTTCGGAAGGAGTATATGATGGGAGATTCCGCAGAAAAGGCAAAAAAGCCGTCCTTTTTTAAGGGTGTTAAGGCTGAGTTTAAGAAGGTAATTTGGCCGGATAAGAAATCCATGTTCAGACAAGCTGTTGCTGTTGTGGGAATATCAATAGTTGTCGGTGTGATCATCGCTGTGATCGATCTTGTGGCACAGTATGGCGTCAATTTCTTAACATCATTATAGAGCGAGGTTAATTGTATGGCAGAGGCAAAGTGGTATGTAGTGCATACTTATTCCGGGTATGAGAATAAAGTCAAAGCCAATATTGAGAAGACCATTGAGAACAATAAGGAACTTGGCGAGAGAATTCTGGAAGTAAGGGTTCCCATGCAGGAAGTTGTTGAAGTAAAGAACGGTGTCAAAAAGACCGTTCAGAAAAAAATGTTCCCGGGCTATGTCTTGCTCAACATGATAATGGATGACGATACCTGGTATGTGGTGAGAAATACCCGCGGTGTTACCGGTTTTGTAGGACCGGGAAGCAAAGCGGTGCCCCTCACGGAAGCTGAGATGAAGCCTCTTGGAATTAAGACAGACAGTGTTTCTATTGACTTTGAGGAAGGTGACAGTATTGCAGTGGTTGCCGGTGTCTGGAAGGATACCATTGGTGTGGTTCAGAAGCTGGATTACAGCAAGCAGACGGCGACCATCAATGTAGAACTGTTCGGTAGAGAGACACCTGTCGAGATCAGTTTTGCAGAGGTTAGAAAACTTTAGTATGATATTTTACTCTGCGAGGGCAGGGTCAAAATATAAGCAACATGTAAAGTCTGCGCAGGGCGCAGGCAGTGGGAGCAAAAGTTCGAGGTGATTGCAGAGAACTTTTGCGCCTGACCACAATATTAGGAGGTGCCAAGATGGCAAAGAAAGTAACAGGTTATATCAAATTACAGATTCCTGCCGGCAAAGCAACACCGGCTCCCCCGGTTGGTCCCGCACTTGGACAGCATGGGGTTAACATCGTTGAATTTACAAAGCAGTTCAACGCAAGAACAGCAGATAAGGGTGACGTGATCATTCCTGTTGTTATCACAGTATATGCAGATAGAAGTTTCAGTTTCATAACCAAGACTCCGCCTGCAGCAGTACTTTTGAAGAAAGCGTGCAACCTTAAGTCCGGTTCTGCAGTACCCAACAAGACCAAGGTGGCCACCATCTCCAAGGATAAGGTAAGAGAGATCGCCGAGATGAAGATGCCTGATCTGAATGCAGCAAGCGTGGAAGCGGCCATGAGCATGATCGCCGGCACAGCAAGAAGCATGGGTATCGTAGTAGAAGACTAATAACCAGGTAAATTGGGAGACAATTGTTTGTCGTTAGAACCATAGGAGGAAATAAGATGAAACATGGTAAGAAATATATTGAAACTGCAAAATTGGTAGATCGCAGTACACTTTATGAGCCCGATGACGCAATCGCTCTGGTAAAGAAGACTGCAACCGCAAAGTTCGATGAGACCATCGAAGTGCATATCAGAACAGGCTGTGACGGACGTCATGCTGACCAGCAGATCCGTGGTGCAGTAGTTCTTCCCAACGGAACCGGTAAAACTGTAAAAGTTCTGGTTTTTGCAAAGGGTGACAAGGTAAATGAGGCTGAGGCTGCAGGCGCAGATTACGTTGGCGGTGATGAGCTGATTCCCAGAATTCAGAATGATGGATGGCTTGACTTCGATGTTGTAGTAGCAACCCCTGACATGATGGGTGTTGTAGGACGTCTGGGTAAGATCCTGGGTCCCAAAGGCTTGATGCCTAACCCTAAAGCAGGTACTGTAACCATGGATGTTACCAAAGCTATCAACGATATCAAAGCCGGTAAGATCGAGTACAGACTTGACAAGACCAACATCGTGCATGTGCCCATCGGAAAAGCTTCTTTCTCTGAGGATGCTTTGAAGGAGAACTTCAATGCTCTGATGGATGCAATTGTAAAGGCAAAACCCAGCGCACTGAAAGGCCAGTATCTGAGAAGTCTGACACTGACTTCCACCATGGGCCCTGGTGTCAAGGTAAGCGTTGCAAAATTCTAATATCGAAACATGATTTGAGGGACAGCTGCGGCTGTCCCTTTTGATAAAAACGAAAGAGAATTTTATGAAATTTATATTTTCTTATTTAAAAAAGTATTCCTGGACAGTTGCGCTGGTGGTATTTATAAAGTTTTTGGGTACCTTCGGCGAATTGATGCTGCCCTACATATTGGAGCACCTGATTGATAAGGTGGTGCCGGAGGAAAAGATGGCCCCCGTCATTGCGTGGGGCATTGGCATGCTGGTGTTGGCGCTTTTGGTGCGTCAGTTCAATGTAAAAGCAAACCGACTTGCGGTGAAGGTTGCCAAGTCCAGTATTTATGAGATTAGAAGAGATCTGTTTTGGAAGTCTATCAATCTGTCAGGCAAGCAGTTTGATGAGTTTGGTCTGCCCTCCCTGACATCTCGGATGACCTCAGATTCCTATAATCTTCAGAATTTTATACAGAGTATTCAGGCCATGGGTGTGCGTGCGCCCATCATGCTTCTTGGCGGTATTATCATTACCATGACCATGGACCCGGGACTGGCGGCGATCCTGTGCATTATGGCGCCGATCCTCATTGTCATTGTGGTCTTTGTGTCGTTTAAGGGAATCCCGTTGTATGAGAGAGTGCAGCGAAACGTGGACGACATTGTGCGCATTATGCGGGAAAATATCACCGGCATCCGAGTGGTCAAGTCTCTGTCTAAAGAAGATTATGAAATGCGCCGATTCGAAAAGGCCAATGCAACTATGGCGAAAAATGACGTGAAGGCCGGCAGTGTGATGGCGATGCCAGGGCCCATCATGACCTTGTTTTTGAATTGTGGTCTGACCATTGTGGTAGCCATCGGCGCATATCGGGTCAATGAAGGTGTCATTGAGCCGGGTGTGATCCTTGCGTTTCTTACATATTTTAATATGATTTTGATGGGTGTCATGGGTCTGAACAGAATCTTTATGCTGATGTCCAAGGCCAATGCTTCCGCCAAGCGTATTGAAGCTGTGGTCAGAGCCGGAGAGGAACTGACACCGATTTCGGAGAGTGAGGCGGCAGTGGCCCCTACAGATGACTATATTATTTTTGAACATGTGGACTTTACCTATGATCTGAGCGAGGCGGAGGAAGCGTCAGAGAAGTTTGCTGGCCAGACCAGGGAAAAATGTCTTTGTGATATTCATTTTTCTATGAAAAAAGGAGGCAGTCTGGGGATTATCGGTGCTACCGGTGCAGGCAAGACTACTATTATCAATCTGCTCATGCGTTTTTATGATCCCGACAAGGGGCATGTATTTGTGGATGGCAGGGATGTACGTACCTACGATAAGGATAAGCTGCACCGAATGTTTGGAGTGGTGTTCCAAAATGATGTGATCTTTGCGGATACCTTGTATGAAAACATTGCATTTGGCCGGGAGATGGATCTGGAGGATGTTCGCCGGGCGGCCAGGGATGCCAGAGCCGGTGAATTTATCGAGGCTTACGAGGACGGTTATGAGCATCGGGCAGTGATCCACGGAGCCAATTTAAGTGGTGGACAGCGACAGAGGACCTTGATCGCAAGAGCGCTGGCGGCAGGGCCTGAGATTTTGGTTTTGGATGATTCTTCCAGCGCACTGGATTATAAGACGGATGCAGGACTTCGGAAGGCCATCCGGGAAAACTACGGGGATGCCACTACCATCATCATTGCACAGAGAATCAGTTCCATCATGAATCTGGATCATATTCTGGTGCTGGATGAGGGCAGGTGCATCGGCTATGGCACCCATCAGGAACTGATGCAGAGCTGCCAGATGTATCGAGAGATCTTCAATACACAGATGGGGGAGAATGTCCATGGCAAGTAGAGATGCAGTGTTGAAAAAACCAAAAGACACCAAGGGTACGTTACGCAGACTTTTGACTTATATGGCAGAGTTTAAGTGGATCTTGCTGGTGGCTCTGATTTTGAGCTTTGTCAGCAATGTGCTGGCGCTTTTGGGCCCCAGTCTGGCAGGTAATGCGATCAATGAGGCCGCAGCGGGCAAGGGAAAAGTGAATTTTGAAAATGTGTTTTATTATGCAAAGCTGATGCTGGGATTTTATCTGGCTTCTTCTATTCTTAGCATTTTGATCAGTGTGATCATGATGTATATCAGCCGTTTCATTGGAAAGAAGATGCGCAAGGATATTTTTGACAAGCTGATGAAACTTCCGGTAGGTTTTTTTGATACTCATCAGGCAGGGGATATTATCAGCCGCGTTTCTTATGATGTGGACGTGGTGTCCACCTGTCTGGCAACGGATATTGTGGCCATCATGACAAGTGTGGTCACGGTGGTGGGGTCCTTCGGTATGATGGTGTACATCTCACCGCTTTTGGCCTTGGTATCCCTGGTAACTATTCCGGCAGCAACCATTTATACGGCCAAAATGCGAAAAGTTACTCAGCCCAGATTTTCCAGACGATCTGCAAAATACGGTCAGATGAACGGGTTTGTGGAGGAAATGTTTTCCGGGCAAAAGAGTATCATTGCCTACGCCTACGAGGATAAGGTGTCAGAGAAGTTCGACCGGATCAATGGGGAAGCGGCGGATGCTTTTTATGATGCTGCTTATTATGGAATGACCATGGGCCCCAGTGTGGGATTTATCAACAATATTGGTCTGAGCCTGACTGCTATGTTCGGTTCCTTGATGTTTATGGCAAAGCTGATCACCCTGGGCAATATATCCAGTTTTGTACTTTATTCCAGAAAGTTTTCCGGGCCCATCAATGAGATTGCTAATATTGTGACAGAGCTGTACTCGGCGCTGGCTGCCGCGGAACGTGTTTTTGGTCTTTTAAATGAGGAGGAAGAGGTCAAGGATGCTCCGGGAGCGGTGGTGCTGGATCATGTGAATGGAAATGTGGAATTTGAGAATGTACGCTTTGGTTATGTGAAGGACAAGACCATCATTCACAATTTGAACATGAAGGCGGATGCAGGTAAACTGACTGCCATCGTAGGCCCTACCGGGGCGGGCAAGACCACCATCATCAATCTGCTCATGCGTTTTTATGATGTAGATCAGGGAAGTATCTATGTGGATGGCGGCGAGTCCCGGGGCTACACCAGAGAAAGCCTGCGCAAGGCCTACGCCATGGTGCTTCAGGACACCTGGGTGTTCCGAGGAACTATTTTTGAAAACATCGCTTACGGAAAAGAGAATGCCACCATGGAGGAAGTGGTAGCAGCGGCCAAAGCGGCCCGCATCCATCCTTTTATCATGCGGCTGCCCCAGGGCTATCAAACCGTGATCAGCGAAGATGGGGGAAACATCTCCAAGGGACAAAAACAGCTCCTCACCATTGCAAGGGCCATGCTTTATAATGCCCGCATGCTGATCCTGGATGAAGCCACTTCCAACGTAGACACCAGCACCGAACGCCAGATCCAAAAGGCTATGCGTGATTTGATGAAAGACAAAACCTGCTTTGTCATCGCTCACCGTCTTTCCACTATTCAGAATGCGGACAACATCCTGGTGGTGAACCAGGGTGACGTGGTAGAACAGGGTACCCATGAAACCCTTATGGCCGCCAAGGGCTTCTACTACAAACTATATGCCGCACAGTATGAATAGCAGGTTAGCCGTGCAAAAGAGTCTTGCAACATACCCGAGTGAGCTTGCTCACAGAGGGGATGTTGTGAGACTCTTTTTATAGGGCGCTCTGCGCCCAGCGAGATTCCGAAGCGAAAGCGAAGGAATGGAGCTGCACGGGCAATGTGAGCTTGCTCACAGAAACGTTTTGTGTAGCCTTCTTTTATACGGCGATCAGCCGCATCCGTCCTTTCATCGGATCGGAGCTTATAAAAGTAATGACCGGTATCAGGCGTTGCGGAAAATCGGTCATGTTGGAGCTTATCAAGCAGGAACTTACAGAATCCGGTGTCAGTCCGTCTCATTTTATCTCCGTCAATTTTGAGGATATGAGCTATTCCCATCTGCAAACTGCTAAGGCTTTGCATGATGAGATTACAAAGAGAGCCGCTGAGATTGACGGCAAGGTATATCTTTTCTTTGATGAAATTCAAGAGGTTAAGGATTGGGAGAAATGCGTCAACTCCTTCCGTGTTACACTAGACTGCGACATCTATATCACCGGCTCGAATGCCAAGCTGCTGTCCGGTGAGCTTGCAACCTATTTAGGTGGACGCTATGTTGAGTTTGTAATCTATCCGTTTTCCTTTGCAGAGTTCATGGAGTTGTATCGTTCCATTGCACCTGATGAGTCTATCCAAAAGTGTTTTCAGAAGTATCTGCTGTCCGGTGGTATGCCATACCTGGCAAATCTCCGCTATGCTGATGCACCGTCTAAGCAATACCTTCATGACCTTTTCAACTCTGTTCAGCTCAAGGATATCGTGAAGAGAAACAAAATCCGTGATGTGGACTTGTTGGAGCGCATTGTTGCTTATGTCATGGCAAATGTTGGCACAACCTTCTCTGCCACATCTCTTGCTAAGTTCCTTAAGAACGAGCAGCGTACCGTTGCACCGGAGACAATCCTGAACTACATCAAATACTGTTGCGACGCTTATCTGTTCTATCAGGTGAAGCGTGAGGACCTGCAAGGAAAGCAGATCCTTGCATCCAATGAGAAATACTACATTGCAGATCACGGTATCCGTGAGGCGGTCTTCGGCGGCAACACAAAAGACATCAACCTTATCCTTGAGAATGTTGTCTACCTGGAGCTGCTTCGCAGAGGCTACGATGTAACGGTTGGCAGAACCGGAGACAAGAAGATTGACTTTGTTTGCGATAAGCGTGGAGAGAAACAGTATGTACAGGTTGTGTATTTGCTTGCAGCAGAGGAAACTATTGCCCGCGAATTTGGAGCTTATGATACTATCCGCGACAACTTCCCGAAATATGTTGTTTCGCTTGATGAGTTTGATATGAGTCGAAACGGGATCAAACATCGGAATATCCGCGACTTCCTTATGATGGAAGAATGGAATTAAAGAGTACGGGGTTGTAAAAAACTCCCTAAAGAAAAAACGCTTAGACTGTAAGGTTTAAGTGTTTTTTCTTTAGGGAGTTTTTTACAGCCCTTTTTATATAGATATCACAAGAAACTCCAGTGGAATATTTTTAAAGATAAAAATGCATCCATATTGTCAAAAAAAGCGCGATTTCAATACAATAGAAGGGCTGAAAAAAGGGATTTTCACACATTTTTATAGTTTTTTATAAATATTTTAAATTGTCCATGGAGGGGGTGGACATTTAGAATAATAATAAGTCTAAGTGTAGGCGAAATAGCATTATTGTGAGGGATTTTGGCGTTTTCGGACGCATGAAATCATAAAAAAGAAAGGAGAAGAGTGGATGAAAAAGAAACAAAAATTCACGTATGTGCTGATGGCTATCTGCATGGTTGCCAGCAGTCTGCTGACTAGCTGGGTTTCACCGGATAGTACCATCAGTGCACAAGCGGCAGTTCCAGGGGGGGCACCCACGCTTCCGGTGGAGATGGATTTTAATGATGAGGAATCTGGATCCACGCCGCAGGGTTGGGAAATACATTCCCTGTGTAACACCACGGTTACAAGTACCAATAATGCCATGATGGTTATCACAGATAGTGCAGATCCCACCAACAAAATCGTAAAGGTGAGGCAGACTACCAAAGATCCTGCTAATCCTGGTTATTTTATGAGATATTCCTTTGCTGAGACGGATCGTGCGCAGCTGGAATATCGATTCAAATTGGGTGATGCTCAGGGGTACGGATTCTTACCTACGTTCCTTTATAGTGGGGATGATATTGCCGATGAGTATGGAGCCAGTCCCGTGTTCTTGGAGTTTGCAGGTGGAAACGTCGTTAACGTCTTGGGCGGAGCCGGCAATTATACAACCATCGGCTCTATCAAAGATCTGGATACAGATGCATGGCACACGGTAAAGATCGTGGTAGATCTGAAGGAAAAGATCCGGGAAGTGTATGTGGACGGAAATCAGGTAACACTGAATGAGGAATTTAATCCAACCAAGGAAAAAATAGACCGGGTCACCACGGGTACCTATAAACAGTACACAAATATTGGTTTTGATTTTGATGATTTGAAGATATCAGGGTTAAAAGCTACCGGCGTATCCTTTGCTAAGACAGAATATACGGTAAATGCGGGAACCATTATTACTTTGGAACCTACATTTGCACCGGCAGGTTCCAGCCCCTGTGAGATCAGCTATGTATCTTCTGATCCTACAAAGGCTTCGGTGGATGAAAATGGTGTGGTGAAAGCATTGGCCAAGGGTCAGGTGACGATCACAGCTACCCCTGATCTGACAGGAGTAGATCCTATTGAAATCACTGTAAATGTTACTTCTCCTACCATTCCTTTCACCTTGGATTTTGAACAGGATGCGGTAGGGCAGACACCTCAGGGCTGGAATATCCATTCCCTGTGTAATGTAGAAGCTGCAAGCACCAACTATTCCATGCTGGTGGCTACAGATAGTGGTGATGCAGACAATCAGATCATACAGGTAAGGCAGAAAGCCAAAGACACTGCTAACCCCGGCTATTTTATGCGGTATCAATTTGAAGAGACAGATCGTGCGCAGCTGGAGTATCGCTTTAAAGCAGCCGATGTCGCGGCCTATGGATTCTTGCCTACATTTCTCTATAGTGGAGCGGACATCGCCGAAGAGTACGGCGCAAGTCCCCTGTTCATAGAGTTTGCAGGTGGAGAGGGCGTTAACGTTCTGGGAGGAGCCGGCAATTACACAACCATTGGCTCTGTCACAGGTCTGGACAAAAATGCATGGCACACTATAAAGATTGTGGTAGATCTGAAGGAAAAGATCCGGGAAGTGTATGTGGATGGAAATCCGGTAACACTGAATGAGGAATTTAATCCCATTCAGGAAAAAATAGACCGGATCACCACAGGTACCTATAAACATTATAACACTATTGGCTTTGACATTGATGATGTGAAGGTGTCTCAGGAAGTTAAGGTTACCGGCGTATCCTTTGCCAAGACGGAATATACCATTGGTTTGGGTGCCAGCGTTACTTTGAAACCTACATTTGCACCGGCTGAAGCAACGCCTTGTAAGATCAATTATGTATCTTCCGATCCTACAAAGGCTTCTGTAGATGCGAATGGTGTGGTGAGAGGATTGGCCAAGGGACAGGTGACCATCACAGCAACCCCTGAACAGGCAGGTTTGGATCCCATCACTCTTACTGTAAATATTGATCAGCCTACCCTTCCTTTTGCTTTGGACTTTAATGGAGAGGTGGCAGGTCAGACGCCTTTAGGCTGGACGATGAATCCCACGTGTGATGCAACCATTACAAGCACCAACAACTCCATGCTGGTAGCTGCGGACAGTGGGGATGCCAATAATCAAATTGTACAGGTAAGACAGGTTGTTAAGCAGCCTTCATACCCCAGCTATTTTATGCGGTATGAATTTGAAGAGACAGACCGTGCGGTGCTGCAATATCGCTTTAAGTTAGGCAGCGCTCAGGGTTATGGATTCTTGCCCACATTCCTTTATAGTGGAATGGATGTTGCCGGTGAGTATGGAGCCAGCCCTTTGTTCTTCGAGCTGGCGGGCGGAAACACTCTTAACTTACTGGGTGGAAATGGAAATTATACCAAGATTGGCTCTGTCACAGACTTGGCTACAGATCAGTGGCACGAGGTGATTTTCGTGGTAGATCTGAAAGAGAAGAAGAGAGAAGTGTATGTGGATGGCAATCCCGTAACACTGAGTGAAACCTTTGCTCCGGCTAAGGAAACATTAAATCGGATCACCACAGGTACTTATAATGCATATACCAATATCGGTTTCGATATGGATGATATTAAAGTATCAAAAGATTTGGAAGCTACAGGTGTATCTTTTGCTGAGACAAGTTATGAAGTCCGTGTAGGAAAGACGCTCACTTTAAGTCCTATATTTGCACCCACAGGAGCAACCCCTTGCGCGATCGATTATGTATCCTCTGATCCCGCCAAGGCGACTGTAGATGCGAATGGCGTAGTGACAGGTTTGGCAGAAGGAACCGTAACCATTACTGCAACTCCTGCTTTGGAGGGGGCAACTCCCATTGTCCTGACAGTGGCAGTAGATGGCCAGATGACAGGTGACATTACCGTATCATATTCCCAATTGGATATGCCAATTGGAGGACATGTTGTGCTTGATCCACAGGTAAACCTGGATTACAGCGGTGCAAATGATGCAGTTGTATTTACCACCGAAAATCCTGAGGTTGTTACCGTGGATGAATGGGGAGAGGTTTTGGCAGTTGGAGAAGGAACCACAACGGTTACCATCACTGTGAAAGAATATACCAATATTAAAAAAGAAATCCCGGTTACAGTAACAGAAGCTTCTGTTATGCAGACGATTTATGTGTCTCCTAACGGAAGTGGTGACGGCACAGCTGCAGCAACACCTACCACCTTGGCGGGTGCCCTTGCAATATTGGAAGGTATTGACAAGACCCAGCTGACCGGAAATATTGAAGTGGTTATGGCAGAAGGATATTATTATCAGAGCCAAACCCTTGCATTGAATGAAGACCATGGCGGAAACAATCTCTACGCAGTGGTATTCAAGGCTGATGAAGGTGCAGAAGTGACCATAGGCGGCGGTATTGAGATTCAGGGTTCTGAATTTACTGAGTCAAGCACCATGGAAGATGTATGGGTAGCTGATGTACCTGAAGGCGTTACAGCCAGACAGTTGTTTGTGGACAATATCCGCGCAGACCGTGCCGGAAGCAAAGGTACTTTCACAAATCTGGATTATCTGTATGAGGGTGATGCCATGATTGGTCTGGTGTGCAATAACACCGAGTTGTTAGACTGTGACAATCCGGATGGTCTGGAAATTGTATATGCTCATATGTGGATGCACCACAGAGTGGGCGTAAAGGAGATCAAAGAGGGGCCTGACGGAAAAGTACAGTTGATCATGGATCCCATAGGCTGGCAATATGCAATGGGAGCAATCGATGAGTATGAGCGGTTTGCTATCGAAAGAGTGACCCATTATGAAAATGCCTTGTTGCTTCTGGATGAGCCCGGCGAATGGTATCTGGATGAAGCGGCAAACAAGCTGTATTATATGCCCAGAACCTTTGAGAATATGGCAGATGTAACAGTGACTGTTCCTGCATTGGATGTTTGGGATCAGGATGGTGACGGACAGAGCGGATTGCTTACCGTAACAGGTTCTGATTATGACAATGTGGCACAGAATATTACTTTTGAAGGAATTATCTTTGCAGACGCCACTTGGATGCGTCCCAGCTCAGAAGTGGGACTTCATGTAACCCAGAATAGTTATATTTTGGATGAAAAGTATGTTACCAAGGCTTTCAATGCGGATGCGGCAATCACAGTAAAAAGAGCAAATGGTATTCATTTTGTGGGCTGTGATTTTACCAGACTTGGTACCATAGCATTGAAATTGACAGATGCTACGAAAAACAGCATGATCGATGGAAATCATTTCTATGATATTTCCGGTAGTGCGATCCAGTTGGGCGAGCCCAGTCTGGAGGAAGAAAACCGCAATCCTTCCGATGTTAGAAAAATGGCGAAAAACCTGGATATTACGAATAACTTTATTCATAATACCGGAGCGGATTATCAGTGTTCCTCAGCCATCGGAGTAGGTTTCGTGCCGGATGTGGATATCAGCCATAATGAGATATTTAATACCACCTATTCCGGAATGCATATCGGATGGGGATGGGCCCTTGGGCTTGAGAATATCTTAAAGAATATGCGGGTAACAGAGAACTTTATCCATGACAATATGAATAGTGATGTCCGCGGTGGTAGCGGCGGCGTTTATGTACTGGGTGGTACAGCCGGAAACAATGTGATTTCCGATAACTACGTGCGCAACCATCACTTAGGAAACGGTTTCTATTTTGATAATGGTAGCTCCAACTGGTTGGCAACAAATAATGTTATCGATCAGTCTGAGACACCGGAGGGCTATGTTTCCGATACCAATATCCATTGTGCATATACAGCTACTGATTCAAAGTTTTTAAAGCTGACAAACAACTATTTATTTGGCGATCTTCGGATAGGCGGTGCTACCAATGTAGTAGAAAACAATACTTATGTAACTGATCGCAACTGGCCGGATGCCGCACAGGCTATTATTGACAATTCCGGTCTTGAAGCAGCCTATGCAGGCCTGCGCAATAACCAGGCAGAAAGAGTGTTTACCAATTTCTCTGAGATGGAATCCATTTTGTTGGATCTGCAGGAAACTTTCCAGGTGAACGTAACCGTTACAGAGGCAAGAAACGATACCGTTTTGACTGCCGGACATACCGTATATTATGAAGTGGCAGACGAAGAAATTGCTTCTGTATCCGATACAGGCTTGGTGAGTGGTCTGAAATCAGGCGAAACAACATTGTACGTTTATGTGGTATCTAACGATATTGTGGACACCATCGAGATCGTATTAAATGTGGATGATAAGCTGGATCAGGTAGTGTTTAAGGACATTCCCGGTGATGTTACCATGTATGCGGTTCCTGGTGCCCAGACCACACTGAAGCCTTATGGCGTGACAGAGCAGGGCCGCGAAGTGGAAGTGACAGATGCTTCTTACGAAATCGCTGATACCCATGTGGCAACTGTAAGTGACGATGGCGTCCTGACAGTAGTTGCAGGAGGCGAGACCACACTGAAGGTTACTGCAACAGCAGACGGTCATACCGTGACCACTACCCATAAGGTTGTCCTGAAGTATGTAGGTGAGGTTTCTTATCTGGATGATATCTTTGAAGAAGAAAATCAGCAGTATTGGAAGGGTCCTGACCATGGCAGTCCTGCAACCGTGTGGGAATGTGTGGATGGCGTAAGCGTTACTGCACAAATAAACGGATTGAGAAACTATTCCGGTAAGAAGTATGGCGATGAGTTAATGACATTCTATTGGAAAATGGAGCGTCACGAGTCCTGGCCCAGCATTTATCTGAGAACCGTTGAGGACGATAATGCGGTTGGACTTGGAGCAACAGGTTATATTATGTGCTTCAAATCAAATGGAATTGAGTTACAGAGATTTAATGGAAATAAGAGAACTCTATTTTATGGTTCAAATATACCTGGAGCCACTGCCCTTGTAGGACCGATTGTTGAGCCTAATCCATTGGAGGATGGAGAGTTCCATAAGATCCAGGTAGGTGCAATCAATGAAGAAGGCGGTGTAAGACTGCTTCTGTATATTGATGGCAAGGAGATCTTCAATTGCCTGGATACAGCAAATGATGCATTGAGAGAGCCGGGTTACTTTGGATTCATTGGATATTATGCATCTGACGGCTATGCAGATACCTTTACCTTTGTAAAGGCTTGCGATACAACAGGTTTAATGGAAGCTGTTGAAGATGCTGAAAATATCACAGAACCCGGATATACCGCAGAAAGCCTTGCGGCATTAGAGGAAGCACTTGCAGATGCTAAAGAGATTTTGGAATCTGATGCACCTCAAAACATAACCCAGCAGCAGGTGGATGCAGCAACAGAGGCACTGGAGACTGCATTGGCCGGCCTGACCAAGAAAGCAGTAAGCATTGTTACGGCTTCAACCGATACTTCCTATACACTGGGAACAAACCAAACAGTAACTGTTACCTGTACAGGTGATTATGCTGAGTTTGTCAGTGTCAAGGTAGGTGGCTATCTGGTAGCTGCAGCAAATTATGAGGTGAAGGAAGGCTCTACAATTCTGACATTTAAGTCCAGCTATTTGGAGAGTCTTGCAGCAGGCTCCTATGTGGTAACTTTAAACTACACCCTGGACCGCAGTGTGGATACTGTGTTAAATGTGGCAGCAGCGTCAACGCCCAGCCAGCCTAGCGAGCCCAGCGAGCCTAGTCAGCCCAGCGAGCCTAGCCAGCCCAGCGAGCCTAGCCAGCCCAGCCAGCCTAGCGAGCCCAGCCAGCCTAGCGAGCCCAGCCAGCCTAGTGAGCCCAGCCAGCCTAGTCAGCCCAGCAAACCTAGCCAGCCAAGTGAGCCTGATGAGCCCAGTGAGCCTGATGAGCCTAGTGAGCCTGATGAGCCTGATGAGCCCAGTGAGCCCGATGAGCCCAGTGAGCCCGATGAGCCCGATGAGCCTGATGAGCCCAGTGAGCCCGATGAGCCCAGTGAGCCCGATGAGCCTAGTGAGCCCGATGAGCCCAGTGACCCGGCAGAACCCGGCGATGATGATGACGAAAAACAAGCAAGCTCAGATAATGTGAAAACCGGCAATTCAAGTACCGTGATCTTGTGGATTGTAATTGCTCTTGTATTGGTGGCAGCAGCGGTTATCGCGTTTGTTGTTAAGAAAAATATGAAACGCTAATAATTTCATATAATGAACTGCCAAGGAGGCTGTCGCAAAGTAGAGGAATCTATGGAGCGGCAGCTCTTCTTTTTATAGGGTAAGCAGTCACCGCTGCGAGATCTTGGCGTAGATGCTTTGGTGAGGTAAGTGGATCTATATTAAACGAAGGTGGCCGCCAGACCCTGGCAAGTGGATCGGTGAGAGGAAAAAACGGCCGCCGGCACCCACGGAAGCGTTGTGGGAGGTCCAAAATGGATCGGAGGGGGCTTGCAAAAGCACTTGTAAAAAAACTTCTTGACATCCCTTCCAACCTATGCTATTCTATCAACGGTTATAAACCATGCCGAAGACAGTAGGTGCCCCGCGAGGGACGTAAGAGCACAGCCGCCTACCGAGGAAAAGAGTATTGATGATATCTTTTTGCCTCCCTGTCTTTGGGGAGGCTTTTTATATCGAAGGCTCCTTTTCGGCAAACAAATCTAAAAGGAGGTAAAGAAATGGCAAAAGTGGAATTGAAACAGCCTATAGTAGCTGAAATTTCCGAAGGGATCAAGGATGCCCAGTCAGTTGTACTGGTTGACTACCGTGGACTTACGGTTGCTCAGGACACAGAGCTTCGTAAAGCCCTTCGTGAAGCTGGGGTTACTTACAAGGTGTACAAGAACACAATGATGAATTTTGCTTTCAAGGGAACTCAGTTTGAAGGACTTGCTCCTTACCTGGAAGGTCCCAGTGCGATGGCTTATTCATCAACAGATGCAACAGCTCCCGCCAGAGTTCTGGTTCAGTTTGCAAAGACTGCAGACAAGCTGGAGATCAAGGGTGGTGTGGTTGATGGCACAGTTTGCGATGCAGCAGGCATCAAGGATGTTGCGAACATTCCTTCCAAAGAAGTGCTCATCTCCAGATTGCTGGGCAGCATGAAGTCTCCTATCACCAACTTCGCTCGCGTAATGAACCAGTTGGCAGAAAAAGGCGGCGCAGCTGCATGCGAAGCAGCTGTAGCAGAGGCTCCCGCTGAGGAAGCACCTGCAGCAGAGTAAGACTTAAGATCAGACACAGCGGACGAAAGAACCGCAAGAACAAATAACAAATTAGAAATGATAATTGATTATGGAGGTAATTAAAATGGCTAAATTAACAGCTCAGGAACTCATTGATGCAATCAAAGAGTTAACCGTACTTGAATTGAATGATCTTGTAAAAGCATGTGAAGAAGAATTCGGCGTATCCGCAGCAGCAGGTGTTGTTGTAGCAGCAGCTGCAGCAGATGCTCCCGCTGAGGAAGAGAAGACCGAGTTCGATGTAGAACTGACTGAGGTTGGTTCCGAGAAGGTTAAGGTTATCAAAGTTGTTCGTGAAGCAACTGGCCTGGGCCTGAAGGAAGCTAAGGATCTGGTAGATTCCGCTCCTAAGACCCTGAAAGAGGCAGCTTCTAAGGAAGAGGCTGAAGAGCTGAAGAAGAAACTTGAGGAAGTTGGCGCTAAGGTTACTCTGAAGTAATAGAAGCCATAACTTGATTCAAAAGAAGGACCCTGTGGCATCATGCATGCATGAAATGCCACAGGGTTTTTGGCTCTGTTGGATGATTATGGAAAGGAAAGAAAAAAATAGTTGACTCTGCAAAAGTATTGTGTTATTATGGATGATGCACTATTGTGGTGTGTTGTGTCTTTTTTGGCCTAAAAACACCGACAAATAGAGCGAATATCGTATAAGAACGGGGTGAAATGTCAATGGAAAAAAACAGAATACGTCCAGTTGTCTCAGGTAAGAGCATGCGTATGAGTTATTCACGACAAAAAGAGGTTTTGGAGATGCCCAATTTATTGGAGGTCCAGAAGGACTCCTATAAATTATTCCTTGAGGAGGGTCTTAAGGAAGTCTTTGACGACATCTCTCCGATTGCAGACTACAGCGGACACCTCAGCTTGGAATTTGTGGATTTCGAGTTGTGTGAAGATGATGTGAAGTATTCTATTGAAGAGTGTAAGGAGAGGGATGCCACATATGCTGCTCCTTTAAAAGTGAAGGTTCGCCTGTATAATAAGGAAAAAGAAGAGATCAGCGAGCATGAGATCTTTATGGGTGATCTTCCTATTATGACAGAGACCGGTACTTTTGTGATCAATGGTGCGGAGCGTGTCATTGTAAGCCAGCTGGTGCGTTCTCCCGGCATTTATTATGCCATCGGTCATGACAAGATCGGTAAGCAGCTGTTTTCCTGCACTGTGATCCCGAACCGTGGTGCGTGGTTGGAGTATGAGACAGACTCCAATGACGTGTTCTACGTGCGCGTGGACAGGACCAGAAAGGTTCCGATCACTGTACTGATCAGAGCGCTTGGTATCGGTACCAATGACGAGATCAGGGAGGTGTTTGGTGACGAACCCAAGATTGAGGCAAGCTTTGCCAAGGACACTGCTGAGAATTATCAGGAGGGTCTGCTTGAGTTGTACAAAAAGATCCGTCCCGGTGAGCCCTTGAGCGTGGAGAGTGCAGAGAGCCTGATCAATGCAATGTTCTTTGACCCCAGAAGATACGATTTGGCGAAAGTCGGAAGATATAAATTCAACAAGAAACTGGCACTGCGCAATCGGATCAGACATCAGATTCTGGCTGCGGATGTTGTGGATCCTCAGACGGGTGAGGTTCTGGCAGAGGCAGGTACCAAGGTGACGGCACAGTTGGCTGACACCATTCAGAATGCGGCAGTTCCTTTTGTATATATTCAGACAGAGGAGAGAAATATTAAGGTTCTTTCCAATATGATGGTAGACCTGACTCACTTTGTGGACTGCAATCCCAGAGATTTCGGTATTCATGAGCTGGTTTATTACCCTGTGCTGAAGAGCATTCTGGATGAGTATGCGGATGACAGTGAAAAGCTGGCACAGGCTCTGAAGAAGAATGTGTATGAGCTGGTTCCCAAGCACATTACCAAGGAAGATATTTTCGCTTCCATTAACTATAATATTCATTTGGAGTACGGTCTGGGCAATGATGATGATATCGATCACTTGGGCAACAGACGTATCCGTGCGGTGGGTGAGCTGTTGCAGAACCAGTATCGCATCGGTCTGTCCAGAATGGAGAGAGTGGTTCGTGAGAGAATGACCACTCATGACGCAGAGGATGTATCTCCCCAGTCCCTGATCAATATCAAGCCTGTGACTGCTGCAGTAAAAGAGTTCTTCGGATCCTCCCAGCTGTCCCAGTTCATGGATCAGAACAATCCTCTGGGTGAACTGACACATAAGAGACGTCTGTCTGCGCTGGGTCCCGGCGGTCTGTCCCGTGACCGTGCCGGATTCGAGGTTCGAGACGTACACTATTCCCACTATGGAAGAATGTGTCCTATCGAGACCCCTGAAGGACCTAACATCGGTCTGATCAACTCTCTGGCAAGCTATGCCAGAATCAATGAATATGGTTTTGTGGAGGCTCCTTATCGGGTGATCGATAAGACGGATCCTCAGAATCCCAGAGTGACCGAGGAAGTGGTTTATATGACTGCTGACGAGGAGGACAACTATCATGTAGCTCAGGCAAGTGAGCCTTTGGATGAGAAGGGTTATTTTGTGCGTAACTCCGTATCCGGTCGTTATCGCGAAGAGACCCAGGAGTATCCTAAGACCATGTTTGATTACATGGATGTGTCTCCCAAGATGGTATTTTCTGTTGCAACTGCGCTGATTCCTTTCCTGGAGAACGATGACGCTAACCGTGCGCTGATGGGTTCTAACATGCAGCGTCAGGCGGTGCCTCTGCTCTCTACCGAAGCACCTGTAGTAGGTACCGGTATGGAGGTGAAGGCTGCGGTTGACTCCGGTGTCTGTGTGGTTGCCAAGAAAGCCGGAACTATCGACCATGTTTCTTCCAATCTGATCAAAATGACCTATGATGATGGGGAGAAGGAAGAGTACAGACTGACTAAGTTTTCCAGAAGTAACCAGTCCAACTGTTATAACCAGAAACCTATCGTGACCAAGGGAATGCATGTGGCTGCAGGGCAGGTAATTGCTGACGGTCCTTCCACTGCCAACGGTGAGCTGGCTCTGGGTAAGAATCCTTTGATCGGCTTTATGACCTGGGAAGGCTATAACTACGAGGACGCTGTACTTCTTAGTGAGAGACTGGTACAGGAGGATGTGTATACATCCGTTCATATAGAAGAATACGAGGCGGAAGCCCGTGACACTAAGCTGGGACCGGAGGAAATCACCCGTGATGTGCCCGGCGTAGGTGATGATGCACTGAAGGATCTGGACGAGCGGGGTATCATCCGCATCGGTGCAGAGGTTCGCGCAGGTGATATTCTGGTAGGTAAGGTTACCCCTAAGGGAGAGACTGAGCTGACGGCGGAGGAGAGACTGCTGCGTGCGATCTTCGGTGAGAAAGCAAGAGAAGTGAGAGATACCTCTTTGAAGGTGCCTCACGGTGAATATGGTATCGTTGTAGATGCCAAGGTGTTTACCAGAGAGAACAGCGATGAGCTGTCTCCCGGTGTAAACAAGGCGGTTCGTATCTATATTGCTCAGAAGAGAAAGATCTCTGAGGGTGATAAGATGGCAGGTCGTCACGGAAACAAGGGTGTTGTATCCCGTGTGCTTCCTGTGGAGGATATGCCTTACCTGCCCAATGGACGTCCTTTGGATATCGTGTTGAATCCCTTGGGCGTGCCTTCCCGTATGAATATCGGACAGGTTCTGGAGATTCATTTGTCTCTGGCAGCCAAGGCGCTGGGCTTTAATGTGGCTACCCCTGTATTTGACGGTGCCAATGAGAATGATATTATGGATACCCTGGACCTGGCTAACGACTACGTGAACCTGGAATGGGAAGAGTTTGAAAAGAAACACGGAGAGGAACTGCTGCCTGAGGTTCTGCAGTATCTTTCCGACAACAGAGAGCACAGAAAGCTCTGGAAGGGTGTGCCCATCACACGCGACGGTAAAGTAAGACTGCGTGACGGACGTACCGGAGAATATTTTGACAGCCCGGTTACCATTGGACACATGCATTATCTGAAACTGCATCATCTGGTAGACGATAAGATCCATGCACGTTCCACCGGACCGTACTCTCTGGTAACCCAGCAGCCTCTGGGCGGTAAAGCCCAGTTCGGCGGACAGCGTTTCGGTGAGATGGAAGTTTGGGCCCTGGAGGCCTATGGCGCATCTTACACACTGCAGGAGATCCTGACAGTGAAGTCCGATGATGTGGTTGGTCGTGTGAAGACCTACGAAGCGATCATCAAGGGCGACAATGTTCCGGCACCCGGTATCCCTGAGTCCTTCAAGGTGCTGTTGAAAGAACTTCAGTCTCTTGGTATGGATGTACGTGTGCTTCGCGAGGACAATACCGAGGTTGAGATCACAGAGAGCATCGATTACGCTGACAACGATCTGCGTTATGAGATGGAAGGTGATAAGTACGGCTACGATGACGAAAACCTGGGAGAGATGGGTTATCAGAAACAGGAATTCGACGAAGAGAGTGGCGAACTGGTAAGTGCTGAAGATGACGACTTCGATGTTGATTACGAAGAGGATTATGAAGGAGACAACGAATTTTAAGGAAAGGGAGTGTCCGTAGATGTCAGAAACAAAGAATGAAATGTATCAGCCCATGACATTTGATGCCATAAAGATCGGTCTTGCTTCCCCGGAGAAGATCCGGGAGTGGTCCCGGGGTGAGGTTACCAAGCCGGAAACCATCAACTACAGAACCTTGAAACCCGAGCGGGATGGTCTGTACTGCGAGAAGATCTTCGGACCCAGCAAGGACTGGGAGTGTCACTGCGGCAAGTATAAGAAAATCAGATATAAGGGCGTAGTCTGTGACAGGTGCGGTGTTGAGGTGACAAAAGCCAGCGTCCGCAGAGAGCGCATGGGACATATTGAACTGGCAGCTCCTGTATCCCATATTTGGTATTTTAAGGGTATTCCCAGCCGTATGGGACTGATTCTGGATCTGTCTCCCAGAGTGCTGGAAAAGGTGCTTTACTTTGCTTCCTACATTGTGTTGGATGCAGGTGAGACCAACCTGGAATATAAGCAGATCCTGTCTGAAAAAGAGTATCAGGATGCAAGAGAGACCTGGGGCAATAAGTTCCGTGTAGGCATGGGTGCAGAGGCGATCCAGGAGCTTTTGGAAGCGATAGACCTGGAAGCCGAAGCTGTAGAACTGAAGACCGGTCTGAAAGAGTCCGGTGGACAGAAACGTGCAAGAATCATTAAGAGACTGGAAGTGGTAGAGGCCTTCCGTGGATCAGGCAATAAGCCCTCCTGGATGGTGATGGATGTAATTCCTGTTCTGCCCCCCGATCTGCGTCCTATGGTACAGTTGGACGGTGGTCGTTTTGCAACCTCCGACCTGAATGATCTGTACCGCAGAATTATCAACAGAAACAATCGTCTGAAGAGACTGCTGGAGCTGGGTGCTCCGGATATCATTGTGCGCAACGAGAAGAGAATGCTGCAGGAAGCAGTGGATGCTCTGATCGACAACGGCAGAAGAGGCCGTCCGGTAACCGGCCCCGGCAATAGAGCCCTGAAGTCTCTGTCCGACATGCTGAAGGGTAAGTCCGGACGTTTCCGTCAGAACTTGCTGGGTAAGCGTGTTGATTACTCCGGACGTTCTGTTATCGTGGTGGGACCTGAACTGAAGATTTATCAGTGTGGTCTGCCCAAGGAGATGGCTCTGGAGCTGTTCAAACCTTTTGTAATGAAAGAGCTGGTTGCCAGAGGCACCAGCCAGAATATCAAAAATGCCAAGAAGTTGGTTGAGAGATGGGATAATAGTGTATGGGATGTGTTGGAAGAGGTTATCAAAGAGCATCCTGTTATGTTAAACCGTGCTCCTACATTGCACAGACTGGGTATTCAGGCTTTTGAACCCATCCTGGTAGAGGGTAAGGCGATTAAGTTGCATCCCCTGGTATGTACCGCGTTCAATGCGGACTTCGACGGTGACCAGATGGCGGTTCATCTGCCTCTGTCCGTAGAAGCACAGGCGGAGTGCCGTTTCCTGTTGCTCTCCCCCAACAACCTGCTGAAGCCCTCCGATGGCGGTCCTGTAGCCGTTCCTTCCCAGGACATGGTGCTGGGTATCTATTACCTGACCCAGGAAAGACCCGGTGCAAAGGGTGAAGGTAAATTCTTCAAGAATGTAAATGAAGCAATTTTGGCATATGAGAACCAGGCGATTACCCTGCATTCCCGCATTACAGTGAGAATGACCAAGACAACTGCTGACGGTGAAGTGATTTCCGGCAATGTAGAGTCCACTTTGGGCCGTTTCCTCTTTAACGAGATCCTGCCTCAGGATCTGGGCTTTGTAGACAGAAGCGTTCCTGAGAATGCACTGAAACTGGAAGTAGATTTCCATGTGGGTAAGAAGGGCCTGAAGCAGATTCTGGAAAAAGTAATCAATACCCATGGCGCGTCAAAGACAGCAGAAGTGCTGGATGACATCAAGTCCACAGGTTATAAGTACTCTACCAGAGCGGCAATGACTGTATCTATTTCCGACATGACCGTTCCTGCACAGAAGCAGCAGATGCTTGCGGATGCTCAGGCAACAGTAGATAAGATCTCCCAGAACTTCAGACGCGGTCTGATCACTGAGGAGGAGAGATATCGTGCAGTTGTAGAGACCTGGAACGAGACAGATAAGGAATTGACAGAAGTTCTGCTTGCAGGACTGGATAAATACAACAATATTTATATGATGGCTGACTCCGGAGCCCGTGGTTCCAATCAGCAGATCAAGCAGCTGGCCGGTATGCGTGGACTGATGGCAGATACCACAGGTAGAACCATCGAGCTGCCCATTAAGTCAAACTTCCGTGAAGGTCTGGACGTGTTGGAGTACTTCATGTCTGCCCACGGTGCGCGTAAGGGTCTGTCCGATACAGCGCTGCGTACAGCGGACTCCGGTTACCTGACCAGACGAATGGTTGATGTATCTCAGGAGTTGATCATCCGTGATGTGGACTGCGCAGAGGGAAGAGAAGAAATTCCCGGCATGGTAGTGAAGGCCTTTATGGATGGCAAGGAGACCATTGAGAGCTTGAAGGATAGAATCACAGGAAGATATTCCTGCGAGACCATTTCTGACAGAGACGGCAATGTGATCGTGAAACGCAATCATATGATCACTCCCAGTCGTGCAGCTAAGATCCTCAGCGTAGGCGTGGATGAGAAAGGTGAGCCTGTGGAAGCAGTGAAGATCCGTACCATCCTGACCTGTCGTTCCAAGAACGGTATCTGCGCAAAGTGCTACGGCGCAAACATGGCTACCGGCGAAGCGGTGCAGGTAGGTGAAGCGGTTGGTATTATTGCAGCACAGTCTATCGGTGAGCCCGGTACACAGTTGACCATGAGAACCTTCCATACCGGTGGTGTGGCGGGTGACGATATTACCCAGGGTCTTCCCCGTGTAGAGGAGTTGTTTGAGGCCAGAAAGCCTAAGGGACTTGCGATCATTGCTGAGTTCGGCGGCAAGGCTGAAATCAGAGATACTAAGAAGAAACGTGAAGTGGTTGTGACCAACGATGAGACCGGAGAGTCCAAGGCATATCTGATCCCTTACGGCTCCCGCATCAAGATTGTGGACGGACAGCTTCTGGAGGCCGGCGACGAGCTGACAGAGGGTAGTGTAAATCCTCATGATCTGTTGAAGATCAAGGGTATCCGTGCCGTTCAGGATTATATGCTTCGCGAGGTACAGCGTGTATATCGTCTGCAGGGTGTAGATATTGCAGATAAGCACATTGAGGTGATCGTGCGCCAGATGCTTAAAAAGGTGCGCATCGAGAACAATGGTGATTCCGAATATCTGCCCGGCACTCTGGTGGATGTTCTGGAGTATGAAGATGCCAATGCAGAGTTGCTTGAACAGGGTAAGGAGCCTGCAGAGGGCAAACAGGTGATGTTGGGTATTACCAAAGCAGCACTGGCTACCAATTCCTTCCTGTCAGCAGCTTCCTTCCAGGAGACCACCAAGGTTCTGACCGAGGCTGCCATCAAGGGTAAGATCGATCCCCTGATCGGTCTGAAGGAAAATGTTATCATCGGTAAGCTGATTCCTGCAGGTACCGGTATGAAGAGATATCGTAATACCAGATTGGACAGCGATGTGATCAGAGAGATATCCATGGAGGAAGATGCAGAATTGGAAGAAATCGATTTTGCACAGGAGCCGGATGAGGACGAGATCGAAATGGATGATCTGAATATGGAAGATGAGGCAGAGTACGAGGAAGAGCTGGAAGAAACAGCCGAGATCGTTGAATAGCAGATACTAAGCAAAAGGCCCGGGAGTAAATCCTCCCGGGTTTTTTCAAAAAAACAGAATGCAGGTGAATAGAATGAAGGTATTGGTAACAGGTGTAAAAGGTCAGCTGGGCTATGACGTGGTAAAGGAACTTGAAAAGCGTGGGCTGGAAGCGGTTGGAGTGGATATCGAGGAAATGGATATTACGGACGCTTGCAGTGTGGAAAGTGTGATCAGCCAGGCATCACCGGACGCAGTGATCCATTGCGCTGCATATACAGCGGTAGATGCTGCAGAAGACAATGAGGAGATCTGCCGGAAGGTGAATGCAGACGGCACTCGAAACATTGCATGTGTGTGCAAGGCTCTGGATATCAAAATGATCTATATCAGTACGGATTACGTATTTGACGGGGAGGGGACCAGACCCTGGGAGCCGGAGGATGAAAGACGCCCTGTCAGCGTGTACGGACAGACCAAATACGAGGGAGAATTGGCAGTCCAGGAAATTCTGGAAAAATATTTTATTGTACGTATTGCCTGGGTATTCGGCATCAACGGCAAGAATTTTGTAAAAACCATGCTGCGTCTGGCGCAGACCCGGGATACCCTTACGGTGGTGAATGATCAGTTTGGTTCTCCCACCTACACCTATGACTTGGCCAAGCTTCTGGTGGATATGATACAAACCGAAAAGTACGGGATTTATCATGCTACCAACGAAGGGATCTGCACCTGGCATGAGTTTGCTTGTGCCATCTTCCGCACCGCGGGGCTGCAGATCAATGTGCTTCCTGTGACCAGTGCAGAGTATGCTGCTAAGGCAAAGCGGCCTTTTAACAGCAGGATGAGCAAGGAGAAACTGACAGAGATGGGATTTGAAAAGCTGCCCTCCTGGCAGGATGCGCTGGAAAGGTATGTGGAGGCGCTGCGGGATCAAGCTCAGCTTTGATGTGATCCGCCCATGACCGGCGGAACTTTTCGGGAAAAAAGTCTTGACAATGCATTTGCGAGCAAGTATACTAGATAGGTGCACGCAAATGCATTTTTTATTTGTGTGTATAAATTTTCCAAATAAACTTATAATAAGAAAGAGGTGAAACAGAATGCCAACATTTAACCAGTTAGTAAGAAAAGGACGTCAGACATCTGTAAAGAAGTCTACCGCACCTGCTCTGCAGAAGGGCTACAATTCCCTGCACAAGAAGGCAACGGACGCTTCCGCACCCCAGAAGAGAGGTGTATGTACAGCTGTTAAGACAACAACTCCTAAAAAACCTAACTCAGCTCTTAGAAAGATCGCCAGAGTACGTCTTTCCAATGGAATCGAAGTTACCAGCTACATTCCCGGTGAAGGCCACAATCTGCAGGAGCACAGCGTTGTTCTGATCAGAGGCGGAAGAGTAAAAGACCTGCCCGGTACCAGATATCACGTTATCCGTGGTACACTTGATACTGCGGGAGTTGCTAACAGAAAGCAGGCTCGTTCCAAATACGGCGCTAAGAGACCTAAAGCTGCAAAGAAATAATCAAATTGCAGAAAACAGTTAGGAAGTACCACATAACAGAGCTAATTAGTGTTGGGATTCTGATTTTTTGTTAGACTACCGCACGACACACATGTAATTAGAGGACACAATGTGAGTACCGATGATTTATTTTCATTGAAATAAGGAGGGAAGAACCGTGCCACGTAAAGGACATATTCAAAAAAGAGATGTATTGGCAGATCCTTTGTACAACAACAAAGTGGTTACCAAGCTTATCAACAACGTAATGCTTGATGGTAAGAAGGGTGTAGCTCAGAAGATTGTTTACGGAGCATTTGCTAAAGTAGAAGCAAAATCCGGCAAACCTGCTTTGGAAGTTTTTGAAGAGGCTATGAACAACATCATGCCTGTTCTGGAAGTAAAAGCAAGACGTATCGGTGGTGCCACCTATCAGGTGCCTATCGAGGTTAGAGCCGAGAGACGCCAGGCCCTTGGCCTTAGATGGCTTGTTATGTTTTCTCGTAAGAGAGGCGAAAAGACCATGGAGGACAGACTGGCAAACGAGATCATGGATGCAGCAGGCAATACCGGTGCAGCCGTGAAGAGAAAAGAAGATATGCACAAGATGGCAGAGGCAAACAAGGCGTTTGCTCACTACAGATTTTAATCTGCAGCCATCATATTAAGCGAAAGCTTACATTAATATAGGAGGAAAAAACCTTGGCTGGAAGAGAATATCCATTAGAGAGAACCAGAAATATTGGTATTATGGCTCATATCGACGCGGGTAAGACTACCACGACAGAACGTATTCTTTACTACACCGGTGTGAATTATAAAATAGGTGATACTCACGAAGGTACTGCGACCATGGACTGGATGGCTCAGGAACAGGAGCGAGGCATTACCATTACTTCTGCGGCTACGACCTGCCATTGGACTTTGCAGGAGAACTGTAAGGCAAAACCGGGTGCTCTTGAGCATCGTATCAACATTATCGATACCCCCGGTCACGTTGACTTTACTGTAGAGGTAGAGCGTTCCCTGCGTGTACTTGACGGTGCTGTAGGCGTATTCTGCGCAAAGGGCGGTGTTGAGCCTCAGTCTGAGAATGTATGGCGTCAGGCTGACACTTATAACGTACCTCGTATGGCTTTCATCAATAAGATGGACATCTTGGGTGCAAACTTTTTTGGTGCAGTAGAACAGATTAAAAACAGACTTGGCAAGAATGCAATCTGCATTCAGCTGCCGATCGGTAAAGAAGATAGCTTTAAGGGAATTATTGACTTGTTTGAGATGAAAGCTTATATCTACAACGATGATAAGGGTGATGACATCTCTATCACAGACATTCCCGCTGATATGGCTGACGATGCCGAATTGTATCGTTCTGAGCTTGTAGAGAAGATCTGCGAGCTGGATGACGATCTGATGATGGCATACCTGGAGGGCGAAGAGCCTTCCAACGAGGAACTGAAAGCAGTTCTGAGAAAAGCTACTTGTGAGTGTACAGCAATCCCTGTTTGCTGTGGTACCGCTTACAGAAACAAGGGTGTACAGAAGCTTTTGGACGCTATTGTAGAGTTCATGCCTTCACCTTTGGACATCCCTGCTATCAAGGGCGTAGACCTGCAGGGCAATGAGATCGAGAGACACTCATCTGATGATGAGCCCTTCTCCGCTCTGGCATTCAAGATCATGACAGACCCGTTTGTAGGAAAGCTTGCTTACTTCCGTGTGTACTCCGGTACCATGAATTCCGGATCTTATGTGCTGAATGCAACAAAAGATAAAAAAGAACGTGTAGGACGTATCCTGCAGATGCATGCAAACAAGAGAGCAGAGCTTGACAAAGTTTACTCCGGTGATATCGCAGCAGCGGTTGGATTTAAGTTCACAACCACAGGTGACACCATCTGTGATGAACAGCATCCTGTAATCCTGGAGTCCATGGAGTTCCCTGAGCCTGTTATCGAGCTGGCAATCGAGCCCAAGACCAAGGCTGGCCAGGGCAAGATGGGTGAAGCTCTTGCAAAACTTGCAGAAGAAGATCCTACCTTCCGTGCACACACCAATGCTGAGACCGGCCAGACCATTATTGCAGGTATGGGTGAGCTGCATCTGGAAATCATCGTTGACCGTCTGCTCAGAGAATTCAAGGTAGAGGCTAACGTAGGTGCTCCTCAGGTTGCTTACAAGGAAGCCATCACAAAGGCTGTTGAGGTAGATTCCAAGTATGCGAAGCAGTCCGGTGGACGTGGTCAGTACGGTCACTGTAAAGTTAAATTTGAGCCCATGGATCCCAACGGCGATCAGCTGTTTAAATTCGAATCCTCCGTTGTGGGTGGTGCAATTCCCAAGGAATACATCCCTGCAGTCGGCGAAGGTATTGAAGAAGCAACCAAGGCCGGTATCCTGGGTGGTTTCCCTGTAGTTGGTGTATATGCTAATGTATACGACGGATCTTACCATGAGGTTGACTCTTCTGAAATGGCATTCCACATTGCCGGTTCCCTGGCATTCAAGGATGCAATGCAGAAGGCAGCTCCTGTTCTGATGGAGCCCATCATGAAGGTAGAGGTTACTATGCCCGAGGAATACATGGGCGATGTAATCGGTGATATCAACTCCCGTCGTGGACGTATCGAAGGCATGGAGGACATCGGCGGTGGTAAAATGGTAAGAGCATACGTGCCTCTGGCAGAGATGTTTGGTTACTCCACCGACCTGCGTTCCAAGACCCAGGGTCGTGGTAACTACTCTATGTTCTTTGAGAAGTATGAGCAGGTGCCCAAGAACGTTCAGGAAAAGGTATTGGCTACCAAAACGAAGTAATCTTCTTATGAAATAACCAAAAATAACTTGAAAAAGTGTGGGTTATTTTATATAATCAGAGATAGCTGATTAAAATTTAAAACAAAAAACGATTTAATAATTTCAAGGAGGACTATTAAAATGGCTAAAGCTAAATTTGAAAGAAACAAGCCCCATTGTAACATTGGTACCATCGGTCACGTTGACCATGGTAAAACCACTCTGACAGCTGCTATCACCAAGGTTCTGGCTGAGAGAGTTGCAGGTAACGCAAAGGTTGATTTCGAGAACATCGATAAGGCTCCCGAAGAGAGAGAGCGTGGTATCACCATCTCTACTGCACACGTTGAGTATCAGACTGAGAAGAGACACTATGCACACGTTGACTGCCCTGGCCATGCTGACTACGTTAAGAACATGATCACAGGTGCTGCACAGATGGATGGCGCTATCCTGGTTGTAGCTGCTACCGACGGTGTTATGGCTCAGACCAAAGAGCACATCCTGCTGTCTCGTCAGGTAGGCGTTCCTTACATCGTTGTATTCATGAACAAGTGTGATATGGTTGACGACGAAGAGCTGCTTGAGCTGGTTGAGATGGAGATCACAGAGCAGTTGGAAGAGTACGAGTTCACAGATTGTCCTATCATCAAGGGTTCTGCTCTGCAGGCACTGAACGAGCCCATGGGTGAGTGGGGCGACAAGATCATGGAGCTCATGAGCACTGTTGACGAGTACATTCCTGATCCCGAGCGTGACACCGACAAGCCTTTCCTGATGCCCGTCGAGGACGTATTCACCATCACAGGTCGTGGTACCGTTGCTACCGGTAGAGTAGAGCGTGGTACTCTGCACCTGAACGATGAAGTTGAAATCGTTGGTATCAAGGAAGAGAACAAGAAGACTGTTGTAACCGGTATCGAGATGTTCCGTAAGATGCTGGATGAGGCACAGGCTGGTGATAACATCGGTGCTCTGCTTCGTGGTGTTCAGAGAACTGAAATCGAAAGAGGTCAGGTTCTTTCCAAACCCGGCAGCGTTAAGTGCCACACCAAGTTTACTGCTCAGGTATACGTTCTGACCAAAGACGAGGGTGGTCGTCACACACCTTTCTTCAACAACTATCGTCCTCAGTTCTACTTCAGAACAACTGACGTTACCGGCGTTTGCAATCTGCCCGCTGGTACCGAGATGTGCATGCCTGGTGATAACGTAGAGATGACCATCGAGCTGATCCATCCCATCGCTATGGAGCAGGGTCTTACCTTCGCTATCCGTGAAGGTGGACGTACTGTAGGTTCAGGCCGTGTTGCTACTATCATCGAGTAATTTACACGATAGCTTTGAGCTAAGCGCTTAAAACACGTAATAAACAGCCACCTGCAAGCAAGCTTGCAGGTGGCTGTTTTTGCGTGTTCACGGGCATTTAGCGAATGCCCGTGACTGAGGAAATGCGGAGCATTTTCGAGGTGCGCTTAGCGATGTTCTTCCGGGTATTTTTATGCTTATTTATAAGCGGCGACTGCCGCGACCGAGGAAATGCGAAGCATTTTCGAGGTTATCTTATCGTTATGTACACAGTATAAAATTCATGTATATCAATTTGCAAAGGAATAGCGAAATGTAATGAGAAAGCCGACCGGATTCTGGGTCTGGTCGGCTGGTTGTGATAACAGTTTGATAACAAAATATGGATATTATTTTTTCACTCCAAAACCATATTTCATCAGCATTGAGTTAAGTCTGTGTCTTTCTGCATTTCTTAAAAGATTTGTCCTATTCCATGGAACGTCTGAAGGAGATATGATAAAATATAATAAAATATATAATTATAAAATTGCAATGCAATTTTGCCTTGCGCAAAAGCAATTTTAGGCTGGTAGCTATTGGAGGACAAAACTGTTATAAATAATATAGGATAAATTATTCTGAGAAAGGAAGAACAAATGAGTTTTGCAGAAAATTTAAAATATATCAGGAAAAAACGGAATATAACCCAAGAAGAACTGGCAGATATATTGTATGTGTCAAGGCAAGCAGTTTCTAGATGGGAATCAGGAATTGGTTATCCGGAAACGGAGAAGCTGCTAGTACTTTCTACAGAATTTGATGTGTCGTTGGATTATTTGTTTTCTGATAGATGTCATATGGTCAGATCGGAAAATACAAAACGTGTTTCAAAGATTGACACATACTTGAATTGTGCAGAGGTGTTTGCTCATAGAAGTACTTGTATTAAAAGAAAGTATGGAGCAGTTATCGTAAAGGATGATGTTGTCATATCTACGGGTTACAATGGTGCGCCCAGAGGTTTTGATAATTGCTGCGATATAGGGAACTGTCCGAGGATGGATAGGAATATGCATCAGGGAGAAGGGTATGGAATCTGCCGGGCAATTCATGCAGAAGAAAATGCATTATTGAATTGTTCAAGACAACAGACAATGGGAGCTGATTTGTATCTGGTGGGTGTGAATCCAAAAGATAATTCTATTCACGAAGCCAAGCCCTGCCCATTATGCGCCAGATCAATTATTCAGGCGGGAATCAATAATGTTTACCTGCGTGTTGGAGAAGGTGCAGAAAATTATATTGTTGTACCGGCGAAAGAACTTGTGTGGGTGCAATCTCCGGAAAATTAAGAAACGATGAGAGAATACAATGGGGTTGATACAAACGAAAGTAAAAGGAGAGGTTATGTTTAAAGCGATTATATTTGATTTTGATTATACGTTGGGCGATTCGACAAAAGGGATTGTATTAAGTGTGAATTATGCATTAGAGCAATTGGGGTATGTAGAAAAACAAACCACAGATATTAAGAGGACAATAGGCTTGTCTTTAAAAGACACATATACTACTTTGACTAAAAACGAAGATGTAGACATGGCTTTGCAATTTGCGGCACTTTTCAAGGAAAAAGCTGATGAAGTAATGGTTGAAAGTACTTTGCTTTATGAGGGGGTTAAAGAAGTTTTAGAGCAACTTAAGACGCAAGGATACAAAATTGCAATTGTCACGACTAAGTTTCATTACCGAATTCGACAGATTTTAGAAAAATTTTCTGCGAGTGAATTGATTGATTTTATTGTTGGAGCAGAAGATGTAAAGATAGAAAAACCCGATCCAGAGGGCCTGCTTTGGGCAATCCGAAATCTGGACGTAGGTAAGAATGAGGTCCTTTATGTGGGAGATAGTATAGTGGATGCAAAGACCGCTGAAAATGCAAAGGTTTCCTTTGCGGCGGTTTTGTCAGGAACGACTACTTGTAAGGAATTTGAACAATATAACTGTAGCTTTGTGGGAAATCAAATTATGGATATTTATAGTTATATTAGAAACTTTGAATAGTGTGCGGAAGGCTATTGTATAATCAAGGAGAAGAAAAGTGAGATTAAGACCATATACGATGCGTTTGTGTTGTAATAAATATTTACAGGATTTTGAATATTTATATAACGCCTTAACAAAACATCCGTCATTTCTCTATGGAAATGTTGTAGATAGGTTTTGTGAATTGTACGATAAACTTCGAAATGAAATCTACGATTATAATTCACTTTTGGATGCTATGACAAGGTTAACTATGTTTTTTGAAGATGGTCATACCAATATAGAGATTCCGTATACGCATAATGATACTTGTATAAAATTAAAATGTTTTTGGGAAGAGGAACGGTTATTTTTGACAGAAAAATATAAAGATATTGATGTGGGCGCTGAGATAATCAGTATTGAAGGCGTTACGATTCTTCAGTTGCTTGCTAGCGCTGCGGAAGTCATACCACATGAAAATATGTATCTTGTAAAAAGCAGGATGATAGAGTATCCTTACATGAATTATCATGTATTCAGCGAAATGAATTTGCGTCGAATGTTTGGCGAGAAAGATTCTTACCAAATTGTGTTTCAGAGTGTTGGAGAAATAATAACTAAGCAGTGTAAACTTGAATGTTATGATGGCTATATAGATTTTAAGGAGAGCCACTTGGCTTCGTATGAAGTTAAGGGAAGTGTCGCGGTTTTGCACTTAGATGAGTGTATATATAATGAGCAGTATAAAAATATATTGAAAGAACTGGCATACGCGTGTAAAGAGATGATGGTTGATACTTTGGAACTGGATCTGAGCAAGAATATGGGAGGATCCTCTGCTGTAATAGATGAATTTATCAAGTTTATTAACATAGACAGTTTCCGTAGATATGAGATGGTGGATTGTACAGACGGGATACAGAAGGTAATAACGCATAGAAATGATGAGATTATTAATCCTAAAGCAGAAGTTTTGTTCCCCAATAAGATAGTTTGCAGGATTTCTAATACTACTTTTAGCAGTGCAAGGACTTTTGCGGTTACCTTAAAGGACAATGGAATTGCTACAATTATTGGAGAACCTTCCGGAGGCAGGCCATGTTCATACGGTATGCCTAAGCGAGATGTGACCCCAAATTGCAATGTGCGGTTCCGTGTGTCAAGAAGTTTGTTTTTACGGCCTGATGTAACGCTGGATGAAGAACAAGCATTATTTCCAGATATTTGAAAAAATACAGACGGTGTCTGGAAATTAGTTTTTGTATTGAGGAAGGACTGCAGCCGATGGAAAAAAGAATAGAACAAATACGGGAAAGTGAAAGGCAATCTTATATAGAAATGTATTCTAGTGAAGAATTGTATAAAACTCACAGTTGGATGAAAAAACCTATTAAGACCATTCAGGAGTTAATTCCTTTGTTTGAAAAAAATCAGGAACTTAAGGTTTAGGATTTGGGATGTGGTGTGGGAAGAAATAGCATTGCTATCGCTCATGCGTATAAGGATATTAATTGTATTGTTGAATGTGTGGATATTTTAGACCTTGCAATAGAAAAGTTATATTTATATGCCAGTGAGCATGGGGTATCGACCAAGATTCATGGTATTGTAGATTCTATTGAAAAGTATGTTATCAGACAAGAAAGTTATGATTTTATTATTGCAGTATCGGCCTTGGAACATATGGAATCAGAAGAGAGTTTTGTAAAAAAGTTAGTAGAAATTCGGAATGGTATTCGTGAGAACGGAATTGTATGTCTGGTCATAAATTCTAATGTGGAGGAAAGAAATAAAGCTACTGGGCATATTACTCCGGCACAGTTCGAAGTAAATTATCTAACTGATGTATTGCAGAATGTCCTGAATGATATATTTGCAGGATGGGAAATAATGAAATCAACAACAAAAGAACAACAGTATGATATTCCCAGAGAATCCGGAATTTGTGACTTGACGACCAATGTGGTAACTTTAGTTGCCGGGAAAAAATAAGCATTGAGATATTATTGAGTTGTAGGGGGAAAATATGCGTTTGCCGAAAATGATCCTGTTCGACTATGGGCAGACATTAGTAAATGAGAGAAAATTTGATGGAGTAAAAGGTACGGCAGAAGTGATGAAGTATGCTGTAAAAAATAGGTATAATTATACGGCTGAGGATGTGCAGGCAGCTGCCAATGCGATCAATGATGAATTGGGCAGATATGATCCTGCAAGAAGTCATTTGCTTCAGGTGGAAGTGCCAAACGGTATGTTTTCACCTTATTTATATGAGTCTATGGGAATTGAGCTGTCGCTGTCAAATAAGGAGAGGGATCAAGTATTTTGGGATGCTGCATCTCCCGGAGTACCTACGGGAGGAATATTGGAATTTCTGGACTTTTTAAAAAAGCAAGGTATTCGGACCGGTGTAATCAGTAATATTACATATTGCGGCGAGGCAGTAAAAGATAGGATAGATAGTGTAGTTGCAGGTCATAACTTTGAATTTATTATTGCCACCAGTGAGTATATGTTCCGCAAGCCAAATAAGAGGATTTTTGAACTGGCACTTTAAAAGGCAGACCTTAATCCAGAAGATGTATGGTATATTGGGGATAATTATTAGTGTGATGTCGTCGGAGCAAGGAATGCCGGAATCTTCCCAGTGTGGTATGTAGGGGCGAAGGAAGCGACCTATGCAGAAAAAGAAGATGTGTTAACGATTAAGAATTGGACAGATTTGCAGGAGATTGTCAGGACACTTTAATTATTAAAGGCAGAACTGGTGTTCTTGCTTATTTCGTATAAATGTGGTAGAATAGTTATAGTTTCTAAGAATTTCCAGATGTATTGGAGATAAGAGTGAAAAATAGAGAGGATTTTTGGACGCACTTATGCAAGGGTTCATAAAAACCCTGTTTTAAAAGAGTAAGTTTAATTGAATGAATTAGTTATCGTTGCGTTTTACTAACTTTGAACTGTCAT
>SVFM01000032.1 GCA_015056865.1 Lachnospiraceae bacterium
TTCCTGTCTCGATCCGGTTACCCGTATTGGATACCGTATCCGTAAACCAGGAAAAGGTTGTTCCCACAAGCATTGCGATACACAAGATCATGGATATGATGCTACCCAGCAACGCCTGCTTCTTGTTGTGTCTTTTTGTCACTTCATACTCCTCCTTTCAATTTTTTCTATGTAAATGCCCTTCGCATTTTACATCCAAAATCTTTTGTCTTCCAATTTACCATATACCTAATCACTTACAACTTGGCCAAACGCATTTTCCTGACGTGCCTTCTCAATCATACTCTTTGAATATCCCAGCCACTCTGAACAGATTGCTTCCGTATCTTCGCCCAATTTGGGAGCTGCTTTCTGGATCTGGTCCGGCTTACCGTGCATTTTAATAGGTGTACCGGGGATCTTGATTTCTGCATCCATGGCGGGATCATAAACAGTCCAAAGCATATTTCTTGCCTGAATCTGGGGATGTTCAGAGGCCTCTGCAATATTATTGATCTGCCCAAAAGGAATACCCACACCAGTAATAAGCTCTTCCAGCTCAGCCACGGTTTTTTCCATGCTCCAGGCTTCTATGGTCACCTTTAAATCCGGCAAATAGTTCCGGCAACGATCATCGTTGGTCTTATAACGAGGATCTTCGATCAACTCTTCGCATCCCATTACAGCGCATAATTTTGCCCACATTTTGTCTGTGCCGCACCCCATTACAAACTGACCATCCTTTGCCCGGAAGGAATCAAACGGTGCTATGCCGGAATCCGCATTGCCCATACGCTGGGGGATCACACCGGAAACGGTATATGAGATCACAAAGTTCTCCATGACAGAATACAGGGTGTCAAGCATGGCAACATCCAGACGCTGTCCTTCACCGGTCCTCTCCCGCTGATAAAGCGCCATGCAAATACCCAAGGCAAGATAGGTTCCGGAATAATTGTCTGCAATAGAGGGTCCTACCTTGACGCAGGGTCCATCCACATGACCGGTTACACTCATCATACCACTCATAGCCTGTGCAATGATGTCATAGCATGGACGAGAAGCCAAGGGCCCCTCCAACCCAAAACCGGAGATAGAACCGTAAATCAGGCGGGGATTTACGCGATGCATTTCTTCGTAGGTAAAACCAAGCTTTTCAAAAGTACCAACTTTGAAGTTTTCACACAATACATCTGCTTTTTCTATCAGCTCCCACAATATTTTCTTTCCGGCAGGAGATTTCAAATCCAGCACCATGCCTTTTTTGTTTCTGTTAATGTATGAATAGTAGGCACTTTGGTCATTCTTAAACGGTCCCCAGGTTCTGGATTGATCCCCGTATGGAGATTCTATTTTAATAACTTCTGCCCCTTGATCTGCCAGATGCATGGTGCAAAAAGGACCGCTGTATGCCTGGGTCAAATCCAAGATCCTGACGCCTTCCAATGGTCTTCCCATTATTTTCTATCCTCCTGTGTCCTTCAGATTATACAGAAAATGCTTCGTCCTGAGGACCTCTCTGGCACTTCTTGGGAACAACGCAAATGCCTTCTGCGCGGCCGGTCAACAAAGGCTCAGGCAGAACACGGGCAGCGGAGATCTCCATCCCCTCTTCTTTGCACAGTTCGATTACCTTGTATGCTTCAAAAACCATTCTACGGGAAGTGTTGCCCACGCTCTCGATCCAACCCACATATTCCATAAAGTCCCCTGCATATACAGGAGCAAGAAAGTCAACATGCTCATATGTACGGAACAACCCCTCATCACCATCCAGGCGGATCAACAATTCTGTTGCCACATCACCAAAAAAATCCAGCATGTGAGAGCCATTTACCAACTCACCTGCATAATGTGCATCTCCGGTATTCATTCTTACTCTAATCGTTACTTTTTCGCCAATCATAATTTAAGCCTCCTTTTTGTATGAATGACTTTATCTTAGAGGATATTCCCAGAACAGAGTCAAGTCCAATTTCCCCGCCGTTTTTTCCCCATCAAAAAAACCCTATTCCAGGAATAGGGTTTCGCAAATCAATTTTACATCAACTTAGAGATGGGAGCAATGATTTTGGTAACATATTCCTCCGGATTATTTGTATCGATAGGAGAAATAATAAAAACATCCTGCATATCACCGCATACTTTGTATCCGTTTTCAGAGACCCACCGCATAAGAGTCATATATGAATGTATCAAAGAATCATATGGCCCTATGTGAAAGGTAGTGGCTGCAAGGTAAGCATCCTGGTGCCGGTAGTACTGGGCATGTTCGGTAGGTACAGCTTTTACCGGCATGCATGTCTCATAATCACAAACGGTAGCATAAAATTGTTCCAATGGTTGATTGTGATAAACAATACTGATAGCCCCAGCCGCCTGTGCCTTCTCTTTTCGGACTAACTCCAACAATTCTGCCCAACGGTCAATGTTAATCTCTTCGTTGTGATAATTGTGTTTCATTCTACGGATATAGATCCAATCTTGGGCTGGAATATTTTCAATCTGCACGATATCTTCATCAAACGCACCCGGCTCCAGACTGCGCTTCAGAACAGAACTTCCCTGTTGCAGCCGTTCCATAAAAAGATACCCACTATAATATTTGGCCTGCATCTGCTCAATCTCTTCCCATATTGCCAAAAGCCGGGTTTGCACCTGCTCCGTAAGATATTTGATATCAGTAGATGTAAGCAATCCCTGTATCTCCTCCAACGAAAAGCCCAGCTCTTTCAAATGCTTAATCATCTGGATCCTGATCAGTTGTTCTTTTTTGTAGTACCTATACCCCGTTGCAGCATTTCTTATTGCCGGCTGAACCAGACCCAATTTGTCATAGTATCGAAGAGTTTGGATCGTAACATGACAAATTGATGCCGCCTCACCCACTGAATAGCCTGTTTCGTTATTCATAGCTTACCCCTTCCCATTCTTTGTAAAAATCCCTTTTTTCACGGTCAATATCCGAATTTTTCATATAATATCCGTTTGTCGAATTGGATTTTCCTGTTCTTTAAGTTTCTTTAATTCTTCTTGCAATGCAATCATTTCAGCAGCACTTATTACATCTAATAATGTTCTTGCTTCCATATTTCCCCTTTATCCATTCTAAAACAATTGGAAGTTATTTATTTATTTGCCCATTCCTTACATTGCTCTATTCTCGCACCATGAGGATTGTCTCCATGAACAGGGTCGCAGGAATACTGTGTTAATAATTCACAAGGAATTTGGGGGCATTCTCCACAATGAACAAATCCCTTATCTTGGCAACAAATCGCAACAGGACATTCCCCATGAAAAGGGTGTCCGTTTGTTTCAATACAACCGCCACAATTACAAGGTTCTTTGAACGTACAACCAGTACAATGTAATCCACATCTTGAGTCAATCATAATAATTCTCTCCTTTGTCAAATTTGAATTTGTCACTGTTAAAATATAATCATACTGTACTTTTAGAAAATTTTATAAATTCATATGGCAATCCTATATCTTCAGAATATTTACAGATTTCTGTCTTTTCGTCATCATTCATTTCGTCATAGAAAGGGCGATCCGATACTTTCCAGTATGTTTTAACTTCGTCTATTTTCAATACATCACCCCATGGGGCAGCATATAATTCCCCAACTTTATATTTCCCGATTTCTTTATATACCCTCGTGGTATAACAATACCCCAGTTTATTTAAATAATTTTGAATTGATTCATATTCATGTTCAGGGAATGATATTTCTTCAAACATACAATAAACCTCCCAACAATGTAAAACACAAAATTTCATTATAATGTTCAATACAAATTCCAAATTATATGTTTATTGTTTGGATGATGAGTTGCACATTCTCCTCAATCGTTTTTGTTCCATCAACCCTAATGATAGGGCATTTCACCAATTTCAGCCAATTTTCAACATAATTATCATGTCGGGATTCAGCTATCCGGAAAAAAGCCTCTTCTTGTTCATGTAAATCTCCGCCCATTAGCATTCTTTTCCCAAATTTCTGAAAGGAACGATTTCTCACTCTCTGAGATCGGATTTCTTTGGGAACTTCTATCACGACAACATAGTTGTACATAGGAATGATTTCTTTTCCATAATTCCCTCTTACGGCAGCAAAAATGAAATTAGGGTGTTCTACTACTTCATTCATAAGAAGCCTTTCGACTTCTTCTTCTGACCTTGGATTTGTATATGGCTCATTAACTTGACTCCTAGCAAAATACAGATTTTCATTATCAATAAAACGAAAACCAATTTTGTCAGCTAAAGCTCTGCCAAGAGTGCTTTTTCCACACCCATTTAATCCACATATCTGAATACCTATTCCCATATGATTGCTTCTCCCTAAAATTCTTACTTGTTTATTGCGAAACACATACAATTGAACTGCATTCAATTGTCATTCCTCGCTCCAAGAGCCCGATCAATTCTTATTTATCAATCCCCACAACTTGGAATTTGTCTATAATTGCTTTCCTAATATAATTCTGAATCTACAACTTTCCCCACCCATTCGAACTGTTTGGATTGTTTCGACTGTAATCTCACTATTAGGGAGTAGCTGTGAATACAAATAGATTATGGCCTGTCTTGAACACTCACATTTATCTTTGCTATCATCATTCTGCCAGCATATACATCTGGGATATCCTGTTTCGTAAATATGTCCTGGTTCAATTATTCTTCTATAAAAATCTTTATCGCCTGTATCCCTCGAAAACAACAGGTCAAAATCTTGATTGCACTCATCAAATTGTTTCTTATATTGCTTCAATGTGTCTCCACCAACACAATTGATAGCGCATTTCTTATAGTTGATATCCATCTGTCTCTCCTTCAAATTCTAATTTATAGCTTTGTTCTTCTCGTGCATTTTATCAATGTATAAATCCCGTACCCCACGATTACACCGATGGTGTTCAAGATTAAATCATCTATATCTGTCGCTCTCACACTAAACGGCAATTGAATAATTTCTATGCAAAAAGAAATACCAACGCCTGCCAAAAGCACCTCCCAAAATGTATTGAGTCGTTTATAAACAATCGACAAAACAATTCCTCTCGGAACAAACATTGCTGCATTTCCAATCACATTTAATAATAGGTCTCGTTTGCTGTCATAGTCAAACAGATTCATGAGCGGTAACAAATTGACTCTGAACGGAAATGCTGTCGCTATATCAAATACAAGTGGTTGAATGCGTCCATCCACTTTGGACATCGGGAAGAATGTAAATCGGAGAATAACGGCCAAATTGATATACATCAGTAGCAAGATGGCCTCTCGCTTCCAGTCTATCCGTTTTTGCTTAATCCATATAGCAATCCTAATAATTAGCCAGATTACTGTAAAAGCAATTTGTAAGAATAAGAACGGTATTTCAACCATAAACTACACCCGCATAAATTCTTTTTTTATCAATCCCCACAACCTGGAATTTAAATCACCGAAGCCCCAGGATAAAGAGTACCAATGCACAAACAGGCAACAGCGTCCAAATGATATATCGACTTCCAATCTCCCAGTCGGACGGTTCTGCATATTCTACATTACGAATCCGAAAAGCCAAACTCAATCTAAACAGTTCATCAGCAAATAAGATTGAAATTGTTGCAACAAAGCAAACAAATACACCGCAGAACCATACCAGCCACTCACCTTTGTGCGTCATCTCAGGACCAGCCATCAAATCCAATATGGTTGAAACAGAAGGTTCCATTGGGTCAATTATATTCCCATCCATATCCGTTGTAACGCCATTGCTCGCTGTTACATAAATATCCGTATTGACAGAACTTCCATCCTCGTTTATTAGCCACCGGAAATCTTCTGCTTCCAATACGCCTCCACGAAAGATGACTTCCTTTCCACAGCAGAGTTCCACCCCTGTCATCCACTGTGCCATATTGTAATCTACTGGGACAGCGGTTTCATCTTCTTTTGCGGTATATGGGCCGTAGATCTTGTCGCCATGCTGAAACTCCACTGTCTTGTCTGCAAATACAGTAAAAAATGTCTGCTTTCCTTGAATTTTACCGGAATATATTGTATTGCCGTTTTCCTGATTTGGGATAAGGATGGAATCCTTGTATGCATAGCCTACTCGGCCAACTGTTATAAAATAGAGTAACGCAAACGCCAGCACCATAACAATCATAAGAAGCAATATCACTTTTGGGTATTTTCCTAAATCTTTCACTCTTTTCACAAGAATCCCCTCCTTCATTAAATTTGAATTTTACACTCTCTGATCCGTTACAATATGTTCTATTCCAAAATGCTCTTTACTAAGGTAATCTTTCAAAAATGTAGGATACGCGTTATATTTATCCAAATCCTTAATCGGTAACCAATGCATTTCCTCTTTTATCCCTTGCGTCATACTATTGCTGTGAAGTTCCTGTGTTCCTCTGGGTTTCATTAGGAAATAAAAACTGACTTCGTGACAGTTTAGCCCCGCTAATGTGCCACCTGCTTCGTTAAAAAAGTTTTCATGAATGATGGCCAAATGGTCTATCTCATAATGTACGCCGGTTTCCTCAAAAACTTCCCGAAGCACAGCCTCTTCTGCCGTCTCACCATGATGCACTCCGCCGCCGATAGAATAGAAGTAATTGTCAATTTCATTGGTTGCAAAAAGCAAACAGCCATTTTCTACTATAATTGCCGCTGCGCGATATCGAAACCAATGATTCTCTTTTGTAAATCCACAATCGCACATTAATGTATACCTCCGTCAACTTCCAATTCGTTTAATATATTTTATTTTACCACAATCCTCCAATAATTTCATCAAAAAAAGAAACGCCACTCTGCATGAGTGACATTTCCATTTTTTGCATGAGACATCGGGGATTCAGAACCCACAGGGTTCGAATCCCCTGATGCTACCTAAATAAAAAGCGCCATATCGCTCTGCGATACGACACTTTTTACTAATGAGACATCGGGGATTCGAACCCCGGACAACTTGATTAAAAGTCAAGTGCTCTACCGACTGAGCTAATATCCCATATTTAAGAACAAAAAAACAGGGCTAGCTGGATTCGAACCAGCGAATGCAGGAATCAAAATCCTGTGCCTTACCGCTTGGCGATAGCCCTATAATGACACCAAGCGTGTCCAAACGGAACACATATCTGTGAGAGGGTGGATAGAGGGACTCGAACCCTCGGCCTCCAGAGCCACAATCTGGCGCGCTAACCAACTGCGCTATACCCACCATATATGTGAAACTCCTGTTTCCAGGATGTTTCTGAATGTGCCCGAAGGGATTCGAACCCCCGACCCACGGCTTAGAAGGCCGTTGCTCTATCCAGCTGAGCTACGGACACATTTTAAAAGTAGATACTTTATCCGCTTTCAAAGCGGGTGATGGGAATCGAACCCACATATCCAGCTTGGAAGGCTGGTGTTCTACCACTGAACTACACCCGCATACACAAATCGGGGTGACAGGATTCGAACCTGCGACCTCCTGGTCCCAAACCAGGCGCTCTAGCCAAGCTGAGCCACACCCCGCCGCATTTCCCGCCCCATTTTCGTGACGCAAGTCATATTATATAATAAGGAGAAGTATCTGTCAACCATTTTTTACAAATAACGTATGGTAAAATGCACATCCCCCATTCGATCAATATCCATCAATATAAAAGATGGTTTCCGGCCATCCTGACGTGGATATGACAGGCTCCCCGGATTCACTACTACAAGATCATTTTCCCAATTTACAATGGGCCTGTGGGTATGGCCAAACATCACAATATCTGCTCCTTTGGCCCTGGCCTCCCGTTTCAGATACTCATTGCTCATGGACACATAATAATGATGTCCATGGGTCACCCAGACACGGTATTTACCCACCATAAATTCCAGTTCAGAGGGAAGGTCGCCAAAATAATCGTTGTTCCCTGCAACACACTGCACGGGACAGCCTGCTGCGTTCTGTATCAAGTGCTGACTGCCCTCCACGTCTCCGCAATGGATCACCAGGTCCACCGGTGCGACCTGCTCTATCACTTTCAAAAAATTGTCATTCCTTCTATGGGTATCGCTTATGATCAGTGCCTTCATCCTTTACCCCCGCGCCCGCAATTGCTCTTTCATCAGTTCCAACGCTCTTCCACGGTGACTGATCTGATTTTTTTCCTCCGCAGACAGTTGGGCCGTTGTTCTGCCAAACTCGGGCAAATAAAAGATAGGATCATAGCCGAATCCATTTTCTCCGGCTTCCTCATAGCCGATCAAGCCTTCCACAATCCCTCTGGTAGTAAGTTCCTCTCCATTCGGCAGTACAGCAGCTATGGCGCATACGAACCTGGCAGTTCTCTTTTCATCCGGCACCCCTGCCAGACGCTGTATCAAATGATTATTTTTAATCCGATAGGAGGTGTCCTCTCCCATATACCTGGCAGAAAAAACTCCCGGCTCTCCACCCAGATAGTCTATCTCCAGACCCGAGTCATCAGCCATAACTATGGCATCCGTGCAAGCCGCCACAGCCCTGGCCTTTATCAGAGCATTCTCCTCATAGGTGCTGCCATTTTCTTCAATATCAATCTTGATTCCGGCTTCCTTCATGGTCAACACTTCCATGCCAAGATCCGCCAAGATGGCCTGTACCTCCTTGACCTTGCCAGCATTTCCTGTTGCAAACACGATTTTTCTCTGCATCCTGATCACCCTCACATTCTTTCTGCTTTCTCCTCGCCCGTAGATCTGCGGGGCGGTTTGGGACCCATGAACTGATAATAATAAGTCTTCATCATACCATTATAAATCTTCCTGTTCTTATCAGCCTTTCTGCCGATCCATTTTTCTGCCTGTTCATAAGAAGTGATCATGCACAGACTCCAACTGTCCAAAGCACGAAACCGCTCCCCTATGGTCCTATAAAGATCCGGCAGATCTTCCTTTTCTTCCAGACGTTCCCCGTAGGGCGGATTGGTGATCAAAAAGCCGTACTTCTTGGGATGACTGAGTTTGGATACATCTCTTTGCTGGAAATGAATCATTTTATCTACACCCGCAAGCTTGGCATTCTCTCTGGCTATGGCTACCATTTTGTCATCCAGATCATACCCCTGCAGATCTGTATCCACACTCAGGTCCACCATCTCTGCAGCTTCATCCAGAGCATCGTACCAGACTCTGGCAGGAACAATATGTTTCCAGTTCTGCGCTGTAAAATCTCTGTTCATACCCGGCGCTATACCTGCCGCCATCATAGCCGCCTCAATGGGTATGGTCCCACTGCCGCAAAAAGGATCCACCAGTATCCTATCCTTATTCCAAGGTGTCAGCATAATCAGTGCTGCTGCCAGATTTTCTGCGATCGGTGCCTTTGCAGTCAGTTTACGATATCCTCTTTTATGCAGGGATTCGCCCGTGGTATCCAGTCCCACGGTCACCTCATCCTTTAAAAGAAATACCCGCACTGGAAAAGACTCCCCATCCTCCGCAAACCACTGAATATGGTATTTATCCTGCAAGCGGCTTACCATAGCCTTCTTCATGATGCGTTGGATATCGGAAGGGCTAAACAGCTTGCTCTTTACGCTGGCTGCCTTGGTCACCCAAAACTTCCCGTTAGAGGGGATATACTCCTCCCAGGGCAGGCCCTTGGTCCCCTGGAACAATTCCTCAAAATCCTCCGCATGAAACCGGCCCACCTTGATCAAGATACGCTCTGCCGTGCGCAAAAAGATATTTCCTCTGCACAGGGCTTCTTCGTCCCCCAGAAAGGTCACTCTTCCGTCAGCTACCTCAGTAATATCATACCCCAAATCTATGATTTCATTTTTCAGCACTGCCTCCATGCCAAAGTGACATGGTGCGATCAATTCCATTTTTCTCATATCCGCTACCTATATACTTATGCATTTTAACACAGTATACCATTAAAAGCGGCTTTTCCACAAGCATTAATATATTTAAAAAAAGAAGGACGCTCCCGCGTCCCTCTTCCCAGCCTTTTTTAGAAATCTCTGTGCATATCGTTGCTGTTTTTCTGATTATTGTTCTGGTTCTTGTTCTGGTTGTTGTTCTGATTGTTGTTCTGGCTGTTCTGGTAGCTATTCTGATTGTTGTTCTGATTCTTGTTCTGGTTGTTGTTCTGATTGTTATTCTGATTGTTAGACATTTGAGTCTCCTCCTGTTTGTGGTTTTTAGTTACAACAGTAGTATGTCTGAATCAATCAAAAAATATACGGAACTAATTCAGTTAAAAATCATTTGCGCCCGGCGCCGCCAAGAAACTTTATCAAAACTATCACAAGCCACACCGTCAGAATAACAGGTGCCAGCCACCAGATAAATAATATCAGCAAAAGCAAGACACTGACGACTGCCAATACCACCAAAATCACCGCTAACCAGGACGGTGCCTTACAAATCCGTATACTCTCATTACTTGAAGTATATTCCTTCTCCACCGCACGTGCATCTGTGGTCTCACCCGGATCCGCATCCACAATGGTCCTGGCGATCAGCCGGGGATTTCCCAGCTGCCGCAGCACCTCTTCCTCCGCCTCGCCCTGCCGTATTCTGGCACTGATATACTCTTCATAGTATCTGATATGCTCTTCTACTGCCTTTTGCTCTATCTCACCTGTCAAAAGGCTTCTCAGCTCATTCAAAAAATCTTGCTTTGTCATTTTTAATAATTTTCAGCCTTCTCCTGGAAATATGCCTGAGGATGTGCACATACAGGACAAAATTCAGGTGCAGCGCTTCCAACATGAATATGACCACAGTTCAGGCACTGCCAGATTCTATCACCATCCTTGGAAAATACAATGCCACCTTCCACGTTTGCAAGCAGCTTACGATATCTCTCCTCATGCTCCTTCTCAATAGCTGCAACACCCTCAAACAGCTCGGCAATCTGGTCCAGGCCTTCTTCCCTAGCCACTTTTGCAAACTCTGCATACATCTGTGTCCACTCCTCATGCTCACCCTGAGCAGCTGCCAACAGATTTGCCTCAGTGGTTCCGATACCACCGTTCAACAATTTAAACCACATTTTAGCATGCTCTTTTTCATTATTTGCTGTCTCTTCAAAAATATTGGCAATCTGTACATATCCGTCTTTTTTTGCCTTAGATGCGAAATAGGTGTACTTATTACGTGCCATAGATTCTCCGGCGAATGCGATCGCCAAGTTTTCTTCTGTCTTTGTTCCCTTTATATTTGCCATAATTACCTCTTTCCGCACTGTCTTTGCAGCGCAATTTTTTTTAATAGTACCATATCAAAAATATTTGTGCAATGGTTTTACAAAAAGTATTGACATTTTTGAATTATTCATGTATCATACTTACTGTTGCAGGAAATTCTTGCACATGTGCGTTTAGCTCAGCTGGATAGAGCGTTTGGCTACGGACCAAAAGGTCGGGGGTTCGAATCCTCTAACGCACATTTTTTATGTCCAAAATTCATACACCGAATAACAGAAAAGCTGAGAAGAATAGTAAATAACTATCTCCTCAGCTCTTTTACATTAGTTGTTTTTGATTTGTTCAATCTTAGTCTTGACCTGATCTGCACGTTCTTTTTCCAGGTAACCTGCTTCGATGTTGAACTCTACGCTTTCCATACCCTGCAGCACCTTGATCTGGCCTTTGCTCTTGGCATCGGTATAGCCCAAATGCTCTGCAGTTGCAGGCAGAACCATACCCATGGACTGCTCGTCAATCTTTCTGGATATCCAACGGATACCAATAGGAAGCTGCTCTACGGGATGGCTCACATAGCAGGCCCCTTCCTCATTGTACTGTAATGTGTAAGCCCTGCCGTTCTCATCACCCTTATAGTAAATAGTAAAGCAGATTTCCGGATCATACAGCTGCCCGGGAGCCCCTACCTTGTGGTGCAGGGTGGGATCCTTCTCCACAGCCTCCATATAGGCCATCAGCTTCTCAGCCTCTTCCTTTGGCACCCCGTCGCCAATCAGCTTGTGCACCTTCACACCGCTGCTGTCATAGTCTGCACTGTAGATCAACTCCGCGCCGTCAATAGGTCTAAAGTTGATGTGGCACAGATACATGTACTCCAAAGGCTCGTGTCTCTTATTCTCCAGCCTTACCTTTACCTTCAGCACCGTATCATCCTCTTGCAGACTGCACTCCGGGTTGAACAGATAGTGCTTTACAAAAGACTTGTTATACTCGTACACGCCGCCTACGGTCATGTAATCCTTACCGATCTCCATATAGGCTTTCTGATAAGCTACATTGGGTACCTCACCGTGCTGCTTGTGGGTATCTCCTGCCTGAGGCACGCCCATGCCCTGCACACCGCAATGTACCAGGAAACCACCATAAGTCTCCAAGTATTCTGTGGTGGGAACAGGCTCCTCAAAGGAGGTCCTCATCACAAGATCCTTGCCAAGGAAGCATGCCCGCCAGATCTGCTGTCCCTGGAAAGGCAGGATAATAAAGTATCCCTTCTTATTTTCAACCTTGATCGCTTCCACGCCGGTAGAATACTTAAAAGCCGTTGCTTTCATATTATTGTTTTCTGCCAACAAAAACTCTCTGTCGCCAAAAAACTCTCTCTTTAAATATATTCTCATACGAAACCTCCGTTATTGGATAATCTCCTCCAGAGCTTCCAAGGTGCATTTTACCATATGCTGTCCAAGCTCCATGCTGGTCTCAACAGAACTCTTTGCAAACCACTCTGTGTTCCACTTGGTGCGCTCCAGATCCACATGATCGGGATACAGAGCATACATCAGGCTGGATTCATATTTACCTGCATGATCAAAGCCGCCGCACTTCTTCTGTGCTTCTGCGCTGATCAGAGGAATCACCTTGATGTAAGAGAAGGGATCGTCGCCGGTTCCCAGATCCTCATAGTAGTTCATATAGTCATCGCTGCCCCACCAGCCCTTGCCTCTGGTATCTTCCATGTATTCCATGGTAACCTTCTTTGCAGCCTTGTGACATGCGATGGTCATAGGCATCAGGCCTGCATTCTCTGTCTGATGATGAGGCACCAGATAGATATTCTTTACACCACCGTAGATCAGGGACTTCAGGATGCAATAGAGGTAATTGGTGTATGCATCCTCATCCACATGGATAGTTCCGCTCTCAGGTCCTGCCACTGCATAGCTGGCAACACCATACCAAATAGGAGGGCAAACCACGATCTCTTTGGTTTTCTCAAGTTCGCGCATGATACCATTGATCACCATAGTATCTGTTCCGCAGCTTGCGTGCTGCGCATGGTACTCAATGGTACCGATAGGGATGATAAACGGCACTTTGCGCTGTTTTGCATCCTCTAACTCTTTGTGGAACATATCAACCATCTGCATAATATTTTTCCTCTTTTCTTTTTATGATATGGGGCAGCCGCCTCCATCCGGAGACGCCTGCCCTTTTTGCCGGACCGCACAGCAAAGTGCCGGACCGGGTTCTTTATCTTGATCTTAGAACTCCAGCTCGTACAGGGTACCGATTTCAGGAGACAGAACGTCACAACCATCCTCAGTAATGGCAATACCCTTCTCCCATCTTACACCAAAGGTGTCGGAGGAGATGTATGTATCGATCTGGAAGGTCATGTTGGGCTGCAGCAGATAATCAGAGCTGGTCTCTACCCAAGGAGCCTCAACCTCGATCATACCTGTGCCGTGCAGAGGTCCGTAAACGAAGTTATCCTTGTAACCGTTAGCTACAAAATAATCATAGAAGCCCTGTGCAACCTGTGCGGCGGGAACGCCGGCCTTCAGCTGCTTCTGAGACCAGTAGTGTGCATCCAGACCAAACATTACAACGTCACGTCTCTTGCCTTCCAGCTTGCCCAGAACTACGGGATAACCGATTGCTGCGGAATAACCGTCAATCTTAGCGGACAGGTTCAGCTGAACAATATCACCTTTTTCAAATTTTCTATAGCTGGATCTGGAGATTGCATGTCTGGTGGAAGCCTCTGAGAATACGTACATAGGCAGTCCTTCGTACTCAGCACCGTTCTCATAGATCACTCTCTGAGCAACACCAACCATCTGCAGCTCGGTCATGCCGGGCTTGATCTCCTTGATAACCTGCTGGCTTGCCAGCTCAGCAATACGATAACCCTCTCTAAGACAAGCGATCTCGTTAGCGGTCTTAATGGAACGCAGGGTAACCATGATGTGATCAGCACGAACGATCTCAGCCTCAGGAAATGCGTTCTTGATACCTTCCATAATGATAACGGAAGTATCCAGATAACTTGCTACACCGATACGAAGCTTCTTACCGGTAACACCGATTGCCTTAAATACGTCATTGAAAGTATCAGGAACCAATTCGGGATATGCGGGGTCAGCACTCTCTCTGTACTCTTTCAAAACGAAGATCTTCTCGATCTTGGAACGGTCAGCTGCAAAAATGCGGCTCTCGGGACCTGCCATCAGGGCTGCATCACCGTTTGCGGAAATAGCTACACCACAACGCTCGAACAGCGGCCAGAAACCGGAGAAGTAACGTGCGTTTGCGTAATCTGCCTCGTTGGAGTTTACGATCATTACGTCCAAGTTCTCCTTTTTGATCAGAGCTGCTGCTCTTGCAATCCTCTCTTTGTACTCATAATCCGGGATACGGATAGAACCATGTTCTGCCATAATAAATTTCTCCTTTCCATATGTGTGCTTTGTGATGGCCTCATCACAAAAAATTTGGTTATACTTTATTTTATCATTGCCTTACCCAAAAATCTTGTGCTATAATATCAAAAAGTTGTCCAAAAGTCACTTTTTCGCGAGAGGAGAACCGTTCATGCATTATTTGGCATACAATGAGGGAAAACGGCACGGTACCGAGGAATTCCCGGTGGCCTACTACTATATTAACGAAGAACACATCAGCTACAACATGCCCTTTCATTGGCACCGGGAGTGGGAAATCATACGCCTGCTTCAGGGAGAACTGCTACTGTACATAGATGGCAAGGAATATACCGCCTCTGCAGGAGATATCCTTTTGTTGCGGGAGGGTGTACTACATGGCGGCACGCCCACCGGATGTATCTATGAGTGTTTCAATTTTGATCTGCACGGTCTGTTCCGCAACGTACTTTCTGTCAGGGATTACCTGAGGCCCTTTTACCGTGATTTACTGTTGCCCAAAATTCACTATCCGGGCGATCATGGGGAATTCTCCTCCATTGTAGAAGAGTTGTTGGGCGCCTTCCGGCAGGACATTCCTGAGAGTTTTCGTGCCCTATCTACTCTGGGCAATATCAGCAGACTTTTTGCCCTGATTCTTCGCAATGGTTGGTATAAGGAAAATGTCGGTGCCTCTGCTGAAACCGCCCGCAAAACAGATCAGCTGAAGCCTGTGCTGGAGTATATAGAAACACACTTTTCTTCTCCTTTGTCCCTACCCGAACTATCCGGGGTCATCGGTATGAATCCCAAGTATTTTTGCAGATTTTTTAATTCCATTACCCAGCAGACGCCCATGAATTATGTAAATTACTATCGCATTGAGCAGGCCTCCAATATGCTTTGCAACACCGACTTGTCTGTTACTGAGGTAGGGCTGGAGTGCGGTTTTAATGACACCTGTCACTTTGTGAAAACCTTTAAAAAATATAAGGGGATTACTCCCAAACAATATCAAAAAAGGAGCTGAAAATACCCTGCATCAGGCCGATGCAGGGTATTTCTATTATCTTTTCGCCATCAATCCTGCAAAGCCGACAGGTACACTGCCTCTACCGCATTGCCGAAGGCTTCTTTGCTGAAACTAACTGCGATCTCTTCGCTGCGTTCCCCTGCCTGCTGGCACCAGGTCACATCTGCTGTCATCTCTTTCAGTCTGTCTAAAAATTCCTCTTCATTGGTATAGGAATAACCGTTTTCCCCCGGACATAGCACATCCAACAGACAATCGTCCTGCCGACACAAAAGCGGCAGTCCGTTAGCCGAGGCCTCCACATAAGTCAAACCCTGGGTCTCGCTGGTGGAAGCACTCACAAAAATGTCTCCCAGCTGATAATATTCTTGTACCTTCGTGGGATCCACCATCCCCGTAAAAATTACATATTGCTGAATATTTAACTCGGCCGAAAGTTTCTCCAGCGGGCCCCTTGCGGGTCCATCGCCCACGATAAGGAAACGCAGACTGTTGTCCCGGGAAACAGCCACTGCAAACATCTTCACCAGTTCTTCCAGATTCTTCTCCGTGCCAAGCCGTCCCAAATTAATCATAACCTTCTGATCGTCACCAATGCCCCAGGCTCTTCGGCCTTCTATCCGTTGCTCAGCAGTGATCCGCTGCTGATGCTGCTGCAGACTGATGCCGCTGGGCACCACACAGATAGTCGAGCGAATACCGTATCCCCGCAATGTATTTTCCACCTTTCGCGTGGGTGCAATCACACGGCTGGTCTGCTTCAACCGATTTCTGGAAATCACGCGCACCAAATACTCTCCCAGACTCCTGATGGGAAGCACGTATGTAACGTATTGCTCATATAAGGTATGATAGGTATGTACAATAGGCGCACCTGTCTTTTTGGAAATACGCCTTGCAAAATAAAAGCTGAAAAATTCACACTGACTGTGAATCACATCCGGTTTCCACTTGATCAGCTCATCCACATATTCATTCCGATAAGAAACTGGCATCCTCACATCCGGATAAATGGCAAACGGAACAGATTTTATATAATATACAGCCCCATCCCGATAACTGGTACGCTTCTCGGAAAAGGTAAGTATACGGACATCGTGTCCCTTTTTCTTCAGTTCATCCCACAAGTTTCTCACCGATGTCACAACACCGTTTGTGGCTGTTGTAAACAAATCGGTTGTAATCAGTATTTTCATAATGACAGTACGCCCCCCGCCGGTCATTTTATCAGCATTCAACCATACTCATTATATAACCTTCTCTGTAAAAAAACAATATTACATTGAGATTCTTTCTAATCACTGTTTTCGACAGAAAGGCATAAAATAATATAAATAAGTCTACAAGGAATTTCTCATGTATGTATTTTTTGCCCTTTTTTTACTGCTACTGATCATAATGTTGCTGATCAATCACTGGCGCAAAAAAAGAATCATTGAAAAAGTATGTTCCATGTGCCCGGAAGAAAAATATTGGCTGATGAATGAGATCATTGAACCTTTCGGTTATGCTTACCTTCCGGAACAGGACATCTTTTCCACTCGTATTGACGCCTGGCAGAGGGAATTCGGATACCGTAGTTTCTTTGACCGGGCAGCGCCGTGGTTTGGAATGGTCTTTGACAGTCTGCCAATTTATTTTGATTATGGCAAAACGACCTGGCTTTTGGAACTGTGGAAAGGTCAATACGGCATCAACACCGGATGCGAGATCGGCCTTTACAGGGCTGATCGTTTGCTAAAGCCATCGGAACGAAAGCGTGCGCATTTTCACTCTGTCTCCAATGCAGAAATGATCTTGATGTCCTTTGTGCATCTGAAAAGAGACTCAAAGATTGCTCAGCTTACAGGCAAGCACTGGTGGCTTACTGCCTTCAATATGGGGTGCTTTTCCCGGCCCCGGGATCTGACTCTTCATGCCACTTTAGTCTTTTCCTCCCGGGACATGGCCCAGGCCTTTGTGAATGGACTTTTAGCTGCCGGATACCCTGCTGACGATTTACGAATACGCTACGATACTGTCACCATGAGTTTTACCAAACCTCTTCAAAAGAAAAATATTTTCTCAAGAATGGTAGCAAAAATCTCACTGTGGTTTTGCCGTCTCTGGTGCAGAATATTTTTGTTTGTCACCAGACCTTTCTGCCTATCCCTTGACAAGATTTTATACCTGTACTTTTACCTCCCCTTCGCCTTTCGCAAAACCTTTCGCGGCATTGCCAGAGGCCGGAAAAGGAGGCGCTCATGAGTTATTATTCCCGTTTGCAAAAAGCCTTTGAGGGAGCCATAAGGCTCCCTCTGAATCATCAAACAAAATATGTGCTTTTTAGCGATTGTCATCGCGGAACCGGCACTTCCAATGATAACTTTTTAAAAAATCAAACTTTACACCTGGCAACCTTGCAATACTATTTTAAAACGGGCTATACCTACATTGAATTGGGGGATGGAGACGAATTATGGGAAAACAGATGCATGGAACAAATCATAGAGGCCCACAATGACATCTTCCGCCTTCTGTCCCTCTATGATCGCCACAAACGGCTCTACATGCTATACGGCAATCATGATATGGTAAAAAAGAACACCTCATATACCGCCAAACCCTGCACGCAAACACTGTTTGCGGACATGAAATTCCATGAGAGTATTATTCTGGAAAACAACACATCTCAAAGCGCCAGAGACATATACCTTACTCACGGCCATCAAGCGGATCTGCTTAATTCTGTCTTTTGGCGCTTTGCCCGCTTTTTAGTCCGCTATGTTTGGAAACCTTTAGAGTATTTCGGCGTTATGGATCCCACCAGCGCAGCGAAGAACTATACAAGAAAACAAAAAACCGAACTCCGACTGCAAGACTTTGCAGAAAAAGAAGGGCACATCATAATCACAGGCCATACCCATCGTCCCGTACTCTCAGAAACAGATTCCTTCTACTGCAACTGTGGCAGCTGTGTGCACCCCTACAGTATCACCTGCATTGAAATAGAACGTATGCACATCAGTTTAGCCAAATGGGCTTTGGCTGTAAGGTCCGATATGAGTCTCTATGTAGCCAGAGAAATTCTGGCAGGTCCATTTCCATTAAGATAAATGAATACAAAAAAATGGGGCCTATAGGGCTCGAACCTATGACCCTCTGCTTGTAAGGCAGATGCTCTCCCAGCTGAGCTAAGACCCCATTTCACACAATATGAAATTGTGAACGACCCAGATCGGACTCGAACCGACGACCTCCGCCGTGACAGGGCGGCGCTCTAACCAACTGAGCCACTGGGCCTGACATAAATAATATATGACTATCGTCAAATGGACCTTCGGGGACTCGAACCCAGGACCGACCGGTTATGAGCCGGTTGCTCTAACCAACTGAGCTAAAGGTCCGTAAACCCTTACGGATCAATATAAGCCGATGATCGGACTCGAACCGATAACCTGCTGATTACAAATCAGCTGCTCTGCCAATTGAGCCACATCGGCACGTTTCAGCCACTCACACGGCAATTTGAGTAGAACAAACTCCCCGAGTAGGGCTCGAACCTACAACAACTCGGTTAACAGCCGAGTGCTCTACCATTGAGCTATCGAGGAATAAAAGGTATTATATGAAGATATTTCAACATTATACCCTCAAAACCGAACATTGAACAACATTGAAACCAACCTATTGGTTAAGCATTCGACCGATTAGTAAATGTCCGCTGAACACATTGCTGTGCTTACACTCCATTCCTATCTACCTCATAC
>SVFM01000008.1 GCA_015056865.1 Lachnospiraceae bacterium
TGGCATCCCGGATTGGAGTCGAACCAACGGCCTGTCGCTTAGGAGGCGACCGCTCTATCCTACTGAGCTACCGGGACATATACAAAAACTATTCAATTTTCCGCCCCTCCAGGAAACGAACGAGCTACCGCTTAGGAGGCGGTCGCTCTATCCAACTGAGCTACGGAAACAATTGAAACGACTTGTATTATATCATATCCTAACGGAATGCGTCAATTACTTTTACACCTCTATACAACCGGAAAATTTATATGTCCTTGCAGCCAGATAATTCCCTTAAATCGTCTGCCTGCCTGCGGTTCCCCGTATAGATCCTGGGCATTGATACAAAGATCAAAGGTCAGCTCGTTGCAACAAACTGTCATCTGATAAACAGCTTCCCCTGTGAGACGGTTGGTTACCATATGGTAATCCAAGATCTCGCCCAAGATAGAATACTGGTCACACTCCACGCCGTAAGGCATAAAATAGGTGTCCACCAGACTAAAAATATCTTCCTTTTGTATCTTTCTGGATATGGTAGAATAAATATCCATATCCTCCAGCGTCAGGGTCTCAATGGCCTCTTCATCCCCTCGTCTGGCAGCAGCAACCAGCTTAGATCTGTTATGAGAATCTTTTTTAATCTGCTGTTTCTGATGTTCATCCTTTTTGATAGGCATCATGATCGTGCCCTGCAAAGACAAGGCAGACAACGTCAACGTGGTACCGCGCACAGGCAGTTGCCCGCATGCCTGCGCCTTTACATAAGGGATCATATTTTGCAGATAAAAAATCAGGGAAACACCCACTTTTACGTCATCACAGATACCTGCATAGGATTCCTTCGCGGCATGTCGTTCTACAGAAACATCCTCCTCAGATGTCACGCCGGTGCCACGCAGATAAGGATAATAATATTCATAAACAAATTTCTCCGCCTCGTCAAATTCTCCGCATACCGCGATTCCTATGTTTTCTCCAAAATCCTTACAATACTCTCCAAGCAAAATATCCTCTGAATTGGTAGTATAAGCACGGGTCGTCGCGTTTAACACGATTTCTGCAAGCAGCTCTCTCAATTTTTTTCGGTCGGAATATTCGCTAAAACCGATAGCCCGCAAATATTTATGCATGAAAATCCCTTTCTTAACCAATCTTTTCCTTACCGCCCATGTAAGGTCTCAGTGCCTGGGGAATGTTGACACTGCCGTCCTCATTCACATTGTTCTCCAGGAATGCGATCAAACCTCTGGGGGAAGCAATTACAGTATTATTCAATGTATGCACATAGTAAGTACCCTTTTCTCCCTTGGTGCGAATACCCAGTCTTCTAGCCTGCGCATCACCAAGAGTAGAACAGGAACCAACCTCAAAGTACTTCTTCTGTCTGGGGCTCCATGCCTCTACATCGCAGGATTTTACCTTTAGATCTGCCAGATCACCGCTGCAGCACTCCAATGTACGCACCGGAATATCCAGACTGCGGAAAAACTCTACCGTGTAGCTCCACATCTTGTTGTACCAATCCATGGACTCTTCTGGTTTACATAACACAACCATTTCCTGCTTTTCAAACTGGTGTACACGGTAAACACCTCTCTCCTCGATACCGTGAGAACCAACTTCTTTTCTAAAGCAGGGTGAATAAGAAGTCATACTGATAGGCAGGCTGTTCTCTGCAACGATCTGTCCTTTAAACTTACCGATCATAGAATGTTCAGATGTACCGATCAGATACAAATCTTCACCCTCAATCTTGTACATCATATTCTCCATTTCTGCAAAACTCATAACTCCATTTACCACGCTGCTGCGGATCATAAAAGGAGGAATGCAATAAGTAAAGCCCTTCTCGATCATAAAATCTCTTGCATAGCTGATCATTGCAGAATGGATTCTGGCTGCATCACCGATTAAATAATAAAATCCATTTCCGCTGGTGCGTCCCGCACTTTCTTTGTCCAAACCACTGATGTGCTCCAAAATATCTGCATGATGAGGAATATCAAACGCAGGAACCACCGGTTCACCATATTTCTGAATTTCCACATTCTCACTGTCATCCTTACCGATAGGCACGGAAGGATCAATGATATTTGGAATTGTCATCATGATCTTTGTGATCTTTTCCTGCAATTCTCCTTCCAGAACTTCCAACTCAGCAAGTCTCTTTGCACCTGCTGCAACCTGAGCCTTTTTCTCTTCTGCTTCTTCTCTTTTACCCTGGGCCATCAAACCGCCGATTTCCTTGGATATTTTATTACGATTGGCGCGCAGATCGTCCGCTTCCTGCTGCGTTTTACGGCTCTGCAGATCCAGTTCAATCACTTCATCCACCAGAGGCAACTTCTCATCCTGAAATTTCTTCCTGATATTTTCTTTTACTACCTCGGGATTTTCTCTTAAAAACTTCATGTCAATCATATCAATTTCTCTCCTTTTGCATTATTGTCCCATTGCCAAATTCAATGCTCTTTGTTCTTCCTCACTCAAAGAAATACTGCTTTCACCATTTCTGATCTCTTTTGTATAAGAATAGCATCCTTCTGTACTATGCACAGAATTTATAATAAAACCATTATTCTTTTCATTGAGCAATGCCAATGAAAAACTAAGTTGTCCGCCCATCTGGCGAAATGCATCATACTTGACAATGCCCATTTTTTGAAAAGTATCTTCTAAGTTTTCAAAGATCTTGTCAATATCCTTTTTGTTCTTTTCTACGGTGATTTTGAGAAACTTATTATCTTCATAAATTCCAACAATATCTTTCTCTAGGCTTTTGCCGTCTTTACCTAATGTGAACTTGTCCAGCCTCTTTTGTAATTTGGATGACTGCCGAATCTGAAAGATCAATAAAATGAGTAATATCAATATGGCAACAAACATACCAATAAGAATATATCCGATATCTACATTACCCATTCCTATTTTTGTAAGCAGTTTGCTCATTTGCATATTATACTCCTTTTGTATTTTGTAGCAATATATCCATCAATCGTTCCAGATCATCGTTACTGTAAAACTCTAACTCTATTTTTCCCGCACCTTCTCCTTTGGATGTTACAGAAACTTTTGTACTATATACCTGTTTTAATCTTTCTGCAAGGTCCTGATAAATCAGATCCAATGTTTTATCGTCCACTTTTCTGGGCTTTGTAGGTTTTTGTAGGCTTTTTACAAGCTTCTCCACATCTCTTACGCTTAGTTTTTCATCAAAAACTTTTTGCGCCAAAGTATATTGCTCTTCCGGATCTTCCACGGCCAAAAGCGCACGAGCATGTCCGGTGGTCAACATCTCATTGATCACCATCTGCTGCACCTGCTCAGAAAGTTTTAAAAGACGCATGGAGTTTGTAACAGCTGTTCTGCTCTTAGAAACTCTCTCCGCTACTTCATCCTGCTTTAAATTAAATTCTGTCAACAGCCTCTTATACGCCTGAGCTTCTTCAATCGGATTTAAATCTTCTCTTTGAATATTTTCAATCAAAGAAATTTCTAATATCTCCCGCTCCGTGTAATTCTTGATAATAACAGGAACTTCTTTTAAACCCGCCAGTTTTGCAGCACGCCATCTTCGCTCACCGGCAATAATTTCGTAATAATCTTTCCTATCCTGCACTAATATAGGCTGGAGTAAACCAAACTGCTTAATGGAATCTGCTAACTCCAACAGGGCATCTTCATCAAAATTCTTACGTGGCTGCTCCCTATTGGGCTCGATTTTCGTGATTTTTACAATGGTTTCCGGTACCGTACTATCAGTATTTACCTTTGATGGTGCTTCATTTTTTTCCTTAGCTTTTCCCGCTGCAACAGGCGGAATCAGGGAATCTAATCCTTTACCTAAACCTCTCGCTGCCATACTGGCCCTCTCTTTCTCTATTTATTGTGCTTTATTACTTCTGCTGCTAGTTTCATGTATGCCTCTGCACCCGTAGATTTTGGATCATATACACTAATTGGCTTTCCATAACTTGGTGCCTCTGCTAACCTGATATTCCTGGGAATCATCGTTTTATATACATTTTGATTTAAATGATTCTTTACGTTTTCCACTACCTGATTAGATAAGTTTGTTCTGGAATCAAACATGGTAAAGACCACCCCTTCCATCTCTAATTCAGGATTCAGCCTTTCTTTTACCAGATTCACTGTATGTATTAGCTGACTTAGCCCTTCTAACGCATAATATTCGCACTGAATAGGTACCAATACACTGTCTGCCGTTGTTAAGGCATTGATTGTTAATATATTTAAGGAAGGAGGACAATCAATAATAATGAAATCATATTGATCTTTGATCCAATCTACCTCGTTTTTAAGAATAAACTCTTTTTTTTCAACACCAATCAGTTCTATTTCTGCCGCAGCTAAATTAACGTTAGATGGAAGAATAGCAACCCTTTTTAGTACATCTTTGATAACACAATCATGAATACTACACTCCCCCAATATCAATTCATAAATTGTATTATCTAAACTATTCTTGTCTATACCGAACCCGCTAGTGGTATTGCCCTGTGGGTCAGCGTCAATAACCAATATTTTTTTTCCTTTTTCTGCTAATGAAGCTGATAAATTGATAGATGTAGTAGTTTTTCCTACTCCACCTTTTTGATTTGCAATTGCTATAATTTTTCCCATGTGTTCTTCACCTTTCGTTCAGTCACACAAACATTCTCTGTCTTTGCATTATGTCTTTAAATTATATCACTAAACATTCAAGGAATCCATATAAAATTATTTCCTTTGTAAAAAAATTTGTTTCACGTTGATAAAATACAATATTTATAAATGTTTCACGGTTTTATTACACAATATATTGGGTAAAAATGTTTCACGTGAAACATTATCTTGTGTCTTTTTATATAGGTAAGATAATATGTTTCACGTGAAACATCAAAATATCAATATAAAGGCTCTTTTGCAGGTAAACCCGCTTTTCGTGGATACTTTTTTGATGTATTCTCAATTTTTTTAATTACAACTAAGTTACGAAATATATCTGTATCGGGTAAGTAAAACTCCTCTTGCTTCTTAACACTTCCCCCCAGTATGGTAATGGCTTTATTAGCTTTTTCCATTTCTTCAGTAATCTTTTCAGATTTATAAGAAATAAATAATCCACTCTTTTTTACAAAAGGAAGGCAATACTCACAAAGGGTGCTCATATTGGCGACTGCTCTGGAGACACAAATATCATATTTTTCTCTATGCAGAGGCTGTCTTGCGTAATCCTCCGCTCTGCCATGTACAGCTTCAATATTCTTGAGTCCTAATTTTTCGATTACCTCATTTAAAAAATTAACACGCTTATTCAGAGAATCCAGTAGTGTTACGTTTAAATCAGGAAAGGCAATTTTTAAAGGTAAACCAGGAAACCCGGCACCTGTGCCTACATCAATTACATTTCCGGTAGGTTTACATACCTTTATCAGAGACAAGCTGTCAATAAAATGCTTTTTCATAACCTCGCTATATTCCGTTATAGCAGTCAAGTTCATAAATTCATTCCATTCTACTAACAGTTCATAATAACTTAAAAACTGATCTATTTGATTTTCACTCAGCTGTAAATTCAGGGTTTCCAGGTCTTTCCTAAATTGCGTGGTATCGTATGTCTTTTTCAAGCAACTATCCCTTTCCTCTTGAACAATATTAGTGATTCTTTATGTGTTCCAAATAGACTAAAAGAACAGATACATCTGCAGGTGAAACACCGGATATTCTGGAAGCTTGCCCAACCGACACCGGACGAAACATTTTTAATTTCTGCCTGGCTTCTAATCTGAGAGAAGGTACCTGATCATAGTCCAGATTCTCCGGTATCGCTTTTCTCTCCATTTTTTTATACTGTTCTACTTGCCGAAGTTGACGAATAATATATCCCTCATATTTAATTTCAATTTCTACCTGCTCGATCACATCCTTAGGCAAAGGCTGTCTTTCCAAATCCAGTTCTGCTAAAAGCTCGTAAGAGATTTCCGGACGACAGATCAATTCCGCCAAGGAGGCCGCTGTCCGCAGACCAGAGCTTCCGTGAGCCTCTAAAAATTCCTGTACTTTCTTTGAAGCACCAAGACTTGTATTTTTAAGCCTTTCTATCTCTTGTGCAATCTGCACCTTTTTAAACCTTAAGGCCTGAAATTGTTCCTCCGATATCAATCCTACCTGATATCCCTTTTCGCGTAGACGCAGATCCGCATTGTCTTGACGAAGCAACAATCTATACTCCGCTCTGGAGGTCATCATGCGATAGGGTTCCCTATTGTCCTTTGTAACTAAATCATCAATAAGTACACCAATATAACTTTCAGACCTGTCTAAAATCAAGGGTTCTTTTCCCTTGATCATCATGGCTGCATTTACACCTGCAACCAATCCCTGGGCAGCAGCTTCTTCATATCCACTACTACCATTTAATTGACCACCACTAAATAATCCCTTAATATTTTTAAACTCCAAACTGGGATTCAGCTGCCTAGCGTTAATACAATCATACTCTATAGCATAAGCATTTCTTACAATTTTGCAATTCTCCAGTCCCGGCACCGTGCGATACATAGCCAATTGCACATCCTCCGGCAAGGAAGAAGACATGCCGCCTACGTACATTTCGTTGGTATGTATTCCTTCCGGTTCCAAGAAGACCTGATGCCTTTCTTTTTCTGCAAATTTTACCACTTTGTCTTCAATAGAAGGACAGTATCTGGGACCTGTTCCTTCTATGATACCCGCATAAATTGGGGAGCGATCTAGATTATTTCGTATAATTTCGTGTGTTTTTTCATTTGTATATGTGAGCCAGCAGGACACCTGCTCTTTTTGAATAGATTCCGGGTCTGTAGAATAAGAAAAAGGAACTACCTTTTCATCCCCGAATTGTTCTTCCATCTTGGAATAGTCAATGCTTCTTCCATCCATTCTGGCAGGGGTACCTGTCTTAAATCTAGCAATTTCAATACCCAGGTTTCTCAAACAATTTGTCAGGTGGGTTGCAGCCTGAAGTCCATTGGGTCCTGTATAAGTGATGGCCTCACCACACAAACACCTGGCATTCAAATATGTACCGGTACATAAAACCACCGCCTGACACTCATAAACAGCACCTGTAAAAGTTTTTAAGCCGGTCACTTTCTTTCCGCGACTTGTCTCCTCCACCAGAATCTCACAGACCTCAGCCTGTTTGATTGTCAAGTGCTTCTGATTTTCAAGAACTGTTCTCATAGCCCTCGTGTAATCTGCCTTATCCGCCTGAGCACGTAAGGAATGTACAGCCGGTCCTTTTGAAATATTTAACATTTTGGATTGGATAAAGGTTTTATCAATATTCTTACCCATTTCACCGCCCAAAGCATCAATTTCTCTGACCAAATGACCTTTGGAGGATCCACCGATGTTTGGATTGCAGGGCATCAGAGCAATACTGTCCACACTGACTGTGAATATAACTGTTTTAAGTCCTAGCCTTGCACATGCAAGAGCAGCCTCACAACCTGCGTGTCCTGCACCTACGATACAAACATCCACTTTTTCTGTAAAAGAATTCATATTAAGGCTCCTTACTTTCCCATACAAAATTTTGAAAATATTTCATTCACCAGATCTTCTCCTACTTCTTCACCGATAATCGTTCCCAATGAAGCATAGGCACTCATCAGATCTATAGAATAAAAATCTTCCGGCATCTCATTTATCAGACTATTTTTTACCTGTATCAAACTTTCATAAGCATCCATCAAAGCTTCCTTATGGCGCAGATTGGTAATACATACCTGATCTCCTGTCCCAATCTCTCCTTTAAAGAACAGGTCTTTGACCGCTTTCTCAAATTCATTTATTCCAACATTTTCTTTTGTTGAAGTTTTAATAATTCTAATTTCATTTAATGCATGATCCCTGAGACTATCAAAAAGTATTTTTTCCGTCACAACTTGCTCCAGATCAGTTTTGTTCAAAAGTGCAATACATTTCTTGTCTCCAATAATACGCATAATGGACTTATCATTCTCATCCAATGGAACAGAGCTATCTGCCACATAAATGATCAAATCAGCATCCTGAGCATATTTTCTTGCCTTTTCTACACCGATTCTTTCAACAACATCCTCTGTTTCACGGATACCTGCAGTATCGATCACATTCAGGCTGATGCCTTGCATATTGATATTTTCTTCTAAGATATCCCTAGTAGTACCTGCAATCTCTGTTACGATAGCTCTTTCCTCGCCTGCAAGAAGATTGAGTAAAGAAGATTTTCCGGCGTTTGGTTTTCCCACTATAACAGTATGAATTCCATCCTTTACCAATCTGCCGTTATCTACAGAATCGATCAAACTTTTTATTCTATTTAAAATATCTTCATTTTTATCATATAACTTTTGTGTATATCCGTCCAGACTAATATGCTCCGGATCATCCAAAGCTGACTCTATAAAAGCAATTTCATATAATATTTCATCTCTCAATCTTCTAACAGCTTCTGAAACGGAACCCTTTAGCTGACGGACAGAATTTTTTAAAGCATATTCATTTTTAGAGTGAATAATATCAATGACGGCCTCCGCTTTAGAAAGATCTATTCTTCCGTTCAAAAAAGCTCTTTTTGTAAATTCTCCCGGCTGAGCCAGTCTGGCACCTGCTTTTAACACAAGTTCAAGAATATGATTGGTCATCAAAGAACCGCCATGACAATTGATCTCCACCGTATCCTCTGTGGTATAGCTCTTTGGATTTCTAAAAACAGACACCATAACTTCATCTACGATCGACAAATTATTTTCTGTAGAGGGATCTATAATATGCCCGTAATGTACTGTATGGCTTGGTACATCCTGCAATTTTTTCTTGCCCTTATTTGCATAAAAAATTTTATCAACTACCTCAATAGCTGCATCCCCGCTTATTCTTATAATACTAATGCCTGAATCTGACATGCCGGTAGCAATCGCCGCAATTGTATCTGTTTTCATAACAATTTCCTTTTCAAAAAAATACCGGGTGACTTGTGTCTCTTTTAAAGGCTTTCAGCGAAACACATGCCGCCCGGCAATATTTATTTCTTTAAAGTTACAACAACTCTTCTAAAAGGTTCTTCCCCTTCACTGTGAGTTGTTACATATCTGTCATTTTGCAGAGCAGAATGGATGATTCTTCTCTCATAAGGATTCATGGGCTCAAGCAAAACAGGCCGCTTTGTCCTTTTTACTTTATGAGAAATATTTTTTGCAAGATTTTCCAGAGTTTCTTTTCTTCTTTCTCTGTAATTTTCTGTATCAACTTTTACTTTAATATAATCTTCTGATTCTTTGTTTACAACCAAAGATACAAGATACTGTAAAGAATCCAGAGTTTGTCCTCTCTTTCCTATCAGAACACCCATCTCATCACCGCTTAAATCGATTTCCATGCTTTTTTCAGCTTCATCATATTTTACATTGATTACCACTGTCATATCCATTGCTTCGAATACGCTGTTTAAAAATTCCTTTGCACTATCCTTTACAGAAGATTTTATTTTTGCTTTGATAACAGCCGGTTTAGATCCTATTCCAAGAAAGCCTGTAGAACCTTCTTCAACTACAACATAATCTAATTTATCACTGGTCACAGTAAAATACTGACATGCTTCTGTGATTGCATCATTTACTGTTTTAGCAGAAAATTCTATATATTCCATACTAATCTCCTCCATTACTTTTTGGTATTTCTTTCATTATAATCTTTTACCATGTTTGCCCTATCTAAAAGACTTCTAGGCTTTGAGGATGTTGCAACCGTATTTTGTGGCTTACTTTCCTTTGTTTTCTTTTTTAATTCAGGTAATGGCTTTCCCGCGTTTTGAGCCTTATATTTTTCCTTCATCTGCTGTTTCTGGGCTTCAAGTCTCTTAGCATTAACAGCAGCATATTGATTATACTTTGTCTGACGTTGATTAATTTTTTCTGCCGTCTTTGCAGATTTTACCTTATTTTTTTCTATTATCTCATCCAGATTTAATTTCTTATCCAGGTATTTATTGATAACGATCTGTTGGATACTTCTGATCACGGAACCTGCAATCCAGTAAAGGCCCATACCTGCAGGCAATGTAAAGCAAAAAAATGCTGACATGATAGGCATGATAGTATTCATCATCTTCATGGAAGAACCCATGGAGGATGTACCGTCTTTATTGTCATTTGCTACAGAAGGCATGAGTTTGGTATTGATCCACTGTGTAAGTGCAGACAAAACAGGAATGATAAGTGCTGCAGCTGCCAGAAGCCATGCACCCGCTTCAATCGCTTCATTCATCATAAAGGAAGGAGAATTTCCTGTATTAATTCCAAGGAAACTATTATAAGTATTGATCAGTCCTGTAGCACCTTCACTGCTTAAAATAAGTTCTCCGTTATATCGAAGATCAGCCAGGCCATAGTGAGCAGATACGGCATTCATATCTGTAGTAGAAAGCTTATTTAATACATCAATAACACCATTTGTGATATTACCGTCTGCTTTCGTAATCTGTCCACCGTACATTTTAACAGTATTTAAAATAGATTCTGCAGTTTTTTCATTTAATCCGGTAGGATTGGTCAAGAAAGCTGCATTATCTGTAGATACGATTTTCTCTGCAAGAACTCTGAATACATTTCCAACTTTTGTAACATAGGCAGGTATCTTATAAATAACCTGATAAAGTGCAAACAAAATAGGCATCTGGATCAAAAGCTGTACACAGCTGCCGGAAGGTGAAACGCCGTATTTTGCATAAACCGCACGGGTTTCGTTATTCATCGCCATGACAGAATCATTGTCTTTTTTATTTTTATACTTGTCTCGGATCGCATTGATCTCCGGATTCATCCTGGCAGATAACTTTGAAAATTTCTGCTGCTTCATGGTAAGAGGCAACATAAGCATGTTTACAACAATTGTAAATAAAATAATAGACAATCCGATATTGGGTATTCTTATAAAATCAAGAACAGTAAAAATACCATCCATGATATATCCCAATATTTCTGCAACCCAGCCTATCAAAAATGTATTGCTTTTTGTTAATAAAACTGTGTTCATTTAAAATCTCCAATCTTTTAATTGCTAATTAAGGAACCGGATCATATCCGCCTTTCGAAAAAGGATTACATCTCAGAATTCTCCAAAAAGCTAAAAGTCCACCCTTTAAGGCGCCGTATTTTCTTATAGCTTCAAGTCCATATTGGGAACAGCAGGGAAAATAGGGACACTTTGTACGCTTTAAGGGAGATATATTCTTTTGATAAAATTTTATAATAGCAATCAGTATTTTTTTCATAATTAAACAATTTCGTGAAGCTTTGCGAGGTGTAAAATGGATTTTTCTATATCAAAAAAATCTGCTGAAGCTGCATTTACCCTCGAAACGATTACGATATCCAAACCACTATTGAATATATTTTCATGTAATCGGTAACCTTCTCTTACCAGTCTTGTAATATGATGCCTTACAACACTGTTTCCTACTTTTTTACTAACGCTGATTCCGATCCTGTTTTTATCTGTGCCATTTTCCATAACATACATTACCAGGTACTTATTTGCATAAGACCTTCCATTTTTATAAACAAACCGGAATTGATGATTTTTTTTCAATGACTCTGAAAATTTCATTTAAATTGCCTCTATCATTCAGAGAAAAAAAGGTCACATTTCTGTGACCTATGCGGATAATGTCTTTCTTCCTTTTGCACGTCTTGCTGCTAAGACTTTTCTTCCTCCGGGAGTACTCATTCTTGCTCTAAAACCGTGTACTTTGGATCTTGATCTCTTCTTGGGCTGAAATGTCATCTTCATGGAAAAGCACCTCCTTCTCTTAACCTTAATCTATATAAGGTAACCATATTTTTTTATAGCTGAATTTTGGAAAATAGCATTTTGATTTTACTGGATAAAACGGACAATGTCAAGCATTTTGTGTATTGATGAAAATTTATTTTTAAAATTTTTTTTTGATATTTGAGTTATCCACAATGTTTTTTATATTTTCCAATTTACATAATTCTATCCACATAATGTGAATATGTTGTGGATAACCATAGACGTTACTGTGATTACATTGTGTAAAAATAGCTCAAATACGCTTAAAATCTACCTTTTTCATTGTGTATTAAAAATTAGACATATCCACAATTATATGATTTACAAAATATAATATGTAAACTTATCACCTTAGTTATCAACATATTGTGGATAACTCTATGTTTATAAAATCTATTTGAAAAATTTATATATTTATAATAATATATAAGTTGAGATATTTTCTTTAAAATGAAAGAGGTTAAGTACTATGGAAATTAACAAAGAAAAATGGCAAGAAATCAAGGAAACCGTACGGCGAGAATATAATCTTACCGATATTTCCTACAATACCTGGATAGAGCCTTTGGAGCTTCACAGTGTAAAAGAAAAAATATTCTATATTATCATTCCTACAGATAAGGCCAGTGCCTTCAGTTATATTTCCACTAAGTACAAGGAATTTTTTCACGTAACTATTTCGGAAATATGCAACGATGATTATGATGTTTCCTTTATATTGGAAAAAGATACAATATCAATGGATGAATCTAACTCAGAAGCTGTACATAAACCTGTATACAATATTAATTATGAAAATGCAAATTTGAATCCAAAATACAAATTTGATACATTTGTGGTAGGCAGTAATAATAAATTTGCTCACTCTGCTTCCCTTGCCGTAGCAGAATCTCCCGGAGAAACATACAATCCTCTTTATTTATATGGCGGAGCCGGACTTGGTAAGACACACCTGATGCATTCCATCGGACACTTTATTTTAGAACAAAACCCTGACAAAAAGGTTCTTTATGTAACATCTGAAGAATTTACAAATGAAGTAATTGAATCTATTCGTTCCGGTAATTCCGCAGCAATGACCAAATTAAGGGACAAATATAGGACAGTAGATGTACTTATGGTAGATGATATACAATTTATCATAGGAAAAGAGAGTACACAGGAAGAATTTTTCCACACCTTCAATGTACTTCATGCTGCGGACAAGCAGGTTATTATTTCATCTGATAAACCTCCGAAAGAAATGGAGATATTGGATGAAAGATTTCGATCAAGATTTGAATGGGGATTGATTGCAGACATTCAGGCACCTGATTATGAAACCCGAATGGCTATTCTTCGTAAAAATGCAGAAAACTACGAAAAGAAAATTGATGAAGAAATTATTAATTATATTGCGACTAATATAAAATCTAATATTAGAGAGCTGGAAGGAGCTTTCAACAAAATTATTGCTTATGTTAAATTAAATAAAATAGATACGGAAGATCTTACGATTCAGATTGCTGAAGAAGCCTTAAGGGACATAATCTATCCGGATAAACCAAAGGAAATAACACCTTCTTTGATCATCAATGTGGTATGCGAACATTTTGGAGTAAAACATGAAGATATTATTTCTACAAAAAGAAATTCTGAATTTGTTATACCCAGACAAGTGATCATGTATTTATGCAGGAATATGACTTCTATTTCTTTACAAGGAATCGGAAAGATCCTTGGTAAAAAAGATCACACTACCGTAATAAACGGAGTAAACAAGATCAAAGAAGAAATGGATATGAACGAAGAACTGAAAAATAAAATAGACATCATTAAGAAAAAAATAAACCCTACTTAATCCACATTCCTATGTGAAATGGATGTGTATAACTTTTTTATATTGTTTATCCTGAAAAAGGTTATGTGAATAACTTACAAATTAATCACAACTTATTCTGAATTATCAACATAGTTATACTTCCTATTTTTTGTGATAAATGCTATAATAGAAGAGGTTTTACACATATCCACAATTATTACTACTTATACTTTTAATTTCTTTATAAATTATATAAAACCATCACCACGAAGGGAGTTATACACAATATGAAATTAGTATGTTCAAAAGCAAATCTTTTAAATGGAGTACAGATCGTATCAAAGGCAGTTCCTAACAAAACTACCATGTCTATCCTGGAATGTATCATGATCGATGCTACAAAAGGTAGTATCAAATTGATTGCCAATGATATGGAACTTGGTATTGAAACTATTATTGATGGAGATATTGTTGAAAAAGGCAGTATAGCCATAGATGCAAAGATATTTCTTGATATTGTGCGTAAGCTTCCTGACAGTGATATTACTGTAGAAACAGATGATTCTTATAAAATGACCATTACATGCGAAAAAGCAAAGTTTAATATTATTGGTAAATCAGGAGAAGATTTTTCTTATCTTCCAAGTGTTGAAAAAGAAGATTGTGTAGTAATATCTCAATTTACTTTAAAAGAAGTGATAAGGCAAACCATATTTTCCATTGCTGATAATGAAAATTATAAGGTGATGACCGGTGAATTGTTTGATATCAATGGCAGTGAAATGAAGGTGGTTTCCTCTGACGGTCACCGTATTTCTATTAGAAAAATAGAACTGAAGGATCATTATGAGCCGAAAAAAGTAGTAGTTCCCGGTAAATCTTTGAATGAGATCAGCAAAATTTTGCCCGGAGATGCAGATAAAGATGTAAATATTTATATTACCTCCAGACATATTGTATTTGAATTTGATGATACAACTGTTGTTTCCAGATTGGTTGAAGGAGAGTATTTAAAGATCGATAAGATGCTTTCCAGTGATTATGAAACAAAAGTTAAAATTAATAAAAAAGAATTATTGAATTGTATCGATCGCGCTACTCTTTTATCAAAAGAGGGAGACAAAAAACCTATTATCATAAATATCACGGATTACAATATGGAATTAAAAATCAATTCCATTATTGGAAGTATGAATGAAGAAATAGACATTGAAAAAAAAGGAAAGGATCTTATGATAGGCTTTAATCCTAAGTTTATGATTGATGCTCTCCGAGTGATAGATGATGAAGAAATTGATGTTTATCTGATCAATCCTAAGGCTCCTTGTTTTATAAAAGATGTAGAAGAAAAGTATATTTATATGATTTTACCGGTTAATTTTAATGTGGTAAAATAAAAAGAATAATAAGGGAAAATATGGAAACTATAAAAATAAGGGATGATTTTATTAAATTAGGACAAGTGTTGAAGCTTGCAGGTCTTGTACAAACCGGTGTTGAAGCGAAATTTGTAATTCAGGATGGGCTGGTAAAGGTAAATGGGCAGGTTGAACTTCAGCGCGGAAAAAAAATAGTTAACGGAGATATCGTTGAATTTGATGGAAATCAAATCAAGATAGAAGGATAAATCCATGATCATCAAATCAATAGAGCTTGCTTCTTACAGAAATTATGATTTTATGACCTTGCAATTCGACAAAGGTACTAATATTTTGTACGGAGATAATGCCCAGGGAAAAACAAATATACTGGAAGCAATTTATTTATCTGCTACCACGAAATCTCATAAAGGCAGTAAAGACAGGGAAATTATCAAATTTGACAGCGAAGAAGCTCATATAAGGACTTATATTGAAAAAGATGGAATTGAAACAAAAGTAGATATGCATCTCCGAAAAAATAAGTCAAAAGGAATTGCAATAGATGGACAAAAGATAAAAAAAGCTGCAGATCTGCTTGGTCTTTGCAATGTTGTTTTCTTTTCTCCGGAGGATTTAGGGATTATAAAAAATGGGCCTGCGGAGAGAAGAAGATTTGTTGATATGGAGCTTTGTCAGCTGGATAGCTTTTATCTCTATAATCTTAATCATTACAATAAAATTGTGAATCAAAGAAATATTCTCCTAAAGGATATGTATATGAATCCCGGGCTTAAAGATACTTTGAGTATTTGGGATTCTCAACTTGTGTCTTTTGGAAGTAAAATTATAGAGAGAAGAAAAATTTTTGTTCAGCAGATCAACGAGATTATTTATGAAATACATAAAAAACTTTCCGGTGGAAAAGAAGAATTAAAAATAGAATACGAACCGGATGTTTCCATTGAAGAGTTTGAAAGAAAAATATTTCAGAATCAGGAAAGAGATATCAGATCAAAAATGACAACTGTAGGTCCTCACAGAGATGATTTTTCTTTTCTTGTAGAAAATATCGATATTAGAAAGTATGGCTCCCAGGGTCAGCAAAGAACAGCTGCACTTTCTTTAAAATTATCTGAAATAGAATTGGTCAAGAAAATTGCAAAGGACTCTCCTGTTCTTTTATTGGATGATGTATTGTCTGAACTCGACAGCAATAGACAAAATTATCTTTTAAACAGTATAGGTGATATTCAAACCATTATTACTTGTACAGGTTTAGAAGAGTTTGTAAAAAATAGGTTTGAAATTAATAAAATTTATAAAGTTTATAACGGTATGGTTACCTGTGTAAATGAAGGACTTGAAATGGAGGAATCATGAGCGAAGAAATCATGAACAGTAATACAACTACGCAGAACGAATACGGAGCCGATCAAATCCAGATATTAGAGGGTTTGGAAGCAGTAAGGAAAAGACCCGGTATGTATATTGGTACTACTTCTTCCAGAGGTCTTCATCACTTGGTATATGAGATAGTTGACAACGCGGTGGATGAAGCACTTGCGGGTTATTGTGATACCATTGATGTATCCATCAATGAGGATAATTCTGTTACCGTTACCGATAACGGTCGAGGAATTCCTGTAGGTATCAATCAAAAAGCAGGTATTCCTGCTGTGGAAGTGGTATTTACCATTTTGCATGCAGGCGGAAAATTTGGCGGAGGAGGATACAAGGTATCCGGCGGTCTGCACGGTGTAGGTGCCTCTGTTGTAAATGCTCTTTCTAACTGGTTGGAAGTTGAAATTCGTCAGGACGGAAAAATCCATAAACAGCGGTATGAAAGAGGACATGTGTGTTATTCTTTGAAAGTAATAGGAGAATGTCCTTTGGAAGAGACCGGTTCAAAGATTACTTTTATGCCGGATGATACTATTTTTACCGAGACAACAGTATTCGATTTTGATGTATTAAAAGTGCGTTTGAGAGAAATGGCCTTTTTGACAAAAGGTCTTCGTATCATTCTTAGAGATTGCAGAAAAGAAGAGCATATTCAAAGTGATTCAGAAAATGAACAAATCAATGAATTGCTCCAGCGTGCTGCAGATGATCAGAATTTAGAAGCAATACCTAAACAAAGAAAAGTAGAGTTTTGTTATGAGGGCGGTATCAAGGAATTTGTTGAATATTTGAACAAGAGTAAGACTCCTCTTTATGAGAATATTTTGTATTTTGAAGGCACCAAGAATAATGTTTATGTGGAAGTGGCTTTCCAGCACAATGATTCTTATAATGAGAGCGTATTCAGCTTTGTAAATAATATTAATACTCCGGAAGGAGGTACCCATCTCCAGGGATTTCGTAATGCCATAACAAAAACCTTTAATGATTATGCAAGAAGTGCAAAATTTTTAAAAGATAGTGAACCTAATCTGTCCGGAGAAGATATCAGAGAAGGTCTTACAGCAATTATCAGTGTAAAAATTGAAGATCCTCAGTTTGAAGGACAGACAAAGCAAAAACTTGGTAACTCTGAAGCAAGAGGTGCTGTAGATGGTATTGTCGCTGAACAACTGACTTATTTTCTGGAGCAGAATCCGTCCATTGCAAAAACAATTTGCGAAAAATCTATTTTGGCTCAAAGAGCAAGAGAAGCAGCAAGAAAAGCACGGGATCTCACCAGAAGAAAAACTGCTTTGGAAGGGATGGCTTTACCCGGTAAGCTTGCAGATTGTTCAGACAAGGATCCAAAGAATTGTGAAATCTACATTGTAGAGGGAGATTCTGCAGGAGGTAGCGCAAAAACAGCGCGTTCCCGCGCAACCCAGGCTATTTTACCTCTTCGTGGTAAGATTTTAAATGTAGAAAAGGCAAGATTAGATAAAATATATGCCAATGCTGAGATTAAAGCAATGATCACAGCTTTTGGTACAGGTATTCATGAAGATTTTGACATTACAAAGCTTCGTTATGACAAAATTATTCTTATGACCGATGCGGACGTGGATGGTGCTCATATCAGTACATTACTATTAACATTTTTGTATAGATTTATGCCGGATCTTATCAAGCAAGGTCATGTATATCTTGCTAAGCCTCCTCTTTATAAACTGGAAAAGAATAAAAAAATCTGGTATGCCTACAGTGATGAAGAATTGGATAATATCCTGAAAGAAGTAGGTCGTGATCAGAATAATAAGATTCAGCGTTATAAAGGTCTTGGAGAAATGGATGCGGACCAGCTTTGGGAAACCACTATGGATCCTGAAAGAAGAATTCTTCTTCGCGTAAATTATGATGAAGAAACGGAATCTGAACTTGATCTAACCTTTACCACCTTAATGGGTGATAAAGTGGAACCCAGACGTGAGTTTATAGAAGAGAATGCTAAGTTTGTAAAAAATCTTGATATTTAAATAAAAAGGGATAGAAGCGAGGACGTATGAACGACGACATTTTTGATAAAATTCATGAAGTAGATTTAAAGGAGAGAATGGAGACATTTTATATTGATTACGCTATGAGTGTAATTGCTGCCCGTGCTCTTCCTGACGTCAGAGACGGTTTGAAGCCTGTTCAAAGGCGTGTACTTTACTCTATGATAGAGCTAAACAACGGTCCGGACAAGCCCCATCGTAAAAGCGCCCGTATCGTGGGTGATACCATGGGTAAATATCACCCTCACGGTGACAGTTCTATCTATGGTGCTTTGGTAAATATGGCCCAGGAATGGAATACCAGATATCCTCTGGTGGATGGTCATGGTAACTTTGGTTCCATGGATGGTGATGGTGCTGCAGCTATGCGTTACACAGAAGCCAGACTGTCCAAAATTTCTATGGAGCTTTTGGCTGATATCAATAAGGATACAGTGGATTTCGTACCAAACTTTGATGAAACAGAGAAAGAACCTTCTGTTTTACCCAGCCGTTATCCTAATCTGCTTGTAAATGGTACCACCGGTATTGCGGTAGGTATGGCAACTAATATACCCCCTCACAATTTAAAAGAAGTGGTAAATGCGGTTGTAAAGATCATTGACAATCGTGTAAATGAAAACAGAGAAACTACCATCGAAGAAATTTTGGAAATTGTTAATGCACCGGATTTCCCTACCGGCGGTTTGATCTTGGGTACCAGAGGCTGTGAAGAAGCATATCGTACCGGCCGAGGTAAGGTCAGAGTCCGTGCAGTGACCAATATTGAGACTCTTCCTAACGGTAAAAGTCAGATCATAGCCACAGAACTACCTTATATGGTAAATAAGGCCAATCTGATCATGAAAATTGCTGATTTGGTAAAGCTGAAAAAGATTGACGGTATCACTGATATTCGAGATGAGTCTAACAGAGAAGGTGTACGTGTTGTTATTGAGCTTCGAAGAGATGCCAATGCAAATGTCATTTTAAATCAGCTCTATAAGCACACACAACTTCAGGATACTTTTGGTGTGATCATGCTTGCGCTGGTAAACAATGAACCCAAGGTCATGAATTTGCTGGATATGTTAAAGTATTATTTGATCCATCAGGAAGATGTAGTGACCAGACGCACCAAGTATGATCTGAACAAAGCAGAAGAAAGAGACCATATTTTACAGGGTCTTCTTAAGGCGTTAGACTTTATAGATGAAGTAATCTCTATCATCAGAAGCAGCCAGAATACTCAAATTGCTAAAGAAAGATTGATCGAACGTTTTGATCTTTCTGAAGTGCAGGCACAGGCGATCGTTGATATGCGTCTGCGTGCACTGACCGGTTTGGAGCGTGAAAAGCTTGAAAATGAACATCAGGAGCTTTTGATAAAAATAGGTGAATTAAAAGCTATCTTGGCAGATGAAAAGCTTTTGCTGGGTGTGATAAAAGAAGAAATTCTGATTATAGCAGAAAAATTTGGAGATGATAGACGCAGTAAGATTGGTTTTGATGAATTTGATATTGATATGGAAGATATGATTCCTAATGAAAATACAGTTATCGCTATGACCAGACTTGGTTACATCAAGCGTATGACTGTAGATAATTTTAAATCACAAAATCGTGGTGGTAAGGGAATCAAAGGTATGCAGACCATTGAAGAAGATTATATTGAGGATCTGCTGATGACTTCCACCCATCATTACCTGAATTTCTTTACTAATACAGGAAGAATATATAGACTGAAGGCTTATGAAATTCCAGAAGCGGGAAGAACAGCCAGAGGAACAGCTATTGTGAACTTATTACAGCTTTCTCCCGGGGAAAAAATCACAGCCATGATTCCAATCAAGAATTATGATGATGAGAAGAATCTATTTATGGTAACTAAAAAGGGTATCGTAAAGAAAACTTCTCTCATGGAATATTACAATGTCCGTAAAAATGGATTAATTGCCATTAACTTAAGAGAAGACGATGAACTTATTGAAGTAAAGACGACTGACAGTGACAGTGAAATCTTTTTGACCACAAAGTATGGTATGTGCATTCGGTTCAAAGAAAAGGATGTAAGAGCTACAGGACGCTCCTCCATGGGTGTCATAGGTATGAACCTGAATGATGGAGATGAAATTGTTGGTATGCAGCTGAACACACAAGGAAAAGAACTTCTTTTCGTATCCGAAAATGGCCTGGGAAAACGGACCGACATGGAAGAATTTAATGTACAAAACCGTGGCGGTAAGGGTGTAAAATGTTATAAAATAACAGAAAAAACCGGCTATTTGGTAGGTGTGAAAGCTGTCAATGAAGATAATGAGATCATGATCATTACCACAGAAGGTATTATTATTCAAATCCGTGTGGAAGATATCAGTGTTTTAGGCCGTATTACTTCCGGTGTAAAACTGATCAATTTAGATTCAGACGTAAAGGTAGCGCAGATTGCCAAAGTAAGGGAAAAAGTATCCAATGGTGAACAGGAATTGGAAGCTTCCGAAGATGTAGCAAAAGAAGAATAAAAGTGGTTTGGCCGCGCTCTTAACAAGCGCGGCCTGATTATGTATGTAGGGATGTCTTTTTCTTTATAGAAGGGAATAATATAATATCATGAATGTAGGTGCAATGAATCAGGAAGAAAAAATAAAATATCTTACAACAAAATCTGTGCCGGGCTTGGTGTGTCAGATGGCAATCCCAACAATAATCAGTATGTTGGTTACATCATTTTACAATATGGCAGATACTTATTTTGTGGGGATGATCGATACCAATGCAACAGCAGCTGTAGGTGTAGTTTTTTCTGTAATGGCGTTGATACAGGCTTGTGGATTTTTCTTTGGACACGGTTCCGGAAATTATATTTCCAGAAAATTGGGTGCAGGGGAATATGAGGAAGCCAATTCTATGGCGGCCAATGGATTCTTTTGTGCTTTTTTTACCGGAATTATTGTAGCAATATTGGGACTTGTTTTTTTGGAGCCTTTATCAATTCTCTTAGGTGCTACGTCTGATTTTTTGGAATCTACCAAACAATATCTTGGAATTATTTTGATAGGTTCTCCTTTTATGATGTCTCAATTTGTACTTAACAATCAACTCCGTTTTCAGGGCAGTGCTTCTTTTGCCATGATTGGTATTGTGACAGGAGCTGTAATCAATATTGTATTGGACCCGATTTTAATGTTTGGATTACATATGGGAGTTGCCGGTGCAGCTGCCGCAACAGTGATCAGTCAGATCATCAGTTTTTTTATTCTCTGGTTTATGAGTCGTAAGGGTGGAAATATTAAAGTACATTTGAAAAATTTTCACCCTACATTTTATTTTTTCCGCGAGATATTCAGAGGTGGGTTTCCTTCTCTTTGCAGGCAGGGGCTTGGCAGTCTTGCAACACTGTGTATGAATCGTTCAGCAGGATTGTTTGCAGGTGACTATACCGTGCAGGCTATAGCGGCCATGTCTGTGGTCACTCGTATCAGTATGTTCGCCAGCTCTGCATTGATAGGATTCGGACAGGGATTTCAGCCTGTTTGTGGCATAAATTATGGTGCAAAAAAATACGATCGCGTGAAGGAAGCATATTGGTTTTGTGTAAAAGTTGCGTTTATTGCTTTGTTGATTATATCTGCCCTTGGTCTTATTTTTGCAAAACCTTTGGTTACACTTTTTAGAAAAGATGACCTGGATGTGATTCATATTGGCACCTCTGCCTTGCGCTTTCAGTGTTTTGTCTTCCCATTAAATGCATGGACCGTGTTATGCACCATGTACCTTCAGTCTATTGGTAAAGCAATGAAAGCATCTATTGTATCGGCCTCTAGGCAAGGATTATTCTTTCTGCCTTTGATTTGGATATTGCCTTTCTTTTTTGGTCTTACCGGAGTAGAGATTACCCAGATGATCGCAGATATTTGTTCTTTTGTTTTGTCAGTTCCTTTGGGAATCAGTGTGTTGAAAGAAATGAAGAAAATGGAACAAATGTAAAAGTGCATAATACAATATTTAGTGTTTATTTTTTAAAAGTGTCTATCTTATATACTAAATATAGAATTTTCTTTTTTTATTATTATTTTATATTATAATATTTTTTACTATATTTCGATTAAAAATAACTTGCGCTGAGAATAATGTTTGTGTTATAAAAAGGGTACGGTATCGATATCAAAACCTTTAAATAGACCTATATTTACCTGGTTGAACTTTTATCTTTAATCACATCTAAATTCTACATATAAGGAGACTTTTTATATGACTTATTCTAATGCTGCCGATAACGGCAGATCTGCTTTGTCTTTGGAAAGTGCTACAGGAAAAATGCCCTTTCCTCTGAAAAATGATTATATGTTTCGCGCTATGCTGCAGAGTAGCAATCATGCATTAAAAGGCCTAATTGCTGCCCTATTGCACATTTTGCCGAATGAAATTACATCCGTGGAGATTACCAACCCAGTAGAACTTGGCCTGAACGGTCTTTGGGGTATTTGTGTCGTACTTTTGATCACTTAAATAGCGGACAGGATTATATGGAAACGAAATCTGTGATACAGATTTGCTTTTTGGATTTCACTTTGTTTCGAGAAAATCCGAATTTTTATACCACTTATATGTTTTGCGATATCAATAGCCACACTGTCTACAGTGATAAGCTAAAGCTTTCTATAGTGGATTTGACGCAAATAGAAAGAGCAACAAAAGAGGATATTCGATACGGGATTGATCACTGGGCCAGATTATTTAAGGCGACCACATGGGAGGAATTAAAAATGTTGGCAGAGACAAGCGAATTTTTAAAAGAAGCATCCGAGGCAGCGTACAAGCTTAGTGCAGAAGAAAAAATACGTCTGAAGTGTGAAGCAAGAGAAGATTATTACCGCCAGCAAAGGTATATCGAACGTAGAATGCGACAGCTGGAAGAAGCGGAGAAAAAAATATCAGAGAATGAACAAAAGTTAGAGAATCTTAAGCAAAGCCTTGCCGCTACGGAGCAAAGTCTCGCCAAGACAGAGAAAATCCTTGCGGAGAAGGACAGGCAAATAGAGTTTATGAAAGAGAAATTTAGAGCAGTTAACATCACTTCAAAGAGAATAAAAGAGTTTTTTTAATCTTTATTTTGGATGTAAGCACACACTTAAGGCGCAAACCCTACGATTTGCGCCTTAAATAAATAACGGTTATAATTTAGCTTTATAAAGAGCGGTACCAACAGCGCCAGTAATGATAGTAGAGGCTATCATTTCAAAAACTGCATTGATGCCTACAAAAGAGCAGATAAAAATAATAATATTTTTACCGCCGATCAGGTTTTGCATGTATTCTGTGTTGCCAAACAGTACAACCAAAGCAGTCATAAAAAAAAGTGTGTTTAAAAATGCGGAACAAAATCCTGTAACAAAGCAAGAGATATGTGTGTTAGTGACTTTTTTGAAACCCTTAAAAATAAATCCTAACAAAAGTCCGTCCAAAAGTCTGGGGATAAATCTCTGGACAAAAGCCAGAAAGGGATTGATCTCAAATAAAATTGCACCCATGGTACTGGTACCTCCTACTCCAATACACTGGAGAAAGCTGGTGAGACCAAAAACAGCACCCATGGCAGCCCCTCCTACGGGACCCAAAGTGATCGCTGCGATGGCTACAGGAATTACATTGAATGTAATTGCCAATGGACCGATGTTGAGATACCCTAAGGGCGTATAAGCCATTAAGAGTAGCACAGCAGTTAACAGTCCTAAAAGAACCATTTTCTTTGTGTTGATAGTTTTCTTCATATTAAGTTTTCCTCCTTGTTATCATTCTCCGATTGGAGATACAATACAATACACCTCACTTATATCATATTTTGTAAATTTTGTATATATCAAATTTTATATCCTGTGCTATAATAGTTACAGTTTAGAAAGGAGGATGTGACTATGTTAAAGAACAAAAATGTAGTTTTGGCGGTAACCGGTAGTATTGCAGCTTATAAAATTGCTAATTTGGCCAGCATGTTGAAAAAGTTGCATGCAAATATCACGGTGTTGATGACGCAGAATGCGACGAATTTCATTAATCCTATCACTTTTGAGACACTAACGGGAAATAAATGTCTGATCGATACCTTTGATCGTAATTTTCAATATAGTGTGGAGCATGTCTCTCTGGCTAAAAGTACAGATGTGGTATTGATTGCACCGGCATCTGCCAATGTGATCGGGAAGATTGCAAACGGAATCGCTGATGATATGCTTACAACCACTGTTATGGCTTGCACTTGTAAAAAGATTGTAGCTCCCGCCATGAATACTCATATGTATGAAAACCCAATCGTACAGGACAATATAAAAAAATTACAACACTACGGGTATGAAGTGATCACACCTGATACCGGTTATCTTGCCTGTGGAGATATAGGTCCCGGAAAAATGCCTTCAGAGCAAGTACTTTTGGAATATATCCTGCGGGAAGTGGCCTATGAAAAGGATATGATAGGAAAAAAGGTGCTGGTGACAGCCGGTCCTACCAGAGAGAAACTGGATCCGGTCCGCTACATCACCAATCATTCTACCGGCAAGATGGGATATGCCATTGCAAAACATTGTATGCAAAGAGGAGCGGAAGTTACTTTAGTTACCGGTAAGACTGATACACCCAAGCCGCCCTTTGTGAAGGTGGTGGAGATTATGTCTGCTCAAGATATGTTTGAGGCGGTAAAAGAGCGCAGTCAGGAGCAGGATATCATCATCAAGGCAGCCGCTGTTGCGGACTATCGGCCCGCACAAGTGTCGGAGGAAAAGGTAAAGAAGAAAGACGGAGATTTGTCTATTCCTTTGGAGCGCACGGTTGATATTCTTCAGTATCTTGGGGATAACCGTAGGGAAGGACAGTATCTTTGTGGATTTTCAATGGAAACCGAGAACATGTTGGAAAATTCCAGAGCCAAGCTTGAAAAGAAACATGTTGATATGATTGTAGCCAATAATCTGAAACAGGAAGGGGCCGGATTTGGCACAGACACAAATATTGTAACATTGATCACCAAAGATAACATGAAGGAACTTCCTATTATGACTAAGGAAGAGGTGGCAAAACAGATTATTGATGCTATTTTGGCATAAAAACGGTTGACATATCAAAATAAAAAATATACTATGACAATAAGTGTTAAAACACTGAATAATTATGCAAGGAGAAATATTATGAAAAAATTATTAGCAACACTACTTATTTTAGTTATGTCAGTATGTGCACTGGCAGGCTGCGGAGAGGAAAAGTCCAAGAAGGTAAAAGTGATCGACATCAACCTGACCGAGGAAGAATATGCATTCGGCGTGGATAAAGCTCAGCCGGAACTGTTGGAAAAGACGAATGAATTCATCAAGGAGATCATGGAAAACGGCACCTTTGAAGAGATTTGCAACAATTATTTCGGCGACGGTACTCCTGTTGCAGTAAAATCTGCAAAACTTGATGAGTCCAAAGATCAGCTGCTGGTAGCTACCAATGCTTCATTTGAACCTTTTGAATATACAGAGGGTGACAGCTATTATGGTATTGACATGGAAATGGCAGCAAAGCTGGCAGAGTATCTTGACAAAGAACTGGTAATCCAGAACATGGATTTCGATGCAGTTTGTCTGTCTGTTGGCCAGCACAAGAGTGATATCGGTATTGCAGGTCTGACTGTGAAAGAAGATCGTAAAGAGCATGTAAATTTCACAGATTCTTATTATAATGCATCACAGAAGCTGATCGTTATGGAGGATGATACTACTTTTGATAATTGCAAAACAGCAGCAGATGTAGAGGCTATTTTGAATAAGCTTGACAAAAAGACTAAAATCGGCGTTCAGAATGGTACAACAGGAAAGTTTTATGTAGAAGGTGATGAAGAATGGGGATTTGCCGGCTATGCAGTTACCTGCACAGGTTATAAGAACGGTTCCATGGCTGTTCAGGATATGATCAATGGAAACATTAATTTTGTAATCATTGACTCTGCTCCTGCAGCAGCTATCGTGGAAGCAATGAACGCAATGCAGTAATTTTGATTTGAGGATAAAGGAATGGGTAACTTTGACCGGAAAATAGAGCGATTTTTAGAAATCTTCATAGATCAGAGAGGTTATGTAACAGTTCTGGAAGGCTTGCAGAATACCTTGCTGATCGCTGTGCTGGGCCTGGTGATCGGTATCGTTATAGGTACCTTGATCGCTTCTGTACGCGTGATGCCAAAGTATAAGACTTTACCAAGAGTTTTGGATAAAATCTGTAGCTTTTATGTGGCAATGTTTCGTGGCACACCCATAGTAGTACAGTTATTGGTGTTTTACTATGTCTTGTTACCCCTTCTTGGGATCAGAATAACCGGTGTGCAGGTATCCATCATGGTATTTGGCTTAAACAGCGGTGCCTATGTATCGGAAATCATGAGAGCGGGTATTTTATCTGTAGATCCCGGGCAAATGGAAGCCGGACGTGCTGTGGGCCTTAGTTTTCTCACTACCATGGTAAAGATTGTGATACCCCAGGCAGTCAAAAATATTTTGCCTACCTTAGGAAATGAATTTATTGTATTGGTGAAAGAAACATCGGTAGTCAGCTTTGTAGGCGCCTCTGATCTATATGTGGCATTCAGTTATATCGGAAGTAACAGCTATGAGTTTATGGTGCCCTATCTGGTAATGGCCATTATTTACATAGTCATTGTCCTGATCATCAGTTTCGGTATCAAAATGATGGAAAGGAGCCTGCGAAAGAGTGATAGACGTAATTAATCTGAAAAAAAGCTTTGGTCAGTTAGAAGTTCTCAAAGGAATAGATCTGACAGTAAAAAAGGGAGATATTATTGCAGTCATAGGACCCTCCGGCTCCGGAAAAAGTACCTTTTTAAGGTGCCTGAACTGTATGGAAGATCCCACAGGGGGACAGATTATTTTCAATGGAGTGGATATCGCGGATATGTCTGTGGATATCAATGTCCACAGGCGGCATATCGGTATGGTATTTCAGCATTTTAACTTGTTTAACAACAAGACTGTAAAGGAAAATATTATGCTGGCGCCGGTGCATGTGAGATGCCAGGAATTGCGTAAGGCAAAGCGTAAAAAGGATGCTGAGAAGGCCGGTGTGAATATGACCAAGAAGCAAATCAAGGAGGAAGCAGAGAGACAGGCAATCGATCTGTTGAAGCGTATTGGTTTGGAGGACAAAGCAGATGTTTATCCGTCTACACTGTCCGGCGGTCAGAAGCAGCGTGTGGCAATTATCAGAGCATTGGCCATGAATCCGGATGTGATCTTGTTCGATGAACCCACCAGTGCGCTGGATCCGGAGATGGTAGGAGAAGTTTTGGACCTGATGCGTGCACTTGCAAAGGAAGGAATGACCATGATCGTAGTTACACATGAGATGGGGTTTGCCAAAGAAGTGGCAAACAGAATCCTTTTTATGGATGACGGACAGATTGTGGAAAGTGGAGATCCAAAGGAATTTTTCGCAGATCCTAAGACGGATCGTGCAAAAGAATTTTTGTCAAAGGTTTTATGAGTAACAGTAATGAGGGCTGTCCATAGGGCAGCCCTGTTTATAAGAAAGTGGTGGATATCATGTCTGGGGAAGAGAGAAAGCAAGTAATATTGGAGTTATTAGCCAAAGAAGGAAGTGTAAAAGTTGCAGCATTGAGCCAGCTTTTTGGCATATCCGAGGTTACTGTGCGAAACGATCTGGCTGATATGGAGTATAAGGGATTGCTATCCAGGGTTCACGGCGGAGCGGTAAGTTCATATAAGCCCTATTACAGCATGAACTTAAATCAGCGGCTAACCACCAATCATTCAGAGAAGATCGCTATTGCCAGAAAAATTGCGGACATGGTGAAAAACAATGATACTATTATGTTGAATTCCGGTACAACTACGCTCCAAGTGTTTCGCATGTTTCCCCAGAATCTGAACCTGAGTATTGTTACCAATTCTATTGCCATCGCATTGGAAGGTGCAGATAATCCCAATTTTAATATTCTGTTGCTGGGCGGTTTTGTAAATTCAAAATATCAATTTACATTCGGAGATGATGTGAATCATCAATTAAAGAACTATCATGCAGACAAATTAATTTTGTCTGTGGATGGAATTGATCTAAATAATGGTTTTACTACTTATTATGACAAAGAAGCAGAAATTGACCGTATTATGTTGGCCCAGTCAGATGTGAGCATTGTGGCAGCGGATTTTTCCAAATTCAATAGAACCGCCTTTACCAAAATTGCTGACCTGAAGGTGGCGGACTATATTATTACTGATAAGGAAGTCCCCGCAAAATTGCAGAAGGAAATTCAAAAACAGGGCGTGGCAATCAAATTTTAGGGTTCCTTAAAATTGATTGCCACATAATATTAGTCTATATTCTTATACAGTAGCTTCTTCGTATTTCAGATATCTTTCATAGGCCTGTGTATAGTCTGTTCCACTGGGGTAGTATACTTTGTCTGTGGCAACCAGCTTTTCACAGCTTGCTTTCACACTTTCGAAAATGCCGGCACCAACGCCTGCAATGATAGCAGAGCCGAGACACGCAGATTCAGCGCTCTTTAATGTAATGATCTTCTTGCCTGTAACATCCGCCTTAATCTGGCACCAGAGGGGGCTGGCAGCGCCGCCGCCCATGGAGCGGATCTCTTGGCAGGATACATTCAGATAGTCAAGGTTTTCCTGCAGCATAAAAGCAACAGCTTCCTGTATACTTCTGACCATATGAGCCCGGGTATGTTCCATGGTCAGTCCCAGAAAAGCACCTCTGGCGGCGGGATTGTATTTAGGGATGATGCTGCCGCAAAGGTAGGGCATGAAGGTTAGACCGTCGCAACCCGGAGCAACTTGTGCAGCAAGCTCATTAAGGTCATCAAAGCTTTTTCCCTCGCAGAAATTATCCCGGAACCACTTCAGGGCAATGCCCGCCGTGGGGGTCCAGGTCAGCAGACAGTAGTTTCCGTCATAATTGATATGGCAGGGTACTCGGTTGTCCTCTTTATAGGGAGGGAATACATCCGTAGGAACCACGATAGCCATGGTGGTTCCGGTCATTTCGCTGACAACGGTATTGTCAATGACACCGGCACCGATGGAACCGGCAATCTGATCCATAACACCGGTTACTACTGTGACACCGTCATATGTACCAATTACCTGAGCACTGTCCATAAGTCTGGGCAGTTGATCCGGTTTAATACCGATAAAGTCTAACATTTCCTGCCACCAGCAACCTGTTCGGATATCCAGATACAAGCTGGAGGATTGCAGTGTTTTTTCGGTGACAAATTCACCGGTTAATTTATAGAGCAGATAATCTTCCAACAGAAAGATCTTTTCAATTTTTTCAAAAATATCAGGTTCATTCTCCCGCATCCACAGAAGTTTACAGGCAGGCCATGTGGCGGTAATCTCAGGCTGGCCGGTGATTTCATAAACTTTTTGCACACCAAAAGTGTCATTTATTTTTTCTGCCTGTACAGTGGCTCTGTTATCCAACCATACGATAGCATTATAGAGCGGATCTCCCTGTCCGTCTGTCATGATCAGGGTCTCGCACTGGGTGTCAATGGAAAGAGCGGAGATGGAGTATTCGCTGCGGATTTCCTCGTAAGCGCTGTGAAACATTTCCCAATAATGCAAGGGATCCAATTCTACCCGGTCCTCCTTTGAGATCAGGGTATAAGACTTTGACACAGTTTTTAATATATTGCCATTCTCATCAAATAAAACCATTTTCAGTGAAGTAGTACCTACGTCAACGCCAAGCAAGTTTGCCATAATTTTTACCTTTACCTTTCCATAGCTTATGCCAGTTCTCATTCATGATACAACACACAAAATGAAAAGTCAAGACGCGGTCTTAGATGACTATATATATTGAAATATCTGGGGATTAGATGTATAATGTCATAAGTTTTATTATGATATCAAAGGAGGTTTTTCTATGAAAAAGGCTTACATAAGTGTTATTATGGCAGCAGTATTTTGGGGTACCATGGGTCTGTTTGGACGGTACATGAATGCTATGGGTTTAAATCAAATCCAGGTGGCCATGCTGAGAGTATTCGTAGCAGCTGTTGTTATGGCCTTTGTACTGCTTATAAAAGATAAAAAGCTTTTTAAGGTGCGGCTTAAAGATATCTGGTGCTTTGTGGGTACTGGTATTGTAAGCTTGACATTATTTAATTTTTGTTATTTTACAGCTGTAAATTACACAACGTTATCAGTGGTAACAGTGTTAGTATATACGGCGCCGGCGTTTGTCATGTTGTTCAGTGCTGTATTGTTTAATGAGAAAATTACAGCAACTCGCCTAGGTGCCTTGGGCCTTATGCTTTTGGGGTGTATTCTGGTAACAGGATTCATTGGCAGTGGTTCGGAGGGAATAACGCCAACGGGTATATTATTTGGACTGGCGGCAGGTGTTACTTATGCACTCTATAGTATCTTCTGTCGTTATGCTTTAAACAAAGGATATCATACGTTTACCATTTCTTTTTATACCTTTTTATTTTCTTCGTTAGCAACTTTGCCATTTGCCGATGTGGGAAATATTGTAGTCAGAATGACACCTGATCTGGGGCTTCTTGCCTTGGGGCTTGGATTTGTTGCCTGCGTTCTTCCCTACATGTGTTATACAAAAGGATTGGAAAAATTGAAAAACGGAACAGCATCTACTTTGGCTACTTTGGATACAGCAGTGTCCACATTGGTGGGTGTAATTGCCTTCAAGGAACCTTTGGAATGGTATCATGCGGCGGGCATTGCAGTGCTTTTTGTAGGGATTATGGTTTTGTCAAAGGCAAAAGATTAAAAGGAGATAGGCCGTGGAACGAAATGTAGATTTAATGGAAATATCCGATGGCAAAATATATGGTTTGAATGATATGGTAAAGGCTTGTGCCGGCAACTGTGCCGGTTGCAGTGCTTGTTGTCATGGCCGCGGCGATACCGTAACATTGGATCCCTTGGATGTGCATCATCTAAAAAAAGGATTGTGCCTGAGTTTTGAGCAGTTACTGCAGCGAGGAATTAGTTTGAGCGTAGTGGAAGGCGTGATTCGCCCCAGCATTATGATGACAGATGAAGAGGATTCAAAATGTGTTTTTTTGAATGAGCAGGGAAGGTGTCGTATTCATTCGTTTCGGCCTGGTCTGTGTCGCTTGTTTCCTTTGGGAAGAGTTTATCAGGAGAATGGTTTGGGATACATTCTCCTGACAGGGGAATGTGTCCGGGAAAATCGGACAAAGGTTAAGGTGCGAAAGTGGATTGATATGCCGGATATGCCTGCCTATGAGGATTTTTTATGTAAATGGCATGCCTATTTAAAGGATCTGCAGCAGGTGTTTTTCGAGAGCAATGATGATGCTTTTCTGAAAAATATGAATATGTATGTGTTGCAGAAATTTTATGTGGAGGATTTTGCTGCAGAGGTCTTTTATGAAAAATTGAAGGAAAAACTTGATGAGGCCAGAAGACTCTTCTAAACTGATTTAATCATCCTGTTTGTTGTTGCATTTTTAACGGAAAAATGATATAGTCATATCAGACAGAATATCCTTCCGGAAGAGACAGGAGGATATATGAGCAAAAAATTTCAGGAGTTGGATTTGAAGGATGCTTTTCTTTTTTCTGCTGCAGTGCAGGATGAAAAGACATGTGGAATGATATTGGAGGTTCTTTTGGGGCGGCAGGTACCTAAAGTAACTGTGCGGGCAGAGGCAAGCATGCTATATCATTCAGATTTTAGAAGTGTTCGTTTGGATGTGTATGCAAATGATGAGATGCAGGTGGCTTACAACCTGGAAATGCAAAACACGGATAATAACAATTTAGCCAAACGTAGCCGATACCATCAGGCGGAAATGGATTTGACATCTCTAAAACCAGGAGAAGATTTTCGAGAATTAAAGCCCTGTTATGTGATTTTTATTTGTACATATGACCCTTTTAAAAAAGGAAAATACCGCTACACATTTGAAAATAGATGTCTGGAAGAAGATTTTCCTTTGGGAGATGAAACAACAAAGGTTTTCTTGAATACGAAAGGTACAAATAAAAATGAGGTTCCTGAGGTATTGGTTAATTTTCTACATTATGTAGAAAACAGTACAGATGAATACGTGAGTACCATTGAAGACCATACAATTGAAAAAATACATGAAAATATTGTTCAGCTAAAGAAAAGCAGATTATGGGAGGGCCGATACATGAAATTTGAGGAAATTCTTCGAGAGGCAGAAGAAAATGGTTTAAAACGAGGTATGATAAAAGGCCTGGAAGAAGGATATCAACAGGGCATGGAGCAGGGCATGCAGCAGGGCTTAGAACAAGGCATGCAGCAGGGCTTAGAACAAGGCATGCAACAGGGCTTAGAACAAGGCATGCAACAGGGCTTAGAACAAGGCATGCAACAGGGCTTAGAGCAGGGCATGCAGCAAGGCCGAGATCTATTAATCAAGCTCATAGATTGCATGGCAGTAGCAGGAGAAGGAAATCAGATTGCAAAGTTAAGTAATTCGGATTTCTTACAGCATATGTTACAAAAATATAATCTAAAAATCTGATCATCAAAATATCAAATAAATTTTCATTCCGGGAGTTAATCCCGATTCTATTAACTATCAATCTATTAGTAAAAAAATCTTCCGGGAGTATTCTGTCAAATGTTGCAAGATCAATTTGAATATGCAAAAGAGAAAGTGGTTGGCACGCAAAGACAGCGTCAGGGTATTGGTACGTTGTCGGAAAAAACTGTGCATGCAGTTTTGAAGAATTATTATGCGCCGGATGAGGATATGCATGAATTTTCAATTGAAAATTATGTGGCCGATATTTATACCGGTACAGAAATTATAGAAATTCAGACCAGGCAGTTTTATAGGATGCGGGATAAATTGGCTGCTTTTTTGCCACTTTATCCGGTTACCATTGTATACCCCATACCCCGGGAGAAATGGCTGAATTTGATAGACGAGGAGAGCGGTGAAGTTTTCGGGCGAAGGAAATCACCGGTAAAAGGGACAGTTTATCATGTGTTTCCGGAGTTGTATCGGATTAAAATGTTTTTGAAGGACCCGAATCTGAAAATACGTCTGGTGCTGATGGACATGGAGGAATATCGGCGGGCAAACAACAAGAGTCGTAAAAAAAGGAAAGATTCTGTAAAATTAGATAGAGTTCCTCTTTGTCTCATAGAAGAGACGGAAATTAAAGGCATGCAGGATTATAGGCAGTTTATACCCAGTCAGCTGACAGGTACTTTTACGGTAAAAGATTTTGCCAAGGCAGCCCGTATTCGACAGCCGCTTGCACAAGTGACACTGAATCTGCTGTATTATGCAGAAGTTGTGGAACGGGTCGGTAAACAGGGTAATGCCTGGATTTATCATGTTGTTTTTTAGATGAATTTTCGAATAAAGATACTTATTTTGCTAAACGCAGTTGATAAATTTTTGATATTATCCATACGGATGATTGACGTGATATAATTTAAAGCATCACGGGAAGGGGTACGATATGGGTATAATTACAAGCGTCTTTATAAAGATGCTGAGTGTAGCGGTTACAGATTTATAACATATACTTAAATAACTTGAAAATTTAAACAATATGTGTTATATTGTCGAAGTAACATAAGTGAATATTGCGATGTCAGGTGTCCGGCGGATATATATCAGGGCCGGATGAAAAGGGAAGCAGGTGCAAGTCCTGCACGATCTCGTCGCTGTAAGTAGGGAGTGCTCCTCCATTGATGTCACTGGAATTTGTTCTGGGAAGGCGGAGGTGCGCAGTGATCTATAAGTCAGAAGACCTGCCTGTCATTCGGTACTGAGTAACCACGAGGCATTGGTTGAGTACAGGCAGTCTGTTTACGAAAAGCAGGCGCCAACAACTCTTCATGCCCCTTGCAATGATTGCAGGAGGCATTTCGTGTTTTCTGAGGTTCTATTCACAAAACCACAGTGCCCAAGAAGGGCAAACACAAGGAGGAAAATCATGACAGAAACAAAGAAACCCATCAACAAGAAAACAATCATCGGTGCAATTGCATTGATAGCCGTTGTTGCAGTGCTGGGCATTGCTTATGCAGTGTTTGGGCCCAAGACAACGGACGGTGAAAAATCTATTACTATTGAAGTCATCGACAATGAGCAGAGGAGTGTAGTTTATGAAGTAGATACAGAAGCAGAGTTCCTGGAGCAAGCCTTTGCGGATGCAGAAGGCTTGGAAGTTTCCGGTCCCAAGACAGAGTTTGGCCTGACCATTGAAACAGTCAACGGCCTGACTGCTGATTTTAACAAAAGTAGTGCATATTGGTCCATCATGGTCAATGGAGAATATGGGCAGGCAGGTGCTTCTACCCAGCCGGTAACAGATGGTGATGAGTTCCAGTTGGTATATTCGGTTTTTGTAGCGGAATAAAACATTGTTATGAAGGAAGTAAAGAAAAAAAATATCAAAAGAGGAATAGCTATTGTAGATATTGCCCTGATAGGAATGATGATTGCTATTGTAGAGGTCAGCAAGAGAGCTATGGATTTCTTGCCCAATATAGAGTTGGTAACCTTTTGGATCATTATGTTCACGCTCTTCCTGGGAGGAAAAGCAATCTATGGAGTACTGGGTTTTGTCTTAATAGAGGGGATGATCTTTGGATTTCACATTTGGTGGATCATGTATCTTTATCTTTGGCCGGCATTGGTATTGGTTACTTGGCTGTTTCGAAAAAATGAATCCATGTTTTTATGGGCAGTTATTTCCGGTATCTTTGGCTTGCTCTTTGGAGCTGCCGGATCACTACCTTATTTGTTTATCGGTACTGCCAGCGGTGGTCTGGCCAATGGATTTTATACCGCTTTTAGCTGGTGGATCGCCGGAATCCCTTGGGATTTGACTCATGGCATTGCTAATTTTGTGGTCATGCTTATTCTATATCAGCCCATACGGTATGTGATGAAGAAAGTTAAATATCAGGTTTATTAAAAAAGAAGAGGATGGTGCTTTCTATGCAGAAGGACCATCCCCTTGTATGTGTAGATAATATTTAAAAATTATTCCACGGTATATTTTTGGTTAAATCGGTCTAACAGAAGCGCAGCTACGATACCCAACACCAGACAGACGATATTAATCACGCAACTGCCAATGGAAGCAGTAAAGCTGCCAAAAGGAATAATCATGATAGTGGCAGCAATGACGATTCCCACAATGGCATGGAAGGCCACGGAATGATGATGGGTAAACAGAGCGTCAACCGCCTTGGCAAAGAGGATGACGGTGGCCAGGGCGCCGATACCGGCGGGGATTAGTATGCCAAAATCAAAGCTACTGATGCCATCCACAAAGGGCTGGTAAAGACCCAGAGGCATGAGTAAAGTAGAAAAGCTCATACCCGGTGCAATGACGCTTAAGGCCAAACAAAAGCCGCAGAACAAATACCAGACAAAATTGGGTGTGATCTGAATAGAGAACACATTCAGACTGATCAGCAGTGCAAAGGTTGCTACCAGAGCAATCCCCAGAGAAATAAAGGATCCCTTGCTTCTGCCCTGTTCACCGGCTTCCCGGAATAAGGAGGGCAACATGCCTGCTATCAGGCCCACAAAGAGACATACAGAAGGTGCCTCATATCGCTCCAGCAGAAAGGCAAGAAGTTTTGCGATGCCCAAAAAACCGATGACACAGCCGATAATCGTGGGGAGAAGCTTGGGTAAATGGGTTTTCAGTTTACGGAAAGGATCTGCTAGGAATTCCATCAGTGTCTTATAGACGCCGAAAACCACACAGAGAACGCCGCCAGAGATGCCGGGCAACACTGCCCCCAGACCGATCAGGGCACCCTGCAACACTTTCAGGATAAATTTAGAGATAGAAAAATTTTTTTCTTGGTTCATAATTGTCACCTCTTATATGAATTTATTTTAGTCTTCATCCGTTTCGTTTTTGTCAGATTTGGCCAAGGAAAAGATAAATTCGGTGCCAACACCCTCTGTACTGATCACATTGATATGTTCATTGTGAGAAAGAATGATCTCCCGGGCAATGGAAAGCCCCAGGCCGGTGCCTTTCTTGTCTTTGCCTCTTGACAAATCTGATTTGTAAAAACGTTCCCAAACCATTTTTAAATCTTCTTTTGGAATACCGATGCCACTGTCTTTTACGGATACAAAAATCTTGTTTTTCTTTTCAGTGGTCTCTATCTTGATCACAGAATCGTGATGACTGAATTTAATGGCGTTGTCCAAAAGATTATATAAAACCTGTTGAATCTTATCTACGTCCGCGGTTACATACATGACATCTCCGGTCAGTACCAGTTCAATGCCGATAGTCTTTTGTCGACAGGTACCTTCGAAGGAAGCGGCGGTGTTTCGGATGACCTGATTAATGTCAAAATCACTTTTATCCAGAAGCATGCCTTTGGTATTTAAGTTGTTTAAGGTCAAGAGACTTCCTGTCAACTTGGTCAGTCGCTCAGTTTCATTGAGCACTATCTTTAAATATTTTTCGTGCATTTCCGGCGGAATGGTTCCGTCTATCATGGCCTCCAGATATCCGCGGATAGAGGTAAGAGGCGAACGGAAGTCGTGGGATACATTTGCCACAAATTTCTTTTGATTGTCTTCTGTCCGGGCCATTTCCCCTGCCATACAGGAGATACAAGCGGCCAGATAACCAATTTCATCATCACTGTCTATCTGAAATTCATAATGTACATTGCCGGTGGCGTATTGCTCCGCAGCCCGGGTGATCTTGCGCAGCGGAAGATAAACAATTTCCGTAAAGAAGATCAGAATGATCAATGACAGCAAAAACAGGATCAGCAGTGTGATCAGCGAGATGTTGACAAGGCTGTTGCTGGAAACCTCCAAAGTCTCCATGGACATATGGATTACCACATAACCTTTGACAGTGTAGTTTGTGGTGATAGGAGCAAGGACATTTAACATTTCTTCATCAAAGCTGCCAAAAAAGGTTCCGATATTGTAATAAGAGCCGGCCGTGACGGTGGGATCAAAATTTTCAATAAAGGTTTCCTTTTCCAGGTCGATAGGAGCAGAAGTGTCCAAAATCATACGTCCGGAAGGATTGATAATCCAAATGACAGCATCCATGTAGGAGGAGATAATATCTAATTGCTCTTTTACGGCCTCAAGAGAAGTTTCGTTGGTATATAGGCCGCTGGCATAATTCTCGGCAATCACGGTGGCTTCGGTATAAAGAGCACTTGCATTTTGACGGATCAAATGTTGTCTGGTCATATTGGGAACAAAAGTGTTTACAATAATAAAACCGAAGACGCCGAAGATCACGTAAGCCAATATAAATTTTAAGTATATAGTTTTTTTCATATAAACAGCCCTCTTTCAGGCAGATCGTTATCTTGTCTCAAATTTGTATCCAATCCCCCAGATGGTAGAAAGTTTCCAGGAGCTGTGATCCTTGATCTTTTCCCGCAGACGTTTAATATGCACATCCACGGTCCGGGTGTCACCAATGTATTCGTAGCCCCAAATTTGATCCAGCAGCTGTTCTCTGGTAAAAACGTGATTGGGAGAGGAGGCCAGAAAATACAAAAGTTCCAGTTCCTTGGGTGGCATCTCCACAGGTTTACCCATGTACAGCACAGAGTAGTTAGTCTGATTAATGATCAGATCGGGATATTCCACACATTTGTCGGAAGAAACTTCCGGTGTAGAAACGGCGGGTTTGTAGCGGCGTAGTACCGCCTTGACCCGAGCAACCAGCTCTTTGGTGTCAAAGGGCTTTTCCATATAATCGTCGGCACCCAGTTCCAATCCCAAGACTTTGTCAAAGATCTCGCCTTTGGCGGAAAGCATAATGATAGGGGTCTGGGAAGTGGTCCGTACCTCCCGGCAAACCTGGTAGCCATCCATACCGGGTAGCATCAGATCCAATAGGATTAGATTGGGGTGGTACACATCACAGGCGGCCAGAGCCGATTCTCCGTCTCCCACGATCATGGTATCAAAGCATTCCTTATTCAGATAGAGGGAGATCAGCTCCGCAATGTTATTGTCATCATCTACAATTAAAATCCGTTGTTTTGCTACCATTTTTCTTCTCCTATTTGAATGTCACAATGGTGACGCCGGCATCGCCTTCTCCGTGCTCGCCCAGGCGATATTCTTTTACGTATTTCAAACGCTTTAGGTGTCCGTGTACGGCGCTTCGAAGAGCGCCGGTTCCTTTACCGTGCACCACCCGCACACTGGAAAGACGGGCCAGATAGGCATCGTCTAAATATTTATCCAGAGCAGCGATGGCTTCGTCTGTTGTCTTACCCAGAAGATTGATCTCCGGAGAGATGGTCAGAGATTTACTCAGCTTCATCTTACCGGTGCCGCCGCCAAAGGAAGAGACAGCAGGTATCGTATCTTCCTTTATCAACACCAGGTCGGATACATTGACCTGAGAGCGGATAATGCCGCATTGTACAAACAAATTGCCTTTTGCATCCGGCAGGGTGCTGACGGTTCCCTTCAGGCCCATGGAAAGGATTTTCACGGTCTCTCCCTTTTTTATTTTTTTAGGATCCAGGGTTTTTTGTGGAGGCTCGGCCTTTTTCAGGCTGAGCTTTGTATTTTTCTCATCAATCTTACTTCTAAGATTCTGACGTTTCTTCTCCAACTCTCGGATGTCTGTGCCATTTTGAAGTTTCTGGAAATCTCGAATGGTTTCATCCGCCATATCCTTAGCTTCCTGCAAAATTTTTTTGGCTTGTTCGTTGGCTTCCCGGAGAATACGGTCTCTGGCAGTATCCAGCTTTTCATTTTTTGCTTTCAGCTGGCCTTCCAGAGTCTTGATACGCTCCTTGTACTGGGCAATCTCCCGGTGTTCTTTTTCAATAGTCAGTCGGCTGGCTTCCAGGTCTGCAATCACATCCTCAAAGCTTTCATCTTCCTTGCTGATCTGCTCCTTGGCGGCAGCAATGATCTCATCCGACAGCCCCAGTTTGGAAGAAATGGCAAAGGCGTTGCTCTTGCCGGGAATACCGATAAGCAAACGGTAAGTAGGCCGCAGGGTCTCCACGTTAAATTCGCAGCAGGCATTTTCCACAAAAGGCGTGGACAGGGCATAGAGCTTCAGCTCACTGTAATGGGTGGTGGCCATGGTCCGAATGCCCCGATCGTGCAAGTAATTTAAAATGGCGATGGCCAGAGCGGCGCCTTCGGTAGGGTCGGTACCTGCACCCAGCTCATCAAACAGGCATAAAGAGTTTTCGTTGGCCTTTTCCAGAATATTGACAATGGTGGTCATGTGGGAGGAAAAGGTACTAAGGCTTTGTTCAATGCTCTGTTCATCCCCGATGTCTGCATAAACTTCTTCAAAAACAGAAAGTTGGGAACGATCCAGAGCAGGAATGTGAAGACCGGCCTGGCCCAGCAGGGTAAAGAGTCCCACTGTTTTTAAGGAAACGGTCTTACCGCCGGTGTTGGGGCCGGTAACAATGAGCAGATCAAAATCTCCGCCCAAATGGATATCGATAGGAACCACTTTCTTTTTATCCAACAGGGGATGCCTGCCCCCCCGGATATGGATATAGTGGTCAGTATTAAAAATCGGTCTGGTGGCATTTTGCTCCATAGCCAGCTTGGCCTTGGCAAAAGCAAAATCCAGCCGCGTCATCATCTGTTGATTGGTACGAAGTTCCTCCGCGTGCTCTCCGGTCTGGGCACTTAAAGAGGCCAGGATGATCTCGATTTCTTCCTGTTCCTTCAGTGCCAGCTCCTTTAATTGGTTGTTCAGATTCACAATGGCAGCAGGTTCAATAAAGAAGGTAGAGCCGGAAGAAGACTGGTCATGGATCATACCGGACACCTGACTTTTGTATTCGGCTTTTACCGGGATGCAGTAGCGGTTGTCCCGCATAGTGATCACTGCATCTTGCAAAAAGCTACGGTAAGAGCCAGTTACCATAGAGCTTAGCTGGGAATGGATCTTTTCCCCGGTGGCTTTGATCTGTCGGCGAATATTTTTTAATGTAGGGCTGGCATCATCCGCTATCTCTTCTTCAGACAAAATACATCTGTGAATTTCATTGGCGATCTGGGTCAAAGGGGTCAGCGCCTCAAAGCAGGGATCCAGACTATCCTCAGGAGTTTCTTCTTTCTCTTTTTTGCCGTAGGTTTTGATACGGCCTACGTTGTCAAGAAAAGCAGCAATCCGAAGAAGTTCCGGAGCTGACAGGCTGCTGCCGATCTCCAATGAGCGTATAGCAAAACCAAGCTCTTTGTTATTGCCAAAAGAAGTGCTTCCGCAACGAAACAGACGGGCCAGTGCGTCTGCCGTCTCTGTTTGCGCTATATTTATCTGATGGATATCCGTGCATGGAACCAACTCCTCGCAGAGTATCTTGGCGGGCTGAGAGTCCGCTTTTTCTGCCAGAAGTGCAAGGATCTTATTATATTCTAATGTGCGTAGTACTTTTTCGTTCATGTGATACCTCAGTAAGAAAATAAAGTGGCGGGGAGTTTTTCTTCGGTCGGGGGTGTGTCCGGTAACAGGGCAGGGCTCTCAATGAAGGACCCTTGAAAGACGTCGGAATCGAGTCTAGTGTCCGCTACGTATTTCACGGAGCGAAAGCGCGTCCAAATGAGAGCCCTGCCCTGTTACCGGACACACCCCCGACCGAAGGAAAATTTCTCGCCGCCTTATTTTCTTTTTATGGATTCCTCTATCAAAGAAACAATGGTCTCTATGGCGTTCTTCTGCTGGCTCCGGCGCATGTTGTCTACAAAGGACTGCCGGTTGCAGTAAAGCTCCTGTACCTTTTCTACAAGCAGATTTTCTGTCAGGTAATCTTCATCGATGACAATGGAAAAGCCCTGCGATTCAAAGGATCTGGCATTCAAAATTTGATCACCCCGGCTACTGGCTGCCGGCAAGGGGATCAGAATATTGGGCTTGTGTAACGCCAAAAGCTCGCAGATAGCGTTGGCCCCTGCCCGGGAGATCACGATGTCTGCCATTGCAAAGATATCTTTTAACTCTTCCTTCAAATATTCGAATTGCTTGTAACCTTCCACGTTCAACAAAAGATTGTCTATCTTGTCTTTGCCGCATAAATGAACCACCTGGAAGTCGTCCAGAAGTTTAGGCAGCGCCTGACGGACAGCTTTGTTTATCGCAGCAGCACCAGAGCTTCCGCCCACTACCATAATAACGGGTTTATTCGCTGTAAAACCGCATAGATTCAGGGCGCTGATCCGGTTGCCCTGAGTCAGCTCCCCGCGGATAGGGGATCCTGTCAGAACTGCTTTGTCTGCAGGCAGACAGGACAGGGTCTCAGGGAAGTTGCAACAGACTTTCCGGGCCACAGGAATACAGAGCTTGTTGGCCAAGCCCGGGGTCATGTCGGATTCATGAATAATGCAGGGGATTTTTTGAGAAGCGGCAGCCCGTACCACGGGTACACTGACAAAGCCCCCTTTGGAAAAGACAATATCCGGTTTCAGCTGTTTCAGTATTTTCTTGGCATCACTGTAACCTTTTAGAATTCGAAAAGGGTCCGTGAAATTCTTGGGGTCAAAATATCTGCGCAGCTTGCCGGTAGAGATTCCGTAATAGGGAATGTTAAAGTCTTCGATCAGACGTTTTTCAATGCCGTCGTAGGATCCGATGTAATGAATCTCGTACCCCAGCTCTTTCAGGCGGGGCAGCAGTGCTATGTTTGGCGTAACGTGTCCGGCAGTTCCGCCGCCGGTTAAGACAATCTTTTTCAAAATTCCGGCCTCCGCTTATTTCTTCATACTTTCCAATGCCCTTGCCAGCTGGTCCGGGCAAGAAGTGGATTTAAAGCCACACCGGATACCCTTCAGTCGGGAAATGGCATCATCTATTTTCATACCTTTTACCAGGCTGCTGATGCCTTGGAGATTGCCGTTGCAGCCACCGGTAAATTGGACAGATTTGATCATGTCGCCTTCTACTTCTATGTTAATTAATTGGGAACATACGCCCTGGGTTTTATATATCATGACAAGCACCTCCGTAAGGATTATAGCAGAAAAAGGCATGATATGCCAGTATTTTGCGATGAAAATATATTGAGAACCAAACTTTTCATCCATATAATGTATGTTATCCGGACACAAAGTTGCAAAAGGAAAGGCGGGATGAATATGTTTCAGGTTTTTGCGAAGGAAGTATGGGCGTCAGTGGGAATGTTTGCCGCCATGGTGTTAAGTATTCTCAGTAGAATTATTATATGGATAATCTATCAGAATATGATAAAAGAAACAGACAATATGTCTGCTACAAAAAATAAGGTGCTCAAGCAATGTAAGCTAAAATTTGCAAATTGTTATCAGCTGAATCGGGGTGTGGCCAACGTGCCGGTATTTGTGGATAAGTTCCTGAATAAACTGTCTCTGGGTCCTATATCTTTGCAGACCATGTATCATCTGTCGGGACAGCTTATGCTGTTGGGGGTCTTTTTTGCGGGCGTGGGAGTATGTAGAAGTATCATTGCAGGCAGATCTTTTGGGGACCTGCTGCCTTATTATATTGTCAGCTTCTTAGGATTATATGTCTATTTCTCGGTGTCTGCCATAACAGATATCAAAGAAAAAAGGCGGGTTTTGAAAACCAGCCTGGTGGATTATTTGGAAAATCATATGGTAAATAAACTGGGCGGCGTGGAACGGGATCTGGCCATTGTAGCGCCACCCATATCATCGGATGCTGCAAAGGATAGGAGTTTTAGGCAGCAACAGACGTCCTTTGGTAAATCCGAAGAAAAAGAGTTGGAGGAACTGTTAAAGGAATTTTTAACCTAATAAGGTTTTTATGGTCTGTATATAAGTACCAATATGGTCGGGTGCATCCTCGCCGTATTTTTCCAAAAGCTCTACAAAAGCAGAAACCGCAATCACGCCATCGCAACAGGCTGCCATTTCAGCTACCTGTTCAGGAGTGGCGGTATCATAGCTGATAGCGCAGGGAATATTGGTACTGCGGCGGATGATCTCTGTGATGTGGGCCGGATCCGTCTTGATCTGGCTGTTTGTATCGGGTACAGCCGGGCCGGGGGTCATATAGAGAAAGCCTTCTGCCGCCTCTGCGATCATGGAGATTCTTTTTTCTGTGGAGGGAGCGATCATGGAGATCAGATCCACACCATATTTGCGGCAGGCGGGAAGAAATTCCTCCTTTTCCTCAAAGGGCAGGTCAGGCAGGATCAGCCCGTCAATCTCGGCCTCTTTGCAGGCGGCGAGAAACCGTTCTGCTCCGTAGGAAAACACCACGTTGGAGTAGGTGGTAAACACAAGAGGAATTTGCACAGTGCTGCGCAGTTCCTTTACAAAGTCAAAAATTTTGTCGGTGGTCACACCGCCCTGCAGGGCGCGGATGCTTGCCTGTTGGATCACAGGACCTTCTGCGGTGGGATCTGAAAAAGGAATGCCAAGCTGGATCAGGTCAGCGCCGTTTTCGGCAGCAGCCCGAACAGCGGCAGCAGTGGTCCCAAGGTCAGGGTCGCCGCAGGTAATAAAGGCGATGAAGGCCTTGCCGTCTTCAAATGCAGATAAAATCTTACTCATGGATATCCTCCCCTCTGTATCTGGCAATGGCAGCGCAGTCTTTGTCGCCTCTGCCGGAAACGGTAATTACAATGATTTGATCTTTTTGCATGGTGGGAGCAAGCTTCAGGGCATGGGCCACAGCATGAGCTGACTCAATGGCCGGAATAATGCCTTCTGTCTTGGCCAGATACTCAAAAGCGCATACGGCTTCCTCGTCGGTCACAGGTACATACTGTGCCCGGCCTATGTCATAGAGATAGGCATGTTCGGGACCCACACCGGGATAGTCCAGGCCGGCGGAAATAGAGTATACCGGTGCAATCTGGCCGTATTGGTCTTGACAGAAGTAGGATTTCATACCATGGAAGATACCAACTTTGCCGGTGGAAATGGTTGCCGCAGTTTCGAAAGTGTCTATGCCTCTGCCTGCAGCCTCGCAGCCGATCAGCTGCACATCTTTGTCCTCAATAAAATGATAAAAACTGCCGATGGCGTTGGAACCGCCGCCCACACAGGCCAAAACAGCATCGGGAAGCCGGCCTTCTTTTTGTAGGATCTGTTCCTTGATCTCTTTGGAAATGACGGCCTGAAAATCTCGTACAATGGTGGGGAAAGGATGAGGGCCCATGACAGAACCCAGGCAGTAGTGGGTGTCATGAATACGGGTGCTCCATTCCCGCATAGCTTCTGAAACAGCATCTTTTAAGGTTGCCGTACCGCTTTTCACAGGGATGACCTGGGCGCCCAAAAGGCGCATGCGGTAAACATTGAGTGCTTGCCTAATGGTATCCTCCTCGCCCATAAAAACCACACATTCCATGCCCATCAATGCAGCCGCGGTGGCAGTGGCAACACCATGTTGTCCAGCTCCTGTCTCTGCGATCAGGCGGGTCTTTCCCATTTTTTTGGCAAGCAGAGCCTGCCCCAGTACATTGTTGATCTTGTGTGCACCGGTGTGGTTTAAGTCCTCGCGTTTGAGGTAAATTTTGGCGCCACCCAGATCCTTTGACATTTTCTCGGCAAAGTAAAGGCGGGAAGGCCTTCCTGCGTATTCGTTAAAAAGCTCTGAGAGCTCACGGTTAAACCCGGGATCGTTTTTATAATAGTTGTAGGCTTCCTCCAACTCGAGGATTGCATTCATGAGAGATTCGGGTATGTATTGTCCGCCGTGAATGCCGAAACGGCCGTTGGGATTGGTCATGACGATTTTTCCTTTCTTTGTGTGATTTTCCAGCGCCTGTAAAAAGTCTTCTGCCAGAAATAAAAATGTCCTTGACAGAAAGATTGTTTCTGTCAAGGACGAATAAATTATCCGCGGTGCCACCTTGAATTCATGGGCAAGCCCATGCGCTTTAGCAGGATACTGATATACCCCCGGCAACTGACGTATGCCCACACGTTGCAGAATACTCTGTGATATTTCACATTTGACTGCACCCTCAGCGGTCCATTTGACAACTTGTTTCTTGTCCGGTTCTCAGCATCCCGGGCTCTCTGTGTAGGCATCATTGCCGTTATCTCCGCGTCAACGGTTTGATCTGTTGAATTTTGTTGCATTGTAACATTATTTTATGACTGTTGTCAAGAGAATTTTTACCACCCGGCGACTTGATTTTACTACACATCTTTGTTACACTTATAAGCGGTTACAGGCGTTTGAAAAATCAGGCTGGCCGGGGTGCAGGGATCTAACAGGGCGTCGATAGGCCCTTGAAAAACACCGGCACTTGATTTTCTCAAGCAATGTGCGTCGAGAAAATCTTAGTACCGTTGTGTTTTTCGCGGAGTGAAAACGTGCCTGAGACGCCCTGTTAGATCCCTGCACCCCGGCTAACCTGATTTTTCGAACACCTGGCAATGGTTTATTTAGTAGAGAGGAGCAAATATATGAGTGCAAAAGTAACATTTGACTATTCAAAAGCAGGCGCTTTTATTTCCGCATCTGAAGTGGAGAAGATGAAAAAGATTGCGTTGGACGCGAAGGATGTATTGGTTGGTAGAAGCGGTGACGGCAGTGATTATCTGGGATGGATTGATCTGCCCGTAGATTATGATAAAGAGGAATTTGACAGGATCAAAAAGGCAGCACAGAAGATTACCCAGGACAGCGAGGTGCTGGTAGTCATCGGTATTGGAGGATCCTATCTGGGAGCCAGAGCCACCATTGAATTTTTGGGGCACAGCTTTTACAATGTGCTGGATCCCAGTGTCCGTAAGACACCGGAAATCTATTATGCGGGAAATTCCATCAGCACGACTTATTTGAAGGACCTGATCCAGGTGATCGGTGACAGAGATTTTTCTGTGAATGTGATTTCTAAGTCCGGTACCACAACGGAGCCGGCTATTGCGTTCCGTATCTTTAAGGAGTTGCTTGAAAAGAAGTATGGCAAGGCAGAAGCGGCAAAGCGTATTTATGCCACCACTGACAAGGCCCGTGGGGCGCTGAAGAAGCTGGCTGACGAGGAGGGGTATGAGACTTTTGTAGTACCGGATGATGTGGGCGGCAGATACTCTGTGCTCACTGCAGTAGGATTATTGCCTATTGCAGTCAGCGGTGCAGACATCGATCAGCTGATGGCAGGTGCGACAAGTGCCAGAAAGCGTTGTCTGGAGAGTTCTTTTGAGGAAAATGATGCCCTGCAGTACGCAGCTTTGCGTAATATACTGATGCGCAAGGGCAAATCTGTGGAGATTCTGGCCAATTATGAGCCTCGTGTACACTACGTGTCTGAGTGGTGGAAGCAGCTTTACGGGGAGAGCGAGGGCAAAGACCAGAAGGGTATCTTCCCCGCCAGTGTGGATCTGACAACAGATCTGCATTCCATGGGTCAGTTTATTCAGGATGGCGCCAGGATTTTGTTTGAGACCGTTATTGAGATTGAAAATTGCGATGAAGAGCTAATCATCGGTGAAGAGCCTGTAGATTTGGATGGTCTGAACTACTTGGCCGGCCAGAACCTGGATTTTGTCAACAAGAGTGCTATGAATGGTACGATTCTGGCACATACCGACGGGCAGGTACCCAATTTTATGGTGAAGATTCCCAAGGCCAATGAGTTTTATTTGGGTGAGTTGTTCTACTTCTTTGAGTTTGCATGTGGTGTCAGCGGCTATATCAATGGGGTAAATCCTTTTGACCAGCCCGGTGTGGAGAGTTACAAGAAGAACATGTTTGCACTCCTTGGCAAGCCCGGCTATGAGGCTCAGAGAGCGGAATTAATGAAAAGGCTGTAATAACGGATAAAATGTTTCAGGGGCTGGTCTGCGGACCGGCCCCTGCTTGTTCTAATTGGATTTTCGGTATTGGCTGGGAGATTGCTTTTTTAGTTCTTTAAAGGTTTTGGCAAAGTAGGCGCTGTTGGAAAAACCGGTCTGCAGAGCAATCTCAGTGATGGAAAGATCTGTGGTGCGCAGCAGTTTTTCCGCCATGCGGATGCGATGATCCATCAAATATTCAAAAGGTGTTCTTTGTATACAGTTCTGAAAGCAACGCAGACACTCCCGCCTGCTGATGAAGGCGGCATCAGCGATTTGATCCAGAGAGAGTTTTTCAGGATAATGATCATGGATAAAGGCAAGCATCAGCTGGATACGCTCCTGGCTTGCTGGTTTTATGGGTTTGGCGCTATTATCTAATTCCTGTAGCTCTTTGATCAAAAGCAGCCAGATGTCTGAAAAAATATTTCGGGTGTGAAATTCGCTGTATTCTTTCTCTTGCGCTTCGGCAGCCCGGCGCAACTGTTGCAGGATATTTTGTTGTGTTTCGTTTTCTCCGCAAAAGGAGACTAGTTCAAATTTTTTGTTTTTCAGAACCGGCGCTAAATATTTGCTGTCGAAAATACTTCTGTAGTGACTGCCAAGCAACATGGGATGAAACAAATGAGAGTCCCAAAAGGCTCCTGTCTTGGCATCGGCGGGCTCCATGGTATGTAAAATGTTGGAATTAATAAAAAAACCCTGGTTTTCTTGAAAAATGTAACTTTGTCCAGGCAAGGTTACACGAAGGTTTCCCCGAAGAACATAGCTGAACTCCACTTCCTCATGCCAGTGCCAGGGTACGGAGGTTTCTCTTCCGTCCACCTTTCTGTATACATAAGGATATTGGGCGGATATGCCAGCCACCTCTTCCATGTTGTTGTTTTGAATGTTCAGTTTCATTGCGCGGCCTCCATTGCAATATACGGCCATATAATTATAATAGAAGGCATTAAAAGTATATTTTATTGTTTCTCATTGCGTTATTATTATAGTACAAAGAGAAACAAAAGTAAACACAAAAAGGAGGTAGTTCATATGTTGATAGTATTTTTAAGTTTGTTTACAGCAGCACTTTTGGGTCTGGGCCTCTTTGAGGGAAGACTGCAGAACTAATAACGACATGGTAAAGAGGGCGTCAAAGGTTTATAACCTTTGGCGCCTAAAGTTTTTTATGGGTCAATGATCCAGCAGAAGTGGAAAAGGCTTTGGGCGTTGACATCTGTAAAAGGGTATGGTTGAATAAGGATATAAATAGTTGCAGCAAGGAGGACACAAGGATGAAGTTGGTTGTGTTGGAAAGAAACAGTGTGGGATTGGATGTGGATATGTCTTGCTTTGAAGCACTGGGGGAGGTAACCTATTATCCCAATACTTTTACTGTGGAACAAGTGGCGGAGCGTGCGAAGGATGCGGACATTATTATTGCAAACAAAGCGCCTATCAATGAGGCTTCCCTGAAAAATATACCCAATGTAAAACTGGTTTGTGAGTTGGCCACGGGATTTGATAACTGTGATCTGAATTATTGTAAAAGCAGAGGTATCAAGGTGACCAATGTAAAGGACTATTCTACCTCTATGGTGGCACAGCTTACCATTACTTTGGCCCTTGCTCTGGTACAAAAGCTGGCACACTATGATCAGTATGTGAAATCCGGAGCCTACAGCGCCCAGGATCGCTTTTCCTATTTTGATGTTCCCTTCTGGGAGTTGGAGGGGAAGACTTGGGGTATTGTGGGTATGGGCAATATCGGTCGCAGAGTAGCGGGAATTGTATCCGCTTTTGGAGCCAAAGTGATCTTTCACTCTATCACCGGCAGAAGCAGTGTTACGGAGTATGAGCAGGTGGATAAGGAGACATTGCTTCGGGAGAGTGATTTTTTGTCCTTGCATTGTCCCTTAAGCGATCTGTCCAGAAACTTTATAGATGCAGCAGCTTTGAAACAAATGAAAAAGACGGCTGTGCTCATCAATGTGGCCAGAGGTCCGGTGGTAAATAATACAGATTTGTATCACGCACTGGTGGATGGAGAAATTATGGCAGCAGGCCTGGATGTGTTAGAGAAAGAACCCTTGCGTCCCGAAAATCCCTTAAGCAGACTAAAAGACAGCAATCAGATCATTATTACACCGCATCTGGGTTGGGGAAGTGTAGAGGCTCGGACCAGATGCGTCAATGAGGTATACAAAAATATTCAGAGTTTTCTGAGCGGAGTGGACAGGAATGTAGTCAATCCATAAACAATAAAAGGAACCTTTTTACGAAAAGTAAATATAATAATACTGTTAATAAATCATCGAGAGGTGGGTCTGGGGTTCGGGGGCAAGGGGGCAGAGAAAGGCCCTTGAAAAACGTCAGCACTTGGATTTTTCAAGCTTTTGCGCAGGGAAATCCTTAGTACCGTTACGTTTTTCACGGAGCGCAAGCGTGCCTAAGCTACCCCCTTGCCCCGAACCCCAGACCACCTCTCAATGATTCACTATTAAAAGGCGGTATTATTATGTTAGAGCATTTTTACAAGCCTCCCCATGCTGTGGCAACACTCAAGGGAAGCAGAGAATATCCAAATATAAATGGGACTGTGGGTTTTTATCAGACCGGGCAGGGTGTGCTGGTGACGGCTGAGGTCACAGGTTTGCCGGCAGCCTCGGACAGATGCGCCAGTCCTATTTTTGCATTTCATATCCATGAGGGAGGGCGTTGCACCGGCATTGAGACGGATCCCTTTGCTGATGTAGGCTCACATTATAATCCGGAAGGCTGTCAGCATCCTTATCATGCGGGGGACCTTCCACCTTTATTTGGCAACAATGGTTATGCCTTTTTGGCGTTGGTGACAGATCGATTTACAGTCAGTGAAATCCTTGGAAAGACGGTTATTATTCACAGCCAGCCGGATGATTTTCACACCCAACCGGCAGGAGGGGCCGGTGCTAAGATCGCCTGTGGAGAGATTCGCAGCCGGTGGATGTAATTATTTTTTATTGTTGATTTATCGTGTGTTTTGTATTATAATTTCATTATAGAATTCCTCTGCGGAACGGATGAACTATGAGATACAAAAAATCATTAAAAGAACTTACCATCAAGGATAATTTCCTGTTTGGGGCGGTAATGAGTGACGAGGAGAACTGCCGCTGTCTTCTGGAATTGATTCTGGCCACATCCATTTCACGGGTAAAAGTGAATAAAGAAAAAAGCATCGTATATCATCCGGGATATAAAGGGATACGGCTGGATGTTTATGCGAGAGATGAGAACAACACCCGTTATAACGTGGAGATGCAGACCTTGCATAAGCCGGCCCTGGGAAAAAGGGCCCGCTATTACCACAGCCAGATTGATATGGAGCTTTTGCAGGCCGGGGCAGATTATTCTGAACTGCCGGATACGTATGTGATCTTTATTTGTGACTTTGATCCTTTCGGTGCAGAAAAGTACGTCTACAGTTTTGAGAACAGTTGTCGGGAGGCGAAGGACGTAAAGCTACGGGAGGGAAGCAAGAGTATCTTTCTAAGCACCTGTGGAACCAATCCCCAAGAGGTATTCCGGCCTATGGTAAAGTTTTTAAACTATGTGGGTGCGAACCTGAAAAGCAGCACAGAAGATTTTGAAGGTCCCTTTGTGGCCAAGCTGCAAAGAAGTGTGCAGACTGTGAAGGAAAGCAGAGAACTGGAGGAGCAATACATGCTGTTTGAAGAAATGCTTAGAGATGAAAGAGCAGAAGGAAAGGCGGAAGGAAAGGCGGAAATTCTAATCGACATCTTACAGGAACATGGCCCGGTTTCTGCAAGTCTGCAGGAAAGAGTTTTTGCCCAGACAGATCCGGAGATCCTCAGAAGTTGGATTAAAGTAGCAATACATGCACAGTCTGTGGAACAATTTGAAAAAGATATCATGTCTTAATTATATGTAAAGATTCTAGATGTTTCCTGCAGGGCGATAAGACCTTGCGGGACATCATCTTCTTATTCATGCCTGTTCAGGCAATCAATTATCAAAAGAGCAGAGGAATTCTATTGTTGTATCTCATAGAGTTAAAGAGAATAAAAACATATATGCATGATTTGTATTTGTAATAGAATATAACTTAAATAACCACGGAAAAAAGTAGTGATATTATAGAATCATCCGTGGATTTGCTTTGGTTAGCTAAAAGCATACACGATACGACGGTTGCCAGAATTGTCTCCGCTTTTGGCGTAAAAGTGATCTTCCATTCTGTCACTGGCAAGAGCAGTGTACAGAGTATGAGCAGGTAGATAAGGAAACCTTGTTGCGAGAGAGCGATTTCTTGCCCCTGTATTGTTCCTTAAGCAGGCTAAAAGACAGCAATCAGATCATCATTACCCTTCATCTGGGCTGGGGCAGCGTGGAGGTCCGGACCAGATGCGTCAATAAGGTATACAAAAATATTCAAAGTTTCTTAAATGGAGTGCACCGGTAATAAAGCGGATTCCTTTGCGGGTGCCAGGATCGCCTGTGGAGAAATCCGTAGCTGCCGGATGTAATATTTGCATAAGGTTGACAAGCCTGTCCAATCATAGTACAGTATAAGAATAGAACATAAGGATGGTGTACTATGATTGGGAAAGTGAAAGCTTTGTATCTGAAACATGAAGAGATCGTCAATTATTTGATCGTAGGTGTGCTCAATACCATAGTGTCCTGGGCAGCCTGGTTTATCTGTGCTTATACTATATTGGATGCTCAGGTGGTGTGGCAGAATGCGGCGCTCAGCGTGATCTCCTGGGTGGTAGGTGTTGTCTTTGGTTATTTCATGAACCGGATTTTTGTATTTAAGAGCAAGGAGCCCAACATTTTAAAAGAGTTTCTGCAATTTTCCGGTGGCAGAGTGTCCACCTGGTTATTGGATCTGGTCATGATGGTGTTGATGGTAAATGTACTGCGGATCAACGAAGCCTTTTCCAAGATCTTTGTATCTGTGTTGGTAATGATCGGAAACTATGTGATCAGTAAATTGTTTGTATTTAAGAAGAAACCGGAATGAAAAGAATAATAATATTGGAAAGCCGCCTCCTTCTGTCTAGAAAGTTATCCGTAAAAAGAAGGAGGCGGCTGTATCCATATACAAAACGATTAATTCCGCCAGTTAATGAGAGTTTCTTTGATTACCCCCCTTGATGACTTGAGAGCCGCACCAAGCTCGACGCTTTCAATATAACCTTTAAAATCTAATATTTTTATTTTTGCCTTTCCATTAGGAGAGGTAACTCGTATTGTATCAGAATCATAACACGTGGTGTCAAAGGAATATTTATCAATAGCAGTGTCATCATCATACCAGGTAAGATATGTGTGGTACTCATAGTAGTCTTTATTTAAAATATCGTCTATATTTTTTTGGTGCGCAGCAACATAAGCATCCACATATGTGGGTATATATAATTCAGGCAAAGCATCGGTATTATAATCCTCATATGCCAACCCGGATTCTATTTTAATATAAAGTACCGGTGCCTCCGCTAATTCCACCACATCTGCGTCAGATTCGTTTTTTATCTGGACAAATAGCTTTGCGTTACTGTTTTCTTTTTCAAGATTTAATTTTATTGTCTCACCGGGTTTCAAAATCTCATCAAGCCTTATATCATCAGTAATGGTGTATCCGTATTCAAACAGTGTATCTAACGTACAAGGGACATAAATCAATTGACCATCATAATCGACACATAATTCTTCCCATGTCTGTGGCACTTCTATGGAAGGCTCATGTATGACGATTTCTTTTTTGATCGGATTGCCTCGTTCCGCAATCAAATTTTTTCGATGTGCGGTCATTTTATCAGAATAATGTGATCTATATTGAGTATCACTTAAATAGAAGTGGATACTTTCGTAATTATTTGTGAGTACCGCTGCTTGATACTCTAATTCCGCTAATATCTTAAAATCGTCTTCATTAAGAACATCTGAACATATCATTACTTGTATTTCTCTATCGGCTGATGCGGATATTTGAAACAAAGAGCTAATGTCGGTCAATACACCGGAATCAATGCGTAAAAAGTTCATGTTCGTTAGTTTTGATAAATCGAAACCGATGCTTTCTAATTTATTCGATTGTATTCTGATTGTTTTTAATGTCGTGAAATTCTGTAAAGCGCAAATATCGTTCAGAACATCGGTCTGTATTTGAAAAATCTCCAGTTCGGGTAACTCTTGCAACCCATTTAAAGTATCTATACCATAAGAATTTATTCTCAACTCAACCAAATTGGAAGCGCCGGACAATGTGGATAAATCATGAAAATGCTCGGAAGTTATGATAAACTTATTTAAGTTATCCATTTCTTTCACAAAGGATGCATCTTCAAAATAATCTGAGTAAATTTCTAACTCTTCTATATTGTCAAAGTAAATCAAGTCACTCAAATTATTGTTCTCAAAATCCGTTATACGCAAAGACTTTAACTCTAGTGCGTCCATGGTTGATATTGGTTCATCGGAATTTTTCCCCAACATACGGGACACTAATTTTTGTAGTTCTTCGTTAACAAATTCAATATTTGTTGATTCAGGAATATCCTCTTTTGTAGGTTCCATTGTTGATTCCATTATAGATTCCGATGTTTCCTGCTGCGTTGTTTCGGCTTCGCTTGAATCAATAGCAGGTATATATTCCTCAAATCTATTTCCACATCCGCTTAAACTCAGTACAAATAAAATACAAATAAAGATGGTTATTACCAAATTTCTTTTCATCTTCTTTATCCTTTCGTTAGCCGCTTAATAAACTATAAGTCTTCCAATTCTTTCAAGCTGTTCTGGCGTAAGAGTTGGATCGATAATTGTAAATCCCCCATTTTCATTGCGTTCACAGCTAAACCCAGGAATATCTGCGTTGGGATCTTCAGCCCAAGCAATCTGTCCATCACAGTTAAATATCAATTCAAGATTTTTCTTATGTTCTTCACTCAAACTTGCATACGTGTCAGCCCCCACCAATTCTTCAAGGCTTCTTTTCTCTTCTGCAGGAGCAGCCTCAATGATTATTGTGGTTTCTACAGATTGCTCGACAATCGGTGATTGCACCGGCTTTTCAAATGACAATGCATCTGCCGGAATGATACTGCTATATGGATTGAAGCAATTTTCAGGGCGTTTGATACGATAGTATTCTACGTCATCAAATATGCCCTTGCCATCTATAAGGACTTCATCGCCTGCTTCAACGCAGCCATCCACTCTTAATACACCTTCTGATGCATTTAAATCCGGATATATTTCGGAGTACGTTATGGCATACATAGTTACAGGCTCCATGTCCTCATATGTAATGAAAATTTCTTCATATTCTTTGGCTTCAGCTGTGTATGACCCAGAATTAATTTCTATTTTGAAGTTACGATCTGTTGTTGTTTCGCTTTCTGTTTCAACAATGAGTTCCGTTGCAGCTTCTTTGTCCTCCACTTGCTCTGTTACGGATGTTTCAGGCTCTTTAACAATGCTGCTCTCTACAACCTCAAGATTCTCTTTTTCGGACGTATCTAAATCTGCCATGCTACCACAACCGGATAGCAAACCAACTAGGATTAGATTGCCCAGTGTTACTTTAACGATATTTATTACCTTCTTGTTTCTCATAATGCTTACTCTCCTTTTTATAAAAATTACTTAGAACTGTGCCTTTGTAATTATATAGAGTAAGCAAAGTGCAAAAAGGTTGCACCTAAATTTAAAAATTTTAAAAAATTATTTAACAGGCATATTATATCCCTGTCTCATTCCATCTCCTACGTCAAAGTATACCATGCTGACATAAATATTGCTAAACATCGAACCTTGAGGACGATCTCCGATCAGAAATATAGTACGTCCTGTTTTTTCATCCATTATCTTATCATCTTCTATGACATTCCGATTTCTATCAATCGTACCCTGATCATTCATGTAAAATACACATTCAGATTCAATAGGCAAACCATCTTGTCTATTGCTGTTATCGTAATCATACATAGTCCAGCGAACCTGGTCAGTAAATGCGTATCCCTCCCAACGCCTTGGCTGGTCAATATATTCAACTAATGATACAGATCCTTCATAACGTTCAAATTTCTGATAATTATAATAGCTGGTGATTTCTACATTGTTTATGATCTTTCCATCCTCTATATACATCTTAGTAACATAATAGATTTTATAGCAATCTTCATCACCGTCACTTGTTACTGTAATATCCGCTATTAAAAGCGTTGTCAGATCTCCTTGCGCTTTTCCATCTTTAAAGTATCCAAACGCCAATTCATTATTATTAATTCCTATACCATAACCGGTATAATTTTTTTGAAAAATGAGATCCTCTCCATTATAGAAGCAATTAGTTAGTATCTCTTGATCTTCACCATAAAATTTACGAAACGGCTCCTCTGTTTGATAAAAACGGATATTTTCAGTATCATTATCTGTCCATTGTTTAAACAAAGATTCCCATTCATCATCTAAATCGGACAGCTGTTCATAATGACCAGCTTCGCATATATCAAGGGTTTGATCCAGCAGACTTTGAAAGTTCGAGGATATCTTTTCTCCTTCCGGCTCACTTAGATTAACCGCAACACCACCAACCACTACTGCCCCTGCAGTCGTTCCAACTACGACCGTTGTTTTAACTGCCGCTGCTGACTTGGACCATAATGATTTTACTTTTGCAATAGTATTTTTCACGATCCCTGATATACTTCCATTCGTTGTTGATGTTCCGATTTCTATTGCCAATGTTGTGGCCATTGGCTTTAATACACAAGCCTGTACTTCTTTTCTGAAAAATAATAACATAAATGGTGCCATGCTGTAGAGTCTTGTCCCTTTCTTTTCATCCAATTCCACTACAGCCGCTTTAATTTTCGCCTTTGCCCTGTTCAGGTGTGATTTTACTGTGTTGACAGGTATTCCAAGTTCCTCTGCTATTTCATCTTGTTTCTGCTCGTTATAATAGAAACCGATCACGCATAATCTCTGAATATCTGTTAAACCGTATATGATTTCCTTAACAAGCCTCTGTTTCTCCCTGTTTTGCAGTACTGTCTCAGGAATAAATTCTTCATTGTCTGGAATATTGTCGAAAAAATCACCCGTTTCGTCATCTTTGTTGACGTATAATAATATATCTTTCTGTTTTCTCAGATACGCATAGCATTTACGATTTGCTATTGCGGCTGTCCAATTCAAAAAACCTTCTTTATTTTTTAATTGAACGATGCTTTTACTTACCTCTAAGTAAGTCTCCTGCAATACATCCATTGCCATATCCTCATCTTTTACCACATGGATTACACATGTATGGAGGTATTTATACGAAAGGTTATAAATCTGATTAAAACTTTCTTTTTTACCATTAGAAAATGATTCTACTGCATTTTGTAATTCAATATTTGTATCCACAGTACAGCTCCTTTGTACTTATAGTTTGTCTATCATATATGCTACCAGCCTGGCAGAATGTTTGGCGGCCTCTCTTTCAAATGTGGGGTAATCCATTTCAGCGCTGTCATCTGCCTTGTCGGAAATGGCCCGGATGATCACAAAAGGAATCTGATTCAAATGAGCAGCGTGTGCGATGGAAGCGCCTTCCATTTCTGCACAATCGGCCCCAAAATGATCAATGATAAACTGTTTGGATTCTTTGCTGGAGATGAACTGGTCTCCGCTGGCCACCCTGCCTGTGCGGACATGGATGTCGGGGTTTACCTTCAGGCAGCTTTCCAGAGCGATCTTGGCCATATGGGGATCGGCAGGAAACTCCCGCAGGCCCATCTGAGGCACTTCGCCCAGCTGATACCCGAAAATGGTCACATCCATATCATGATGAACTGCATCTGTGGAGATAAGGATATCTCCAATATCCAAATCTGCATTCAATGAACCTGCCACCCCTGTATTGATGATGTGGGTCACTTCAAATTTATCAATCAGGATCTGTGCGCAGAGAGCAGCGTTGACTTTGCCAATGCCACTTTTTACAATAACGACACTCGTGTCATGTAAAGTCCCCTGGTAGAAATCCATAGAGGCGCAGGAGGTAATCGCTGTTACCGTCATTTCCTGTTTGAGGGCGTCCACTTCCAGTTCCATGGCGCCGATAATACCAATCTTTTTCATGAAATAATCTCCTTTTTATTTTAGTCCGGGTATACCAGCCTGTCCGGTGTAATGTGATACAGTACCCGGTTCAGGTAATGGTCTGCCAGATAGTTTGCCATGCCCAGATTCATGTCCAAGTAATTACCGCAGTCTTTGGCGCTGGCACCGGGTACCTCTCCCTTGTAATCTCTAATAAATTCGTACATTTGGATCATCAGAGGTACAATATCCTGAGAGGTATAGTCTCCCGCCAGCAGCAGGTAAAAACCGGTTCGACAGCCCATAGGGCCAAAGTAAATGATTTTATCTCCGTAAGCCGGGTGATTGCGCAGAAAAGTGGCACCCAGATGTTCTATGGTGTGCACTTCAGCGGTGTTCATGACCGGCTCTTCATTGGGGCTGGTCATGCGCAGATCAAAGGTAGTGATCATGCTATCACCCACAGGATCCTTGCGGGATACATAGATGCCGGGCTGTAATTTGATATGGTCGATGGTAAAACTTGTTATTTTCTTCATAATAATAGTACCTCATTTACGGTTATATGTGGTTAGCGAAGCGGTGGAGCTGAAATAGGCTGAGGAAAAAAGAAAAGGCCAAACTGCTTCACAGATCCTATTATAACTTGTTTTTGCGAATTTGGCCATAATTTTTTTACGTTATTGCGTAACCGTACATTTTGTGTTACAATTTTCTTATAGAATTCCTCTGTGGAACGGAGGAACTATGAGATACAAAAAAACCTTAAAAGAACTTACCATCAAGGACAATTTCCTGTTTGGGGCGGTAATGAGCGATGAAGAAAATTGTCGCTGTCTTCTGGAATTGATTCTGGGCACATCTCTTTCACGGGTAAAAGTGAATAAAGAAAAGAGCATCGTATATCATCCGGGATATAAAGGGATACGACTGGATGTCTACGCCGGGGACGAGAACAACACCCGTTATAACGTGGAGATGCAGACCTTGCAAAAGCCGGCGTTGGGAAAACGGGCCCGCTATTACCACAGCCAGATTGATATGGAACTTTTGCAGGCTGGGGCAGATTATTCCGAATTACCGGATACGTATGTGATCTTTATTTGTGACTTTGATCCTTTCGGTGCAGGAAAGTACGTCTACAGTTTCGAGAATAGTTGCCGGGAGGCTAAGGATGTAAAACTGCGGGAGGGAAGCAAGAGTATCTTCCTAAGTACCCGTGGAACCAATTTTCAGGAGGTATCCCAGCCTATGGTAAAGTTTCTGGACTATGTGGGAGCAAACCTAAAAAGCAGCACGGAAGATTTTGAAGATGCCTTTGTGGCAAGACTTCAGAGAAGCGTGCAGTCTGTCAAGGAAAGCAGAGAACTGGAGGAACGTTACATGTTGTTTGAAGAAATGCTGAGAGATGAAAGAGCAGAAGGAAAAGCGGAAGGAAGAGCTAAAGGAAAAGCAGAAGCGGTTCTGGACATTCTGTTAGATATCCTGCAGGAGCTTGGTCCGGTATCTGCAGATCTGAAGGAAAAGATCTTGGCGCAGTCAGATGCGGAGATTCTTAGAAGCTGGGTCAAGGTAGCAATACGTGCACAGTCTGTGGAGCAATTCGAAAAAGATATCATGTCTTAATATTAAGTAAAGATTCGGATGTTTCCTGCGGGGTGTGCAAGACCTTGCAGGGGCGTCATCTTATTATTCATGCCTGTTCAGGCAATCAATTATCAAAAAAGCAGAGGAATTCTATTATTGTATCTCGGGAGCGGCCGACGAAAATTGTTTTCTTATATCAAAAAACATATATGCATAGTGTATATTTGTATTGGAAACGCTATAACAGTTGATTTATAATTTAAGTAACCATGGTGGAAGCTACAATAAATAGCTCCGTGGTTTTGGCTTAATATCATAATTTGCAAGATGAGAAAAGAGGTAAGGCTATGGTAAAGTGTGGATTTTATGAAGCCGACATTACAGGCCCTTTGGGATGTAACATGATTGGATACAACAAAAAAAGGGTGTCTGACGGTGTGCTGGAAAAGCTGTATGCAAAAGCATTTGCAGTGGATGTGGATGGCGTTTGCGGTATTGTGATCTCCATCGATGCGGAGTTTACACCCCAGAGTGTACATGACGTGGCGGTAGAAAGAATTACTGCGGCCACAGGGATTCCCTCAGATCGGATTTTGATCAATGCAACCCATACGCATACAGGAGGCCCCTTGGGTGTTGGTGGCGGTGTATTCTACACTCCGGATCCGGAGTACAATGATATTTTGTGTCGGATCGTGGGAGACAGTGGTATTTTGGCTTATCAGCGTATGCAGCCCGCAGGAGCAAAAGTGGCAAGAAAAGATGTGTACGGCATATCCTTTATCCGTAATTACAAGATGAAGGATGGCCGAATCTGGATGAATCCGGGCTGGCAGAATCCGGATGTAGTAGAGCCCTTCGGAGAGTTGGATCCGGAGCTTGCAGTCATGTTTATCTGCGATGAGCAGGATCGTCCCATGGGTGCGCTGGTAAACTATGCCTTGCATCATGACTGTGTTTCCAACAGGTACCATTGTACCAAATACTGTAGTGATTATTCCGGTATCATGTCTAAGGAATTGAAAAAGACCTATGGACAGGATTTTGTTACGGTAATGATCAATGGCTGCTGCGGCAATATCAATCATTTTGATATCAGCAGAACCTTTGATGACTTTTTCGCTGATCCGCCCTACATCCGTATTGGACAGCGTCTGGCAGACGAGGTGCGTAGCCTTTATGAGGAGGCGAAACCTCTGGCAATCACTGCGGTGGATGGTAAAAAGGAGATTGTAGAGATTGAGAGAAGACAGGTGCCTGATGAGGAAGTGCAGATTTACAAAGATTTGATTAAAAAGTATCCTACCACAGAAGGTTTGCAGCACAGCTTCCTCGATCCCAATGGGGATGGATGGAGACGTAAACGAGCAGAGGCCATATTGAATTTTGTGCAAAGACCCGATAAGTTACCCGTGGTAGCACAGGCTCTGCGGATTGGCGATTGCATGATGTATGCCGTAAGTGGCGAGGTATATTCAGAATTTGGACTTTATATGAAGAGGAACTCTCCTTGTGACTTCAATATGGTAGCTGAGATGGCTAACGGAGGCGAGTCCTGTTACATACCCACTCCTCAAGCTTTTGGAACAGAACTTTATGAAGCCCAGATTCCCACCTCCAAACTGATCCCTCAGGGCGGATACATTATGGCAGACCATGCGTTAGAAATGGCAAGGGAACTGGTGAAATAAGAAAGGGCAGACATCATGGTAAAATGTGGATTTTATGAAGCAGATATTACGCCCCCTTTGGGATGTAATATGAGTGGCTATTTCAAGAGAAGAATTTCGACCGGGGTGCTGGAAAAACTCTATGCAAAAGCATTTGCAGTAGAAGCAGATGGGATTTGCGACATTGTGATCTCCATTGATTCGGAATTGGTACCCAAATCCATACATGATGTAGCAGTGGAAAGAATTGCCCAGGCTACAGGGATTCCTTCCGACAGGGTACTGATCAATGCAACCCATTCCCATACAGGTGGAGCATTGGGTGATAAAGAAGACATGGTTTATACTCCGGATCCCATTTATAATAATGTTTTGGGTAGAATCGTGGGCGATTGCGGCATTCTGGCCTATCAGCGTCTGCAGCCGGCAGGGATTAAAGTGGCTAAGAAGGACGTGCACGGGATTTCTTTTATCCGCAATTATGTGATGAATAACGGCCAGGTGTTTATGAATCCCGGCTGGCAGAATCCGGAGGTGAAGGAGCCTTTCGGAGAGTTGGATCCGGAGCTTGCAGTCATGTTTATCTGCGATGAGCAGGATCGTCCCATGGGAGCACTGGTAAATTACGCGCTGCATCATGACTGTGTTTCCAACTGGGAACATTGCACCAAGTATTGCAGTGACTATTCCGGCATCATGTCCAAGGAATTGAAAAAGACCTACGGACAGGATTTCGTCACAGTAATGGTCAATGGCTGTTGCGGTAACATCAATCACTTTGATATCAGCAGAACCTTTGATGACTTTTTTGCAGATCCGCCTTACATCCGCATCGGGCGGCGTCTGGCAGATGAAGTGCGTAGTCTTTATGAGGAGGCAAAGCCTCTGGCAATTACTGCAGTGGATGGAAAGAAAGAGATTGTAGAGATCGAGAGAAGGCAGGTTCCCGAGGAAGAAGTTCAGATTTACAAAGATTTGATGATAAAGTATCCCACTACAGAAGGTCTGCAGTACAGTTTCCTTGATCCCAACGGGGACGGCTGGAGGCGCAAGCGTGCGGAATGGATATTGGAATTCGTGGAGGAGCCGGAGAAGTTGCCCATGGTGGTGCAAGCTTTGAAGATCGGTGATTGTATGATATATGCAGTGAGCGGCGAGGTTTATTCGGAATTTGGTCTTTATATGAAGAAGAATTCGCCTTGCGCCTTTAATATGGTTGCAGAGCTGGCCAACGGTGGTGATCCCTGTTACGTACCTACACCGCAGGCGTTTGGAACAGATCTTTACGAAGCCCAGATTCCTTCTTCCAAACTGATCCCTCAGGGCGGATATATTATGGCAGACCATGCGTTAGAAATGGCAAGGGAACTGGTGAAATAAAAAAGAGGAATACAGTATGGTAAAATGTGGATTTTATGAAGCAGATATTACTCCCCCTTTGGGATGTAATATGATTGGTTATTTCAAGAGAAGAATTTCAGACGGCGTGTTGGAAAAACTTTATGCAAAAGCATTTGCTGTGGATGTAGACGGAGTTTGTGGCATTGTGATTTCTATTGACGCTGAACAGGTGCCTCAGAGTGTGCATGATGTAGCTGTGGAAAGAATTACTGCGGCAACAGGAATTCCCTCCGACCGGATTTTGATCAATCCAACTCACACCCATACCGGAGGCCCTTTGGGTGATCACGGAAATGTGTATTATACGCCGGACCCCTATTACAATGATATTTTGTGCAGGATCGTGGGAGACTGTGGCATTCTGGCTTATCAGCGTCTGCAACCTGCAGATGCCAAGGTGGCCAAGAAAGATGTGTACGGTATTTCCTTTATCCGCAATTATGTCATGAAAGACGGCAGAGTATTTACGAATCCTGGCTGGCAGAACTCGGAGATCAAGGAGCCCTTCGGGGAGTTGGATCCAGAGTTGGCGGTAATGTTTATTTGTGATGAGCAGGATCGTCCCATGGGTGCGCTGGTGAATTATGCGCTGCATCATGATTGTGTTTCCGACAGTAAGCACTGCACCAAGTACTGTAGCGACTATTCAGGTATCATGTCCAAGGAGTTGAAAAAGACTTACGGACAGGATTTTGTTACAATAATGGTCAATGGATGTTGCGGTAATATCAACCATTTTGATGTGAGCAAAAGTTTTGCAGACTTTTTTGCAGATCCCCCCTATATTCGCATCGGAAAACGGTTGGCGGATGAGGTGCGTAGCCTTTATGATGAGGCAAAGCCTCTGGCAATTTCCGTGGTGGATGGCAAAAAGGATATCATAGAAATAGAAAGAAGACAGGTTTCTCCGGAGGAAGTGCAGGAATATAAAGACTTAATTAAGAAATATCCTTCTATGGAGGGGCTGTATTACAGTGTTCATGATCCCCACGGAGAGGGCTGGAAACGTAAGCGTGCAGATAATGTATTAAAGTTTGTGGAGAAGCCGGATAAGCTGCCTATGGCAGTGCAGGCGTTGCGAATCGGGGATTGTATGCTGTATGCGGTAAGCGGCCAGTTGTATTCCGAGTTCGGCCTTCATATGAAGAAGAATTCTCCTTCTGCCTTTAATATGGTTGCAATGATGGCCAACGGCGGTGACCCCAATTACATACCTACACTTCAGGCATTTGAAATGGACCTTTATGAGGTACAGGTTCCTACCTCCAGCCTGATTCCTCAAGCTGGATATATGATAGCAGATCATGCGTTGGAGTTGGCTAAGGAACTGGTAAAATAAGAAAGGTAATAAAATCATGGTAAAGTGTGGATTTTATGAAGCGGATATTACACCTCCTTTGGGTTGTAATATGCGTGGCTACAATCGCAAAAGAGTGGCGGACGGTGTGTTGGAGAAACTCTATGCCAGAGCCCTGGCAGTGGATGTGGATGGAGTTTGCGGCATTGTAATTTCTATCGATGCGATTGGAACACCACAAGCAATACATGATGTGGCAGTGGAAAGAATTGCTGCGGCCACAGGGATTTCCTCCGACCGGGTTTTGATCAACGCAACCCATACCCATACGGGAGGTCCCTTGGGGGGAAATATTGAACCCAACTATATAGCGGATCCGATTTACAATGATCTTTTGAGCCGCATTGTAGGCGACTGTGGTATTCTGGCGTATCAGCGCCTGCAGCCCGCAGGAGCCAAGGTGGGCAGAACGGATGTGCATGGTATTTCCTTTATCCGCAATTATGTGATGAAGAATGGCCAGGTTTGGATGAACCCCGGCTGGCAAAACCCGGATGTAGTCGAACCTTTCGGAGAGTTGGATCCGGAGCTGGCAGTGATGTTTATCTGCGACGAGCAGGATCATCCCATGGGAGCTCTCGTGAATTTTGGCCTACATAACGATTGTATTTCAGATAGAAAGCCTTGCACCAAATATTGTAGTGACTATGTGGGCATTCTGGCAAAAGAACTGAAAAAGACTTATGGACAGGACTTTGTCACGGTATTTGTCAATGGTTGCTGCGGTAATGTGAATCATTTTGATGTGAGCAGGACCTTCGATGACTTTTTTGCAGACCCGCCCTATATTCGTATTGGACAGCGACTGGCGGATGAGGTGCGCAACCTTTATGAGAAGGCAGAGCCCCTGGCAATCACCTGTGTAGACGGTAAGAAGGAATATCTGGAGGTCGAGAGAAGAAAAGTTTCCGAGGATGAAATTCAGGAGTATAAGGATCTGATCAAAAAGTATTCTACCACAGAAGGCGTGCAGTACAGTGTCCACGACCCCAATGGAGAAGGATATAAACGTATACGGGCAGAAAAAGTACTGCGGTTTGTGCAGTTGCCGGAGAAACTGCCGTTGGTGGTGCAAGCCCTTCGGATCGGTGACTGTATGTTATACGCCATGTGCAGTGAGATATATGCAGAGTTTGGAAGATATATTAAAGACCATTCACCACTTGCTTTCAATATGGTTGCGGAGATGGCAAATGGAGGAGACAGCGGCTATATCCCTACCCGCCAGGCTTTCGGAACAGATCTTTACGAAGCCCAGATTCCTACTTCCAAGCTGATTCCGGAAGCAGGATACTTCATGGCGGATCACGTTGTAAAATTAGCTGAAAAGCTAATCTATAAATAAACAAACAAAAACAATTTACTAGGAGGAACAACAACATGAGTAAAAAATTACGTATGGGTGTCATTGGTGCAGGTAGCTTTTCTATCTATCATTTGGATGGCATCAACCAGGCAAAGAATGCAGAATTAGTAGCTATCTGCGACAAGTATCGTGAGAAGGCTGAGGAAAAAGCTGAGAGATTCGGCGCTCCTACAGTTTACACTGACTATCATGAGTTATTGGCAAGAGAAGACATTGACGCAGTAACCCTGCCTCTGCCTGATCAGGTACATGCAGAAATCGCTATTGCAGCTATGCGCGCCGGCAAGCATGTTTTGTGCGAAAAGCCCATGACTCTTGATCTTAACGAATGTAAAGAAATGATTAAGGTTGCAAGGGAAACAGGTAAAGAACTGATGGTAGGTCAGATTGGCCGTTACACACCTGCTTTTGTCAAAGCAAAGCAGCTGTTAGATGCCGGCGTTATCGGCGAGCTCTTTATGGTGGAATCCGAATATGCGCATGATTACACAGGCAAATTCGGTACAGATGGATGGAGAAAACAGCCGGAGCGCGAAGCCATCATCGGTGGTGGATGCCATGCTGTTGACTTGATCAGAATGATGGCAGGAAATCCTGAAGAAGTGTTTGCTTATGCAAATAATTTCTGTCAGAAAGATTGGCCGATTCACGATTGCAGCCTGGCCATTATGAAGTTCCCTTCCGGCGTTATCGGTAAGGTTATGAATTCTCATGGCTGTAAGCGTGCATACACCATGCGTTCCGCACTGTACGGAACCAAAGGCACGATTATCTTTGATAATACCTCACCCCATATTTCACTATACTTAGAGAGATTTACAGAAAATGACACAGTGAAAGACATGCATCAGCAATCTGCTGAGATCAGAATTCCCATTGCATTAGCAAATCATAATGCAACGGCTGAGGTTCAGGATTTTGTTAACTGTATCTTAGAAGGCAAGCATGTTCCCACAGATGGTGTCCAAGGTGCTTCCACAGCTTCTGTTTGTCTGGCTATCGTTGAATCCTTCAAGACAGGCAACAAGGTAACTGTAGATTACAATTTTGATTAATAGATGAAAGGATTTGAGAATTATGTTAAAATGTGCAGTAATCGGATTAGGTGGTCTGGGCAAATTGCATCTGAATAATTTATTGTCTCTGAAGGATGATATTCAGTTAGTAGCTTTGTGTGATGTAGAGAAGAACAAGCTGAAAGAGACTGCCAATACCAATTTGGGCAAGCAGGAAACTAATGCAAATTTAGACAGTATTAATTTCTATACAGACGCAGAAGAGATGTTTCAGAAGGAAGAGATTGATCTGGCAGTGATCGCCCTTCCTACTTATCTGCATTCCAAATATGCGATCATGGCACTGGAGGCTGGCGCTCATGTATTCTCAGAGAAGCCCATGGCTCGTACTTCTGAGCAGGCTCTGCAGATGATTGAGACTGCAAACCGTTGCGGAAAGAAGCTGATGATCGGTCAGTGTCTGCGTTTCAACGATGGTTGCAGAATGTTGAAGAAATATGTAGAAAACGGCGAGTTGGGTAAATTTGTCCGTGCGCATTTCCATCGTTTCAGCCTGGTGCCTGTTTGGGGCTGGGATCATTGGTACGAAGATTTTGAGAAGAGTGGATGTGCAGCTTTGGATCTGCATGTACATGATGTTGATCTGATTAACTGGGTATTTGGTCTGCCGGAGTATGTATCCTCTATTGCGACTCACAGACGTACCAAATTTGAATCTATTTCTACCCGCTATTTCTATAAGGATGGAACCCATATTACAGCTGATTGTGACTGGAGCTTTGGTGATAGTTTTGGCTTCCGGAGAGGCTATTTTGCAGTCTTTGAGAACGCTACTTTGGAAATGAAGGAAAATGGTGAAGTGAAGATTCATCCCATCGACGGACCTACTATTGATGTGCCTCTTTCCGGAGCAAATCCTTATCTGGAGGAGATGAAAGAGCTGATTAGCGCCATCAAGGAAGACAGGCCTGTTAGAGTTCTGATTCCGGGTAGCACCAAGCAGACTCTGGATCTGGCTCTGGCTGAGATCAAATCTGCAGAGACAGGTGCTATTGTGCATCTTTCATAAGAAACAGGAGGTATCAATATGTATCAGTTTCCTATAGGAGCAATGCTGGATTCCTTTCGTTTGGATACCAAAAGCGCAGTTGTAAAGGCTGCAGAGATTGGTGCAAAGGGTTTGCAGATGTACTCTACCAGTGGAGAGAATTCCCCGGAAAATCTGGTGGGTGCAAAGAGAAAAGAGTTATTAGATCTTGTGAAATCTCATGGAATGGTATTTTCGGCCATTTGCGGTGATCTGGGAGAGGGTTTCTGGAGACCGGAGAAAAACACAGAACTCATTGAGAAATCCAAAAGAATCATGGATTTAGCTAAAGAATTGGAGTCTGACGTGGTTACCACACATATCGGTGTAATCCCGGAAGATCCGAATCACGAGCGTTATAAGATTATGCAGGAGGCCTGCTCCCAGCTGGCCCGTTATGCGGACAGTATTGGATCTCATTTTGCCATTGAGACAGGTCCTGAGACCTCATTGGTTTTGAAGAACTTCCTGGATTCTCTGGGTTCCACAGGTGTGGCAGTTAACTTGGATCCTGCCAACCTGATCATGATCACAGGAGACGATCCGGTGCAGGCAGTATACAACCTGAAGGATTATATTGTGCACACCCATGCGAAGGACGGTACCAGATATGGATATACCAATCCGGAGCAGATTTATGGGATTATTTCTCGTGACGGCCTTGTGAAAAACTACAAGGAAATGCCTTTGGGTCAGGGACAGGTTCCTTACAAGGAGTATTTGGCAGCACTGGATGATATTGGTTATCGCGGATTTTTGACCATTGAGAGAGAAGTGGGTGAGGATCCTGCTGCGGATATCAAGACAGCTGTAACATTCTTAAAAAGTATTATGTAGCTAAATTTTAAACTCAAAAGGATCTTCGACACCCCGGCCTTTTGAGTCCAATAAGGCGGCTCGCTCAGCGTGCCGCCGTTTGGCTATACAGAAATAAGAGGAGGCGCTGCGATGATTTTAACAGGCGGCTTGGTAATGGATCATGATTTCCGTCTAAAGAAGATGGATCTGGAGATTGATCAAGATAAAATTGTAAGGTTGGGAGAGGATCTGCAGGGAGAGGACCGGTTGGATGTTTCCGATTGTTATATTCTTCCAGGTTTTATAGACACCCATATTCATGGGGCCTATGGCACCAGGATCAGTGATGCCAAACCCGATCTGGAGGCGATGTGTCGGTTTGAAGCGACTCAAGGGGTTACGGGACTGGCTGTCACTACAGCAGCTTCCGCCTTTGATGATCTGTTGCGTCAGCTTGAGGTGGCTGCCGCGTCAGCAGAAATAACAGTTCCCAAGGGAGCTAAGGTTTTGGGTATTCATGCAGAGGGTCCTTTTATCAGCAGTAAAAAGAAAGGGGCAATGAATCCTGAAAATATCATAGGACCAGACACAGATAAGTTTGATCGTATGCTGGAAAAAAGCAAAGGATATATAAAAATCATGACCGTTGCACCGGAGGCAGAAGGAGCAACGGATCTGATACGTTATGCCGTAGGCAGGGGTGTTACCGTTTCCCTGGGTCATACGATGGCAACTTTTGATGAGACCCAGGCTGCAATTGAGGCTGGTGCTTCTCAACTAACCCACACTTTTAATGCGATGGTGGGATTGAATCACAGAGAACCGGGAGTGCTGGGTGCAGGTCTGACAAACCCGGATGTGGTCTGCGAAATGATCTGTGATTATGTACACTTGCATCCCGCGGTTGTAAAGATGGTATACCTGCTCAAGGGAGCAGATAATATCAATATGATCAGTGACTCAGGACATGCGGCGGGTATGAATGTAGAGCAGTTTACAGTGGATGGATTGACCCGATATGTGAAGGACGGGGTGGTTCGTCTTGCGGATGGAACCATCGCAGGCAGTGCCAAGACTATGTTGGACGGTGTGCATAACCTTCTTGCAAGTGGTCTGCCGTTGGAGGATATTTCTAAAATGGCTTCCCTAAATCCGGCCAAAAGTCTGAAACTGGATCAGGTTACCGGCAGCATTCAGGTTGGAAAACTGGCAGATCTGGTGGTACTTGACAGAAATTATAAGCCCATATTTACATTTGTGAATGGAACATGCGTATATGAAAAGTAGGTGATAAAATGATTTTAGGTGTTGATATAGGCGGAACAAACATTAAATTTGGTATTATTGATGAAAATTACAACATTGTGGCCAGAAGATCCATACCTACGGCTACCCAGCATGGTGCACAGGCTATTGTAGAAGATATTATCAAGATGGCTTTGGAATTGCAAAAGGAATATCCTCTGACTGCCATTGGTATCGGAACTCCGGGCACAGTGGATTATGCAAATGGTATATGCGTGCGCTGTGCAAATATTCCTTATCAGAACACTCCCATGACGGGTCCCGTACAGGAGGCTACGGGTCTGCCGGTAAAGCTTGCAAACGATGCCAGCTGTGCCATCTGTGGAGAATTATATGCAGGCAACGGAAGAGAGTATCAGAATCTGGTTATGATCACATTGGGTACCGGTGTGGGCGGTGGTATCATCATTGATGGAAAGCCCTATTTCGGAACCCGCGGAGGTGCAGGGGAATTCGGCCACATGGTGATAGATGCCAGTGGACGCCCCTGTCGTTGTGGACAAAAGGGTTGTTTGGAGCAGTACGCTTCCGTTACAGCACTGATTCGCGAGACCCAGTTGGCTGCAGAGCAGAATCCGGACAGTGTATTGGCACAGTTTTGTAAAGAAGAGGTTAACGGGCAGAGTGTTTTTGATGCAGTGAAAGCGGGATGCCCTGTGGCTAAGCAGGTGTTGGATTCTTATTTGAATTATCTGGCAGTGGGAGTAACCAGCCTCACAAGAATCTTCCAGCCGGATGTGGTTGTTTTGGGAGGTGCAGTCACCAATCAGGAGGATGCTTTGGTGCAGCCTTTGAGAGAAAAAATAAAACTTCCCGTAAAAGTAGTTATTTCACAGCTGAAAAATGATGCCGGCATTATCGGAGCAGCGGCTATGGCAGTGGAACAATAATAAAAATCTGAAGGAGGGTTTATCATGAAAAAAGGTATTACCATCTGGTCCTTTCCTCCCCAGTCTTTGGAGGAAACCTTTAAGTTGGCAAAAAAAGCAGGCTATCAGGGTGTAGAACTTTCTTTGGAAGATGCTGGCGAAATCATCATGGATTCTACCAAAGAAGACATGGAGAAAATCAGGGAGCAGGCTGAAAAATACGGAATAGAGTTGTACAGTGTGGCAACTTCTCTTCATTGGGACAATCTGCTGACTTCCGCAAATGAGGAGATCAGAGAAAAGGCAAAGGCCATTGTCAGAAAACAGCTGGATATTGCTTCCTGGCTGGGCTGCGACACGGTGCTGGTGGTACCGGGGGCAGTAGGCGTAGACTTTATACCCAATTGCGAACTGATTGACTATGATGTAGCATATGAAAGAGCTTTGGAGGGAATCAAGGAGCTAGCGGTTTATGCGGAGGAGAAAAAGGTTTCCATTGGTCTGGAGAATGTTGGAAATAAACTTCTCTTATCCCCCCTGGAGTTCCGTGATTTTATTGACAAGGTGGGGTCTGATTATGTGGGTGCCTATTTTGATGTAGGAAACATTCTGCGCACCGGTTATCCGGATATGTGGATCAGAATCTTGGGCAAGAGAATCAAAAAGATACACGTAAAAGACTTTAAAAAGGCGAGCAACAGTTTCGTGGATCTGATGGAAGGTAACGTGGACTTCCCGGCCGTGATGAAGGCGCTGGCGGAGATAGGCTATAATGACTGGATCACAGCCGAGATGGGTCCCAGATACGCTTATTATCCGGATATGCTCCTGTACACCACCTCTCTGGTGATGGATAAGATCATGGAAGGCTATTGCGAATGATATTGCCGTCTCTTTTCTGAGAAAAACTCCCGGATACCGCGGATACACTCTTTTTGCTCCTCTGTCAGGTACCTGCGTGGTTTGGTGCGCAGGTGCACCATGCGGCTTAAAGAGAAATCCGCAACCGGGCGGAGTACAATTTCGTTGCCGGCAAAGTAATGCCAGGAGATAGAAGGGACGAAGGCAATGCCAATACGAGACTTTTGAAATTCCCGCATCATGTTGGGGTTGTCCACCAAAATAATGTTTTTCGGGGTAAACAATTGCCGATGGAATTCCTGCTGGATAGCCTTGCCCAGTGTCCAGGAGTCATTCAGCATGATAAACTCCTGAAGCCGCAGATCATTCATAGTGATTTCTTCTTTTTGTAGTAACACATGTTCCTGGGGAAGGGCCAAGTGGATTTCTTCGATCAGAAGAATCTCATCGCCGGTGTTTTTATCAGAAACATTTTTTTCCTGGAAAGAAAGAGCCGGCATTCTGCCGATGGGACCGGGTAGGATTTGGATATCATCTTCTACGATTTCGTTACTGCCTTTCCATTGGCGGATCTTGTATCGAATTTTGGGATTACGTTTGCGCAAATATAAAAGGAGCTCAGGCAGCAGGGTTGAGGCAGAAGAAACAAACAGAGATACTTCCGGATGGCTAATGTTGTTCAGTTCTTCCAGGCGCAGCTGGGTATTGCTCATTAGCTCCTCCATCTGCAGTACGGTTTGTAAGAAAATCCTACCGGAATCATTCAGAAAGATCCGTTTGCCCTCTCTGTCAAACAGGGTGTATCCAAGCTCATCCTCCAGTCGGCGAATAGATTGGCTGAGAAAGGGTTGGGAAGTATCCAGAAGTTCTGCGGCCCGGGAGAAATTCTCTTCTTGGGCAGCGACTTTAAATTTTTGAAGTTGACTCCATTCCATATAGACAGCACTCCTTATATTTATTTTAATATAAGTATCGTACCACATTTATACCAGAAATACAATTTATTTTACGGAGGTTTTTATGGCAGACACAGCATTATTAGTAGTAAAACAGGTTATCATCATGTTTTTGTTAGCAGGCGTGGGTTACATCTGTTTTCGCACCAAGAAGATCACCATGGAGGGAAACCGTACGCTGGGCAACATCCTGATCTACCTTTCCCTGCCCTGTGTGATCATCAACAGTTTCCTGGTGGACTTTTCTAAAGAGCGTCTCATGGGACTTTTGTACAGTACCGTTGCGGCGGCTGTTGTAGTATTGATATCCGTGGTCATCTCCCGGTTGTTTTTCCGTAAGGATCCCATCGCATGTTTTGCGTCCTCTTTTTCCAACCCGGGATTCTTTGGCATACCGCTGATCGCAGCATCCTTAAGTGATGGGGCGGTGTTCTATGTAGCCACCTTTATTGCCATGGTTAATCTGATGCAGTGGACCTACGGCGTTGCTCTGCTGACAAAAGGGCAGGAAAAGGGAAAGGGCGGCGGTGCGGCACCTTTGCTGAAGAGATTGTTTACAGCCCCCTTTATGATAGCGATCCTGATCGGTCTGTTCTTCTTCTTAACCCAGTTGCCCATGCCGGAACTGGTACACAAGGGCATTCAGTACATATCCGGTGTCAATACACCGCTGGCTATGTTCACCATTGGTATTTATCTGGCTCAGACCAAGCTTGGCAAAATGTTTAGCAAACCCAAGCTATATCTGCTCTCAGTCGTTCGTCTGGTGATCATACCGGCCGTGTGTCTGCTGTTGCTTTGGTTGTTGCCTAAGGAGTTTTCAGAGATGAAGCTGGCGCTTTTGATCGTAGCAGCTTGTCCGGTTGGCTCCAATGTGGCTGTGTATGCACAGCTGCATAACAGTGATTATTCTTATGCAGTGGAGACAGTGGTTATTTCCACTCTGCTGTCTATCATCTCCCTGCCCTTGATCGTGCAGATTGCAGGCATGCTGAATTTCTTTTAAGATCACATCTGATACAAACGCAAAGTATTTTCATAGGCTGCAGCTTCCACCTGGGTGGGCTGCAGTCCTTTTATTTCTGCTATTTTTTCGATCATATGGGGAATATACAAGGAACAGTTCCGCTGACCTCTGTGGGGATCCGGAGCCAGATAGGGGCAATCTGTCTCCAGTACGATCCGTTCCAGAGGAATCATTTCTACGGCTTCCTTTAATTTCTTGGCATTCTTAAAAGTTACCACACCTCCCACGCCGATAAAAAAGCCCATGTCCAGAAAGATTTGTGCGGTCTCTTTGGTGTAAGCAAAACAATGGATTACGCCGCCAATTGCTTCTGCATGCTCTTCCCGCATAATTTGAATGGTATCCTGGGCCGCATCTCTGGAATGGATGACCACAGGTAGTTTCAGCTCTCTGGCCAAATTCAGCTGTTTGCGAAACCACTTTTTCTGGATTTCACGGTCCGGCTCATCCCAGTGGTAGTCCAGACCGATCTCTCCTACCGCAACACATTTTTCGTGTTCACACATATGGGCCAGTCGGGTAAAGTTCTCCTCGGTGAGGGTATCTGTATCGCTTGGGTGAATCCCCAGAGCACCATATACATAGTCATAGCGTTCCATCAGCGCGATTGTTTTTTCGCAGGTGTCAAAGCTGGCTCCCACATTGACCACCCGGGTAATGCCTTCCTCTGGCAGCTGTTGTAGCAGGCGCTCTCTATCTTCATCAAAAGCTTCATCATCATAATGGGCATGGGAATCAAATATCATGGCAATTTCCTTTCTATGCAAAATTTTCAAGAAAATACTATCATAAATATAAACCAGTGGCAAGGAAGAATAGAATATGATAAAATGGAAAAGACTGTTACTGATAGGTAGCAGTCTTTTTCATCAACGTAGGCGGAAATAAGGCAGGGCAGTCCGGGTAAGGCTTGGGCCGAAAGTTCCGGCCCTTGAAAAACGCCGGCACTTGAATTTTCAAGCAATCTTGCGCTGAAAAATTCTTAGTACCGCTGCGTTTTTCACGGAGTGAGAACGTGCCGGAACTTCGGCCCAAGCCTTACCCGGACTGCCCTGCCTTATTTCCGCCTATGTTCAGTAAAAAGGAGGCTGACTATGATTTATACAATTACGTTTAACCCGGCACTGGATTATATGGTTACGGTAGAGGACTTCCAGATGGGTATGACCAATCGCACAGTGGAGGAATATATGCTTCCCGGGGGTAAGGGGATCAATGTGTCCATCGTGCTTTCCAACCTAGGATTTGAGAGTACGGCACTGGGATTTACTGCAGGCTTTACCGGTGAGGAGATTCGCAGGCGGCTTAATGAGATGGGCTGTAAAACAGAATTTGTGGAGCTGCCCGCAGGGATGAGCCGCATCAATGTAAAGCTACAGTCTGTAGAGGGAACGGAGATCAACAGCGCGGGGCCGGAGATTGATCCTGTCAGCCTGGACAAGCTTTTACAGCGTTTGGATCAGCTTGATCGGGAGGACATCCTGGTGCTTGCCGGCAGTATACCCAGAAGTGTACCCGACACCATTTATCGGGATATTATGGTCAGACTGGAGGGCAAAGGAATCAGGATCGTGGTGGATGCAACCGGTGATCTGCTGTGCAAGGTGTTGCAGCATAAGCCGTTCTTGATCAAGCCCAACAATCATGAGCTGGGTGAGATTTTCGGGATAAAGCTGCAAAAGAGAGCAGATGTGATTCCCTATGCAAAAAAGATGCAGGAGATGGGAGCGTGCAATGTGTTGGTGTCCATGGCAGGTGAGGGTGCTGTTCTTGCCGCCCAGGACGGCAAAATATACGAAAGTCCGGCGCCTAAGGGCAAGTTGATCAATGGAGTGGGTGCGGGAGATTCTATGGTAGCCGGATTTTTGGCCGGTTTTCTCGGGGGCGAGGGCTGCAAAGAATCGGGAAATTATAAGAAGGCATTCCAGACAGGTGTTGCGGCGGGAAGTGCCAGTGCATTTTCCAAGCTGTTAGCTACAAAAGAGGAGGTAGAAAAACTTTTGAGTCAAATGGAGGAATTATAGTGAAAATAACAGAATTACTCAGTAGGGAGAGCATTGATCTGCAAGCGGCTCCGAAGGATAAGCAGGAGGCTTTACGGCAGGCCATTCATCTGATGACAAAGAGTGGGAAGATCAGCAACGTGGAGGAGTACACTAATCAGGTCTTTGCACGGGAAAAGGAAGGGACCACCGGCATTGGGGAAGGGATCGCCATACCTCACGGCAAGTGCGGCGGCGTAAAAGCCCCGGGATTGGCTGCCATGGTAATTCCCGGAGGCGTAGATTTTGCATCACTGGATGATCAGCCGGTACAGCTGCTTTTTTTAATTGCGGCGCCGGATACCAAAGATAATGTGCACTTGGAGGTACTGAGCAGATTATCGGTTTTACTGATGAATTCTGATTTTGTAGAGAAATTAAAGTGTGCCAAGGATGTGGAGGACTTTTTGCACATCATTGATCAGGCAGAGGCTGCAAGACAGGAAAAAGAGTCAGGGCAACAGTCTCCTCGGATTTTGGCGGTGACCTCTTGTCCCACCGGTATCGCCCATACGTACATGGCGGCGGAAGGGCTGGAAAAAGCGGCCAGAGAGAATGGTTGTTCTATCAAGGTGGAGACCAGAGGATCGGGTGGAGCCAAAAATGTGCTGACAGAGCAGGAAATTCAAGAGGCAGATTGTATCATTATTGCAGCGGATGCCAAGGTGCCCATGGACAGGTTTGCGGGCAAGCGTGTCATAGAGTGCCAGGTATCTGACGGTATCAGCAAGGCGGATCAGCTGGTACAGAGAGCCCTTCGGAAAGATGCCCCCGTGTATTTGGCAGGAAAGCGGGATTCCGGGACAGAAAGTCAAACCACCAGGGAAAAGGCAGGTGCATCTGCAGGCCACAGAATCTATATGCATCTGATGAATGGAGTATCCCATATGTTGCCCTTTGTGGTAGGCGGCGGTATTTTGATCGCGCTGGCTTTCTTGATAGATTCGGTGAGCGTGGATATGGAAAGTTTGTCTGCTGAACTGAGAGGAAGCTTCGGTTCCATTACCCCTACGGCGGCGTTGTTTAAAAGCATTGGCGATGCGGCTTTCGGATTTATGCTTCCCATACTGGCTGGCTATATTGCCATGAGTATTGCAGACAGGCCAGGTCTGGCCGCAGGTTTTGTGGGCGGTTTTCTGGCAGCAAGCGGCAAGTCGGGATTTTTGGGAGCACTGGCGGCAGGTTTTATAGCAGGATACCTGATCGTACTTTTGCGCAAGCTGTTTGAAAAGCTGCCGGAGGCAATTGAAAAATTAGCCCCTGTACTGTTGTATCCACTTTTTGGTATACTGTTGATAGGTTTGATCATGCGTTTTATCGTGGAGCCTCCTATCGGTGCCCTGAACACGGCGCTCAACGATGCGCTGCTGGGGATGGGCAGTACCAGTAAGCTTTTGCTGGGGGCAGTGGTAGGCGGTATGATGGCCATTGACATGGGCGGGCCCTTTAACAAGGCGGCCTATGTATTTGGAACGGCTTCCATTGTATCGGGCAATTATGATATTATGGCAGCGGTCATGGTAGGCGGTATGGTGCCACCCTGTGCCATCGCTTTGGCTACTTTGCTCTTTCGCAACAAATTTACCCGCCAGGAGAGAGAATCAGGGCCCACAAACTTTATTATGGGGCTGGCCTTTATTACCGAAGGTGCCATTCCTTTTGCAGCTTCTGATCCCTTGAGGGTTTTGCCCTCCTGTATCATCGGCAGCGCGGCAGCAGGAATGCTATCCATGTTGTTTCGGTGTATGTTGATGGCGCCCCATGGAGGCATCTTTGTCTTTCCGGTGGTGGAAAACACCCTGATGTATGTGGTATCATTGTTGGTGGGAACGGTGATTTCGGCGATTCTTTTGGGCCTATTGAAAAAGAAAGTAGAGGAAATTTGAGGATGAAAGAGTTAAAATATATTATCAGGGATCCGGAGGGGATCCATGCCAGACCTGCAGGGCTGTTGGTCAAATTGGCAACAACCTTTGCCAGTGTGATCACCATCCAAAAGGAGGATAAGACTGCGGATGCCAAAAGGATCTTTGCGATCATGGGCCTGGGGGCAAAGCAGGGACAGGAAATCACAGTGACAGCCCAGGGTGCGGATGAGGATAAGGCGATTGCGGAGATAGATTTGTTTTTGAAGGAGAACCTATAAGTAACGGGAGGTTAGGTATGCTGACATTTCGAGGAAAAAGTGCGTTTGGAGGAATTGCCGTGGGCAGGATCTGTGTTTATCAGAAGGGGCAGCAGCAGGTGAAGCGCCGCAGGGCCGCGGATACAGATGCAGAAGTCCAGCGGTTTCACCATGCCCGTGAACTGGCCATAGAGCAACTGGGGGAATTATACGAGACATCTTTGAAAAAGGTCAGCGAAGCGGAGGCGGCTATTTTTGAAGTGCATCAGATGATGCTGCAGGATGGGGACTATATGGAGTCTGTGGAAAACATTATCCGTTGCCAGGAGGTCAATGCAGAGTACGCAGTGGCAGTGACGGCGGACAACTTTTCCCGGATGTTTTCTGTCATGGAGGACCCTTATATGAGGGAACGGGCGGCGGATGTGAAAGATGTGTCAGAACGTCTGTTAAACGTGCTTACAGGAGCCTCTGGTGCCGGACCCACAGTTGCAGAACCGATGATCATCGTGGCCCGGGATCTGGCGCCCAGCGAGACGGTGCAGCTGGATAAGGAAAAGGTGTTGGCTTTTGTGACTTTGCAGGGATCTGTCAATTCCCATACGGCCATTCTGGCTAAGACCATGGGCATCCCTGCCCTGGTAAATACAAGCCTCGAGGGACAGGGGGAAACCGGGGCAAACGAAAGGAATCTGTTGGAGCAACTGGATGGCAAGAGGGGTATTGTGGATGGTTTTCAGGGATTGTTCTACGTGGAGCCGGAGGAGGAGCTTTTGCTGGAAATGCAGTCTAGAAAAGCGGCAGAGGAGAAAAAGAAGGATCTTTTGCAATCTTTAAAGGGCAAGTCCAATGTGACACTGGACGGTAAGGAGATCCAGTTGTATGCTAATGTGGGAAATATCAAGGATCTGGCATTGGTCATACAGAATGACGCGGGGGGGATAGGACTATTTCGAAGCGAATTTTTGTATTTGGAAAAGGACGACTATCCTTCGGAGGAGGAACAATTTCAGATTTATAAGACGGTGGCAGAGACCATGGCCGGCAAGAAGGTGATTATCCGCACCCTGGATATCGGCGCTGACAAGCAGGCAGAGTACTTTGGGATCCCTCACGAGGAGAATCCTGCTATGGGATACCGGGCCATCCGCATTTGTCTGGATAGGCCCCAGGTATTTATGACTCAGCTGAGGGCGATCTTCCGGGCCAGCGCCTACGGCAATCTGGCAATTATGTATCCAATGATCATTTCTTTGGAGGAGATAAGACGTATCAAAGAACTGGTGGCCCAGGTAAAGGATCAGCTGGAAAGCCAGGGGATTGCCTACCGGGACATGGAGCAGGGCATCATGATCGAGACGCCGGCGGCGGTGATGATCAGTGATAGACTGGCAGAGGAAGTAGATTTCTTCAGTATCGGCACCAATGACCTGACTCAATATACTTTGGCTATCGACAGACAGAATCCCAAGCTGGATGAATTTTATGATGCACATCACCCCGCAGTGCTGAAAATGATACAGATGGTAGTGGACAATGCCCACAGAGCCGGCATCTGGGCCGGTATTTGCGGGGAGCTGGGAGCTGACACCTCTTTGACAGAAACTTTTTTAAAAATGGATGTTGATGAACTGTCCGTGTCTCCTTCGGCGGTGCTTCCGGTGCGAAAAGCCATACGGGAGTCCAATGTTGGAAAAAAACAACAAAGTCATTGAATTACAGGGCAGACGAGGTTATAATCATAAGAACAAAGAAGTTTGCAAAACCGGGTTGAGGAAGGGCAGGGCTATTGTTTCGGCTCAGGCACGTTCTCACTCCGTGAAAAACGTAGCAGTACTATGATTTTTTCGGCGCAACTGCTTGAAAAAAATCAAGTGCTGACGTTTTTCAAGGGCACTGAGCAAAAACAATAGCCCTGCCCTTCCTCAACCCGGTTTCGCAAACGTTCTATCGTGTGAAAAGAGGAGATTACATAGTATGAAAACAAAGGTATTTATTGATGGAAGTGAAGGTACCACAGGACTTAGAATTTATGAGCGGTTTCAGAATCGTGATGACATAGAGATTTTGCGCATTGATCCGGAAGTGAGAAAGGATCCGGAAGAGAGAAAGAAGATGATCAATGCATCGGATATTACTTTTTTGTGTCTGCCTGATGTGGCTGCAAAGGAGTCTGTTTCTCTGGTAGAGAATGAAAACGTGATCATTATCGATGCCTCCACTGCCCATCGTACGTTGGAAGGATGGGCTTACGGTTTCCCAGAATTATCCAAGGGACATAGAGAAGCAATCAGAAAGGGTAAGAGAATTGCTGTTCCGGGTTGTTATGCATCCGGATTTATTTCTCTGGTATATCCTTTGGTTGCAGGCGGTATCCTTCCAAAGGATTACCCGGTGAGCAGTTTTGCGCTGTCCGGATACAGCGGAGCCGGCAAGAAGACCATCGCTGCATATGAGAGCCAGGAGCGGCCGGCTGAACTGTCCTCCGGCAGAGAGTATGCGCTGACTCAGCAGCACAAGCATCTGAAGGAGATGAAGGCGATCACAGGGCTGGATCGAGCCCCGCTGTTTTCTCCTATCATTGATGATTATTACAGCGGAATGTTGGTTTCTGTACCGCTGTTTACAGATTTGCTGGCAAAGAAGGAGACACCGGAATCTTTGCTTGCGTATTATGCCCGGTATTATCAGGGAGAGAAATTTATTCAAGTGAGTGCTGCGGATGATGAGATCGCAGCTACCGGATTTTTGGCAGGAAACGGCTTGTCAGGCTGGGATGGCATGAAGATCTATGTAACAGGAAACGAGGAGCGTATCGTCGTTTCTGCTCAGTTTGATAATTTGGGTAAGGGCGCATCCGGCGCAGCCATTCAGTGTATGAACATTGCACTGGGCTGTGATGAGGCGAAAGGATTGGATTTGTAAGATGGTTGTGACCAGAGAAGATGTGATCCGCGGGGTAAAGGAGTTGGGGATCCGACAAGGAGATGTGGTACTGGTGCATTCCTCTTTTAAAAGCCTAGGACCTGTGGAGGGAGGAGCAGAGACGGTTGTCAGCGGTTTTCTGGAGGTGCTGGGTCAGGAGGGGACTTTGGTAATGCCCACTCTTTGTCAAAAGGATTTTGCACACTCCTATGAGACCTGGCACAACAACAAGCCTTCCGATACAGGATATCTGACAGAGTATTTTCGTAAGCGCCCCGGTAGCCTGCGCAGCGACCAGGCCACCCACTCAGTAGCGGCCTGTGGAAAAGCGGCAGTCTATCTGACGGAGCATCATGGGCACACCCAAAAACGCTTCGGCAATATGGGTGACACCCCTTTTTCTGCAGATTCTCCCTGGGAAAAGATGTATCAAATGGATGCCAAGATTGTAATGTTGGGGGTTACTGCCCTGTATACTACCTTCCGCCATTATGCGGAGTATGTTTACATAGAAGAATGTTTGAAGGCTCTGGAAAAGCATCCCCAATATGCCGTCATGAAAGATCGGCTCAGCGCATGGAACAAGCCCGGCGTATGGCCCCATGTGCGTAATATATGGGTATATGAGCAATTAGAGCAAAAAGGTTTGGTGACTAAAAGCTGCTGCGGGAATGCAGAGCTTTTGTGTTACTCCGCCAGAGAGTTTGTGAATCTGACGCTGGTGGCTTTGCGGGAGCAGAGTGAGGGTGTGCTTTGGCGCACGCCGGCCTGGGATACGGACGGGTGGATCGCTTGGCAGGAAGAAGCAAATCGGATTGTAAATAAAAAATAGTTTTTAGGTGTTATCAAAGAGTATGCTTTTGATAGCACCTTTTTATATGATATTATTGACAGATTCTTTTGATTGACTTATAATCAAGAAAAACAGATATACGAATATTGTTCGAATATACGAACAAACAAAAGGAGTGGTGATATGCATCAACCAACAATTCGAGTATTGGAAATTTTAGAATCGGTAGTGGGCAGCGGTGAAGGAAAGCGGCTGACAGACTTTAGCAGCGAGTTACAGATTCCCAAGAGCACCTTGGTGCCGATCCTGCAGACGCTCTGTGGGTATCGATATTTGACACAGGATGATATGGGAAGATATCAGCCGGGCACGGCGCTGTTTTCTTTGGGATCCGCCTTTTCCGGAAATTTTCCCACCTTAAATTTTGTTCATCAACAGCTGGAGCAGTTGGTGGAGGAGTTGGGGGAGACCTGTTATTTTGGCGCCTTGGAGGATGGGTATGTGTTGTATCTGGACAAGGTGGATTCCAGGCAGCCTCTACGTATGCTTACCTCTATCGGTCGCAGGATGCCGGCCTATGCCACAAGTATCGGCAAGGCGCTGCTCAGTGATATGGTGGAGAAGGAACTGCAGTCTCTTTATCCGGAGGGACTGAAGGCTCTGACCGCTCATACCATCACGGATGTGGAGGTTCTGGCAAAGCAGCTTGGTCTTGCGCGGGAGGAAGGGTATGCCTGGGAGACAGAGGAGTCCATGGAGCATATCAGGTGCTTTGCAGTTCCTATCCGCAAACATGGGCGGATTGTGGCGGCTGTCAGTGTGGCAATCCCTGTTTTCCGGTTTGACAAGGAAAAGAAGGATCATACGATTGTCACCTTACAGAAGGCGGCGGCCCAAATCAGTGGCACTATTGAAATGACGGATGCACATTTTGGAAATTTATTTTAAGGAGGAAGCAGCATGAAGATCACGAAGCTGACACTTTACCCAGTAGAACCCCGCTGGATGTTTCTGAAGATTGACACGAATGAGGGTATATCCGGTTGGGGTGAGCCGGTTATTGAAGGCAAGGCTGATACGGTTGCAGCCTGTGTGCGGGAGATGGAGGAATACTTGATCGGTCGGGATCCTCGGAATATTGAGGATATTTGGCAGACACTGTACAGAGGTGCATTTTACAGGGGGGGCCCCATTATCTCCAGTGCTATCTCGGGTATTGAGCAGGCGCTCTGGGATATCAAGGGCAAGTATTACAATATGCCGGTCTATGAATTTCTGGGCGGAGCCTGCCGTGAGAATATCAGGGTGTACTGCTGGGTTGGCGGCGATCGTCCCAGCGATGTGGGCAAGGCCGCTTTGACCCAAAAGGAGCTGGGCTTTACAGCGGTGAAGATGAATGCCACGGAAGAGCTGCACTATATCGATAGTTTTGCCAAGATTGACGCAGCCTGTGAGCGTGTGGCAGCGATCCGGGAGACCTGCGGCAAGGATTTTGGCATTGCGGTGGACTTCCACGGCAGAGTGCATAAGAGTATGGCCAAGGAGTTGGCACACCAGCTGGCGCCCTATCATTTGATGTTTATTGAGGAGCCGGTGCTCTCCGAGAATTACGAGGCGTTGGTGGAGATCGCCAAGTATACCTCCACACCCATTGCGGTGGGAGAGCGTCTTTTTACCCGCTGGGATTTTAAGAAAATATTTGAGCAGGGAGTGGTGGATATCATTCAGCCGGATCTGTCTCATGCAGGTGGTATTCTGGAATGCAGGAAGATCTCTGCCATGGCGGAGGCTTATGACGTGGCGGTAGCACCCCACTGTCCTTTGGGTCCCATTGCGCTGGCGGCTTGTCTGCACATGGACGCCTGTACGCCCAATGCCTGGATTCAGGAGCAGAGCCTGGGTATTCACTACAATGAAGGCAGCGACCTGCTGGACTACCTGAAGGATCCTAATGTATTCAACTATGAAAAGGGAGTGGTTCCTATGCCGAAGGCGCCGGGTCTTGGCATTGAGATCAATGAGGAGCTGGTGATGGAAAAGGCAAAGATAGGTCATCACTGGAAAAATCCCGTATGGCGAAATGCAGACGGTACTGTGGCCGAGTGGTAGAGGAGGAATTGTATATGAGAGAGCAGATTATAGAGCAGGTTTTAGAGCACAAGCTGATCGCGATTGTGCGTGGGGTTTATGGGGAAGATTGTCTGAATCTTGCCAAGGCCCTGTATGCAGGCGGTATCCGCATGTTGGAGGTGACCTTCGACCAAAGTAAACCCCAGCTTTTGCCCCAGACTTCAGATACAATCAGACTGCTGGTGGAGCAGATGGGTGATCAAATGGCCTTTGGCGCCGGGACGGTGACCTCCACGGAAATGGTGGAACTGGCCAAAGGGGCAGGGGCACAGTTTATTGTATCTCCTGACACCAATGAAGCGGTGATCCGGGCCACGGTGGAAGGCGGGATGGTATCCATGCCAGGGGCTGTGACACCTACAGAGATCCTGGCGGCACATCGCTACGGGGCTGATTTTGTGAAATTATTCCCGGTAGGTCCTTTGGGAGCGGCCTATATGAAGGCGGTCTGTGCACCCATCAATCATGTACGTCTGTTGGCGGTAGGCGGTGTAAATGAGAAAAATGTGGCAGAATTCCTGGCAGCCGGTGCCGTAGGTGCTGGTGTGGGAGGTAATCTGGTTAACAAGCAGTGGATCGCGGCGGGTGAGTTTGACAAGATCACCGATGCGGCTCGCAAATTTGTGGAAGCTATGTGAGAGGAGAAAAAATGATGGCAAAGAGAGTTATTACGTTTGGCGAGATCATGATGCGTTTGAATCCGGAAGGATATCTGCGGATTGTACAGGCAGAAAAATTTGAGACCAGCTATGCAGGCGGAGAGGCCAACGTGGCAGTGTCCCTGGCAAATTATGGGATGGATGCGGCTTTTGTAAGCAAGGTGCCGGAGCATGAGGTGGGGCAGAGCGCTGTGAATGCGCTGCGCAGATATGGGGTAGACACTTCCCTGATGCTCAGAGGCGGTAAAAGACTGGGACTGTATTATGTGGAAAAAGGCGCTTCCCAGAGAGGCTCCAAGGTAATCTATGACAGGGAATATTCCGCCGTTGCCTTGTCCAGAGCAGAAGAATATGACTGGAATAAGATTTTTGAGGGAGCAGATTGGTTCCACTGGACGGGTATTACACCGGCTCTGGGCGGAGAACTTCCTCAGATATGTCTGCAGGCTTGTCAGGCCGCGAAGGCCAGAGGTGTAAAAATCTCCTGTGACCTGAATTACCGCAAGAAACTCTGGTCCACAGAGCAAGCTGGCAAAGTCATGGCAGAACTGATGCCCTACGTGGATTTGTGCATTGCCAATGAAGAGGATGCAAAGGATGTGTTCGGCATTGAGGCGGAAAATACAGATATCAACGCAGGAAAGCTGGATCATGCGGGTTATATTTCCGTAGCCAGACAGCTGAGTGAGCAATTTGGATTTGAGCAGGTAGCGATTACTCTGCGAGGTTCTTTATCTGCCAATGACAATGACTGGGCGGCTATGCTTTATAGCGGTGGCCAGGCATACTTTTCTCCTACATACCGGGTTCACATTGTAGACCGTGTGGGCGGAGGAGACAGTTTTGGCGGTGCATTGATCTACACCCAGCTAATGGGAAAGGATCCCCAGGAAAGCATCAATTTTGCAGTGGCGGCATCCTGCCTGAAACATTCCATTGAGCATGATTTCAATCTGGTAAGTGTGCAGGAGGTGGAGGCCCTGGCCAAGGGCAATGCCTCCGGAAGAGTGCAGAGATAAATAGTTTAGCGAATCAACAGGTGCAGGGAGCGTGAAGGCTCTCTGCATTTTTCTGTGCTATGGGAATAAAGCCGTGCAACAAAAGGTGCAACTGCAAAGTTGCGATAAATTGGTGGCCTGTAACCTGAGTTGCGGTTACAATGAGTGCATAGCCGGTTATAAATTATGCAAAGGAGAGAAAATAATATGACATTCGGAGAACAAATTAAACAAGCCCGGGAGGCGAAGAATCTTTCTCAGGAGGAGCTGGCGTCCAGATTGGAGGTCAGTCGTCAGTCGGTTTCAAAATGGGAGAATGAAGTGGCAAAGCCTCAGGGCATCAATAAAGAGATGCTGTCTCAAATTCTGGAGATAGAATTGGATGGAGAGTAAGTGTACCCCAGAAAGAAAAAATGGAATGCATGCTGGGCTGGATCGTAGCAGCAGCGCTGGGAATAGGATTGCTGGTTGTACTGGCTGTTGCGGCACATCAAAGATCAGCGGTTGATCAGGTGGTTCCCTCTATCAAGAGCATTGTTTTTTATGATGAGGCGTAAAGCGGTTGGTCAGACTTCTCTGAGTTTCTGAGGTCTCAAAATAGAGTGTCGAGGGTGCGGACGATCTCTTGGGCTAGTTAAGTTGCCAGCACAAGATTTTGCCTGCCCCCTCGAACCATTAACACCGCATAGACACGTGGCACTTTAGAATTGCATGTTGCCGTCTGATTTGTTTTCGATCAAATTATCCTTAATTCTTTCAATGATTTTATTGCGAGTGAGAGATTGCATTTGATAGTAGGCTACACTACGTAATTTCTTAAGTCGTTCGCTCATGGGGATACCTTCACGCCATTGCTTTGCTGTTTTTCCAAAGAGAGCCATGTTCAGCATATCTGCCTCGCTGGCATATTTAAAGTTGATTTCTTGAGGAGTAAGTTCTGGAGAAATTAAAAATTCTTTAATAGCATCGGTATGTATTCGATAATTGATTTTTGAAAGTTCACGCTTGCTATCCCATCCAGAGGTCAGTTTCTCTGCTTCTTGCTTTTTAAGACGTTGATAGTCTTTTATAATATAAAGCTTGAATTCTGGAGAAATCCATAAAGCAAACTCAAAGGCGATATCAGAGTGGGCATAAGTGCCTCCGTAACGTCTGGCGTGAGATGTTATACCAATGGCATTCATTCGTTCTATCCATTGTTTTGCAGTAAGAACTAATCGTCCTGGTTCATTTCTAACCGTATGGAATTCCATACGGTTAAAATTAGGGTTATATAGAGTTTCCCATGCTGCAAGAAAATCAATCGTCGAATAAGAACTTAGCCAGTTTGATATAACAATTCTTGGGTCGCTAGCATTCTTATACTTTGCGATATCGGTTAATGAAATATAATCATTTTGCTGTTCATATGAAAGTAAAACAGAAATTTCTGCGCCATTTGCTGTTATAATCATGGTCATGTACTCCTTGTATATTTAGATGGTGATGATGGATAAGTCATGCAGTAGCTTTGCCTTAGAAATAGTATATGTATTGGGGAAATCATAGGTCTGAAATGGTCGGATATTAATTTGGCGAATAAAGGCAGAAGACACGCAATGTAGCAGATAATATGCTCATATCTGAGATAAGCATATTGAAGAAAGAAGTGAGCATGAGCCATGGACCTTCTGTGTTAACGCACATTTGGCCAATGTAATTTATTTTTGCATGGCTCATGCTTAGCAAAATCTTAACAAACATCAATTCATAATCTTATTCACAGCAGCTACCAAAGCTTCGATGGAACTTTGGATGATATCTTCATCCAAGCCGACACCCCAGAAAGTGTCATCGCCCTTGTGGATACCTACGTAAGAGGCTGCCTTAGAGGTGGAACCTTTGGAAAGCGCGTGCTCTTCATAGGAGGCCAAAACATAATCCAGACCCAAATGCTTCTTGATGGCGTTGCTGACTGCGTCCAAGCGGCCGTTGCCCCCTGCGTTTACAGTGTAGTCCTGGCCATCATGGTGGATGGTGACTTCCGCTTGAATACCGTCCACTTGTTTGAAGTGACACTCAGGAATGGTAAAACGAGTGTGCTGGTCAATGTAATGCTCAGCAAAAATTTTGTAAATCTCATCCGGATGCAGTTCCTGATGGCGCTTGTCGGATACATCTTTTACCAGATAACCCACTTCCTCACGCATTTCCATGGGCAGGGTAAAGCCGAAGTTCTGTTTCAGGATAAAGGCGACGCCGCCCTTGCCGGACTGGCTGTTGATACGGATCACATCTGATTCGTATTCACGGCCCAGGTCCTGAGGGTCGATGGGCAGATAGGGAACAGTCCACTTTTCGCCGCTCTTACCTTCGGTTCTCCAGGCCATGCCCTTGGAGATGGCATCTTGGTGGGAGCCGGAGAAGGCTGTAAATACCAGGTCACCGGCATAAGGAGCTCTTTCATATACATGCATTCTTGTGAGTTTCTCGTAGGTCTTGCGGATCTCAGAGATGTGGGAGAAATCCAACTTCGGATCTACCCCGTGGCAGACCATGTTCATGGCCAGAGTCACGATGTCCACGTTGCCGGTGCGCTCGCCGTTGCCAAAGAGGGTACCCTCCACACGGTCGGCTCCGGCCAATACGCCGAACTCTGCATCGCTGATGCCGCAGCCTCTGTCATTGTGGGGATGTACGCTGATGGTAACCGCATCTCTGTATTTCAGATTCTTGTGTATGTATTCCACCTGACAGGCAAATACGTGGGGCATAGCTACCTGTACGGTGGTGGGAATGTTGATAATGACTTTATTGTCGGGGGTAGGCTGCCATACGTCCAATACTGCGTTGCACACCTCTAAGGCGTAGTCTACCTCAGTGCCCGGGAAACTCTCGGGGCTGTACTCGAAGGTAAAATTGCCCTCCGTCTCGGCGGCCAGCTCCTTCAGCAGCTTGGCGCCGTCAATGGCCAGCTGTTTCACTTCCTCCTTGGACTTCTTAAAGACCTGCTCTCTTTGTGCCACAGAAGTGGAATTATAAAGATGGATAATGGCATGGGGGGCGCCCTTCACTGCTTCAAAGGTTTTTCGGATAATGTGATCCCTTGCCTGGGTCAGCACCTGGATGGTCACATCCTGAGGGATCATGTCACGCTCGATCAGAGCACGAAGGAAGTTGTATTCTGTTTCAGACGCAGCCGGGAAACCAACCTCGATCTCTTTGAAACCGATATCCACCAGCATCTGGAAAAAGCAAAGCTTCTCATCCAGACTCATAGGCTCGATCAGGGCCTGGTTGCCGTCACGCAGATCCACGCTGCACCAGATGGGGGCCTTGTCAACAGTGTCCTTCTTTACCCAGTCATAGGTGGTGACGGGGGGCATAAAATAGGGGGTTACATACTTTTCTTTGATGTTCATAGGGTTTCCTCCATTAAAAAATCTCTACAAAAATGTATGGGTTACATTTTCATAGAGACGCAAATACAAAATTTACGCGGTACCACTCTACTTCGTGATCAATCGATCACGCACTCACCGGCACATCATACCGCTTGGTAAGGATGCCTTCTCCCTTTCTACGGCGGATGTTCCGTCTGAACCTACACAACCGAAGTCTTCAGCCAGCAGCTCTGAGGCCAGTTCACAGCTTGCATTTGACTGCCTTGCACCCTCCGGCAGTTCTCTGTTGTCCCGCAAATTGCTACTATTCCTCTTCATCGCTTTTGTTTGATTATGATAACATAGATTTGCAAAAGATACAAGAGGTAAATTTTTATTTTGCAAATCAGATACTATTTATGACGTTGACATTGTTTGCGCGTGAGATTACAATAACTTCATTAATAAAGGATGCAGGAGGGGGTTATGGGTATATCCGTATCTGCGGCAAAAAGAAGAGAAGCGCAGGAGTATTCCCTGCAGGATGTCTGCCGGCTTTTGTCAATCTCCACAGCCACAGCCAAAAACTGGATCAGACTTGGCAAGCTGACTACAAAAGAGGATGGTTCAAGCTTTGACAAGTCTTATATAGACGCTTTATACTATCGCATGAAAGACGGGGAAGATGACCGACTGAAAAGCAGGAGAAATAAAAAGTCTGTTACGGGCAGGGTGCTGTACAAAGATTATATCAGAAACGGAGTCAATCAAACTGTTATACAAAATATTTTGGCCACGCATAGGAATCTCTCACAGCAGGAGTTAAGGGTGATCCTGGCCAATTTTGCGGTACAATTATACTACCAAAGCTGTGATAAAGATTTTCGGCATACTAACGTTTTGTCAACCTATTTGGAGCAAGGGGCGGCAAAGGAGACCTTTTATACACTGATCACGGACTTATTAAAGAAAAAAATTGTAGAGAAAAGTGATACCGCGAACATAGCGGATCTGCTGGAATACAGACTATCCTTTGTTCCCGGGGAGGATACGCTGGGATTTGTGTACATCTCTTTGAGAGATCTGGGGCAGAGAAAATCATCCGGTGTGTATTATACTCCGTCCACAACAGTCTCTCTGATGAATGAAGGAATATTTGAATGTACAGATGGGACTGCAAAAACTTTTTGCGATCCCTGCTGTGGAACGGGGAATTTTCTGATCGATCTGGTCAGAAAGGGCGTTAGCCCGGATCAGATTTACGGTCAGGATATGGATGAGATCAGTGTGCAGATCACCCGCATCAATTTGTTTCTGCTGTGTCAGCAGATGACCAAGGATCAACTGTACAGCCATTTCCTGTGCGGGAATACGCTGAAGGATACCTTTCCCGAGAAGTTTGACGTTGTCCTTGGAAACCCTCCCTGGGGATTTGAGTTTTCCAAGGAGGATGTGGAATATCTTGTCTCCCGTTATGTGACGGCGAAAGCAAAGGGGATGGAATCCTTTGAACTTTTTGTGGAAAAAGCTCTTTCTATGCTGGCACCCGGGGGGATTATGGCATATGTTTTGCCGGAAGCCATTTTAAGTGTTGCTGCACACGCTCAGGCCAGAAAGTTGTTGATCCGGGACTGTTCCTTTTCCTTTATATCGTTTCTGGGGAATGTTTTTTCCGGGGTTCAGTGTCCCGCTATATTGTTGGGTGTTACCCTCGCCTGTCCGGGAAGGGTGGTGGGCTGTAAAGTGACAACAAAAAAGGATACCTTTACGATCATGGAGCAAAGAAATCTGGAAAAGGATGTGCTGACGCTTCATCTTTCTGATGAGGAAATGGCTTGCCTTACAGACATCGCTTCTATTGAAAACCCGGCTTATCTGCGGGGCAATGCCCGGTTTGGGCTGGGCATCGTGACCGGTAATAATCAAGCGTTTATTACGGATAAGAAGAAAGATGGATACGAAACTATATTGAAGGGCTGCGATATTTTACGGTACAAATGCAGGCAGTCTGATAACTACATTCAATTTGTACCACAGCAATTTCAGCAGGTCGCGCCTGAAGAGATGTACCGTGCACCGGAAAAATTACTGTATCGGTTTATCAGCCAGGTTCCGGTGTTTGCATATGATGATGGGCAGACTCTTTCACTGAACAGCTGTAACATACTGATCCCGGAGATAGAGGGTCTGCATATAAAGTACATATTGGCAATTTTAAATTCCAGTGTGGCGGCTTATTATCTGTCAAAGAAATTTCATTCTGTCAAACTGTTGCGTTCTCATCTGGAGAACCTGCCCATTCCGGTGGTCTCCAGGGAAATACAAGAAAAGATCGTCGACAGGGTAGATGGTATTATGAATGGAGGACAAGGGATCCGGGAGATGTATGAAGAGCTGGATCTGGCGGTGATGGATCTGTATGGATTGGAAAAGTTCCATAGAAAGCTCATAAAAGAAGCGCTACAGGATCATAACATGTATCTTGAATAAAGGCCGTATTCTTTACATAAAAAAAGGGAAAATTGAATTTACAGGATAGCATTCTTGAGTTATAATTCAGGATGGTGCAAGAAAAACTTGGCAATGGAGGTTTATATATATGGAAAGAAAAGTAGGAACAGTATCAAGAGGTGTCCGCTGCCCCATCATCCGACAGGGTGATGATCTGGCAGAGATTGCTGTAAGCAGCGTTTTGGAGGCAGCAGAAAGTGAAGGATATGGGATGCGGGATCGGGATGTGGTTGCGCTGACAGAGTCCATTGTTGCCAGAGCACAGGGAAATTATGTGACTGTGCAGGATATTGCGGAGGATGTGAAGACAAAGCTGGGAGGGGAGACCGTTGGCGTGATCTTTCCGATCTTGTCCCGCAATCGTTTTTCTATCTGCCTGAAGGGTATTGCTATGGGAGCCAAGAAAGTGGTGTTGATGCTCAGCTATCCCAGCGATGAAGTGGGCAATGCACTCCTTTCCTATGATCAGTTGGATCAGGCGGGGGTAGATCCCTACCGGGATGTGCTGACATTGGAAAAATACAGGGAATTGTTCGGCGAGAACAAGCATGAGTTTACAGGTGTGGACTATGTGCAGTATTACTCTGATATTATTACCGAGGCCGGAGCTCAGGTGGAAGTGATCTTTGCCAATCAAGCTACAGCGATTCTGGACTATGCGGATCACGTGCTGACCTGTGATATTCATACCAGAGCAAGAAGCAAGCGTCTTTTGTTGGCAGCCGGTGCCAAAGTGGTATGCGGCATGGACGATATTATGAATGCGCCCGTAAATGGAAGCGGCTATAATGCAAAATACGGTCTGTTGGGCTCCAATAAGTCCACAGAGGATAAAATAAAGCTTTTCCCCAGAGAGTGTCAGGATCTGGTGGAAGAGATTCAGGATGGCTTTTTGAAAAAGACCGGTAAACACGTGGAAGTTATGGTTTACGGAGACGGTGCCTTTAAGGATCCCCAGGGAAAGATTTGGGAGCTGGCAGATCCGGTGGTATCTCCTGCTTACACAGCCGGTTTGGAAGGAACCCCCAATGAGCTGAAACTGAAGTATCTGGCAGATAATGATTTCAAGAATTTAAGCGGTGCGGAGTTAAAGGAGGCAATCTCCAACAGTATCCGCCAGAAGCAGTCCAATTTGGTGGGTAATATGGCTTCTCAGGGAACTACCCCCAGAAGATTGACAGACTTGATCGGATCTTTGTGTGATCTGACCAGTGGTTCCGGTGACAAGGGAACACCTATTGTGCATATTCAGGGATATTTCGATAACTTTACAGATTAAGCGGCAATCCATCTGCAGGGGTGCGCGCAAAGGGAGGTTGTAGTTTATGAAACATTCGATCGTATTTGAACACTGCGGTAACAAATGGGACAATGCTTTACCTCTTGGAAACGGCGTATTTGGGGCCATGCTTTATTACGAGAAGGATGTGCTCTATATGCCCATGAATCATTATGAGGTGTATTACAACATCAGTAAGAATGTTCTGCCGGAGCATAAGTTGGCAGCACATAAGCCGGTTCAGGAGCCCGGCCGGGTTCACCAGGATTATGTGGAGAAGGCCATTGGAAATGAGCCTGCAGAGGGAGAACCGTTCTGTTATTACAGAACCAAAAAGGCAGATTTTTTTAAGAATCCACCTTATTCTACCATGGGATTTTCCGGCAGCTATCCGGCCACCGGAGATCTGGAATTTTATTTTGCGGACAGCATGAAGGACGCGGACAGTAAGCTGACCCTCTTTGTGGAGGATGCCAAGACCAAGGTGTGTGTGAAAAAGGATGACAGGCAGTTAAAGCTGGACACCATCATTGCCCGTAAGGACTGTGTGATCAATCGGGTACGTCAGAGTGAGCCCGGGCTTTTGAAATCTGTGAAAATATCCCTTCCCCCTTACAGGGATCTTGATTATCCTCAGATCACTTACCGCCAGGAGGATGAGGCTACTTTTGTGTATACAGTGAGCCGGGATTTGGGCAGAGAAAAGCCCTTTACGTTCAGCGGTGTGGTACGTCTGGTGGGCGCAAAGGGAAGACTGGAAGTTTGCGAGTTTGGTGCAGATATCCTGTTGGAAGAGGCCAAGGAGGAATTCCATGTCCTGTGTGGTATCTTTACGGATTGGTGCTATCAGGATACAGAAAAAGAGGGTGTTGCCAAGATGCAGGTATTCCAGGATAACCTGGAGGAGCTGTATCAGGAGCACAGGGAGTATTGGAAGGAGTTTTTTGGACGTTCTTCCATCTCCATTCCGGATCGTTTTCTGGAGCATGTGTATTATGTCAACCAATATGCCCTGGACTGCTGCAGCGGCAAGGATGGGATCATGAAACATCATGCTTGCGGTCTGAATGGTCTGTGGGATGTAAAGCACCCGACTCTGTGGGGCAGTATGTGGTACTGGGATGTGAATATACAGGCGGCCTTTGCCGGGGTATTTTCCAGCAATCGTCTGGATCTGGCCAAGGTGTTCTCGGATGGCCTGCGCACCTATACAGGGCTGGCGGAGGCGTACGCCAAGGATATTCACAATCTGGACGGCTATGCCATGGATTATCCCTATGATGTTTATTACTGTGTATGGCCCTGGTGCGCACAATACCTGTGGTTTTTATATGAATACAGTCTGGACACCGAGTATCTGCGTAACGAAGCGTTCCCGCTGTTCTTAAAGCTTTGCGAGTTTGCGGTAGGGCTCTTTCAGTATGATGAGAAGAGAGGCTATTATACGGTTTACCCGGATATTTCTCCGGAGCAGGGGCCTTTGGCTCATGACACCACTATCACAGTAGCCAGTGTGAAGTATTTGCTCAAGTTTACTTTGAAGGCGGCTGAGATCTTGGGTGAGAATCCGCCCATCCTGAAAAAGTGCAAGGAGCTGGTGAACAACATGGCACCTTATTTCCTCAGCAAGGACGGTACATATGGAGTACACCTGAAGGATTCTGAGGAAGCGCCGGACAATCTGTGGATCCGTCATCCCAGTATGCTGATGCCCGTATTCCCTGTAGGTGAATACGATATGAGCAGTGATGAGAGAATGCAGAAGATCTTCCTGAACACCATTGATTATCTGGAGGATCGGTGTGAGATCGGTATCTTCCAGAGCAGTTGGCTGGCAGCAGCCGCAGCCCGTCTGGGCAAGGGTCAGACTGCCCTTCGCCTGTTGTACGAGAGAGGCATCGACCATATGCTTCGCTCCAACGGCTTGAGTGCGGAGGAGACAGATCACTTTATCAATTATTGTCTGGTGATGCGTCAGCCCTTGTACTATCCCTGCATGATGGAGTTTACGGGAGAGATGCTGGCAGCGGTCAATGAGATGCTATTGCAGTCCCAGAATGACCTGATCCGTGTATTCCCTGCCCTGCCGGATGGAGACAAGGAATACGGAAGATTCCTGCGTCATGGCTACAATATTTTGGAATATGATATGCGTACGGCCAAGTATGCGCCTTGGGAGACCGTGCGTTTTGATACCTTGTTGGCAAAGGGTGCCTTTGAAGTCAGCGCCAGTCTGAAGGCGGGCAAGCTGGAGTTCATCCTGCTCCACAGCCGAAAGGGCGGTACAGCCAGAGTAACATCACCTTTCTTCAGAGAGGGATTGCAAGTGTACTGCCAGGGTCAGCCGGTGGAGGCACAGGTGGCTGATGGTGTGTATACCTTCGAAACTCAGGCCGGCAAGTCCTACCTGATCGCGGAGAGCCCGGAGGTTTGCACAGCACCTGTAGAGGAAGAGGCTTACCAGCCCGATGTGCTGAGCAGAGAAACTTATACTAAGAGACGCATTTATCTGGGTGAGGATGTGGAGGCGCAGTATCAGAAGGCTCTGGACGGAGCAATGCGTGCCTGGTATCTGGGTAACCTGCGGTTTGAGAATCATACAGTTTATAAGTTTGATTTCACCAAGATTAAGGACAAGAAATATGCCGACTGCCTGACCTGTCAGGTGTTTGGGGCGGAGGAAATGGGTATGCGTTCTATGGCCTTTGTGACCATAGACGAACCCCAGTTTACTGTCAAGAAGGGCTATGGATTTGCAGACGGATCCAAGGCAGAGTTGGTAGATCGAGAAGAACCGGATCTGCTGCGCCGTGATTTTGCTCAGGGACAGGAGGAAGCAGAATTTGTCATCGAGGTACCCAGAGGACAGTATGAGCTGCTCGTAGTTTCCGGTGATGCCAAGGAGGACAGTGTGACCATTGTAGAGGGTGTGAACGGCAGAACTGCCGGCGGCGAAGTCATTCCCGCAGGACAATACCAGTGTAAGCTGATCCCTATCGTACAGGAAGAGGATGCTCCTGTGCGGCTAAAACTTTCCACCAAGCCCGGCTATCAATGGAAGGTCAACTTCATCGTGATGAATATGATCAAGGGCTATTAAGAATAATGATGTGATGAGACCGGCTGCGGGAGAGATCCTGTGGCCGGTTTTTGGTGCGTTCAGAGAGTGTGCTCTAATGGACAAAAGATTCTGTTACACTGAAAATAAGATTTCAGGATCTGCGGGTTATGTAGGAGTAAGGTTATATGCCAAAGAGAAACAACCATTTTCTTAAATATAACACTACAACGACGAGGTTCACTATATGAGGTACATCATAAAGCATGCCCCGTAGGTCTATGAAAAAAATCTGCTTGCCAGACCTAAAAAAAATCGTATTTTTAGGCCCATAGAAAAAATGTGCCTGCAGGATACTCATTTTTCGGTCAATAGAAAAAAACATGTCTGAGGGATACCTAAAAGCTGCTTTTGATGGAATCTGTAATGACATTTTTGGTGTATAGATACTCCCGGCAAGGGAAAATGGAATCAAAAAAATTATTTTTCTAAAATAGATACTTTGTGTGCTGTAAAATAGAATCGGAATGGACATTTGCCAAGAAGAGATACTTCCGACAGGGTAAAATCAGAAAACCTATGTTGCTGTTACGTTCATAAAGAAAATATTTGTCAAAAATATGTCCTTGAAAGTTTAAAATAACCGTTCTAAACAAGAGAAAATATATAAAAAACAAAAAAACTAAAAATAAATATAGAAATATTCAGACAAATATGGTAAAATTTACCTGCAACACGTAAATGCAAGATAATGACCCAAAAAGAAAGGAGACAACCAAATGAAAAGACACAAGATACTTCGAGCCATATCCTGCGCGTTGATTGTTGCACTTACCATAAACACCCTGCCCATGGATTCTGTAAGGGCAGCCGGGACGGAGGGCTCTGTAACAGAGCCGCCTGCCACCGTGCAGGCGGCAGGGGACGGACTGGCAACAGAAGAGCTGGGACCAGTACAGCTCACCACAGACCAGGTCAGACCAGTACAGGTCAGTTCAGACCAGGTCAATTCAGAAGCCACGGTCCTGGGGGAGGTGGAAACGCTGCGTCAGGAAGGGATCAAACACTTCCGTATGTCAGATGGCAGCTTTGTGGCAGTGGACTATGGCATGCCGGTCCACTTTAAGGACAGCCAGGGAGACTGGCAGGATATCGATAACAGCCTTACCCTAACCACAGATAAAGCCGGAACGGCTACCTATAGAACCATTACAAAGGACACCGACCAGGCCCCGGGGCTGGGCTTTGCGGGCAGCCTGGCAGCAGGGGAGCTGTTTACTGCCAACTATCAGGACGTGTCCGTGACTATGTCCCTTTTGGATACCAGCCGGGCCCTGGAGCTGGCTGCGGCCGGCCAGCAGGTACAGACAGCTGCAGAGGCTGTGTCCCCGGAAGGTACCAGGCTTTGGGCCGGGGAGGAACAGCCCCTGTCTCTGACCACCTACAGCCGCAGTGCACAGGTAAGCCTGGTATCCCAGGCAGAGACAAAAGAAACCGGCATTCAGGCTCCAGGTCAGGAGTTTATGCCGGAGAAGCTTCGCAGCACTCTCTTGTATGAGGATGTGTATCCCGGGGTGGACCTGGAGTATACGGCCTACGGCTACAACGTAAAGGAACAGATCATCGTAAGGGAGAAACAGCAGTCCTACAGGTATGACTTTCTGCTGGAGCTTGAGGGCCTGGAGGGGGTGCTGGAAACAGACGGATCCGTTTCCCTGTATAATGAAAAACAGGAACTGATCTACAGGATCCCGGCCCCCTACATGGTGGACGATGGAGGGCGGATCAGCCTGGAGGTGCGCTACAGCCTGACAGATACATCTCAGGGGATGGTGCTGACCCTGGAGGCAGATAAGGAATGGATAAACAGCAGTGACCGGGTGCTGCCGGTAAAGATCGATCCTACCCTGGAGCTGCGTCCCACCAACATGTATGACAGCCTAGCTGCCACTTACGTGGAAGAATGTTATGGGAACCTGGCCATTGGAGGCACAGACCTTGTGTTTACAGGGGCCTGGTCGGATACAGAGCAGTCTTCCATGAGCAGAAACCGGGCTTTCCTCCACTTTAAGCAGCTGCCGGTACTGCCGGCAGGCTGCCAGGTGGTGGATGCCAGACTGCACCTGTTTCTTCTGGCCTACACCAAGACCCCCCTGGAGGGACTTGATAGCATGAATACCCCGGTGGGCCTGTATGAGGTAACAGGAGAAAAACCGGCCGGGTATAGTACCTATGACCAGTGGATCGGATCCATCCACTGGAACAACCAGCCCGCCTATAACGGGGGAAATGTGATTGATTATGTCATAACGGATTATAACCTGAGTACCTACCATGAATGGGACATGTCTGAGACGGTGAAGAAATGGTACAGCACAGGGACAGGAAATACCACCATTGCTCTGGTATGCATGAACGAAGGGAGCATGACAGCCCAGAGCAATGCCCAGGTGGGGTTTTCTTTGTATGAGTACGCCCCTTACTTCTGGGTGTCGTACCGCAGTGAAGTGGGCATGGAGCCCTACTATACCTACACGGATGTGGGTGCGGGGAATGCGGGCACAGGCTATATCGCAGACCATACAGGACAGCTTAAGGTGGTAAAGGAGGTGGCCTCCTATGCCTCCAGTGTGAACCCCTTTTCCTTAAACCTGGTGTACAACTCGGACTATTTTACCAGGAGTACGGCAGCCTGCCATCCGGCCCAGCAGATGGGGCTTACCATGAAGGTGGGAAACGGATGGACGTTGGATGCCCTGCAGTACATGGTTCCCCAGACCATCACCAACCATTCCTATGTACGCTACCGGGATGGGGACGGGACGGACCATTACTTTCTGATCAACTACTGGGGCGGCCGGTACTATGATGAGGACGGCCTGGGGCTGGTGGTGGAAAAGATTGATGACACCACCTTTGAGATGTGGGATGATGAGGGGCATTTGTGGAAGTTTACAAATAACATGCTGACCTCTTACATGGACAACCACCGGACCAAGACAGAAGAAGGACTGGAAGAGGACGGAAACCAGTACCTATACAGCTATACCACAGATAAAAAGCTTTCCAGGATCCAGCAGAAGAACCGGGGCAGCAGCGCCATTACCGTGGCAAGCTTTGCCTATGACAGCAGCGGATATCTGACAAAGATCACGGATGCAGCAGGGGTGGAGACCCTGTTTTCCTATGATGGGAACGGGGATCTGATCAGCATCACCAAAGCAGGCCAGGTGCTGGCCAGCTACACCTACCAAAACCACCGGCTGACAAAGCTGAAGGATGAGGGCACCGGGTATGCCATCAACCTTGCTTATCAAAACGGCAGGGTCAGCTCCTATCAGGAGAGCGGGGGAGATACCCCGGGGGCCAAGTGTGGGATCACCTATGCCAACAGCTCCAAGACCATCTATCATGACTATGGAAGGGACCTGGCAGCGGGAGGCGGGGATGATGTGTATACCTACTGCCTGTTTGATTATTGGGGGCGGACGGTAAACCTGTACTCCACGGACAGCCTGATGTCGGAAGAGAACCTGACAGAAGGAGTACTGGGTGCTGCCAGCGCCGTGTACACAGCCACGGCAAGTCCCCAGAGCATAGAGGATGACATTACCTATACCTTCCGGAAGAACAACCGGATCTCCCGGTCTGCCAAGGTGGGTGTGATCAGCCAGCAGCAGATGGAGGACCATGGTTTTGAGAAGGGAGCCTCAGGTACAGCCTGGACCCTGGCGACCACAGGCCAGAGCGGGGTGGGTGCAGCCATAAACCAGACAAAGAAACGGACCGGGTATTATGCTTTCCAGGGTTATGTACCTGCAGGCACCGGGGAGGCAGGGGTCAGTGCCAGCCGCTTAAGCCGTGTGCTAAACGCCGGGGAGACCTATACCTTTTCTGCCTATGTAAGTACCACCCAGGCTACGGCTTTTCTGGGGGAAGGGATGTATCTGGAGGTACGAAAGGGCGATACCTCACTGGGAAAGAGCAGAGCTGTTAACTATGCCACCTCCGGTATGGTAGAGGGAGGGTGGATCCGTCTTAGTGTGACCTTTACCCCTGCGGTCACCGGGGCACATACCCTGAGGATCTGCAGTGACGGGGTGGAGGGCTATGTGTATGCAGATGACTGCCAGCTGGAAAAGGGGCAGGCCCCGTCTAGTGTGAACCTGCTGGAAAACGGAGATATGGATGGGGGTACAACAGGATGGAACCTGACAGGCGGAGGAAGTTACAGTGCTGCCGCGGGGGCCCTGCGAATGGGCAGCGCCACCACTCCTACACCTGCCTATGCAAGATTTGACCGATCGGTCATGATCAACCTGCCGGCCACGGAGACCTTTGTGCTTTCCGGCTGGGTAAGGGCAAAGTCTGTGCCGGAAGGCCCCAGCAGTGCCAAGCGTACATGCGGCCTGCAGGCCTTTGTCCGTTATACGGATGGGACGGAAGAAATCCATGAGGTGGCCTTTGACCCGGATGTATCGGACTGGCAGTTTGCCAGCCTGTCAGTGGTGCCTAAGGCACCGACCAAGACCATAGGTTCCATCATGGTCCGTGGCGTCTATGGACGAAACGCCAACTTAAGCTATTTTGACAATCTGGCCC
>SVFM01000033.1 GCA_015056865.1 Lachnospiraceae bacterium
ATCTTTGATGCATCCAGCTGCCATGTGTCTGCAGTGCAATCCACAAACACAGGGGTAGCACCGGTATAGCTCACTCCCCATGCCGTTGCAATATAGGTATTGGCCGGAACAATCACCTCGTCTCCGGGGCCCACTCCCAAAGCCATCATTGCACAGTGAAGAGCAGATGTACCGTTATTTACTCCGCAGGCATATTTGCTGCCCACAAACTCTGCAAACTCTGCGTCAAATCGATCTGCAAACTCGCCGCCGGAAAAGGCCGTCACCTCACAGACCTCTGCGATCGCCGCCAGATAATCCTCCCTATGTTTTGCAAAATCTCTGGTCAGATCAATTCTCTTAATATGCTTTTCCATCCCGCAATCCTTTCTTATCCGAAAACGGTCAAATGTTTTTCTTAATATAAAATTCTTTCCACAACCGGGCAATCTGCACCATATAATTGCAGATCGTCTTGAAAATTTTGACAGTAGTATTGTAATCTTCCTGCCACTCAACCGGATAGTCGAGCACGTTCAAGTGACGTTTTTCCGCTCTCAGCAAAAACTCAATCATATAAAACCAGCCGTTATCCTGACTGGAAGCCTGAATCAGTTCCAATGCCTTTTCTCTGCGCAGGAAGGTAAAACCACAGATCGCATCGGTACACTTCATCCCTAAAAAGAGTTTAAGCAGAATCAACAAGCCCTGTGAAGTAATCTGACGGTACCATTTTCTGCCCTCAGTCTTTGATGTCTTTGCAAAACGGCTTCCATTGATATAGTCCACCTCGGGAGACCCATCAAAAATCTCTATAGCCTCACCCAAATGACGGATATTTGCAGACAGATCGATATCCATGTATCCCACGATCTCTCCGCTGCCAAGCTCTACACCCCTGCGAAAGGCAGCGCCCACACCACGCACATTGATCCGCTCAAACTGCACTCTCGGATAAATCTCACAAAGGCGCTGACCGATCTGAGGTGTCTCATCCTCGGAGCCGTTATCTACGATAATAATCTCGTAGTCAGAAAAACCGATCTCGGTCAAATACTCTACGGTTTTTGTCACACCTCGCTCAAGGCGAATCCTCTCATTCAATACCGGAAAAATAATCGTCAGCTTCATTGATTCAGTTTCTCCACTCCTTCGATGACATATCTCTGTTTCTTAAACATCATATTCAAAATGACAGACAAATACTTAAAAATCAGTGTCTGCACCACAAACAGCATACCAAATCCAATTGACATGAGAAGCATAGTGGATGCCCAGCCCTCCACCGGCTTGGTCTCACTGAAGATTGAGACAATAATATATCCCAGCGTAAACAACATAATCAACCCAAACACGATACTGAGTACCATGGACAGACGCTCCAGCAGATCAGTAAAAATAATGATCGCATCTGCAGCCAGATCATTTCGTGTACTTCTCTCCTGTCGATTTCGCTTAGTACGTGCTTTGACAATACCGGTCTTGTTGTCATACACGATGGTATCCATGCGCAGACCGCAGTTTGCGTACAGCACCTTACGATAAGGAACGTAGGTATTCAGTTGGTTTACCCGGTTGATCGCTCTGCGGGAAATAATGCGAAAACGTTCCTGCCGGATTTTCCCTCGGTATGGGTTGTCCGCATTATAAACAAAATAGAACAGTTTAGAGCTCAGTGATACATAGTGCTTGGGCGCTGCCGCGACAATATCGTACCCCTCCAGAGAGCGATAATACACCTCCATGATCGCCGACTCATCGAAATCCATCAGGCAGCTGTCAAACTCAAACACAAAATCTCCCACAGCCAGATCCCGTCCGGCATTCATGGCCGTCTCCACGCCCTGATAATAGCTCAGATTAACCACATGAACCACATGGCTGTCCCCGTCTTCTTTCATAAATGCCTTGATCTGTGAGATCGTATCGTCGGTACAACCGTCATTGACACAGATCATCTCGTATTTTTCAAAGTGATCATCCATCACCTTACAGACGCGGGCAAAAAATCTCTTCCCCTCACTGCCGTCATTATGTAAATAAAGAATACATGAAACAAAACTCTTTTCCTTTGCTGTACTCATTGCGCACCTCGTAATCTATTTTCGATTATATAGCCATTACCCCGGCTCTAAATTAAGAACTCGTCCATATCATAGATCGTATTGATTTTTCCTGACAACACACTAATAAATGTGGGATTACTGCTGGCGCACTTAATCACCGTCGGTCTGGAATCATCGATCTCCGATGCCTTTAAGATCGGCTTCATGGAAAACAGGGATTCCCTGTAGGTAAATTCGTACTCATCCCGCATATATTTATGTGCCAGTGCTGACATATACTCCCAAGCGCTGACCGGCTTATTCGGGCAGAGGTTACAATTTCCCAGCTTATCTTTGCTGCAAAAGCCACCGTCTGTGCAGGGAAACTCCGGTACAGTGCCGTAGCAGGTCTTATGAGGCGTGAAACACACTGATGTCAGGGAATGTACACCGGTCTTACCAAAGGGCATGATGGAAAAGAAAGGCCCGTCCATCACCGTAAATCCGATATCGGAAAGTTTTTCCCCCGCATTAACCAAGATAATCTCACAAAGCTCATACTTCAGGCCAAACATCTCCGGATCCAGTCCCTCAACCTGCTTAAGCACCTGATTTACCGATGCATAGGTGGCGTTCAGAACAAAATCCGACTCCAAGCGAACTACCTTTTCCGGCTCTTTTACATCCGAAACATACAGGGAAAAACGATCACTTTCTTTGACGATTCGACGAATATTCTGTCCAAAGCGAATACTCACAGACGGATACTTGGCCAGTTCCTCCAGAAAATAATCCCTCAGAATAAACGCATCGTATGTATACTCCTCGGTGAGAAACGCACCGTCACAAGCACTATCTTTAAAGTACTGCTCCACCGGAATATCGCGGCAAGGGATACCCGCATTTTTACAGAATCGTTTGAACTCCTTCGCATCCGTCCAGGAAAAACATCGGGAAGTCGCATAAATCTGATCAAATGTTGAATGGATCGCAAAAGCAAAATCCTCATTGAAGCGCCGGAAATAGCCGGCAGATTTCATGGCAGTCGCCATAGATCGCGGATAATGATAACCCATGTGAACCCTGGCCTGATTGACATAGGTGGCTCTGGAAAATGCTTCCGCCTCCTGCTCCAGAACGATGACCGATTGGCCCTTTCTCGCACAGAACAGAGCTGCATAGAGTCCGTATAGGCCGGCTCCGATAATGATTTTATCTGTCATGTCGTACTCCTGTGTATATACTCTTTCATATTATATCATTTATTGTTTTCTATTTCAATAACAGACTCTCCTTTTCAATAATATAATTTCATTTGTAAATCCTTTTCTATCCATTAACTGAATTGACTTTCCGGACAATATGGACTATACTGATATCGACTCAAGAAAACAGAAGGGATCAGATCAATGAAAATTTCATTATCCACACGTTTCAAAAATATTATACTTTTTTCCTCTTTGTTCGCACTCACCTTTGTTATACACATGCGCATAGATCACTCCGTAGATGACTTGTGGTATAAAAATGTTCTGGATAATTACACCTTAAGTGACTATCTGTATGAGCGCTATTTTACCTGGGCAGGACGTATGATTCCCGAAGCAGTCGGTGCAATCATGGCTCACATCCCGATTATGATTTGGAGAGTTCTTGACTCTCTGTTTTATGTCGGGATCGCGTGGATATTGGGAAAAATACTGGGTGATAAAAACAACTATGTCCGTTTAATCTGCTGTATGCTGTGGCTCACCTATCCTTTCAAACATATGAATTCTGCCGGATACGTAATCACAACCATCAATTACACCTGGCCTCTTTTCTTTGTTTTGGTGTGCATTTATTTTCTCAAAAAAATTCTTAACGGAAATTCAGCCAAGTGGTGGGAGATCACGCTAACGATCCCCTGTCTGTTATATGCTGCAAATACCGAACAGGGTGCTGCTGTATTATTTGGCTCCTATTTTCTGGTCGTAGTTTATTATTATTTCCAGAAGAAAAAGGTTCCTGCCTTAATTTATGTTTATCTTATCATGACCATCGGCATGCTGATATTTTTTGCCACCTGTCCCGGAATATCTGCCCGTATGTCCGATGAGACAGTTTTACTGTTTCCTGAATTTGAACACTTAAGTACACTTCGTAAACTGGAGATTGGGATCACCTCTGCTCTGTACCATTTTGTGTTTTTGGAAAACGTAATGTATGCCCTTTTTACACTGGTTTTATGGAGAGTTTCCCGACAGTTTGCACACAATGAACAGGAAAAGATTGTCTGTGCAATTCCCTTTGTCCTGTCCATGTGCTTCTCCATGTTCAGCAGTGTGTTTTATTCCTGGTTTCCGGACCTTGCTTATTTCCGTACATCACTCACTCGAGTAGGCACTCTGTTTATCAGTCAGCCCGCATCATTTTTCCCCGGTCTGATTTATGGTATTACCATTGTTTCGATTCTCTACTGTTTTTATTTGTTCAGCAGAGAAAACTGGCTGCATACCTTCCTTCTGGTGGCTTTTGTCGCCCTCGGTTTTGGTGCCAGAGTGATGCTCGGTTTTTCCGCATCAATTTGGGCCTCCAGTGACAGAACCTATATGTACATGTACACCGCCTTTATTATGTGCATTGTCTATATGCTGAATGTAAGCAAAAATGATCGACTCAAAACAAGCATTCTGTGGCTTGCCATATTAACCGGTGCCTGCTCCTGCATCTCTTTGCTGACAGGATATTTATACCTTAATTAATAATTAGATTACCTTTTGTTTTTTCTATTGTTTTATGTCAGAATATATATTAAGATTTTTTGTACAAAGGAGAACGGATCATGCCTAAGCACTTCCGTGTGATCGCAGCTTTTATTGCTGCACTTATTCTTATGACAGGGTGTTCTAACCAGCCGGTTGCCAATCAGACTACAGAAACTCCCTCCGTCCAGTTTGGACCGCAGACTTCGCAGACAGCACCCGAACCTACTGATCCCTCTCCTGATATGAACGAAACGTCCGTTTCTGATCATACAGAAGCCTCTTCTGCTGAAGCTCCTTCAGATGCCCCTACCGCGGAAAAAACCACTCCCGAAGAGACCGCCCCAGAGGAGACTACCCCTGAAGAAACCACTCCTGAAGAGACCACCCCTGAAGAGACCACCCCTGAAGAAACCACTCCCGAAGAATCCAGCCGGGAGATAATCACATTTGCTCCAGTGGAGGAAACAGTATATGCCACCGATTTTGTCAATCTGCGCGCTGATTACTCTCTTGATTCAGAAATCCTCACCCTTTTAGGGCCGGGAAATGCTATTACCCGTGTCGGATATCATGAAGAATGGAGCATGATTCGTTTCAATGGAGAAATTTGCTATATATCCTCCAATTATGTCACTACAGTAGCTCCGCCCACTGAGGCCCCTGAACCTACAGAACCTGCTCCTCCTGTAATTGTGATCCCTGACTATCATCACCAGTTTATGGCTAATCTTTCCAACATTACCTTTACCGGCCGTTGGTTTACCAAGGATTACAATGGATATACCCACTATACTACATTGAATGCCGGAAGCGAGCTCAGCTTTCAGATCAGCGGCGTTGATTGCATCTCCGTCTATTTTTCCTCAATCCACGGCGGCGATTGTACTTTTTCATACTCTATCGATGGCCTGACACCGGTCAAACAGCCGATTTCACAGCCCTATGTTTACCTTGGCGGTTTTGGTACACATACAGTGCGTATCATAGTCGATTCCATTGGCGATGACGGAGATCGCTGGGGCGAAGGTGTAGGCATCGGTATCGACGGCATTGAATTCCATGGAGGTGTTGTTTCTCCTTGGAAGTACAGTAATACTTTGATTGCCTTTTATGGCGACAGCATAACCGAGGGTATAAGGACACTTCCTTACCGAGGACACAGTTACGTTTCTTCATACACCTGGTCTTGCAGCCAGGCTTTGGGGGCACTTCCCATTGTATGTGGTTTCCCCGGATCAGGCCTCACGACTACCGGCACCTTCAATACCTGTGCAAATGCGATTACCAATTATTCAGCACACCGCGGTTCAGAAAACTTTTCTCCTTCCGTTATCGTGCTGAGCCACGGAACAAATGATGTAAATGCAGACAGTGGTGCTTTTTCAGCAGCCTACAACCAAGTATTAGATATGCTCCACGCAAAATTCCCCAATATAAAAATCGCCTGCATGATACCTGTATCACAGATTCACGCAGACGACATTAGAGGTTGTGTGGCCGGAAAAGATTGGTGTGTCGCCATCGAAACAGATGGGTGGAATATTTCCTACACCGACAACATTCATCCTGATGCTGCCAGCTCTCAGGAAATGGGGCATCTACTTTCCCTTGCATTGCAATCATTAATGAACTAATTTTTTGCCAACCATACCAATTCCTTTTTGCAGTGCTTCTGATAAAACTCGCAGGAGCACTGCACTTATATATGATACAAGCAACACCACTGCCATCCACAGAAGCTGCTTTTTCAAACCTATTTGGCCATACCGCTCTGTTTTAACCCAATTATCAATAATCACATGATGTGTCAAAAAAATCGCATATGAGTTTTTACTCACAGACTTTATGATATTTCGAAGTAAAGGTAATTTTGTTATCTCGCCGCCCACTTGGAATAAAACAACAAAAACCATTATTGCTGTCAAGTTAGTTGTAAAGGTATAATCAATCGGAATCTGTATAACAAAAAGTATTAACGCCCCAATTCCAAAGATATACCAATATTTTCTACACCATTCTCGGTATTCCATCAACAACATGCCAATCCAGAAACTGCAAATGCAGGTAATAATATTTCTAAAAGGCTCTATTGTAAACCAATCTACTACAAAAATCATTCCCCATGCAATCAGTAAACCTGCGGAAGTGCTTCCTTTATGCTGTTCATATAAATTTTTCAGTACAGGGAAAAGTATATATAGAACAATAATAGCACCCAAGAACCATTCCCCAATAAAATAATAGTTCTTCTGCAAATAATAAAAGTATCCATCCATACCAAATAGAGAGAGCAACATAAGCTTAGGTTCTCCGTTCCAGAACCATTCCCCGCCTCTTAATATAACTTCACGCAAATACATTAATATCCACATAATATAGAACATTGGAAATAGGCTTAACCATCGTTTCTTATAAAACTCAATCACATTCAGTGTTTTCCCCTGGTAATTAGAGAACATCACCGCACCGGACAGCATAAAAAATACACTGACCGCCATCTCTCCCCATCTTCCATTGGGATACACATACAGAATATTCCGAAAACCCTGTATCTCAAAAATATCCAGTGCACAGGTAAAGTGATAACAAACTACAATTATCGCACAAACAGCCCGCATAAAATCCAGTTCATAATAGTGTTTCTTCAATCAATTATCCCCCTTTATTACTTGACTTTAATCACTCATTTTTGATACCCCAATAAATCGCCTTTTTTTCTATCTCTCTATTCTCTGACAAATGAAAATCAATAAAACCCCTTTTTACATATTCTGCGCCGATTTCTTCTTTCAACACTCGACCCGGATGAAATAGTATCTCCAACATCCTTCCTCTTCGCTCTATGTATCGCATCATATCCGGCCAAATTTTCTCGACACGGGCTTCATCCATTTTTCCACTGAACAGCAACCCCCATAAAAGGTTATACGGCAATCCTAATTCACGAATCACACGGCGATTACGCTTTGCAAACAAATTTAATACTACATTTTTCACTGCATTAATCGGTGAATAAGTAAACCAGAGAGAAACATTCTTAATAAACGGCCATTGAGGTTCTTCTGGAACTCGTATGTACTCCAAATCATACTGCTCTTCGCGGACAACTTCTACCAAGGCGTCAAATACGATCGGAATCATATGAGTATGCTGATGACTATCAATACGCACTGACCATTCAGGGTAAAGCTTCCCTTTAATCTGTTCGATTTGACACTTGAATTCTTTTTTTATCTGTTCTTTCAATAATTTTCTCTTTGATCCAATTAATAAACTACCTGCTACAAGTGAACCCCAAGATACTTTAAAATATCCCCTCTCATCAACTAAATCCGGCACATCGCTCGGCATAGAAAGACAGTGCCCCTCCATAAGATTTAGATGGACTGAATACTTGGGCATTTTCTCCGGTGGAACATTTGATTTAAGCATTTCTATCGCCTGATCAAAGCAAGACATATTGGGCATTACACTTATACTGTCGATTTTCCCATCTTTTATACATTGAATAATTTCTCTAGATGCATGAATACTTAATGCATAATCATCTGCATGTACGTCAAAAAGTCTACTCGTTTCCCTTTGATTCTTAACCACAACAATTACCTTCTATCTACATTTCTTCAGTTTACTCATCACCATCTCCACACCCATCTTTGCCGTCTCAACAAACGCTTTCCGGGCCAGTAACAGGCAAAGCAAAGTGATCACCGCAATATATACGATAAAACCGATAATCGAATTCAGATTATATCCACACAACAGGAACACCACGATTCCCAGAGTCATCAACAGATTCTCAGAAAGCGGTGCGTTGAGTTCCGGGACTTTCTTCATACAGATCAAATACCAGCAGACCACAGAACATAGAGTTCCAAGAGCAATACCCTCGTTATTGCCCATCCACAGATAAAACAGTGTATTGAACACCGCCCCCAGCGCAATCACAATGATCAACTGGCGAAGGTACACATTCTGCTGTTTTCTGGCTTTGTATACATTGATATATACACCCTTAATGATCATGTAAAGCACCTGTGTGGAAAACAGGATAAACATAACCGTGGTGGACGCCTGATACTTGGTCAAAAAATGCTCCAGAATAAACTTCACCGGAAAGGCCGACGATATCATATACAAAGAAAAAATCAGACACATGGTCTTAATTTTTTTGATGCGCAGCACATCTGTCACCTGACACAGGAAATTATAAAGGGTTGTAGTCACCGGGATCACAAAAGTATTGATCAGGGACTCCATGCTGACCGCAAAGGAATAATATGCAAAGTCTGTGGTCAGAAGCAACCCTTTGACAAACCATCTGTCCAGACTGGTCATCAATGTCGAGGAGAAATTGCCCAGCATCAAAACAAGCCCTGATGAAATATTTTCCTTCAGGTTCCGCCAAGATGCCTCAAAACGATACCTGAATCCAAACCGCTTATGAATCTCCCACTCTAAGCCAACCCACATCACCAGCATCAAAAACAAATATACCAGCACATATGGAATGTAATTGTCTGTCTTGACAATAAATAACAGCACCACATAACTGACTAGGGTCATCACGGACTTCAGATTCAAAATACTGCTGTAACGCCCAAACTCACCGGTAGCTTGATACAGATTCTTATAAAGAGTCGCCACATTTTCTGGAATCAAACACAAAGCAAAAATAAACACCAACGGTTCTTTCAACAAAATGCCCGTGATGGAAAATCCCACCGTCATCACTGCTTGAAGCAGAAAAATATTGGTTCGACAAATACTCATCTCCCGATTTGGAATATCGGTCAACCTTTTTCCACCATACGTTAAATATAGCCCGTCCAGATACCCCAGATGAAGAACCCCTATATAGCTGGTATACAAGGAAAAGTCTTTGATGCGGGCATAAGTCTCCACTGACAATACCTTAGGGAGAACAAAACCAGTCAATAAACTCAAGCCCAATGTCAGCGCATTGGCAATAAACACATAAACCAGACCCTTTTTCAGGCCCGCTGTCGTTTTATCATCCGTTGTCATTCTCTTACCACCTGAAACGTGATTTTATTGAGGATAATTTCTTGTTCGCCTATATTTTTGATAACTAATTCAACTCCATCCATGTCCGTCGGTATATCCAAATAGAATGTCATTTTATGATCCCAACCTTGCAATTGTTCTATATCCAACTTACCGGTTCCATTGTCATGGGTACAACTTAAATTAACCCTCTCTAAACCGCTACCATCTATAATAATTTGATATCTGCCCTCGGGCATGTAATAATATGGTCCAAAGGATAATCCACCCGGATAAATATGTCTAACTCCGTCTATATCTTCACCATTACTTAAATACTTGCTATTTCCAAATTCCCAGACCGCCTTATTCAATGTTTCCGGATCAATTTCCTCAACATTATCCAGCTCCCATGTTAATCCAATTATAAAATACCCACCATCATAATAGTGCATATCATATTGACCGCATCTCAGCCAGAACTTCCTGTTAAATACATACATTGTATCGTCCTTAGGATTCTCTAAGCCTTCAACCACAAGCCGTGCAGGCTCCGTTCCAATAGAATGTCCATAATGATGATAGTTTTGATCCATATCATACCGATTGGCATATTCTGCCAACTGATAAAAATATTCCATTCCGGTGGAATAAATATCCCGTACCATCAAGTGTTTAATCCGTCCAGATTCTCCTATTTCTTCCCACACCTCACCTTGAACAGGAGAGGTATATGTGGCCTCCTGACTAAATTTATTATGTCGACTGCTGAATGCCGGCTGAAGATCATACATCTGTAACACAACAAACAATAGTATTACTGCTGATTTTACCCAACGCGTACTTTTCCCACGACCTGCACAAATAGAAAAAATAATTAATATATATACAACCGGCCAAACAAATCTTCCTGTGGCACGAAATATGCTCCAAAGTTTTTCCACTATATTGGGAATAGGAATGTGGAACAATACTCGGTTATTGTATGTTACTGTAGGTGAAACCGACATCACAAGACAAATGACGCACACTACCACCCAAGGGAAACACTGCAAAGCAACCGTCCTCCACCATTGCGCTTTCTCCATTTCTTTCCTGTTATTCCACAAGCAAAGAATCACGGAAAAAGGCAACATCACCAAAATTCCGGCTCCAAGGTATGAATAGCCTTCAACCTGACCACCATACAACATTTCTAATCCAGGAAGCAACTTTGACCATTCATTTGGATTGAAGAAACCATTTAGGTTAAAACTGTACTCTCCCAAACCGGTTCCACCTGCAGCTCCACCGGAAAAACCTCCCATCAAATACACGCCAAAAGCCGCACACCCAACAAAGGACGCTAAAATACAAAGCACTCGCCCAATCCTGCGTTTTTCAATGAAGTCACGACATACAAACCCCAGTGACAAAATACCACACAATGCCAAAAAATACGGATGTATCGATCCACACAAAAAGCCAAGTATTCCCCACCCAATTAAAGCTCGCTTAAGTCCGCTAAAATACTCTTCATAATATACTAAATACACAATTCCCAGCAAAATCAGCCAATGAGAAGCCAGCGATGTATGCATGTACATTCGAAATAGCATAATGGGTGTTGTGGTAAAAAACAGCACGCCAAGACATACCGACAACAAATTCTTGAGATATTTCTCCAGTATTTTTGCAGAAAGTCCACCCTGAAGCACAAAGCAAAGCAATCCCCACCATCCAAAATACTGAAACGTGTTGGGCAAAATAGGTGACAACAACTTAAAAAACACTGCCGCAAGGGGTATTGAATCCATATATACGATACTCATATCAATTGGATATGACAACGTATTAAACATTCCTAGAGGAAACTTCCATTCACTGTTTCGAAAAAATTGCCACCCTTGGTAATGTTGTGTTAAATCTCCTTCATTTACCAGCAACCAATCTTCGTATGTCGGATCTAATATCTTGGTTCCGTAAAGATAGATAAAACATATTGCCCCTATCACTGCTCCCAGAATAAAACACCTTTGTTCCCACAACCACGTTAATACCCTTGATTGTTTAATCTTTAACTTTAATGCCCCCATCTATCTCATCCTCATTAAACGCTTTTAAATCTGTTTTATCAGTTCCATATCTCATGCGTTATTTCATCCACCACCGATAATACATCTTCACCGTCTTAGCCTCATATTGATCCTTAGGCAGATATCCACCGTTTTCCAACAGCTTCACACGCTCACTTCCGGAAAGGCTCTTAATGTTCAACAGATCTGCCGCCGTCTTGGTCGCCTGTGCTGTCAATCTCTCCTTGTGAAGTTCATACAGATCAGACAGCTGGCTGTACTGTCTTTCTCTCAATACCCTGGTTCGCTCAATTCCCTTTAGATATCCACTGATATTCAGAATCTTGCCCAGTTTATCCACAAAAGAGCGTCCCTTTGCCCCCATTACATTCTCACCGTGCTGACGATAACGGATGGTTGCCTCGGGGAGATATACTCGCTTTCCGCAGCCCTCTGCTAAGAGTCCGATCCACTGATCATGCATCATGCAAGAATCAGGGAGTACGGTCAGAAGGTCTTTCATGGCCTGATTGATCATCATAGTGCAGCCGGTCACCACGTTGGAGAAAATCAGACTTGCAAAAGTCGCTCCCTTCGCATTCAGCCCCAGTTTTTCCACAAAGGAAGGATGGATCTGAGTGCCGTTACCGTCCATTACCTCAAGATCGGTGTGCACACAAACAGGGCATACGCAGTGATAAGCCCCAATCTCACACTCTGCTTCTGCAGCCTTCATGGCTTTCAGTGTTTTCTCCACCTTATCGGCCTTCCAGATGTCATCCTGATCACAGAACATATAGTACTTACTCTGAGCATATTTAAGCAGCGCCATAAAATTTTGCATTGCTCCCAATCCGCCAAGCTTATCTCTCACAGGAATAATCATACCCGGATATTTTTTCGCATACTCACGAATAATAGACAGTGTATTGTCCGTGGATCCGTCATCCCGAATATAGAGAATCCAATTCTGCTCCGTTTGGTTCAATATGGATTCGATCTGCTCGCGAAGATATTTCTCTCCGTTGTAGGTAGCCAATAAAATACTGATCATGTTTACTCTCCGATTTCTCTATTTTCTCTTATGTATCCTTTTTGTTTCTCTATGCCACGCTCTGCCTTGTTATTCTCGATTTATCGACTTTCTCTGCTCCAGGAATTTTAGGTAGTCCCGATACACACTTCCGCCGGCCACTTTATTTTCCAGTTTGAACTTCATATTCTGCTTTAGCTTACTGTGAGCCATCGCCGTGCTTGCACTCTCCAAATGATACACCTGCACATCCGGATGATACATTACCTTTAGTCCGTGATCCAAACAAAATCTTGCCAGAATATCCTCCTCGTAGTAAAAGAAGGTCTCGGGGCAATAAAGCTTTTCTCTCAGAGACGTATATCTACGTGAAAATATCTGACAGGCACCAAAAATACATACATTCTCATAAACCCTCATCGGATCAAAATCACCTCTGGACTTACGATGAACGTACTGCTTGATCTTCTCGTTCAGCCTCTCGCCGACTAAGAAGTTTTTCACCTGCTTTGCCAGACAGAGCAAGGTAAGCTGTTCCAGCTTTTTGCTGTCCCTGGCAAGCTCCGCCTCGATGCGTTCCAGACTCATGGGCTCCCTGCGAACTGGATTCTGATGCTCTCCGGTGGCCGTCTTCAGGGTATCCGGACCCAGCACCGCAAACTCATATTCCTTGTAAATCTTCTCTACCCTATCCAGAAAATCGCTCTGAGGAAACTCTACATCATTATTGGCCACGATCACAAAATCCGGATCAAAGAGTTCTCTCGCCAGCGCATAACCTTCGTTATTCGCCCTGGAATATCCGTCATTGGCACTGCGAAGCAGTACCTTCACATTGTTTACGTTTCTGTATTTCTCCTGAAGTGCCTCGCCGGAACTATTTCCAGACGCATTGTCCACCACAATCACTGCCGCCTGATTGCTACCTTTCAACCTTAAAATGGAATCCACGCAGGCCGCAGTAATATCAAAGGCTTTATAATGAAGAATAATGAACGCATATTTCACAGATTGCTGTCTCCTTTTTGTTTCCACTATACTCACATCATCACCGTCATTTTATCTCACAGCTTTCACTCTACTTCACAAACATTTCTTTCAGCTTCATCACCACATCGTAGAGTATCCGCTCTAAATAAGCCAGTCCGAAACAAAAACGGTAAAACCCATGGGCAACAGGACCGATGTGCAAATACTCCTTCAGGTACAATTCAAAGCTGGGATAAAAATTGTGGAAAGCCTTAGCCTTGGAACGATAATGTTTTCGAATGCTGCGACTGTGGAAATGATCATACCGCTCATCTGCCAGTGCCAGCACCTGCATCCCTATATTGTCAACCTTTTTTGCCAGTATATTTTCTTCACAGTAAAGGAAGGTCCGCTCATCCAGACCTCCGATCTGTCGAAATACATCCGCCTTCACGCAGAAAAAAGAGCCCTCAACCACGCCAACGGGCTGTACGCCTCCCTTGGCTATCAGTCTTTTCTTCTGATTGCGCTTGTCCAGATTAAACCACACCAAAAACAATGCTTCGATGATCCCCCAATAATCAGGCAGGCTCCAAATATTATATCCCTGGTTGACAATTGGGGCCGCTACCGCACCTTTCTCATAACGCTCCAGCGTTTCAACCAAACGCTCCACTACCTTCTCGGAAAACTCCACATCCGGGTTTGCGATCAGCAGATAATCGGGAGCATAGTGCTCCAATGCATAAAACGCACCGAAATTATTGCCGGTTGCGTAACCTTTATTGGCCTCGGCCAAAAGCACATCGATTTTATCGGATGCATGTTTCTTCAATCGCTCATAAGAATCGTTCGTAGATTGATTATCCACCACCACAATGTGATCAAGGGCAGAGTAATCCTTCACCAGACGGATCAGACTCTCCGTGGTGTCTGCGTCATTATAGTTTAATATGATCAAAGCTGTTTTTGCCATCACTTCGTCTCCGCTCCTTGCCGGATAGCACATTCAAATTTCTCCACCGACAAATTCTGTTCTCTTATTGTCTCCAAGCACATGTTCACTCTGTAAGGCCACTTAGACAATGTTCTTCAACTCGGGATAGAACCCCTCAATGATTGTCTCCCACTCAAAGTGCTGCTCTGCAAAAGTAATAGCCTCTTTTGCCCGTTCCCTGTCAAACAGGTAATCCTCGCCACAGATTCGTTTAAAGGCATCAGACAAATCTTCCGCATCTCCGGTTTTCACCGCACAGCCAAAACGACCATCACCAATCAAATCATTCAGGGGGGGAATACAATCACTGCCCACCAGATAACAGCCCTCAAACAAGGCCTCTGCCAAAACAATGCCAAAGCTTTCCCAGCGAGAAGGGAGCGCAAACACAACTGCCTTACGGTATAAGTCCTCCAGCTCAGCTTTGCCCACCAGACCGGTAAAGATGATCCGATCTGCCAACTCCGGATGTTGTGCAAAAAACCGCTTCTTCGCTTCCTCAAATTCCGGCTCAACACTTCCGGCCAGAATCAATTTCCACTCTTTATCCAGACCAGCCCTCGCAAAGGCTTCCAACAGGATCTCTGTAGCCTTCTGCTCCGTCCCCAGACGCCCTACCGTGAGGATAATTTTTTCTTTGTTGATTTCCTGAGCCTTAGGTGGCTGCCACGCGCCGTTGGGAAGATATACGATCTCACGCTTGAGGATCGGTTCGACCTGCTCCTTCATCCATGTGGACTCCACAGTCACCAGATGAGCCATATCCACGGTACGTTTTTTTACCCAGCACACAGGACCGGGTTTCTTAAGCTTTTCCAAATCAAAGTGATCCATGTCCAGCTTCAGGAAAATTTTTCCCTTAGGACAAAACAGCCGAAACCAAATGGACCACACAAACGAAGACAAATTCAAATGATACAGATTGAGAACGTCAATATGCTTTCCCTCTTTGGCCAGATAACAGAGGCCATCCCATAATTTCCCCAGCTTAGATTTCGGAAAAAATTCCAGACGAAGACCCTTTACCTCACTGTCCAGATAAGGATAAGAATCGCTGTTCTGATAAGTAGCAATGGATGCATCTACACCGCAGCGGCGATGAAGATAGTAGGGAATCAACCCCACATCCTTCAGCAAATGTATGTTTTCTGTTCGTGTAAACAACGTGACAAAGCGCATGACACTCCATCTCCCGCTTATTATGTCGTTTTATGACCTATTTCTTTTTAAACCGTCTACCAGTTCAATCATCAACTCTCAAGGAAATTCTCCATGACTTCTACAATGCGATCCCAAGAGAATTTATACTCCTCTGCCTTGATATGTACGGCAAACTCTTCTGCTTTCTTCTCTGCAAAAAACTTTACCGCAGCTTCAGCCAACGCATCGGCAGATTTACTCTTTACCACATATCCTGTCTGCCCGTCACCAACTACCTCGGGCAGTCCCCCCACATCGGTGACAATGACTGGTTTGGTAAATCCATAGGCGATCTGCACCACAGCGCTTTGGGTCGCAGAAATATAAGGAAGTACCACCAGATCACTAGCCGCAAAATACTTCTCCACTTCACGGTCGGGAATATATCCACCCACGGTCTCCACAACGTCAGCAACGCCGCATTTCTCGATCAGATCCATATACTGATCCTTGTCATCGCCGAAATCTCCAACCACCAGAAGCTTCACATCGCCCAGTTCCTGCCTGATCCGAGGCATCGCTTCAATAATATATCGGAGCCCCTTGTATTCACGAACAAACCCGAAAAACAACAGAAGCTTCTGCTCAGAAGAAATTTGAAGCAACTCTCTGGCCTCCTCCCGACTCATATCCTTAAACTTAAAGGCATTAAAGGTAGGCAGCTGAGTCTGACAATAATTAGCCTCCGGCTTGATGCTCCGCAGATCCCTGGCATCCAGCGCAGACTGCACGGTATAATGATCACCACCCTTTAAGGTCAGTCGGGTCAGCAGCTTATCCATAGGAAATCGCTCGTGAGGAAATACATTATGACACACATAAGCAATCTTGATTCCTTTGAGAAGCCAGGTCAGAATCATGTAGCAGGGTGCAAAGTAGGGATGCCACCACTGAATAATCACCATGTCCGGCTTCAGTGCACGAATCTTTAACGCTGTGGCAATGATATTGAAAGGATTTGCTGTGTGCAGCCAATATTTGGTGTCATCCACCTTGAAACTATCGTTACTGTAATCCCTCTGCTCTTTCTTGAACATGAACTTGGGATACTGCATTTTATAGGAAATCATGGTCACATCATGTTTTTTTGACAGTGCCCGGCAAAGCATACCGGTATAATGGGATATTCCACCCTTATAAGGATATACCGGCCCCACCAAC
>SVFM01000009.1 GCA_015056865.1 Lachnospiraceae bacterium
TTCGAACTAATGCCTGTATCTAAATGTTCAAGTACAATTTTTTTCTTTAGTTCAAAACTATATTTTGACATAAATAAACCGACCTCCAATCGTTAGATTCTAGGTCTAACTTTTGGGGGTCGGTTCAGTCTATGACGTGGCCATTTTTATCTATCCATACAAAAAATGCATCCACCGGATATCATCATAACCAAGAAAGAATACCATCAATATCCGGTGTCATATAATGTCCCAATCCCCGTTCGTATTGTTGTGATTCTCCTTTTTTCTAAACCAAAAGCCACCTTTTACAGTGGCTTTTTACAAGTGGATGATATTCTAATTTTCATTCCCGTCATCCGCGGAGAACAAACTTACACGTGAATAATATTCTAAGTGTCATTCGCGCTAAACAAATTTCTTTGTTCACTTATAGTATATGTAATTTTACTGTTTTAGTCAACAAAATTTTTAAAAAGTGTTCCAACCTTAGAACTTCCCAGCATCAGCAGCTTCCTGGATGGCAACTGCTACAGCAACAGTCATACCAACCATAGGGTTGTTACCTGCACCGATAAGACCCATCATCTCAACATGAGCGGGCACGGAGGAAGAACCTGCAAACTGTGCATCAGAGTGCATACGTCCCATGGTGTCTGTCATACCGTAGGAAGCAGGACCGGCTGCCATGTTATCGGGATGCAGTGTACGGCCTGTACCACCGCCGGATGCAACGGAGAAGTACTTCTTACCCTGCTCCAGGCACTCTTTCTTGTAGGTACCTGCAACGGGATGCTGGAATCTGGTAGGGTTGGTGGAGTTACCGGTAATGGAAACGTCTACGCCCTCTTTATGCATAATGGCAACGCCCTCGCAAACATCGTTTGCACCGTAGCAGTTTACCTTTGCACGAAGTCCCTCAGAATAGGACTTGCGATATACTTCCTTCACAGTGTTGGTGTAAGGATCATATTCGGTCTCAACGAAGGTAAAGCCGTTGATACGGGAGATGATCTGAGCGGCATCTTTACCAAGGCCGTTCAGGATAACTCTCAGGGGTTTCTGACGAACCTTGTTTGCTTTCTCAGCGATACCGATAGCACCTTCAGCTGCTGCAAAGGACTCATGTCCTGCCAGGAAACAGAAACACTCGGTCTCCTCTTCCAGAAGCATCTTGCCAAGGTTACCATGGCCCAGGCCTACCTTACGGGTATCTGCAACAGAGCCGGGGATACAGAAAGCCTGCAGGCCTTCACCGATTGCTGCTGCAGCGTCAGCTGCTCTTCTGCAGTCTTTCTTGATTGCGATAGCTGCACCTACAATGTAAGCCCAGCAAGCATTTTCAAAACAGATGGGCTGGATCTTTTTGATCTGGTCATAAACTTCCAGGCCGGCATCTTTGGTGATCTTCTCAGCTTCTTCGATAGAAGCAATACCATAGCTATTCAGTACAGAATTGATCTTCTCAATTCTTCTTTCATATGATTCAAATAATGCCATCTTTATTGTCCTCCTATCTTACTCGTGTCTGGGATCGATGATCTTCACTGCGTCAGCAACACGGCCGTACTGACCCTTTGCCTTCTCCCATGCGGTGTTGGGATCATCACCCTTCTTGATGAAGTCTGTCATCTTGCCAAGGCTTACGAACTGATAGCCGATGATCTGATCATCAGCATCCAGTGCAATACCGGTTACATAACCTTCTGCCATTTCCAGATAACGAGGACCCTTCTTCAGAGTACCATACATGGTACCAACCTGGCTGCGAAGACCTTTACCCAGATCTTCCAGACCTGCACCTACAGGCAGTCCATCCTCAGAGAATGCGCTCTGGGAACGTCCGTAAACGATCTGCAGGAACAGTTCTCTCATAGCGGTATTGATCGCATCACAAACAAGGTCTGTATTCAGGGCTTCCATAACCGTTCTGCCGGGCAGGATCTCTGCAGCCATAGCTGCGGAATGAGTCATACCGGAACAACCGATGGTCTCAACCAGAGCTTCCTGGATGATGCCTTCCTTCACGTTCAGGGTCAGCTTACATGCACCCTGCTGAGGAGCACACCAGCCCACACCGTGAGTCAGACCGGAAATATCTTTCACTTCTTTTACTTTTACCCATTTTGCTTCTTCTGGGATGGGAGCACAGCCATGGCCTACGCCCTGCGCTACCGGACACATTTCTTCCACTTCTTTCGAATAAATCATGTGAAATCTCCTTTCAAGTATGTACTATGTGAAATGATTATCATTTATCATCTTTTCTATTCTCTCATATTTATGATAAAAAATCTACAATTATTTTGAAAAAATTCTAAGAAAACACAAAGAGCCATCCCTCGGATGACTCTTTGAAATATCATTTTCTATTCGCAGGGAATCTCAAACAGTTCTCTGGGATAGTCTGTCAGATTCTCAGCACCATCTTTCTTTACGCAGACCACATCCTCCATGCGCAGTCCAGTCTCTGTCTTAGCAGAGCCCAAGAAAATATCCACGCAAAAAGTCATATTCTCCTCCAGCAGATAATCGGAGTTGGTCTCGATCCAGGGTGCCTCTCCCTCCATAGTTCCATTACCATGACAAGGCCCGTAGAGCAGCCAGTCACCGTAGCCCATCTTCGTCACATTCTCCACATGGAAGTTAGCAATATCCGCAGCAGGCACTCCGGCTTTCAATCTCTCTATGACATCTTTTTGAGCCTTATAACCAACCTCGATCAGTTCTTTCTGCTCGGGAGTTGCCTTTCCAAACACCACGGTACGACCGATGCTTGAGGCATAACCATCCACTCTTGCGCCAATCTGCAGGAAGGTCATGTCACCCTTCTGGATCATCTTGTTTCTGGGGCGGCTGATAGCCTGGTTAGAGCCCTTTCCGGTAAGCACCCACAATGGATAAGACTCGCGCTCTGCACCCAGTTCGTGCATTTTACCAAGTGCAAGCCCAGCTACCTGCTGTTCTGTCATACCAACTTTGATATTTGCGATCACGTAGTCCATGGTCTTGTGAGTGATGTCCGCAGCAGCACGCATGCAGGCCAGTTCATTCTCTGTTTTAATCATACGGATTCGATTAACGATGTCATCCGCTTTTTCAATTTTGATAGTGCCGTAAACCTTCAATGCCTCTGACAGGGTCTCATAGACACCGATGGTCATGAGTGGCAGCCCTGCAACACCAAAACGACCGACAGGTTTCTCTCCAAGCAATTCTGTGAAAACACTGTTAAAGGTATCCAGCTTCTTGCCTGGATATTCAGGCTCAGAGGATTCGCGGAAAGCCTTCAGCAAACGAATCTTCTCAATCTTACTGCGATCTGCAGCATAGGTGTAGCTCTCAGGACCGATCAAAAGAAGTGGCTCTCCCTGTGCAGGGATCAACACACCTGCAGTCTCAAAAGAAGGCCAATACGCGCTAAAATAACGCACATACTGAGGCTCTGCTTCGTTGCCGTAGCAAAGGATCAGGTCATATCCTTCCTTGGCCATTGCGGCCTGTACTTTGACAATACGCTCCTTATATTCACTAAGGGGAATAGACGGTAAATTCAACATATTCTTGTTACTCCTCTCCTAACAACCAATTTGCAGAATTCTCTACAAGCAGGGTTTTTATCTGCTCCTGCGTAATTCCGGCATCTTCCATCATGGGGATAATGTTTGTCAAAACATGATCGTATCCCCATCCTCCATAGGTATGCAGCAGGTTTTTCAAGCACACATCACAGGATAATAATATCTGGTCCAAGTATCCGGCTTCTATCAGCTTTTTCAAAAAGCTGACACGCTCTGTATCATGCACAAAGAGCCCATAACCACTGTTGCGCACTTCTCTTCGGATATAATACTCCTTTCCGAAGTTGTCAAACTCTACATAAACACCTTTTTCCAGAAGACCAAAAACGTAGTCCTCCCGGTTTTCCACATCAATATGGCTAATGCAGATCCGATCCGGTGCAACCCCTGCATCCAATAAGATATCTGCAGCCTCCAGGCCATTTACGGTCCATGGATTGATATGGACGTTGATGGCAACTCCTGTATCCTTCTGTGCCAATGCGGCAGCACGCAGGATCTTGCGCTCCTTATCATCAAAAATCTCACTGATACCGATCTCACCTATGTAACCGGCTTTTACATCCGTCCCATCTGCTCCCTCGGTAAGTTCCTTTACCATCAGGTCCGCCACCTGTCTGTCCGTCATGGTCGCTAGCTGCTCCGGATGGGTTTCTCCTACATAAAATCCGGTACCCATGATAATATTCAGTCCGGTTTTCTCTGCGATCCGTCGAAGGGCTACAGGATCCCGTCCGATCCCGGGCAGGGAAGCATCCACCACAGTGTCTCCTCCTGCCAGTTTAAACTGTAGGATCTCCCTAGTCTGAGTTTCTTCATCTGTCAACAAAAGATTATCCTTCAGAGCATAGCAATCCCGACTTAAAATGCCAAGATTCCACATCTCTACCTTCTGACTGGCCGGATCTTCCACGCCCGGCACAGGCAAAGCTTGATAAAATGCAGTCAGGTCAAGCAAAACATGTTCATGGGTGGTTACCACGCCCAACTGCTCCCTTGACAACTGGCCACATACAGAATTTATTTTCATCAACACACCTCTCAATCCGGTATTTCCTCATCACCATGTTCTTCCATCCAGGCAACCGCTTCATCATAGGATTCATAGTCCAGATCTGCCATGGTATTGGTGTGGAACACCACGCCTTCTGCTTCTCCTGCCAAAATGCGCTCTCTATACCAATCCAACTGCCACTTCACAGCCTCTGCCGTGGCCTGCTTGCTCTCTCCAAAGTTCCACAGATAACAGCCAAACATAAACCGCTTGCCGGGTGCCAGTTTCTTTAATATTTCAAATTTTTCAGGAATTAGGGGTACATCTTTTTCACACCATGTCCACATGATGATGCCATCAAAAGCAGCCAAGTAAGGCATCATTGCCTGGTCTGCCGCCTCATCCAGTCCATATTCATGGGTATACAAAACCATCCAGGTATCCAGTCTTTTCACATCATTGTTCCGAAACTTCTCATGGAATTGATTCGTCTCTTCGATTGATGCCTGGAAACCTTTCCGATGTACAAAATCATCAAAAACAACACAGCTGATATTGCTAAATTCCTTTGCTTCTTCCAAGAAAAGGTCTACTCCCGAGATTTCACCTTTTGCATCCTGAAAAGCATGTCCAAACTCCCAACCCACATGCTGCAATGTCTTAAATGATTTGTTATACTGTCTGCGATTTACCTGTACATCCTGATGCTCCCCGTCGGGAACCATAAACGTATTTTTGATACCCAGGTACAAACAAGCTTCCATCGGTGTCATTCTGGAAACCTTTGTATTTCCATATGCATCATTGTAGCATCCTTCCGGATGTCCCCACAGCCAAAATTTTTCTCTAAGCAACATTACTTTTACCTCCTATTCAATTATTTTGCCAACTCGATACTGGTGTTTATATTTTATCATACAACCCAATCTGCGAATATGGCATTTCACGACATTCTTTGGGCTAATACAGTTCCTCTAAAACAAACAGGACATACACAGTTACTCCCGCATACGCCCTGTAGATACACTACTCTTTCAAAACAATCTCGCCCTGTTTTTTGTAAATACTCTTTTCCGGTACATAACCCTGCACACAAGAGGCGGGATAAATATTACACTCTCGTCCCTACACGGTTCCCGGGCGTCCACCACAGTGTCTCCTCCTGCAAGTTTAAACTGCACATCTCTCAATCCGGTATTTCTTCATCCCCGTGCTCTTCCATCCAGGCAACTGCTGCATCATAAGATTCATAATCCAGATCTGCCATTGTATTGGTGTGGAATACCACGCCTTCTGCTTCTCCTGCCAAAATGCGCTCTCTATACCAATCCAGCTGCCACTTTACAGCCTCTGCCGTGGCCTCTTTGTGCTCTCCAAAGTTCCACAGATAACAGCCAAACATAAAGCGTTTGCCGGGTGCCAGTTTCTTTAATCTTTCAAATTTCTCGGGAATGAGATGCACATCTTTTTCTTCCCATGTCCACATGATGATACCATCAAAAGCAGCCAAGTAAGGCATCATTGCCTGGTCTGCCGCCTCATCCAGTCCATATTCTTTGGTATACAGAACCATCCAGGTATCCAGTCTTTTTACATCATTGTTACGAAACTTCTCATGGAATTGATTCGTCTCTTCAATAGACGCCTGAAAACCTTTCCGAACTATAAAATCATCAAAAACAACACAGCTAATATTGGGGAATTCCTTTGCATCTTCCAAGAAAAGGTCTACTCCTGAGGTGTCACCATTTGCATCCTGAAAAGCATGTCCAAACTCCCAACCCACATGCTGCAGTGTCTTAAATGATTTGTTATACTGTCTGCGATTTACCTGTACATTTACATGATCTCCGTCGGGAACCATAAACGTATTTGTGATACCCAGGTACAAACAAGCCTCCATTGGTGTCATTCTGGAAGCCTTTGTATTTCCATATGAATTGTTGTACCATCCTTCCGGATGTCCCCACAGCCAAAATTTTTCTCTAAGCAGCATTGCTCTTACCTCCTATTGTTTTGTCGGACAGTATCAAGAATGACACTATTTACGGCTCTGTGCCCGATATTCTCCGGGTGTCATATGCATGATCCTCTTAAAGACTGCGTAGAAGAATTTACTGTCGCTAAAACCACAGGCCACTGCAACATCAAGCACCGGTATATCTGTGGTGGACAAGAGTCTGCAGGCCTCCTCCACACGCAATTTTTGTAAAAAAGCGTTGACCGGAAGACCTACAGCCTCTCGGAAAATCCGATTCAGGTAGTCTTTGCTGAGAAAGATCCGCATAGCCAATTCTTCTAAGGTAATGTGATTGTGGTAATTTTCCTTCAGATAAGTCACAGTGGCAGATACCGCCTCTTTTTGCTTGGAGGAAAGTCTGCCCTCTGCCGAAGAGTCAAGCTTACGGAACATCTTAATGATCAATTCAATGATATAAACCCGCACAAGCTCCTGATATCCCTTCTGCTGCCCTGTAAACTCCATATAGATCTTATGAAACAGATCACCAAATATCTCATAGCTAAAGCCGGCCAGATGAAGATCCGGTCCGATTGCCTGTTGCTTTGGAAACAGGGAGTAAAATAGAAAGGAGGAGCACATCTCATTGAAATCATGTGCTGAAAACAGGGAAGTATCCAGAAAATCCGGCTTAAACATCAGATCATAAGCCATAAACTTCTCAGATCCCTCCTGCTCGTAGAATGCATGAGGCGTGTCAAAATTAACAATGATCACATCGCCTCTTGATACCGGATAAGATCCACCAGCAGTCTTGTGAACAGCCTTTCCTGATATCACATATACAATTTCAATAAATTCATGCTTGTGCAATACTCCTACAAACTCAGGGCAGTCTGCAGACAGATGAATGTGCACTTTTTCACCGGCCCGAAACATATTTTCCGCAGTGATCGTAGGTACACCACTCTCAATAAAATGTTCAGTTGTCTTGTTCATAATCTCATTACCATTTCAATTATTTTGCCAACTCGACACTGGTATTTATATTTTATCATACAACCCAATCTGCGAATATGGCATTTCACGACATCCTTTTGGCTAATACAGTTCTTCTAAAACATACAGGACATACACAGTTATTCCCGCATATGCCCTGTAGATACACTACTCTTTCAAAATAATCTCGCCCTGCTTTTTGTAGATACTCTTTTCCGGCACATAACCACGTACACAGGAGGTGGGATAAATATTGCTCTCTCGTCCCAACACGGTTCCCGGATTCAGCACGCTGTTGCAGCCTACCTCCACATTGTCCCCCAGCATGGCCCCCACTTTTTTCATCCCAGTCTCCAAACGCGTCTCTCCGGCCTTGATCACCACCAGTGTCTTATCGCTCTTTACATTGGAGGTAATGGAACCGGCTCCCATATGTGCTTTATATCCCAGGATACTGTCCCCAACATAATTATAATGAGGCACCTGAACCTTATCAAAAAGCACCACATTTTTCAGCTCTGTGGAGTTTCCTACCACCGCACCTTTTCCTACGATGGCATTGCCCCTGATAAAGGCGCAGTGTCTGATCTCAGCCTCCTCATCCACAATAAGAGGACCATTCAAGCTGGCTGTGGGGGCTACTTTTGCACTTTTGGCAATCCAGATATCCTCACCGATCTTATCAAACTTCTCGTCGGGAAGCGTCTTGCCAATCTGCAATATAAATTCATGAATATCCGGCAACGCCTGCCAAGGATATGTTTTCCCTTCAAAGAGATCTGCTGCAATGGTCTTGGTCAAATCATACAGGTTGGTTATTTTTAATTGTTCCATTTTCATTCTCCTTTTTATAATCATGCTGTTCAAAATCAAATCGGATACTGCCTTCCTCCAGCTTAAGATAAGCATCAAAGGTATTTCCTGCCTTGGAAACAAAGCCTGACACCTTCTCCTTGGTGCGTCCGTCCCGGATCAGTTCGCCAATGATCTCGGGAGATAGATCCACCTGCGCCACCATGCGATGCAACCTGAAACCACACCCGCACTCATAGTACCACTGACCTTTTTGAAGTTTCTGACCACATTTCGGACAGGCAATCTCCGTAGCCTCAGGTTCGGGTCTTTCGGGAAAAGCAAAGACAACCTTTCCTTCCTCCAGTTTCAAAAATGCATCAAATCTAGAACCGGATTTTGATTTGAATCCGGATATCACTTTCGTCTGTCCATTTTGTAGCAGTGCTTTTACATCTGAAACTTTCAGTTTCACACCTGCGATCTTGCCAATCACAAATCTGCAGCTTGCCTCATCCTCCTTGGAATAATTGCCGCAGCCGTAACCAAAAGGGGTCTGAACGATCTCTCCTCCGCACAAGGGACAGGACACATCTTTCAGTTTCTTGGCCTCCACACTTTCAAAATCAAAGACAACCCCATGCTTTCCATCCTCTCGTTTCTCCAGTTTCAAACAGGCGTCAAATTTTTTCTTGTTTTTAGAAGTAAATCCACGGATGGTGGATGTGCGTCCTCCGGTCAGCAGTTCCTTTACATTTGCTGCAGTTAAATTTTTACCCGCGATAGTTCCGATGAAAAACCGGCAGCTTTCCGGGTCCTCCTGATTGAAATTAGCACAGCCATATCCAAAAGACTTGATCTCTACCGCTCCGCCGCAGTCCGGACAGACCACACCGTCCAACACTTCGGGAGGTATGTCCGTAAAGTCAAACCGGACCTCTTTCTTTCCTTCCTCGGATGCGACGATGGCTAATCTGGCCCGAAACTTCTTTTTATCCTTAGACACAAAGCCACTCAAAACATCGGTCTTGCCCTTTTCCAACAGCTGTTCCACTTCCTCTTCTTTCAGATCCCGGCCTGCAATCGTACCTATGGCAAACTTACAACCGCTGCCATCCTTTTTATAATTAGAACATCCATAACCGAAGGGCGTTGTTTCGATCAGTCCGTCGCAGAAAGGACATTTTCCCCTCAGACGCTTTCTGGCTGCGATCCCCTTTCCGTTCTTGCCTGCAAAGGGCCTGATCTTCTCCGTCAGATCCTCCAGCAGATTCTGATCGATCATGGACAAGGTCTCCCTGCGGATAAAATCCTCCAGCTTGGCCCGATAATCTCCCATGTCAACCGTTCCTTTGGTAATACCGTCCAAACCTTTCTCCCAGGATGCCGTCATCTTGGGATTTAAAAGCTGAGGCACGGTCATGTTGACCACCTCATATACCATCTCACCCAGATTTTCCGGTGTCAAAATCTGGGTCTTTTTATTGAGATTCAAATAACCGATGCGCACCAGTTTCTTGATGATCTCTGCCCTGGTTGCAGAAGTTCCGATGCCTGAACCTTTGATCTGAGCCCGCAGCTCCTCGTCCTCGATCAACTGTCCCGCATTCTCCATGGCCAGCACCATAGAACCGGAAGTGTATCTTTTGGGCGGAGAAGTCTTGCCTTCTCTGATCTGCAAGGCGTGCACATTGACCACATCGCCGGGCTTTAACACTTCCGACATCTGTAATAGCATTCGGCCACTCTTCTCATTCAGGTTCTCATTTTCCCGGCCGTCCTCACTGTAAGTGGTTCCTGCACCACCTGCAACTTCCAGATATCCCGGCTCCTTTAACACCTTGGCACTGGCAAAAAAACATTCCTTCTGGATTCCAACCGTCATCTTTACCACTGAGTAAATTGCCGGAGGATAAAAGATGCTCAAAAATCTGCGCACGATCAGATCATAAACCTTGCGCTGTATCTCATTTAGCTTTCCCACTGCGCCGGTCTGACCGGTTGGAATAATGGCATAGTGGTCTGTCACCTTAGAATCGTCTGTATAAAAGGAATTTGCCAGCCCCCGATACAAACCATCTTTTAGGATTTTTTCCGTAAATTCTTTGGTTGGTCCGTACCCTTTCAGGCCATTTAAGTTTTTTGTTATGACCTTGGCCACTGCCGAAGACAACACTCTTGCATCGGTTCTGGGATAAGTGGTCAGCTTCATCTCATATAAGTCCTGGGCGGCCTGCAAAGCCTCATCAGGACTGATCTTAAAGCGCTTGGAACATTCTGCCTGCAGTTCTGCTAGATTAAAAAGCAAGGGAGCTTTCTTTTTGGAGATGGATTTTTCCAGCTCCTTTACCACCCCCTTATTGCCTTCCAGGTCCTGCTGTAACTTTTCTGCATCCTCACGCTTCTTAAATCCATTTTCACGGTATAAAAGAGGAGAGCTAAAATAGGCCGATGTTTCCACGGCCTTCCACTCTCCCTCTATTCCTGCGTCTGTAAAGCTTCCCACAAGACGATAAAAGGGAGTCTCCGTAAAATTACGGATTTCCCTTTCCCTGATCACCACCATGCCAAGAACACAGGTCATCACCCTGCCCACAGCAATCGCCGTATAGCTTTCCGTCCCTGCTGTATCATTCAGAAGCCGACCGTATTTCACAGACATGACTCTGGAAAAATTGATACCCATGGCGTAATCTTCAATGGTACGCATGATACCGCTCTTTCCCAGATTGGCATAGTCGGACATAGGTCTGGCTTCCCGGATGCCCCGCAAAATCTCCTCCTCCGTCTGGGAATCGATCCATACGCGCAGTTCCTCCATACCGGGTCGTACTCCGCCAAAATTGCGGATATTCTCCTCAATGGTCTGTCCTTCCTTCCCCGCATCTCCTGCCCAGTATACCTTGTCAATATCCTGACGATATAACAGCCGGTGCACTATATCATATTGCTTTCTGACGCTTTCTATTACATCATATTTATAGACGTCCGGCAGAAACGGAAGATCTGCCAGACGCCATTTTTTGTACTTCTCATCATACATTTCCGGATAAACCATCTCCACCAGATGTCCCACGCACCAGGTGATCACATAATCGCTGTTCTCCAGATATCCGTCATTTCTGCCGGACACCTTAAGGACTGCCGCAAATTCTCTGGCTACAGAAGGTTTCTCCGTGATAATAAGTGCTTTTGCCACCATTTACCTCGCTTACTTTTTGGTGATATATCCCTGAGCTTTCAAAAGTTCTGCACACAAGATCGCACCGCCTGCAGCGCCTCTTACAGTGTTGTGAGACAGACCTACAAACTTAAAGTCATACACATTGTCCTCGCGCACACGACCAACGCTGACACCCATGCCGTTCTCATAGTCTACATCAGCCTTCACCTGAGGACGATTGTCCTCCTCCAGATACTGAATAAACTGCTTAGGCGCACTGGGAAGCTCCAGCTCCTGAGGTACCCCCTTAAAGCTTCTCAGCTTTTCAATGAGCTGCTCCTTGGTGGGTTTCTTTCTGAATTTTACAAATACCGCTGCTGTATGACCGTCCTGTACAGGCACACGGATGCACTGGCAAGTGATCACAGGAGAAGTTGCAGGAACGATCACACCATCCTTGATCTCACCCCAGATACGCAGGGGCTCCTTCTCAGACTTCTCTTCCTCACCGCCGATATAAGGGATGATATTCTCTACCATCTCAGGCCAATCCTTAAAGGTCTTGCCTGCGCCGGAAATTGCCTGATAAGTTGTTGCAACCACCTCATAAGGCTCAAACTCTTTCCATGCTGTCAAAACAGGCGCATAGCTTTGGATAGAGCAGTTAGGCTTTACAGCCACAAATCCTCTGGTGGTACCCAGACGTTTCTTCTGGAAGTCAATCACCTTCATGTGCTCGGGATTGATCTCCGGAACCACCATGGGAACATCAGGCGTCCATCTGTGGGCACTGTTGTTGGACACAACAGGAGTCTCCGTCTTGGCATAAGCATCCTCGATGGCTCTGATTTCTTCTTTCGTCATGTCAACTGCACTGAATACAAAATCCACTTCAGATGCAACCTTTTCCACCTGGGTTACATCCATAACAACAATATCTTTTACTGCTTCCGGCATGGGCTTTGGCATCTTCCAGCGATCACCTACTGCCTCAGCATAGGTCTTGCCTGCTGATCTGGGGCTTGCTGCAATCGTTGTCACCTCGAACCAGGGATGTCCCTCCAGCAGAGAAATAAATCTCTGTCCTACCATACCGGTACCGCCTAAAATACCTACTTTTAATTTGTCACACATACCATATCTCCTCTTTTTCATTTATTTCTATTTATTATAATCATTTATAAGCTAACGTCAAGACTCAAGTTCCAGATATTTTCGATTGATTTCCAAAACCTTTTCCATCGCCTCCGCTCCCGGCGCTCCCAGTGTCAGACGTTTTTCCACACAGGTCTTTAAGCTGATGGCCTCATAAATATCCTCCTGGAATATCTCACTGATACTCTGCAGTTCTTCCAGGCTGAGCGCATCAATACTGGTATCCTTGTCAATACAGTAAAGCACCAGTCTGCCGATGATACCGTGGGCATCCCGGAAGGGTACACCCTTGTTGACCAGATAATCTGCAGCATCCGTGGCATTGGTAAAGCCGTTTACCGCACTCCTTGCCATCACATCTGTCCGAAACTTCATGGTAGAGATCATGCCTGTAAAGAGCGTCAGACAATCGGCTGCTGTATCCATGGCATCAAAGGACAGTTCCTTATCCTCCTGCATATCCTTATTATACGCAAGGGGGATTCCTTTCATGGTGGTAAGCAGAGACATCAGCGCACCGTAAACACGGCCTGTTTTACCACGCACCAGTTCTGCGATATCCGGATTCTTCTTCTGGGGCATGATACTGCTTCCTGTAGAATAAGCATCGTCTATCTCCACAAATTGATATTCGTTGGAGTTCCAGATAATGATCTCCTCGGAAAAACGGCTCAGATGCATCATCATGGTAGAGAGAGCCGCCAAAAACTCGATTAGATAGTCTCTGTCTGATACAGAATCCATACTGTTTAAGGTAGGACCCGCAAAACCAAGCAGCTGCGCGGTATACTCCCTGTCCAGAGGATAAGTGGTGCCAGCCAGCGCACCTGCACCAAGGGGGCAATAATTCATACGCTCATAAATATCCTGAAGTCTGCTCCTGTCCCGCTTAAACATTTCGAAATAAGCACCGAAATGGTGAGCCAAGGTAGTTGGCTGAGCCTTCTGCAAATGGGTGAATCCCGGCATATAGGTATGAAGATTTTCCTCCATCACCTTATGGATAGCCAAAAGCAGTTCCTTTACAAGACCATCGATCAAAGTCACCTTCTCTCTGGTATAAAGACGCATGTCCAGTGCAACCTGATCATTTCGGCTGCGCCCCGTGTGAAGCTTCTTACCTGCATCACCGATCCGCTGGATCAGTTCCGCCTCCACAAAGCTGTGCACATCCTCCTTGGTCTCATCCACGATCAGAGCGCCGCTCTCCACATCCTTCAGAATGGATCTTAGGCCGCTGATGATAGACTCCTTCTCCTGACAGGTAATGATCCCCTGTTTCCCCAACATGTCCGCATGGGCAATACTGCCTGCAATGTCCTGAGGAAGCAGCTTTTTATCAAAACTGATCGAAGCATTAAAATCATATACTAACTGGTCGGTTTCCTTCGTAAAACGACCGCCCCACAACTGTGCCATATTAAGCACCTCCGCTCTAAAATAATCTGAGAATCATAGTACCATATTTTACGAATGGATGCAATAATTTACCGCCTCAAATCTACACCAATCTCCCTGCCTATTCATAAAATAACTATATAATTTATGGAAGGAAGGAATTAAATTTGAAGTCTCCGATCCTGACACTGAAAAACATTGGCTTTTCCTATCACAGCATTCAGGCACAGACACCTGCACTGCACAATATTTCCTTTCACATAAACGAAGGAGAATTTGTAGCTGTCGTAGGCCCCAGCGGCTGCGGCAAATCCACACTCCTCTCCATCATTGCCGGGCTCCTTGCCCCAGAGGAAGGCACCATATCTTTTTCCAATCCGGACGGTTCTTTGGCCTATCCCCGTGTAGGATATATGCTGCAGAGAGATCACCTGTTTGAATGGAGAACTATCTACCAAAATGCCATACTTGGCCTTGAAATCGGCAAAAAAATGACCGAAGAAAATCGGCAATATGTATTGCAGCTTTTAGAGGATTATGATCTGCTTCCTTTTAAAGACAAACGCCCCAGTGAATTGTCCGGCGGTATGAAACAACGGGCAGCCCTGATCCGTACCTTGGCCACCAATCCTCAGCTGCTTCTTCTGGATGAGCCCTTCAGCGCCTTGGATTATCAGACCAGACTCAATGTCTCTGCTGATATCTGCCGCATTATCCGTAGTCAAAAGAAAACCGCCTTGCTCATCACCCACGATTTGTCAGAAGCTATCAGCCTGGCTGACCGGATCATTGTCCTGACCAAACGCCCTGCCACGGTAAAAATGGAGGTAGATATTCACTTGACCATCCAGGGAGAAAGCTCACTTGCAGCAAGAAACGCTCCGGAGTTTCAATATTATTTCAATTTATTATGGGAGGCATTGTCAAATGAAGCATAAAAAGCCAAAACCGGAACTTACCCGCCAGGAAGAATATGTGAAAAAACACCGTCGGTACCACCACCAGATCACCTGGTCCCGGATGATCATATTTTTTCTTTTTATCGGACTTTGGGAATGTTCCGCCAATCTGGGCTGGATCGACAGTTTCTTCTTTTCCAGCCCCTCTAGGGTAATCCTTTGCCTGAAGGATCTTTTGCTCGAAAAGTCCCTGATATCTCACATTGGTATTACCTTTTTGGAGACACTGATCAGTTTCTTATTGGTCATTGGTCTTGGGCTATTGATCGCCACACTGCTATGGCACTCGCACAAAGTATCCGAGATCATGGAGCCTTACCTGGTCATACTGAATAGTCTGCCAAAATCTGCCCTAGCTCCACTGTTTATTGTGTGGCTGGGGACCGGAACCACAACCATTATCGTGGCCGGTATCTCTGTGGCGATCTTTGGCTCCATTATCAGCCTCTACACCGGCTTTAAACAAGTGGACGGCGAAAAGATCACCCTGATATACACCTTGGGCGGTACACGCAAAGATGCCTTCTGTAAAGTAGTACTTCCCGGTTCCATTCCCACCATATTAAGCACCATGAAGGTGAACATCGGTCTGGCCCTTGTAGGTGTGATCATCGGTGAGTTTCTGGCAGCCAGACGAGGACTGGGATACCTGATCATTTACGGCTCTCAGGTATTTCAGTTGGATATGGTGATCACAAGCATCTTATTGCTTTGTATCATGGCCTTTGGTCTATATAAAGCTATCCAGTTCGCAGAACACAAAATGAAGGTACAATTGAAGCTTTAATCTCTAAAACAACAGATGGCTGACATTTCTGCCAGCCACTGTCTACATATCTTATTCTTCTTATTTGATCTGCTCTTTATTTCTGTACATATATTTGATCAGGAACAACACTCCCAGTACAAGTGCAAATCCAACCGGCAGGCAAACCCATGCTGTTTTCACAAACCCTGCCAGAATATATACCACAAAGGAAATGCCGGCAATCAACATGGCATAGGGCAACTGTGTGGACACATGGCTCACATGATTACAGCCAGCACCGGCAGATGCCATAATGGTGGTATCTGAAATGGGTGAGCAATGGTCACCGCATACAGAACCGGCCATACATGCAGAGATGGAAATGATCATCAGCTGATAATCCATGCTACTAAGAGCTGATACCACAATAGGAATCAAAATGCCGAAGGTTCCCCAGCTGGTACCGGTGGAGAACGAGATCACGCATGCGATCACAAAAACGATTGCAGGCAGGAAGGACATCAGTGCCTTAGCGTTTTGTAAAATACCGGTTACATAAGCCTCTGATCCAAGGCTTGCAGTAATGGCGTTCAAGGTCCATGCAAAGGTCAGGATCAAAATAGCAGGTACCATGGCCTTAAAGCCTTCAGGCAGGCACTCCATGCACTGCTTTAAGTTCAGAACTCTTCTAATCAGGTAGAATATGAAGGTGATCAGCAGTGCAAAAAAGCTTCCCAGTACCAGACCAAAGGAGGAGCTGCTGTTCTCAAAAGCGGTGAACAAATCTGTTCCGCTAAAGAAACCTCCGGTGTAGATAATACCGATTACGCAACATACGATCAAACTGATCACAGGAACCAAAAGATCGATCACTCCACCCTTTCGCTTGCCAACCTGTTCCTCCTTGGCATCCTCTATCTCCTGTGCTGTTGCCGCAAGTGCCTCCAGTTCCTTCTTTCTCATGGCACCAAAGTCAACCTTCAGCAGCGTAGATGCAAACAGCATGAAGATGGTCAACAGTGCATAAAAGTTAAACGGAATGGCTTTGATAAATAAGGTCAGACTGTCCTCTCCCTCGATATAACCTGCAACTGCAGCAGCCCAAGAAGAAATCGGTGCAATGATACAGATTGGTGCTGCTGTAGCATCGATCAGATAGGCCAGTTTCTCCTTAGAAACTTTATGCTTGTCCGCAATAGGCTTCATCACACTGCCCACAGTCAGACAATTAAAATAATCATCCACAAAGATCATGATTCCCAAACAAACTGTTGCAATCTGTGCGCCCACTTTAGACTTGACTCTCTTGGATGCCCAGCGTCCAAATGCAGCGGAACCGCCGGCCTTGTTCATCAGACACACGATCGCTCCCAAAATAACCAGGAAAATCAAGATACAAACATTGCTGCTGGAACTGAGTACACTGAGCATACCGCCGTTAAACAGATGCAGCACAGCCTGCTCCGGATTAAACTCCGCGTAGAACAGGGCACCCATTACAATACCCACAAACAGCGAGCTGTACACTTCCTTAGTGATCAGTGCCAGAACAATGGCTACAATAGGCGGAACCAGTGACCAAAAGGTACCGTACATGGAGGACTGAGCCACAGCCTCTTCAGTAGCTGCCAGCACTGTCATAGGCATTGCCAGCATTACAAGCACAACCATCAGACCGATTATCATTCGTTTCTTATTACTTCGCATAGTTCCCTTCTCCTTCATATAAAATTTATTTAATTTTAATGAATTTCAAGAAAATTATCAATATAAAAATGAAAAATTCTCTAAAAATTTTTATTTACAGTGCCTGACTTTACCATTATACTTACCTATACAAGTATACGGAGGCTTACAATGAAATTACCCATCAGTTTTACCAAAGCAATTGCAAAGCACGGAATCCAAAAAGAACAAGTCATTTTCTCTGCAACCGCCGATTTTGATGTGGACTATCGTTTTGCAGACACAATCGTGGCGCTGACAAGAGAAAAGCTCCTGGTAGCTGCATACCCTTACCAGGAGCGTTCGGAATATAATCTGGGCGGATACGGCAGTTGGCAGCAGTCCAAGCGGCACACTACAGACCTGTCGGAACCGGCCCTTTGTATCTACGATCTGCAACATGTAGAACAGTTGAAAGTGCTGCCCCAGATCAGTACTGGTATCCTGCTGGGAAAAATAGAAGGAATCGAACGCAATCTCTGCCACTTTTCCAATACCCGTGCAGCGGCCTTTCGCCAACTCTGCAAAATATTAGAAAAAATCAGGAAGAAGGAAGAAATACTCCCTGATGATCTGGACATATCAAAAGGCAAGGAGGCCTGTCCTAAGTGCGGCATGCTCTACCCGGATCAGGATCGGAAAGTGTGCCCCAAATGTATGGACAAAAGATCCATCCTTCTGCGCGTTATATCTTACTTTAAACCCTATAAGGCCAAACTTGCCGTTATGATATTCTGTTACCTTGGAACCGCTGTTCTAAACTTGATATGGCCGTATCTGAGCGGTACGGTTTTATATGACCGGGTACTTGCCAGAGATGATTCTTTTCTGACCATGCTGCATCTGCCTGCCGGACGCTTTGCGACTGCACTGATCGTACTGGCCATCACCATGCTGATCACGAAGATCACCATACAGTTCCTGGGGATTTTGCAGGGTGTACTGACTGCCAGGATCGCACCCGAGGTGATCGCCAAGATAAAAAGTCAGGTATTCTCCTCTATGGGACAACTGTCTATCAGCTTTTTTACCAAAAGACAGACCGGAGGACTGATGACGCGCATCTCCAATGATGCAGAAGAAATTTCACAATTTTTCATAGACGGTATCCCCTACTTTTTTATCAATGTAGGTACCCTGATGACTACCGCTGTCATCATGTTTATACTGGATCCGCTGTTGGCATTGGTATCCGTATTTCTCATGCCCTTTCTGATCATAATCAGCCGACGCATGCTGCCACACCTGTGGCACTATTATGGAAAAAGGCATCGGTCCAACCGGCGATTGAACGGGCAGATGAATGAAAACTTTACAGGTGCACGAGTGGTAAAGGCCTTTGGTCAGGAAGAACAGGAAATGTCACGTTTTTCCAAGAATAACCAAAAAGTCCGCACATCCGAACTGGATCTGGCACGCTATGACAATAAATTCTACGTTTTGTACTCCACAGTAGAAAACAGCATTACTTTCCTGGTCTGGGCTGTAGGCGGTGCTATGATCATCAGCGGTTCCTCCATAGAACTTGGCATGCTGATCACTTTTACCGGCTACGTGGGACAGATGAAAGGGCCTTTGGACTTTCTCTCCAGAATCCTGCGCTGGTATACAAACTGTATGAATTCAGCCCAACGTCTTTTTGAGATCATGGACGCTGTACCTGAGGTTAAAGAGGTTCCCGAGCCCCTTCGTCCGGATGCCTTCCGCGGAGAAATTGAACTGAAAGGGGTAACCTTCAGCTACGAGCCCAACAAACCCATTCTGAAAAATGTCAGTTTCCGGGTTAAGGCCGGTCAGGTATTCGGTATCGTAGGTCGTTCCGGCTCCGGCAAATCCACTCTGGTCAATCTGATTTCCCGGCTCTACGATCCTCAGGAAGGTGAAGTTTTGGTGGATGGCATCAATGTGAAACAATACGGTTTTAAAGAGCTTCGCAAAAATGTGGCCATGGTATCCCAGGAAACCTATATTTTTATGGGTACAGTTGCAGAAAATATTGCTTACGCCAGACCCGAGGTCTCCAGAAAAGAAATCATTCTGGCTGCTATGCAAGCCGGTGCTCATGATTTTATCTGCCGTATGCCGGAGGGCTATGACACTGTCCTGGGCTCCTCCAGCCGTTCTCTATCAGGCGGCGAAAAGCAACGGATCTCCATTGCGAGAGCTATTTTGGCAGATCCCAAGATTCTGATCCTGGATGAGGCCACCTCCGCAGTGGACACAGAGACAGAACTTGCCATACAACGATCCCTGGAGCGCTTGGAGAAAGGCCGCACGGTCCTCTCTATCGCTCACAGACTCTCCACCCTCAGAAATGCCACACACCTGATCGTACTGGAAGAAGGTCGGATCACAGAATCCGGAACCCATGAGGAATTGCTGGCGAAACAGGGAACCTATTATAAATTGAGCCAATTACAGACTAAGGCTTTGGCCATGCGAGGCATTAGTGAATAGTTGTTATCAAAGAAAGGAACCATCGATATGACTGATCTTTTGAATCTAAAAGAATTTGACGAGGAGGCTTTAAAAAAGGAATCCGAAGAATTGTTGGAGATGCGCCTGTTAACCCGGGAAAACGCATCCTTTTCCAGAACTGCTGGTGGATTTGTCTCTCTGAAAACTCCGGAAAAGGAATATGACCGCGTGGGCATCTATCTGACCTTTCCTATGACGAATCCGGAAGAATATATTTCTATCCGAGAGTCAGATGAAAAGGCAAAAGAAATCGGTATGATAGAAAATCTAAATCAGCTTGAACAGGAACAACAGGATATGCTGCGGGAACAAATCAGACTCCGCTACTTTATGCCTGTGATCACCAAGATACTGGATGTAAAGGATGAATACGGCCATGCCTACTGGCACGTGATGACCAATTTCGGCATCTGCCGCTTTACCACTCAGATGAGCGGAGACGCTGTGATCTCCTTAAGCGACTCCCGCCTGCTGGTCACAGACATCGACAGTAATCGCTATGAAATCCCGGATTTTTATGCCTTGAGTGTAACAGAACGCAAAAAACTCGACTTGTTTATTTAACTGCCTTTTGAAAGGAAGCAAACATGAATCTACACTATGCATTAGACAAACCTCTTCTCGAGGCACTGGCGCTGGACCATGGGGAAGAACTCTGGTACTGTATTCCCGTGGATCTGGACTTTGACAATAAAAGCAAGAAAGCCTGCACAGCGTACACTTCCGGTACCTGGCTGGCGGTCACTCCCCTTCGACTGGTCATACTCTCCGACACCAAGGTGAGTGCCACTTTTTATCTAAAAGACTGCAAGAAGATTAAATGCGAACATCAAGTAAACAGCGGAATATTGACTATCACAGACTGGCAGGATAACCAAATTTGTGCTGCCAGATTTTCCATGCGCCACATTATCCGTGTGGCCTATGTGGCCAGAGGGGCGCAAGCCATGATAGACGCTCTAAAGACAACCGGTGATGCCTCATCTGCAGAGCATGTAACCAGTCATGAATACGAGAGATACTGCGAAAAATGCGGTCGCGCCATGCCGGGAACCAGTAAGTGCCCTTACTGTGAAGGGAAAAGTGACATCTTCGTGAAATTTTCAAAATTGTGCGGGGAATATATTGGCAGGCTGCTCTTAATCTCCATACTGATGGTGGTGGCTGCTGTTATAAATCTTGTGACACCTATGGTGCAACGATCATTTATTGACAATGCTCTCGCCTCCGGCAATGGTACCTGGGCAGAACTGTGGCGTTTTATCTTCTTGTATTTCGGCCTGTTTTTGCTGGGACTTCTTACAACCTGTTATCGCTACTGGCTCTGCGTAAAGCTTGGCGCAGATTTAAGTATGAGTATGCGGCGGAAACTATATTATAAAATCCAGACCCTCTCCCTCTCCTTTATCAACAAAAGAAAACCGGGTGAGCTGATGAACCGTGTCTCCGGCGATACAAGCCAGATCCGTCGATTCATTGAGGAGATATTTGGAGAGATGGTTGCCGTCATGCTCACCATGGTGGTAGCTCTTGTAATGATGCTGATCATCAGTTGGAAAATGACCCTGATGGCCTCCGTCTTTATCGTTGTAGTATTTATCATAGCCCGCTCCTTCTGGCACCGTATCCGCATCATCTACCACAAGCAATGGCTGAAGGCAGATGACCTTAGCAGCAGCCTACAGGATATATTATCCGGTATGCGTGTTGTAAAATCCTTCGGAAAGGAGCAGCGTGAAACAGAACGCTTTACCAGAAAGGCCAAAGACTTTGCTATGATCAATAAGCGAAATGAAACCTTTTGGGCCATCTTTTATCCTATCCTGACCTTCCTGCTGGGCATAGGTACCTATATTGCCGTATACTTCGGTGGTCTGGATGTATTGGATGGTAAAATGACTGTGGGACAGCTTGTACAATTTATGACCTACTCCGGCTACCTTTTTGGCCCGTTGAGCTGGATGACCTATCTGCCAAGGGCGATCATGCAGATGGTAACAAGCCTGAATCGAATCTACGATGTGCTGGACGAAGAGCCCTCCATTATCAACAAGGAGAATAGTAAAGAATTTACAATAGACGGTGCCTTTACCTTTGAAAATGTCTCCTTTGGCTACCAAACCTACGAGCCTGTACTGGAGAACATCAATTTAACAGTAAAGCCCGGCGAAATGATCGGTCTTGTGGGCGCTTCCGGAACCGGTAAATCTACACTGATCAACCTGATCATGCGTCTGTATGATGTGGATCAGGGACGCATTACCATAGATGGTGTGGACATTCGGGATATCCGCACGGAATGCCTCCACTCCCAGATTGGTGTTGTGCTGCAGGAAACTTTCCTTTTCTCCGGCAGTATCCTTGCAAACATCCGCTTCGCCAAGCAGGATGCCACTTTAGCTGAAGTGATTCAGGCAGCCAAAGCTGCCAACGCCCATGACTTTATCTGCAAGACCCCGGACGGGTACAATACTTATGTGGGGGAACACGGCTACAATCTATCCGGCGGTGAGCGTCAGCGTATCGCTATCGCAAGGGCCATCTTGGGCAACCCCAGACTGCTGATCCTGGATGAGGCCACCTCCGCTCTTGATACGGAAAGCGAATTTTTGATCCAGCAAGCACTTGAACGTTTGGTCAAAGGACGTACCACCTTTGCCATTGCACACAGACTGTCCACCCTGCGAGGTGCCGACAGACTGGTAGTCATCGACAAGCATACTATTGCAGAGGTTGGTACACATAATGAACTGTTGGAGAAAAAAGGCATCTATTACGGCCTTGTTACCGCGCAGCTGAAAATGGCAGAAAAAATCCCCCCAAGGCACTAATGCTTTGGGGGACTTTTTAATCGATATCCTAATTATTCCAGAATCAGTTTGCCAAAATACTCCGGCAAATGAAAGCGTGGAAACTCCCACTGCACAGGACTCCAGCACGCATAGTGCTCGTGTCCCGTCTCATCACCGCATTTATAGAAGTTGCCTCTGATCACTCCCGGAACCTCACCAAAAAACTGTCTCCAGAAATCATAGGGCACGGTAAGCTGCAGCACCCATTTTCCCTCCTGGATCAGGGAAGAAACCAAAAATTTCTCCTTCTCAATCTGCAGTTTTACCCGGGCACGCATGTCCCTGGTCCCGAAACCACAATAAATAACTCTTAAGGGATTGATCTCAAGATTAATGTACCTCTCCTCATCCTCCGGGCGCAGGAAAAACTCCACACAGCTGTCACAGCAAACCTCTTCATTGTCTGCCCGCATATGTGCCGCCAACGGCCTTTCATCCGTCTCAAAATGCACAGTGATGCCATAATCCGAGTGTACGGCCTTGACCTTTGTTCTGATCCCCTCATAATATCCCTTCCAGGGGAAGGTGTCTATCTGTACCTCCTGAATCTCATCCCATACCGGACTGTATATGGGTAATGTTTTTTCGCTGATTCTTTTTACCGAATACTCTTTCATTGCTCTTTCTTCCTTTAATTGCTATTCAAATACTGATACAACCTGTCTGGGAAATTTACAGTCATGCCGTCCACACCTAATTTGCACATATCTTTCATAAGTGCAACATTATACACTCCCCAGGCCCTCACACCAAGTCCTTCATTTCTCCACTTTGCAATTAACTGCGCCGATATATTTTGTGCCTTCGGTGCAATCTCCTCGCCGCCAATATGTAACAACTCCTTAATATCGTCCTCTTCGGGGCAATCGATCAGCCACCCTATTCTGGCTTCTTTATTGATTGCTTTAATATTCCTGATATACTCAAATTCAAAGCTAGTAAAGGTGGTTTTAACCATAATCCCGAATTCTTCAGCCATTGCCAACACATCCGCCTCCAAGCCAGCAGTTTTGAGCTCAATGGCAAAATTAATGTCATATTTTGCAAAGCACTCTAAAAACTCGCGGAAGGTAACAATTTTGTCATAAAAATTTGTGGTAACATTCCCCCTGATCTTCAGTTCTTTCAGTTCTTGCAGAGTATACTCGCAAACTTTTCCATGACCATCAGAAACTCTATCCAGTGTATCATCATGAAACAGTACCAACACACCATCCTTTGTACGCTGTACATCCGTTTCAATCGCATTTGCACCCTGCAGCAGTCCCAGATAGAAAGAGGACAACGTGTTTTCCGGTGCATATTCGCTTGCCCCTCTGTGTGCATAATTTAACATAAAAACTACTCCATATCTTTTACAGTGTTTAAAAATCCCTTGAACATACATTCAAGGGACTTTTAAGCTGAAAAAGGGACTTGAACCCTCGACCTACGCATTACGAGTGCGTCGCTCTACCGACTGAGCTATTTCAGCTGATGTATTAACACCTATGATATTATATAAGATTTCCACAGGCTTTGCAAGCATTTTTACATTTTTTCTACAATCCTGTCAAACACCTTCTCAAGCGCTTTGGCCATGCTGAAAAAGCCACTGTCCGTGGGATGACAACCATCCACCAAGCCATTATCTCCTACCAACTCCATCAAATCCTGGCCACTTAAGAAGTAAACATTCTCATCCCCCTTCTCCCTGGCTGCCAGATAGGTTGCACGAATGATCTCCAAACGTTTCTGTCCATCCTCGTTCAAATAGTATTTCGGCTGAGCCATCATGATGATGGGTAAATCAGGATGAACTGCTCTGATCCCCTCATACATCCTGCTGTGTGTTGCCTGTAAATGTTCCGGAGTCGGTGCATTGTAATCATAATCCAATACAAAGGCTCCCATATCCAATCCTTTGATGTAATCCGTCATAGCATCCTCTCCCAGCGCACTGCCGGAAAAACCAAGATTGATATAATCCCAGTCATAACGGAAGGATAAAATACTTTGATAGGTACTGCCCGGTTTGGATGCACAGCCTCCCTGGGTAATGGAAGAACCGTAGTAGACCACCGGTTTGGTCAGTTTATATTCTGGCGCCGCCTCCAAAATACTCCCCTGCTGCAGACCGATATAGACCTTTTTGACTACACTGTAAGGCGGGAAATTGATAGTGACCACTCTTTTGCATACATGGTCAAAGTCCACCACATTTTCGTAAGAATCCACCACATCATAGGGCGGCACATAGGTTCCCTCATACCTCACACCACAGCCATACTCCGAATACAAATCAAAGCCACAGCTTCCCGTCAGGGCAAAATGCGGCATTTTATTTGCAAAATACTCTGTCTTAAGTGCCACATATGGACTGTCTGTCACAAATCGCACACGGCCACCTGCCGCACAGGTATGAAGTTCCAAAATTGCCGGACTAACTTTTCTTGCGTCCTCTTCAGTCATTCTGCGAAACAAACCATTCTCCTTAAAAACACCATAAATACGAAAAGGAGATTCCTCCGCATCATAAAAGCAAAGCCCAGGCCTGTCAATGTTCGTCTCCACTGCAAGATTCTTATCTACCTTAGAAATATCCATTTGTATATCCCCCTCATATATGAGTCTATGCTTCCTCTTTGACATGTACATCCACCTGCGGATAAGGAATGGATATACCTGCCTCGTCAAGAGCATACTTGACTGCCTCCGTCATACGCCATTTCACGTCCCAATACTTGCTCTTCTCCACCCAGCATCTCATGCCGAGAACAACCGCACTTTCTCCCAGGTTGTCCACAAACACATTTTGGGCCATGTCATGCAGAATATCGCTTTCCTGTTCCAAAATATTGGTAAGCACAGCCTTTGCGGCCCGAATATCCGCATCATAAGATACGCCCACCTGAATATCCAGTCTGCGTTTATCTGCAGCTGTCACGTTGGTCATACTGGTATTGGCCAGAGTGCCGTTGGGCAGAATAATGGTCCGATTATCCGGTGTCAACAGTTTCGTATAAAACATCTGAATCTCTGTTACAGTGCCTTCATTTCCCGCTGCATCTTCCTTGATATAATCCCCTACCTTAAAGGGCTTTAAGATCAACAGCAAGATGCCACCTGCCAGATTGGACAGGCTGCCTTGAATCGCCAGCCCCACCGCAACGCCCGCCGAACCAACCACTGCAATCACACTGGCGGCATCTACGCCAAAACTGGTGGCAATCAAAAATACAAGCAATACATACAATGTTCCCTTAGCAAAGGAATCCAAAAACTGTATGACGCCAGTATCTACATCAGCTTTTGTCAGTGCCTTTTTCAGGATCTTTCTGACCAACTTGATCAATTTAGATCCAATCAAAAAAGTGATAACTGCAAGTACAATACGCAGAGCAAGGCTCATTCCGGCATCAATGATTCCGTTTAGCAAGTTTGTAAGCCATTCATTTCCCACTGCCGCTGTAAGACAAATCATTCTCTCCATTTTTAATCATCCCTTCATACTGTATTTTATGATATTTTTCACTTCAGCGCATGTATAAATAAGCCGCTGCGCAGTTTTGGCTCAAACCAGGTGGATTTGGGAGGCATCAACATCCCTGCATCCGCCACATCAAACAATTCTCCGATGGACGTGGGATACATGGCAAAAGCCACCGTCATATCCGTCTGTACTCTGCGTTCCAGTTCTTTTAACCCGCGGATACCGCCTACAAAGTCAATGCGCTTATCGGTCTTGGGATCCTCTATTCCAAGCACCGGACATAACAAATGTTTCTGTAGTAAAGATACATCCAGCCCCTCTACCGGATCACTGCTTTTGAACGCTTCCTTAGCATTCAAAAGATACCATACGCCATCCAAATACATAGATACTTGGCCCTTTTTCTCAGGTTTTACAGCCTCCGGGCCTTTTTTATCCACAAAAAAGATGTCCTGTACTTTCTCTAAAAACGCTTCCTTACTGTATCCGTTTAAATCCTTCACCACCCGATTGTAGTCCATGATCATCAATTCTTCATCCGGAAACAGCACGGAAAGAAAATAATTGAACTCCTCCGTCCCATCATAGGTACCGGCCTGCTCCCTGCGCTTTAATCCAACTTTTACAGCTGAGGCACATCTGTGGTGTCCGTCTGCAATATATATGCTTTCAATGTGTTCAAAACATCTTTTGATAGTCTGCGTCTTCTCTGCACAATCAATGACCCACACACGGTGAATAATTCCGTCCGGAGATGTAAAGTCATATACCGGTGCATGATCCTTTTTCCAATCCTGACGAATTTGTTTCAACTGTTCATTCTCACGATATGCAAGAAAAATGGGACCGGTCTGTGCATCGCAGGTGTCTACATGCCGTATTCTGTCCGCTTCTTTATCGGATCTGGTATTTTCATGCTTTTTGATCACACCACTGCAATAATCATCGATAGACGCACATGCAACGATTCCGGTCTGCGACCGGCCGTCCATCACCTGTTCATACAAGTAATAACACACATCCTCATCCTGCACAAAATCCCCGCCTGCGATTCTGCCCCAAAGAAGCTCCTTTGCCCTCTGGTATACGCAATCTGCATAAGTGTCAACTTCTGTCGGGAAACCGGTCTCCGCCCGGTCGATCCCCAAAAAAGACTTGGGTTCACGTTTTACTTCCTCTGTGGCTTCTTGCCTGTTATATACATCATAGGGCAGGGCTGCAATCTTATCCTCTAATCCCTCTTTGGGTCTATAAGCCCGAAATGGTCTAATATCTGCCATACGTCCTCCTCCAAAAAACATTGATCAGCAATATTGTAACAAATATCCCTGTACATCTCAAGCATCAGGTGTTAAAATTATAAAAAGAAATTGCAATAAAGGAGACTGAATTTCATGACAGAAGATCAAAGAAATATTTTATATCGTGTAAATGCCTATGCCGAAAAAGTATTGGGGGACATTGACCCTCAAAAGGTACCTATATCCTATCAGTTAGACAAGCTCAAACCCATTATGCAGGAAATTGCAGATGAAAGAAATATGTCCCTGGAGGATTTCTTTATCCTGTATATGGATCTGAGCAGTGAGGCTTCTGTTCTCAGCAATAATAAGCTGAAAGAAGAACTTGGAAACCTGGGGGACGGCCCCAATCCTATTCTTTTCCGCTAAAAAAGTGTCGCTTAAGAGCGACACTTTTTTGCAGTCTTATGAAATTATTTAACCACTCTTACCCGGAATACTCCGTCAATAGCAGAAAGCTTCGCAACGATCTCATCTGTGACCGGAGTCTCCACATCTACCATGGTATAAGCATATTCTCCTTTAGACTTATTGGTAAGATCACTGATGTTAATACCTGCCTCACCAAGAAGTCCGGTAAATTGAGAGATCATGTTCACAATATTTCTGTGGAAAATAGCCAAACGACCTGCCTGCCTGCAAACACCCATATCACACGCAGGATAATTTACACTGTTGGAAATGTTGCCGTTCTCCAGATAATCCATCATCTCTTTCACTGCCATCTTAGCACAGTTGTCTTCAGACTCCTCTGTGGAAGCACCGAGATGAGGAATTACCAGACATCCCTCCTGTCCTGCTGTAGTAGGATTCGGGAAATCTGATACGTATTTTCTGATCTTTCCGCTCTTTAACCCTGCAAGAACATCCTTCTCATTTACCAGAAGATCTCTTGCAAAGTTCAGAAGGATCACGCCATCCTTCATCATATCGATAGCCGCTGCATTGATCATACCTTTTGTAGAATCCAACAAAGGTACATGGATTGTGATGTAATCACAGTTGCGGTAAATATCCTCCACGTTAAACACATGCTTAACATCTCTGCTCAGGCTCCAAGCTGAGTCTACAGACACATAGGGATCGTATCCGTAAACTTCCATGCCGAAATGTCTGGCTGTATTGGCTACCTTTACACCGATAGCACCCAAACCGATGATACCCAGCTTTTTACCGATCAGTTCTGTACCTGCAAAATTCTTTTTCTCTTTCTCTGCAGCCTTTGCAATATCGGGATTTTCCTGGTTGGCAGCCACCCAATTCACACCACCCACCACATCTCTGGCAGCAAGAAGCATACCTGCGATGACCAGTTCCTTTACACCGTTTGCATTGGCACCGGGGGTGTTAAACACTACAATACCCTTCTCGGCGCATTTGTCCAGAGGAATATTGTTTACTCCCGCACCTGCTCTGGCCACAGCCAGCAATTTATCAGGCAGTTCCATCTCATGCATGGAGGCACTTCTTACCAGCACGCCCTCCGCCTCAGAAATGGCATCTGTCTTCTCATAGATATCTGTAAATTTCTCCAATCCTACCTGTGCGATGGGATTCAGGCAATGATATTTAAACATGATCTTTTCACACTCCTATGCGTTCTTCTCTTCAAAATCTTTCATAAATGCTACCAGCTTCTCCACACCCTCAATAGGCATAGCATTATAGATGCTGGCACGCATACCACCTACGGTTCTGTGGCCCTTCAAATTCACAAAGCCTGCGGCAGTTGCTTCTTTTACAAATTTGGCATCCAGATCAGCATCACCAGTCACAAAAGGTACGTTCATCAGGGAACGATCCTGAGGACGAACTGTGCCCTTGAACAGCTTGCTCTGATCCAGGAAATCGTAGAGGATCTTAGCCTTCTTTTCATTATGAGCCTTCATAGCTTCCAGACCGCCCTGCTTCTTCAGCCATTTAAATACTTTGCCACAGATATAAATACCGTATGCAGGAGGGGTATTATACAGGGAATCATTGTCTGCATGTATCTTGTAGCGAAGCATGGTAGGGGTACCGGGCAGAACATCCTCGGTGATCAGATCCTCACGAATGATCACGATCACAACACCTGCAGGACCCACATTCTTCTGCACGCCGCCGTAGATCACACCATACTTGGTCACATCGACGGGCTCGGAAAGGAAACAAGAGGATACATCGGAAACCAGGGTCTTGCCCTTGGTATTCGGCAGGGTTTTGTACTTGGTTCCGTAAATAGTATTGTTCTCACAAATATATACATAATCAGCATCTTCACTGATGGGCAGATCGGAGCAGTCCGGTATGTAGGAAAAAGTCTCATCTTCACTGGATGCGATCTTATTGGCCTTACCGTAAAGACAAGCCTCCTGATATGCCTTCTTGGCCCACTGACCTGTTACGATGTAATCAGCCACACCATTTTTCATCAGGTTCATGGGGATCATGGCAAATTGCTGGCTGGCGCCGCCCTGCAGGAAAAGTACCTTATAATTGTCCGGGATATTCATCAGTTCGCGCAGATCTGCCTCTGCCTCCTGAATGATCTTCTCATAAGCCTTGGATCTGTGGCTCATCTCCATCACGGACATACCTGTTCCCTGATAGTCCATCATTTCTGCTGCTGCCTCCTGCAGAACCTCCTCCGGCAGTACGGCCGGTCCTGCGGAAAAATTGTACACTCTCTTCATTTCTTATCTCCTCGATTCTGTTACAAAATATTATTCCGTAATTGGGGCTTATTTTACTCCCTTTTTTAAATTTAGTCAACTACATCTTAATAAAACATTACAACCGGTACGCCGATCTCCACTCTCTCATATAATTCCTTCACCGCTTCATATGGGGTGTTGATACAACCGTGGGAACCGTTCTTTAAATAGATATCACCGCCGAACTCCTTGCGCCAGGAAGCATCGTGAATGCCAATGTTCCCCTTCACAGGCATCCAATATTTTACAGGTGAGGCGTATCCTTCCCCACGCAGCACTCTGTTACGCTGCTTTTTATATACATAATTGACACCGCTGGGTGTATCATGCCTCTTCTTCATGTTGCCTGTGACTACGTCTGTCTCAATCACAAGCTCACCGTCCTCATAATAATACATTTTCTGGTCAGTCATATCAATCTCGATATAAGTATCCCCTATATCATTTTTGCCCCGCACATAGGCCTGCCGTTTATATGCCGGAATATGTACTTCACTTACGCGATTTGCAAAAGCTTCTTTTAAATATTCCACTTCTTTCTTTTGATCCAGCTGATTCCCATAAGTACCTCCTTCGATCTCAACAGTCCTTCCACCGGTGGTCTGAAAAGATCTGGTACTCTTATAAGTATCATATTCTGCAGCAAGTTCAGCGATATATGCTTCTATCACTCCCTCTTTTACTACCAGCTGACCTTCCTGATCCAACAAAAAGTCTCCATCCTCATCCAGCGTGATCCAGTCTGCCAAAAGAGAGGGAAGAAGTACCTCCTTGGCATCTCCCATATCATAGACGATATTACAGTTTTGAAACTCAACAACTTTATGATAGAGTTCTACCGTGGCTTTCATTTCCTCAGTTAACGGCAGATCCTGGTAGCACCCCGCCTTCTCAATATCCAGATGATAGGCCCTCTCCGACAGACACTGTTTCGCACAGGCTATGACTTTATCCACGTTCAAAACATGTTTCATGCCGTCATAAAGTTCATATCCATTCCTTCCCCTGCTTATTTTTACTTCCTTGGGTAAAAACAATGCATTCTTCACAATAAAGGAATCCCGGATTGTTTCTTCCAATAACTTCTCATCATAGCTAAACTGAGGTTCTATAGTGATCTTATTCTCATCAAAAAAACCATCCACCCAAAGAAATGGATTTTGTTTGCGCAAATAACGTTCCAATTGACTCGTATAATTAACCTTGTAATCTATACTCTCCGCAGGAACCTGAAAAATCCTCTCGTCATCATCGATCAACTGTAACTCTTCTATCCGGGTTCTCTCTATCAGCTGAGCGTTCACTTCCGCCACAGATTGTCCGGTACAATAAATCCCGTTGATCCAGGTACCGTACATAAATCTGTCGCAGTAATAAACGCTCATACCAAAATATCCAAAAATTATAATCAGGATTGTACCGATAGGAAGAAGCCAAAATAGCTTTCTCCACTTTTTCTTCATACTTTCCTCTTTACTTCTGCCCTCTTGCCGCCAGATCATCTCCGTCAAAAGCATCACTGATGGGTGCACCGGCAGGAACCATAGGGAATACCTTATCATCTTCCGGTATCAAACACTCTATCAATACAGGACCGCCCAGTGAAACAGCTCTCTCCAGAGCAGGTGCCACCTCTTCCTTTCTGGTGACCCGAATCGCCTCACATCCCAGTCCCTCTGCCACCTTGCAGAAATCCACCTTGTCGTTGAGTACTGTCTGGGAATACCTGTGATCATAAAACAGCGTCTGCCACTGACGTACCATGCCCAACACATGATTGTTGATCACCACCTGAATGATAGGAATGTTATACCTGCTGGCAGTAGCAAGCTCATTCATATTCATACGAAAACATCCATCTCCGGCAATATTGATACAGATTTTATCAGGTCGGCCCATTTTGGCTCCAATACATGCACCCAGACCGTATCCCATGGTACCAAGTCCCCCGGATGAAAGGAAGGTTCTGGGCTGTGTATATCTATAGTACTGTGCCGCCCACATCTGATGTTGACCCACATCGGTAGAAATGATCGCCTCTCCCTTTGTAACGCGGTCAATCTCCTCTATCACATAAGGGCAGGATAATTGGCTGTCATCATACTTCAAAGGGAACTTTTCCTTCAGGTCCATGATATGCTCCATCCACTCAGAATGATCCTGCTGCTTAAGACATGCATTTATCTCATGGAGCACTTGTTTCAGATCTCCTACCACGGAAGCATCCGCATGAATATTCTTGCCAATTTCCGCTGCGTCAATATCAACATGAAGGACTTTTGCATTCTTGGCAAAGGTCTTGGGATTGCCGATCACACGATCAGAAAACCGCGCGCCCAAGGCAATCAACAAATCACACTGACTGACTCCGAAATTAGAGGCTTTTGTACCATGCATACCGATCATACCTGTGTATCTTTCGCTGGTACCGTCAAAGGCACCTTTCGCCATCAAGGTATCGCAAACCGGAGCATCTACTTTTTCCGCAAACTCAGCTACCTCCCGGCAGGCACCGGAAATAATGGCCCCGCCACCCAGATAGATAAAAGGTTTTTGGGCTTTACAGATCATCTGAACGGCACGAGCAATATCATCCTCTGTGTATTTGGAGGCAAGAACCTTTCTACCGGGTACCATGGCCTCATATTCACAGGTATTGGCGGTTACATCCTTGGTAATATCTACCAGCACCGGACCCGGTCTACCGCTCTGGGCAATCTCAAAAGCCTTACGAATGGTGTCCGCCAGAATGCGAACATCCTTTACAATATAACTGTGCTTGGTAATGGGCATGGTAACACCTGCAATATCTACTTCCTGAAAAGAATCCTTTCCAAGCAGGGGCAGATTCACATTGGCTGTGATCGCTACCATGGGTACAGAATCCATGTAGGCTGTGGCAATACCGGTAACCAGATTGGTTGCTCCAGGACCGCTGGTAGCCATGCAGACACCTACTCTACCGGTGGCTCTGGCATACCCATCTGCCGCATGGGCTGCTCCCTGTTCATGAGATGTGAGGATATGCGTAATCTCTCCGCTATGTTTATATAAAGCATCATATACATTCAAAATCGTACCGCCGGGATAGCCAAACACTGTATCCACGCCCTGTTCCTTCAAACATTCGATCACGATTTCTGCTCCAGTCAACAGCATAAAAAACTCTCCTTTTGTATGTACTATTTCTTACTTCTGAATCTCCAGGATCGCACCACGATTTCCACTGGTTACCATCTCACGATAGCGGGCAAGATAACCGGTGGTTACCTTGGGCTCACGAGGCTGCCACTTGGCTCTTCTGGCTGCCATTTCCTCATCGGAAATCTTCACATCCAGTTTGTTCTCCGGAATATTGATACTGATGATATCTCCTTCTTCCACCAGTGCAATGGGACCACCTACAGCAGCTTCCGGAGAAACATGTCCGATAGATGCACCTCTGGATGCACCGGAGAAACGTCCGTCTGTGATCAGTGCTACACTGGAGCCAAGCCCCATACCTGCAATGGCAGAGGTGGGGTTCAGCATCTCTCGCATGCCGGGGCCGCCCTTAGGCCCTTCATAGCGGATCACCACCACGTCACCTGCCACGATCCTACCGCCCTTAATGGCGTCAATCGCATCTTCCTCGCAGTCAAATACTCTGGCAGGACCTTCATGCACCATCATCTCAGGTACAACAGCGGAACGCTTTACCACACCGGAGTCAGGAGCCAGATTACCCTTCAGAACCGCGATGCCACCGGTTGCGGAATAAGGATTTTCCACAGGACGAATGACACTGGTATCCAGGTTCACTGCATTTGCAATGTTCTCGCCTACCGTCTTGCCAGTTACGGTCATCAGATCGGTATGCAGCAGATTTAACTTGGTCAGCTCTTTCATGACCGCATACACGCCGCCTGCCTCATTCAGATCTTCCATGTATGTAGGGCCGGCCGGTGCCAAATGACACAAGTTAGGTGTTTTGGCAGATAGCTCATTTGCCACATCAAGATTCAGATCCACACCAGCCTCATGGGCAATGGCGGGCAGATGCAGCATAGAGTTGGTGGAGCATCCAAGTGCCATATCCACGGTAAGGGCATTCATAAATGCCTTCTCTGTCATAATATCTCTGGGTTTGATATCCTTCTTGACCAATTCCATGATCTGCATACCTGCATGCTTGGCCAGACGAATTCTCTCGGAGTAAACTGCTGGAATGGTTCCGTTGCCGCGAAGACCCATGCCCAGGGCTTCTGTCAGACAGTTCATGGAATTTGCGGTGTACATGCCGGAGCAGGAACCGCAGGTAGGACACACCTTTTCTTCATACTCACACAGCTGATCCATGGTCATGGTGCCTGCAGCCACGCTGCCCACAGCCTCAAACATGGAAGAAAGGCTCTTCTTCTCCCCTTTGATCCTGCCGGCCAGCATAGGGCCTCCGGATACAAAAATTGTAGGGATATTCAATCTTGCCGCAGCCATCAAAAGGCCGGGCACGTTTTTGTCACAATTTGGTACACAAACCAGACCGTCAAAACCATGTGCTGTTGCCATACACTCTGTGCTGTCTGCGATCAGATCTCTAGTAACCAGAGAATACTTCATACCGATATGTCCCATGGCAATACCGTCACACACTGCGATAGCCGGAAATACAATGGGAGTACCGCCTGCCATGGCTACGCCCATTTTTACCGCATCCACGATCTTGTCCAGATTCATATGTCCGGGAACGATCTCATTGTAGGAGCTGACAATACCGATCAGTGGCCGTTGTCTCTCCTCCTGCGTATATCCCAAAGCATTAAACAGACTTCTGTGAGGAGCCTGCTGTGTACCTGTTTTTACTGAATCACTTCTCATCACTTTCATCCTCCATCTATGTATATTACTATTGAATCCTTTCTGCGATCAGATCACCCATCTGAACACAGCCGACCTTCTGGCAGCCTTCGGAATAAATGTCAACCGTCCGATAGCCGTCCTTAAGCACCTGTTGTACAGCAGCTTCAATGGCCCCTGCAGCCTGATCCAGGTCAAAACTGTACCGCAGCATCATGGCCGCACTTAAAATGGTTGCAATAGGATTGGCAATACCAAGCCCTGCAATGTCAGGAGCAGATCCGTGGCTGGGCTCGTAGAGACCAAACTTGGTATCATTTAAGGATGCGGAAGATAACATACCGATAGAACCGGTTACCATACTGGCTTCATCAGAAAGGATATCTCCAAACATATTCTCCGTCAGGATCACATCAAACTGTGCAGGATCCTTTACAAGCTGCATGGCACAGTTATCCACCAGCATATGCTCTAGGGTCACATCCGGATAATCCTTTGCCACCTCTTCCACCACTGCTCTCCACAGTCTGGAAGAATCCAGCACATTGGCTTTGTCCACACTGGTTACCTTTTTCTTTCTCTTTCTGGCAATTTCAAATCCCTTGATGGCGATTCTGCGAATTTCATTCTCATTGTAAACCAGCGTATCAATGGCTTTCCGAACGCCGTTTTCTTCCACAGTCTTTCTTTCTCCAAAATACAGACCGCCGGTCAGTTCTCTCATGATCATAATATCAAAGCCCTTGTCACTGATCTCCTTGCGCAAAGGGCATGCATCTGCCAACTCTTTGTACAGATAGGCAGGACGCAGATTTGCAAACAGATTCAAAGCCTTTCTAATCTTCAAAAGACCGGCCTCAGGGCGCAGATTGGGAGGCAGTTTATACCAGGGAGACTTGGTCGTATCACCACCGATAGATCCCATCAGAACCGCCTGTGCAGATCTGGCTGTCTCGATGGCCTCGTCAGTCAAGGGCACACCACAGGCATCAATGGATGTCCCTCCCATGAGAATATCCGTATAAACCGGTGTAAAACCGTAAACCTCTCCTGCCTTGTCCAATACCTTTTTGGCTTCTGCAACAATCTCAGGCCCTATCCCGTCACCGGGAATACAAGTAATCTTCAACTCCATAACATTATCCTCTTTTAGTCATTTATTATGAAAAAGGTATTCCCGGAAGGAACACCTTTTCTCCATCAATCCTTCTCTTTATTCACCAGGCTTTTCTACCTTGGTAATAGCGGATTTCTCCATCGGAATACGACAGTTCTTGTTATTGCCAAATTCAACAATAACAGTGTCATCTGTGATATCAATCACGATACCGATAAATCCTGCCGTGGTCAGTACGCAGTCACCGATCTCCAAAGCTGCGATCATGGCTGCCAGTCTCTTACGCTCCTTGCGCTGAGGTCTCATCAGGAAAAACCACATTGCACCAATAATCACCGCATACATCACAAGCATAGGAATCAATCCGGCTCCTCCACCTGTGGGAGTAGCATCAGCACCTGTCAATAAAATACCCATATTAAACTCCTCCTGAAATTTCAAACATTCTATTGCTAATAATACACAACTTGTCCCCTGGGGGCAAGCTTTTTTTTCATTTATTGAGGGAAAGAAGTGATTTTATGCTCTTCCTGCCCCATTCCTTCCAGTTTTTTCTTCTTATAAGCTGCAAAATCGCCTGCATCCAGGGCATCACGGATCTCCTGCATCATGGTATTATAAAAATACAGATTGTGCAGTACACAAAGTCTCATGCCAAGCATTTCTTTGGCTTTCAGCAAATGACGGATATAAGCTCTGGAATATCTTTGGCAGGCCGGACAGCCGCAGCCTTCTTCAATGGGCCTGTCATCCAGCTCATAGGCGGCGTTGAACAGATTGATCTTACCTTGGTTGGTATAAACATGGCCGTGTCTGCCGTTTCGGGTGGGATACACACAGTCGAAGAAGTCCACTCCCCGCTCTACCGCCTCCAGTATATTGGCCGGAGTACCTACTCCCATCAGATAGGTGGGTTTCTCCAGGGGCAGATAAGGAACCGTCTCTTCTAAAATATAGTACATCTCTTCGTGGCTCTCTCCCACTGCCAGACCGCCTACCGCATAGCCGTCCAGATCCATCTGCGCGATCTGCTTGGCATGTTCCATACGAATATCTGCGAAAATGGCCCCTTGGTTAATGCCAAAAAGCATCTGGCTTTTATTGATGGTATCCTCCAGGCTGTTCAACCTGCTCATCTCTGTGCGGCACCGCTCCAACCATCTGGTAGTCCGGTCTACAGAAGCCTGCACATAAGCTCTATCTGCCCGGCTGGAAGGACATTCATCAAAAGCCATGGCAATGGTAGACGCCAGATTAGACTGGATCTGCATGCTCTCCTCAGGTCCCATAAAAATCTTCCGACCGTCAATGTGAGAGTTGAAATACACACCTTCTTCTTTAATCTTTCGAAGGCCAGCCAGAGAAAAAACCTGAAACCCGCCGGAATCTGTAAGGATCGGCTTGTCCCAGGACATAAACTTATGCAGTCCTCCCAGTTTCTTGATCACCTGATCTCCCGGACGCACATGCAGATGATACGTATTAGAGAGCTCCACCTGTGTCCCGATCCGCTCCAGATCCTCTGTAGCCACCGCACCTTTGATGGCAGCCACCGTACCTACATTCATAAATACAGGGGTTTGAATCACACCGTGGACCGTGTGAAACTCTCCCCTCTTTGCTCTGCCTTCCTGTTTTAATAATTTATACATTCAGTTCTTTCATTCCTTCCCAAATCTTTCAAAATATTATAACATAGCTTCTTACAAAAAGCAAAAAAAAGTTGCCACTTGAACCAGGCTGGGATATAATCAATTTTATAAATCATGTATACACTAGGAGGACTCTATTATGGCTGGTTCCAGCTTTGGCACTATATTTAAAATCACAACCTGGGGGGAATCCCACGGTCCTGCTCTGGGAGTAGTCATCGACGGATGTCCTGCAGGACTTCCCCTGTCAGAATCTGATATTCAAAAATATCTGGACAGAAGAAAGCCCGGAAAGAGCAAGATCGTAACCCCTCGCAAGGAAGCGGATCAGGTAGAGATCCTATCCGGCGTATTTGAGGGTCTTACCACAGGTACTCCCATCTCTCTGATGATCAGAAACACCACCCAGCGATCCGTAGATTATAGTGAGATTGCCTCCTACTACCGCCCCGGTCACGCTGATTATACTTTTGATTCCAAGTACGGTTTTCGGGATTATCGCGGTGGCGGACGTTCCTCCGGCCGGGAGACTGCAGGCCGCGTGGCTGCAGGCGCTGTGGCCGCCAAGATTTTAAAACAATTGGGAATCGAAGTAACTGCCTACACCCGCTCTCTGGGGCCTGTTGAGGCAGATATGACCAAATTTGACAAATCCGCCATCCTGGAAACATCTACTGCTATGCCGGATCGTCAGGCCGACGAATTGGCTGTTGCCTATCTGGAAGAACGTATCAAGGCACTTGACTCAGTAGGTGGTATCATGGAATGTGCAGTGACCGGCCTACCGGCAGGCATAGGGGATCCCGTTTTTGAAAAACTGGATGCCAATCTGGCCAAGGCCATCATGTCCATCGGTGCAGTCAAGGCCGTGGAAATAGGCGATGGTACCGCTGTATCCGCAGCCAACGGCAGCCAAAACAACGACGCATTTACCGTTTGCGATGGCAAAATCTGCAAAAAGACCAACCACGCCGGCGGCATATTGGGTGGGATTTCCGATGGCAGTAATCTCCTGATCCGCGCCCATGTAAAGCCTACCCCCTCCATCTTCCAGCCACAGGAAACGGTAAACAAAGCCGGTGAACCTATCTCTGTCCAGATCAAAGGACGCCACGATCCTGTCATTGTTCCCAGGGCTGTTGTGGTAATGGAAGCCATGATTGCCATCACTCTTTTGGATGCCATGATGATCAATATGTCCGCCCGAATGGACAACCTGCAGGATTTTTATAAGAAACAATAAATATCACCCCAAATGCCGCATCCTCACACGACATTTGGGGTGAACTCATCTTTCACCTTATGCAAATACCTCATATTCCAATTCCCGGTCCTGACCATAGCCAATACGGGTGATCAAAATCCGATGATTCTTCTTATCGATGGTAAAAATATCAAAAGCCTGCTCCTGCAGGGTTCCTTCATCGGTTATGGCTCTGCCATCTGATGCAATACTCATAGTCAAAATCCCCTGCTGATACTTCACAATATCCTTATGAGTATGTCCTCCCAGCCAAAGAGCAAAATCTCCACCTCCATCGGTGAAGTCCACACTGACCTTGGCAGAAAAAGCAGGCATTTCTTCACACTCTGTCTTTCCTTCATAGCAGGTATGCTTTCGGAATGCATCGATCACGCCCCGGATCAATTCATGATTATAGCAGTTATCCCCTTCAAAGGTTTCATGGGTACACAAAACCACTGTCCACTGGCGGGAAGGCACCTGCAAAGCCACATGAGTAAACCAATCCACCTGTGCCTGGCAATAAGCCATGGTAGTGAACTTGGGATAAACGGGATGCCCATCCTCCTTCTGTGCATCACTTGGCATATCATGGGTGTCTAGGCCGATATAGCGTACTTTATGAAATACATCATCCACATAAAAATAACGTCCGCCTTCTCCAAAAACACGCCCCGGATACTGAGTCTGATGACGGAACATATATTCATAGATCTCTTCCTCGGTGAGATTCTCCGCATAATAATCCGGTGCTTCAAAGGTAGAATAGGCGGGATCATGATTTCCCATAACCCATAACATCTTATCCTCAATCTCGCGAAACAGTCTGCGCACAGCCTCAATCTCACTGATCAGGTGTTCCTTGGGCGTGATACCAAAGCCGGATACAAAATCTCCTGCCAGAAATGCATAAGGAATCCCACACTCTTCCATGATCTTTTTCATGATTGCCGGAGAATGCATGGCATTACAGCTCAAATGAAAATCTGCAATGGCACCAAAACTGGCAGCATCAATCCCGGCACTGATCTGCTTTTGATGTATGGAATGGATTTTTTCTTCCAAATACTTCACCCAATATCTGGGGATCACACGAAACTCTTCCGGATGAAGTCTTCTGACTTCTTCTATCCGTTCCTCATCCGTTTTCAAAACACCGCAGGTAAATATACTCATAAAATCACCTCTGTTTTTCCTAAAACACCCTAGTGGTCCACTTGGTGCAGTCCCATACCTGGGTTGCCAATCCCTGATAAAACTCCGGCTCATGACAAACCATTAAAATACTGCCTTTATACTCTTTTAATGCACGTTTCAGTTCTTCCTTGGCATCCACATCCAAATGGTTTGTGGGCTCGTCCAAAAGCAGAATATTGGTATTGCGGTTGATCAGCTTACAGAGTCTTACTTTTGCCTGTTCTCCACCGCTTAAAACCTTTACCTTGCTTTCGATATGCTTGGTGGTGAGACCACATTTTGCCAGAGCAGAGCGAACTTCATACTGGGTGAAGGCCGGGAATTCCTGCCAAATCTCCTCCAGGCAGCTATTGTCCGGCATGTTGCTCATCTCCTGCTCAAAATAGCCAATCTCCAGATAATCCCCCTGCTCCACCTTGCCGGAAATCGGTGGTATCAGGCCCAGAATACTCTTTAAAAGCGTGGTCTTTCCAATGCCGTTTGCCCCGGTAAGTACAATTTTTTCTCCGCGCTCCATGGACAGGTTTAAGGGACTGGACAAGGGCTCATCATATCCGATCACCAAATCCTTTGTCTCGAAAATATAACGCCCCGGCGTTCTTGCCTCCCGGAAGTAAAACTCCGGCTTGGGCTTTTCTGCCGCCAACTCGATCACATCCATCTTATCCAGCTTTTTCTGCCTGGACATTGCCATATTCCGTGTGGCTACTCTTGCCTTGTTTCTGGCCACAAAATCCTTCAGATCCGCAATCTCCTTCTGCTGACGATTATAGGCCGCCTCCAGCTGAGACTTCTTCATGGCATAAACTTCCTGAAACTTGTCGTAGTCCCCCACATAACGATTCAATTCCTGATTGTCCATGTGATAGATCAGATTGATCACACTGTTCAGGAACGGTATATCATGACTGATCAGGATAAATGCATTCTCATATTCATTCAGATAGCGCTTCAGCCACTCAATGTGCTCTGCATCCAGATAGTTGGTAGGCTCATCCAAAAGCAAAATGTCCGGTTTTTCCAAAAGCAGCTTGCCCAAAAGCACCTTGGTGCGTTGTCCGCCTGACAACTCTGTAACATCCCTGTCCAAACCAATGTCAGCCAGACCAAGGGCCCTTCCAACTTCCTCTACCTTGGAGTCGATCATATAAAAATCATGCAGGGTGAGAAGATCCTGGATCGTGCCAAGTTCCTCCATCCAGGCTTCCAATTCCTCCGGAGTAGCCTCTCCCATCTTATCGCAGATTTCATTCATCTGGGTTTCCAATTCAAATAAAAAGTCAAAGGCAGATGCCAGCACATCCCGGATTGTCATGCCGGCCTCCAAAACAGTATGCTGATCCAGATAACCTACACGGACATTCTTTGCCCACTCAATTTTCCCCTCGTCTGGCATCAGTTTCCCGGTTATGATATTCATAAAGGTGGATTTACCTTCGCCGTTAGCACCCACCAAGCCGATATGTTCGCCTTTTAGCAGCCTGAATGAAACATCATTGAAAATAGCCCGATCTCCAAAACCATGGGTCAAATGTTCTACGTTTAATATACTCATAATGTCAATCCAACTTCTCTACTTTAGTCTGCAAGTTCATGAAAAGTAATGCAATTAGGCCTGTCAACCGGGATATCTTTACTGCACATAGTCATGATATGTTTCTCCATATCCACCTTAAAAAAAGTCATGGTATTGGATTCGTGATTCAAAGAGACCAAATGTCTATTATCCGGAAACAGGGAAGCATCCTTGGGGTAATCGCCACTGATAGGCAGATTAAATAGCTTGGCTAGCATTCCACTGTCTTGATCCACACTGTAGATCGTCACCGTATTCTCTCCGGCTGTAGATGCCAGAACATACTGATAGTCCATAGAAAAACTCAGGGCACTTGCAGAAGAAAAATAATTTCTTTTTTTGCCCTCGGTGGTTTCGATGGTCTGTATCTTCTCAAAGTGGGGCACGCCCTTCTTCTCACTGTATTCATAAACCGTTATGTTACAAGCCAGCTCATGGACTACATAGATAAATCTGCCGTCCTTGGACATCTTAATATGCCTGGGTGCAGTCTCCATATCTCCTCTCAAAACATCCGCCAATTTCAGGGTACCCCTGACTCCATCCAGACGATATACATTTACATGATCCATCCCCTGATCGGCTACCAATAAATATTTGTTGTCATGGGTCATTCTTGCACAGGTAATATGTGGACGAAAATTCCGCTCCGCAACACTTCCCAGTCCCTTGTGATATACCTCATCCGTAATTTCTCCAACGGCACCATCTTCCCGCAACCGCAATACTGTCAGCTTACCGTCGTGGTAACCGGCCACAAACAAATATCGGTCCTCATAATCCGTAGAAAGATAACATCCCCGCATACCATTGATAGGAGCATGGTTGATCAGTTCCAGCCCTCCATCTCCCTTAATGTGATAGGCTTCCACTCCAAAGTCTGTGATGGAATACAGATTCTTTTTGTTTTTAGATATGGAGACGTAAGAAGAATTCGTGATCTCCACCTCGTCCTTCTCCTGAAAAGATCCATTTTCCATGTCTACGTCATAAATTTTTATACCATGCTTATCACCCATTGTATAAGTAGAAACATAAGCAACGTATTTCTTTTTTTTCATAAGAGCATCCCTCCGTGCCTGTCCATAATGATGTTATTATACAATAATTTTTCATGTTTGTCAGCAGGCAAAAATATGCGTTGCTTTTTTGGTCGAAAAAGTATAAAATATTGCCTGTATAGTACTTTTTTGGAGGATGAATGGAATGAAGAATGTTTTGGTGAATTTGGAGCATATCTCCAAGTCCTACGACGGGCAGTTAGTGCTCGATGATCTGAATCTTTACATTCGGGAAAATGAGTTTTTGACGCTCCTTGGTCCCAGTGGCTGCGGCAAAACTACCACCCTTCGTATTTTGGGCGGTTTTGAGACTCCCGATACAGGTCGTGTTGTGTTTGAAGGCCGTGATATTACCAATCTTCCCCCAAATAAAAGACAGCTCAACACTGTCTTTCAAAAGTATGCTCTTTTTCCTCATATGAACATTGCGGAAAATATTGCTTTCGGCCTGAAGATCAAGGGCAAAAGCAAATCTTACATTGATGATAAAATTAAATACGCCTTAAAACTTGTGAACCTGGACGGTTATGAAAAAAGAATGCCCGACTCCCTAAGCGGCGGTCAGCAGCAACGTATCGCCATCGCCAGAGCCATCGTAAATGAGCCCAAGCTCCTGCTTTTGGACGAGCCTTTGGGCGCCCTGGATCTGAAACTGCGTCAAGATATGCAGTACGAATTGATCCGTTTGAAAAATGAACTTGGCATTACTTTCATCTATGTCACCCACGATCAGGAAGAAGCCCTTACCATGTCCGATACCATCGTGGTTATGAACCAGGGCTACATCCAACAGATTGGTTCCCCTGAGCGCATCTACAATGAGCCGGAGAACGCCTTTGTTGCAGACTTTATCGGAGACAGCAACATCATTGGCGCCACCATGATCGAAGATCGCCTGGTAAATATTCTGGGCTACCGTTTTGCCTGTGTAGACGAAGGTTTCGGCCGCAACAAGCCGGTTGACGTGGTGATCCGTCCGGAAGATGTGGAACTGACCAAAGACCCTGCCGAGGGTACGATCCAGGGTGTTGTCAGTCACCTGATCTTCAAAGGCGTTCACTATGAAATGGAAGTACAGGCCTGCGGCTTTGAGTGGCTGGTTCACTCCACCGGCATGTTCCCGGTGGGAACGCCTGTAGGTATCAAGGTGGATCCATTTAATATCCAGATTATGCACAAGCCTGCATCCGAGGACGAGGAGGCCGTAGGTGTCAATGAATAAAAAACTTCTCTCCGCCCCCTACCTGCTGTGGGCGGCAGCCTTCATCATTATCCCCTTGCTTATGGTGCTGTACTACGGCTTTACCGATAAGACAGGGGCCTTTACACTGGAAAATATAGCCGCCATTGCCACCGCAGAGCATGGAAAGGCCCTTTGGCTCTCTCTCCTGCTTTCTCTGACAAGCACACTGATCTGTCTGCTCCTTGCCTATCCACTGGCCATGATCCTTGCCAAAAGCAACAAGGGAAAATCCTTTTTGGTACTCCTTTTTGTACTTCCCATGTGGATGAATTTCCTTCTGCGTACCTTGGCCTGGCTGACCTTACTGGAAAAAACAGGTGTGATCAATAATATTTTAAAACTGATTGGTCTGCCTGCACTAAATATCATCAATACTCCTGCAGCCATTATCTTGGGCATGGTCTACAATTTCCTGCCCTTTATGATCCTGCCCCTGTACAATGCCCTGACGAAGATCGACTCCAATGTGATCAACGGTGCAAGAGATTTGGGTGCTGACGGTTTTCAGACCTTTCTGAAGATCATCTTCCCCTTAAGTATCCCGGGTGTGATCAGCGGTATCACCATGGTATTTGTCCCTGCTCTTACCACTTTTGTAATTTCCACTATTCTGGGCGGGAACAAGATTCTTCTCATCGGCAACGTGATCGAGATGGAATTTACCACCACTGGCAACTGGAATCTGGGCAGTGGACTTTCTATCGTACTTATGATCTTTATTGTACTAAACATGGTTCTTTCTGCAATATTCGATAAAGAAGGGGAGGGAACTGCCTTATGATCAAGACAACAGCCCAGCGCATATACGTGGCGCTGATCTTTATCTTTTTATACGCCCCCATTGCCACCCTGATGGTATTGTCCTTTAATGCCAGCAAATCCAGGGCAAAGTGGGGTGGCTTTACCTTCAAGTGGTACGCCTCCCTTTTTGAAAATGAAGCCATATTAAAAGCACTGGGAAACACCCTGCTCATTGCTTTTTTGTCTGCAATCTTTGCAACGCTTATCGGCACAGCCGCCTGCATTGCCATGCAACACATGAAGCGAAAGGGACGTGCTCTCCTAATTGGAATCGCTAATATCCCCATGCTGAATGCCGAGATCGTTACCGGTATCTCCCTGATGTTGCTTTTTATTTTTCTGGGCATTAAGTTCGGATTTATGACGATCTTGCTTGCGCACATCACTTTTAATATACCTTATGTGATCTTAAGTGTTATGCCCCGCGTCAAGCAGCTCAGCCCCAGCACCTATGAGGCCGCCCTTGACCTTGGTGCCTCCCATCTGCAAGCGTTTTTCAAGGTTGTATTTCCGGATATCCTGCCAGGTATCGTCTCCGGTTTTATCATGGCTTTTACCATGTCGCTGGATGATTTTATCATTACCTACTTTACAAAAGGCGCAGGAATTGATACATTATCTACGAAGATATATACAGAGGTACGAAAGGGCATCAAACCGGAAATGTATGCACTCTCCACCCTGATCTTCGTGACAGTGCTGATCCTTTTGCTTCTGGTCAATTATGCTCCCAGAAAAAAACAGGATACACACTCCGCAAAAAAATAAACCATATTTTAAGAAAGAATGAGGAAAAAGTTAAAGCGAATGAAAAAATGGATTTCTTTAGTACTGTGTATTACACTTTTCACCACTCTTTTTGCGGGCTGCGGCTCCACCGACACTCCTAACGGCGAAGTATATGTTTTTAACTGGGGAGAATATATTGATGAGGAAACCATCAAGATGTTTGAAAAAGAAACAGGCATTGATGTGATTTATGAAGAGTTCCAGACAAATGAAGAAATGTATCCCAAGGTAGAGGCAGGCGCCACCACCTATGATATCGTGTGTCCTTCCGATTATATGATCGCCAAAATGGTGGATAATAACATGCTGGCTGAGCTGAACTGGGACAATCTTCCCAATGCAAAACAGCACATTGGTGCCCAGTATTATGAAAAATCCGAGGAATTTGACCCCGGAAACAAATACTCTGTTCCTTACTGCTGGGGCACAGTCGGTATCCTGTACAACACATCTATGGTAAAAGAACCGGTTACCAGCTGGTCTATTTTATGGGATGAGGATTACAAGGACAACATTCTTATGCAAAGTTCCGTCCGCGACCTGTTCATGGTAGGTTTGAAGCTGAACGGATATTCCATGAACTCTACCGACAAGGAGGAACTTGACGCGGCCAAACAGTCCCTCATAGAGCAAAAACCTCTGGTTCAGGCTTACGTGATCGACCAGGTCCGTGACAAAATGATTGGTGGTGAGGCTGCACTGGGCGTAATCTATTCCGGAGAAGCAATTTACACCCAGAGGGAGAACCCTGATCTGGAATACGTAGTTCCTGAAGAAGGTTCCAACGTATGGATCGATTCCTGGTGCATTTTGAAGGATGCTCCCAACAAAGAAAATGCAGAAAAATTCATTGACTTTATGTGCCGTCCTGAGATTGCACTGATGAATTTTGAATATATCACTTACTCCACCCCCAATGACTCTGCCAGAGAACTGATTGAGGATGAGGATATCCGCAACTCCAAGATTGCTTTCCCGGATCTGTCCGAATATAACGATATGGAAACTTTTTCCTATCTGGGAGACGAGGCAGATGAGTATCTGAACAACCTTTATAAAGAAGTTATGTCGAACTAAGGAGGTTACCTGATATGTATCAATTTCCTATCGGAGCCATCGTAGACTGCTTCGGCCTGGAGCTTCACGAGGCGATCAAAACCGCTGCCAGAATCGGTGCCAATGGTCTTCAGATGTACTCTACCACCGGTGCCAATTCTCCCGAGAACCTGGTTGGTCAAAAAAGGAAGGATCTGCTTTCCTTTGTAAAAGACAATGGACTAGTTTTCTCAGCTATCTGCGGTGATCTGGGTCAGGGATTTATGCATCGGGAGAAAAATCCTATGCTTATCGAAAAATCAAAGCGCATCATGGATCTGGCCAAGGACCTAGAGTCTGACGTGGTAACCACCCATATCGGTGTGGTTCCGGCAGATCGAAACCATGAAAGATATAAGATCATGCAGGAGGCATGCTTTGAGCTGGCTCAGTATGCAGACAGTATGGGATCTCACTTTGCTATCGAAACCGGCCCTGAAACTGCAGCTGTATTAAAAGCATTCTTGGATGATCTGGGCTCCACCGGTGTTGCAGTCAATCTGGACCCGGCTAATCTGGTCATGGTAACCGGTGACGATCCGGTGGCCGCCGTTTATACTCTGCAAAAGTACATTGTACACACCCACGCCAAGGACGGGGTCAATCTTCGCAAATGCGATCCGGAGATCATCTACCGTGCTATCGAGCATGATAATTGGGACAACGAACCCTCCTTCAAAGAAGTGCCTTTAGGACAGGGCTCTGTGGATTTCCCTAAGTATATGAAAGCCTTGGAAGACATTGGCTATAAGGGCTTTTTGACCATTGAACGGGAATGCGGAAAGGATCCCGCAGCAGACATCACTATGGCCGCTGATTTTCTGCGACAGATTATGAAAAATAACTAAACGATAATCCCCCTTTTGCCTGACTTATATTGCCGGACAAAAGGGGGAATCCATTATTTATGATTTTTCTTCACAACCGCATGTGTCATTATTTCTGGAACAATCTCTGGACCAAGGGGGCGGTGTCATCCCTTTATCTCTGTCACGATCTCTGTCTCTGCCGCAGTTGCAATCGTTATCGCAGTCCCTGTTTCTGCCCCAGTCTCTTCTGTCATCATCGCAGTCCCTTCTGTTGTCATGGTGATGATGATGATGATCATGATCACAACCGCAACCGTGATCACAATCCTTGTCTCCACAAGTACCCCAATCATTTCTGTTCCCACCACAAAGCAGGAGGAATAAAATAAGCATACAACAATTCATAAAAATACTCACTTAAGTGTCTTTATTCTATCTTATTCCTCTGCCACAAAAATGTGCCCTCAATGAATCAAATTCTCTCTGATGTACCGAAACGTGTCCTTTTCTCCCTTTTCCGCCATCAAGGTGAGCAAAAACTCCAGTTTCTTCTTTGTATACTCATGTATAATAGGGGAATCCTTTCCCTTTTTGTAATACTCCAGCGGAGCAGAAGCCGTATAATTCTTCCCAAGATAAACCTTGCAGGCTGCGATCCTGTCCATCATCATCTCCGCAATATATTTATCCGGCATAGGCACCGGAATAATGCCTGTAGGCGATTCTTTCAAGGAATAATCCACCCAGTATTCATAATGATGTTTGTTCCTCCCCTTATGATGCAGCCATGCGGAAGAATACCCCTTCTCTTCGCGTTCTGCATTATTGGGACTTCTGTTGCCTTGAAAATATCTGGCTCCCACCAAAAACTCTGTAGGGCTGTATTTGGACAAATCATGGGCCAGTCCCTGCCTGTATAGGCCTACCGCAAAACAGCCCTTCATTACCAGCCATTTATGATATGTGATCGTCTTAAAATGTTTCCACGCTTTCATGATTTCTTTTGTTCTTCCCTTTCCCTGTTCTGCATCAGACATATGCTTCTGGGCGGCAGGATCATATCCTGCCCTTCCACTGTAGCAACTGTCTCTACTGCCGCATCTGTAGCAACCACCATCTCCCAGCACTGACCCTTTGGCAGCCTGGGAAGAGACATCTTATACGCCTCCCAATACATGTTGATGCCGATATAAAATAAAGTTTCCTCCATCTTGTCCGTCTCGGCATATTTTCCGCATAGCATGATACCTATCTGCCTACTGAAAGGCGTCATATCCGGCTGCCAAGGGGAAATGCCATGATAGGACAGATCCGGATAACCACAGGACAGATAATCCATCATCCGCAGCTGACGTCTGCTGCGCAGAATGGGATACTCTCGGCGAAGCCTTGCCAGACTTCTCACAAAATCAAAAATCTCCTTGTTCTTCTCCAGTTGTTCCCAATTTAGCCAAGTAATTTCATTGTCTTGGCAGTATGGATTGTTGTTCCCTCCCTGAGAGTTGCCAAATTCATCACCCATAAAGATCAGGGGCGTGCCCTGAGAACAAAACAGCAACATCAATGCATTTTTGATCTGTTTGAGCCGCAGTGCTGTCACACTCTTCTTTCTGCTCGAGCCCTCCGTGCCGCAGTTCCAACTGTAATTATAGTCACGTCCATCCCGATTATTCTCTTCGTTGGCTTCATTGTGCTTACGCTCATAAGAAACCAGATCCATCAAGGTAAAACCCTCGTAATTGGTCAGATAGTTCAGCTTTCCTGCCCATTCCGGCTGACTGCGCATCTGCTCTGCAGCTGCACCCATCATTCCTTCATCACCCTTTAAAAACTTGCGCATGATATGGCAAAACTCTTCCCCATAAATTCCCAGGCTTCGCTCTCCCTCTGTCCGTGCCTTTTCACGGATCCTCTGGGAAAAGGCATGATGCCAAAGTTTGATCCCACTGAAAATAGGATCTCCACTGATCAAATCCATAGGTGTCTGATATCCCTTGATATGAAATCCATCCACGTGATATTCTTTCACCCAGAAACGCAGAACATCCAATACCTCCCACTGCTCCATTTCTGCCGGGAAATAAAACTGAAGCACTGCCTCCATACCCCTTTGATGCAGAGCCTTGACCAGGTCTTTCAACTCTGTCACACAGTTTCCTGTTGCTGCGTAGCTGCTCTTAGGCGCATAATAATAGCCTTTTGTATACCCCCAGTAATTCAACTTACCGGTCTCGGATACTTCATCAAACTCATATACCGGCTGAAATTCCAAGGTGGTCACTCCAAGTTCCTCTAAAAAAGGTATCTTCTCCATGACCGCCCTAAAAGTTCCTCCCTGCTTTATCTGGGATGAGGCATCCATGGTAAATCCCCTGACATGCATACAATAGACAAAGGCCTGTTCATAAGGAATCCGTGGATTCTGATCCCCCTCCCAATCATATGTCTGAGGGGTATACAGTGCTTTCCTGAGATTGCCTGCATAAGCACTGCCATAGGCAAGATTGGCGTATTGCCTTGCACAGGGATCGCTGACTTCATTCTCTCCCTCATAAAATGTATACAAAAACTGTTCTGTCTCAATTCCAGAAACACACATCATCCGCACATTCCCAACCCTGCAGTCTGCAGGAAAAGGAATCCTGGAAAGTTCTCTGCCATCCTCTATTCCATACAGGATCACGCCGCAGTCCCTTTCCTTACTGACAAAAACAAACTGGATTTCCTTCCCTTTGGCACTGACGCCCAAAGGACCGATATTCCCCATCACTGTTTTAACTTTCATGAAATACCCCTTTAATCTATTTATTTTTATATTATACCATTGCTATCTGAATCAGGAAAGGATATAATGTAAAAAAAGCCAAATTTGACAGGCTATGGAAAGGTATGGTAACCGATATGAGTGATAATCATTACGCAGAAGAAGAAATGACCGTTGAATTAGAGCTGGAGGACGGTGAAAAGGTAACTTGTGCAGTCATCACCATTCTGACAGTACAGGAGAAAGATTATATCGCCCTGCTTCCACTGGATGAGAATGGCGAAAATAACGATGGGGAAGTTTGGTTTTATGGCTACTCAGAGGACGAAAACGATCCCAATGTGGAGCCTGAATTATCCTTTATCGAGGATGACGAGGAATATGAAGCTGTGGCAGACGCCTTCGACGAATTCCTGGACAATGCTGAATTTGACGAATTGGTTGAGGAAGAATGATCCGACACCAACAGCGGGTTTAAAAATTCTGATGGAAATCTTGGATACTCTTTGGTACCGGTCAGGTACAGGATGTCCAGGATTTTTTTTGCTCTTGTCATGGCTACATACAACAGCCTGCGCTCCTCTTCCAGAGCCTGCTTTCCTCTGGTGCGCCTTCCCGGGATAATGCCCTGGTTTACATCCATCAGGCAGACATAAGTAAATTCCAGCCCTTTTGCACTGTGCATGGTTAAAATCTGCACACCGTCTTTTTCTTCTTTTCCATCATTATTATCTTCCCAAATTCTGATATGTCTTTCGATAGACTGTAGCCAGCCTCTTATCCCTTTGCTACACCTGCTCTGTTCTTGAAACTCCTCCAGCATTTCCTGCCACTCAATCCAAAGACTATCTGCTTTTTGAGGATCTGCGTCACTTTTTTCCAAAGCAATCCTTTTTAGCTCCTCATCATAACCCAATTGTTTTCTGATATAATGAATCACTGCATAAGGTGCCATTTTTCGCAGCATCTGCCTAACCCGCTCCCGACCTTGTAATCTTCTCCAAAGTGCCGGACAAAGTGCATCTTCCCGGGAAATATAATGCAGACAGTTCCTTAGTTGCTGCAGTACAAAATGTTCATATCTGCTCCTTGCTTTTTCCCGCACATAACATGGTATCTCTTTGTCATGAAGAACCTGGGCCAGAATCTCTGCATCCCGATTGGTCCGTGTGATCACAGCCATATCTGCATAAGAAATAGTATCCTGCAACTGCACTATTCTATTCGTCAAATAGTTCTGCTCATTTTCTCTTTTTTCAAACCCGATGCAACGGACCGGTTCTCCATCCTCTGCGCAAGTGTAGATCTCCTTGGTACACCGTTCCTTATTTTGTCGGATCACCTTCAAGGCTGCATTTAATATATTTCCTGTATTGCGATAATTCTGATCCAACCGATAAACCACTGCACCGGGATAGCGTTTTGTAAAATCTCGCATAATGTCCGGTGCACTGCCCCGAAATCCATAGATGGCCTGATCATCATCTCCCACTGCCAAAATCTCCGCCCTCTGCCCAGCCAACATATGAATGGCCAGGTCCTGCATCTCATTGGTATCCTGATACTCATCTATAAGAATATAGCGATAACGGCCTTGAAGATCTTTTAAGACTTGCTCCTTACTGCGAAACAGTTCTATACAAAGACTTGCCATATCATCAAAATCCAGCTTTTTGTCCGCTCCAATGCGCTCCTGATATAATTCAAAAATCTGTCGGAATACCTCCTCAGATAACTCCGGCGGCAGCATGCCGAACACATCCCTTGCAGGACTGTTTTTGTATACACCAAATAAATGCAGCAATCGATTGATCCACTCCTTCTGACTATCAGGGCCGCTTTCACCCTGTATAATACCGGACAGCAAGGCAGTTTCTTCCAATATTTCCTGCAAATACCATATTTTTTCTTTTGTAGATAAAATGGAACTTTGATTATACGACCCGTACTCTTGTAAGATTTGATAGAAAATGGCATGAAATGTTCCGAAACGAACGGGCAGAAGCTTTCCTCCCAGAGCCTCTATAAAACGCTGCTGCATAGATAAAGCCGCCGCTTTTGTAAAAGTGATGACAAGAATCGATGCAGGATCCGCCCGGCATTCCTCCAGTAAATAGCGGATCCTGTTTACGATCAAAAATGTTTTACCGCTTCCGGGAGCGGCAAGAACCAGTGCTGGGCCACCGGGATGGCACACTGCCCTTGCCTGCTGCAGATTTAAGGCAGAAACATCAAACATTCTGCAGTTTCTCGATCCCCTTGCGGATGCGGGCAAGGGACTCCTCCTTGCCAAGGATCTCCATGATCTCTGTGGCACCGGCAGGTGTCATCTGCTTGCCGGAAACCGCGGTTCTCACAGGCCACATCACATAACCGTTCTTACAGCCCTTCTCCTCCACATACTTAGAAAGGGCCCCATACAGTCCATCATTGCTGTAATCCTCCTGGGCTTCCAGGATGGGCAGAAGGTCCGTCAATACCTGAAGAGAGGATGCACTGTCAGTCTTCATCTTCTTATGCGTGTACATGGCAACATCGTATTCCGGCAGCTGCTCAAAGAAGTCCACCTGACCTGCAATGTCAGGGAAAACCTCAATACGGGTCTTTACCATGGCTGCGATCTTCTTCAGATCAAAATCCTTGGTCAGAGACTGTTTCAGATAAGGCTCTGCCATTTCATAGAACTTATCAAACTCCATGGCTTTCAGATATTCACCATTCATCCACTTCAGCTTTACTATATCAAATACTGCTGGTGATTTGCTGATCCTTCTGTAATCAAACTCCTTGATCAGCTCATCCAGTGTAAAGATTTCCCGATTGTCCTCCGGACTCCAGCCCAAAAGTGCAATATAGTTTACAATGGCCTCCGTCACAAAGCCTTGCTCCAGCAAATCCTCAAAGGAAGAATGGCCGCTTCTCTTGCTCAGCTTCTTGTGATTTTCATCTGTGATCAAAGGAAGATGCACATACACCGGCACTTCCCAACCAAAGGCCTCATACAACCTCACATATTTGGGTGAGGAAGAAAGGTACTCATTTCCTCTGACCACATGCGTGATGTTCATAGTGTGATCATCCACCACGTTGGCAAAATTGTAAGTAGGATAGCCGTCAGATTTTATCAGGATCATATCATCCAATTCGCTGTTGTTTACCGTAATATCCCCATACAGCTCATCATGGAATGTGGTAGTCCCCTCCTGGGGATTGTTCTGACGAATTACAAAAGGTTTGCCGGCGGCCAGATTGGCCTCCACTTCCTCCTTGGAAAGAGACAGACAATGCTTATCGTAGATCATGATCTCCTTGCCTTCTACGATCTCTGTCTTCAAAGAAGCCAGTCTTTCTTTGTCACAGAAGCAATAATATGCTTCTCCCTTTTCGATCAACTCCTTGGCGTATTTCATATAAATGCCTGTCTTCATACGCTCACTCTGCACGTAGGGACCGTAACCGCCGTCCTTATCCGGACCCTCATCATGGATCAAGCCTGTCTTTTCCATGGTGCGATAAATGATCTCTGTGGCACCTTCCACAAAACGTTCCTGATCTGTATCCTCTATTCGAAGCATAAAATCTCCGCCATCATGTTTCGCAATCAAAAACTCATACAATGCGGAACGCAGATTTCCCACATGCATTCTTCCTGTAGGGCTGGGCGCGTATCTTGTCCTAATTTTTGTCATACTATGTTCTCCCTCCTGGCAGTCACTGCCGGTTTCATATCTCTATACATTTTATAAGCTTTCTTGACAAACTGCAAGCAAAACATTCACAGCTTTTTATGTTTATCATACATTATTATTAATTCAACGCGGAATTTATGAAAGGATTTTTATGCAGGACTACAGTTTTGATGAGTATTTTGAACGATTCTCTCTTGCCATGGCCTATGTTCCCTGGCAACACCTGACCACCATCTATGAAAACCTGGAAGAAGCCTACAAGCGCGGCACAATCTTTCCCGAGTTAGACAAACCTTTTACAGGAAGGAGATGCGTAGAATGAGACAGATACAGGGAAACGAGCATTCACGTATGTTAAAAGATATTGGTATTATCAGTTTTGTTCTGGTGGAGTTGACCCAGTATCTGGATACACATCCCTATGATAAGCAGGCCATGGAATATTTCAATCATTACGCTCGCATTGAAAAACAGATGAAGCAAGAATTTGCTTCCAGATATTATCCCTTAAATGCCGCTCTCTCCCAGGACCAGAAGGAATGGAACTGGGCTTTGGCGCCGATGCCCTGGGAAGGAGGATGTTAAGTTATGTGGAATTATGAAAGAAGATTACAGTTTCCGGTAAATATCAAAGAACCCAATGCAAAGTTAGCACAGGTTATCATCAGTCAGTTTGGCGGTCCCGATGGGGAACTGGCAGCAAGCCAGAGATACTTATCTCAAAGATATGCCACTCCCTATCGTGAAGTTGCAGGTATCCTGACAGATATCGGTACGGAAGAGCTTGCTCACATGGAAATGGTATCCGCCATCGTCCACCAGCTGACCAGAAACCTCTCCATGGAAGAAATCGAAAAGAGCGGCTTTAACAAATACTATGTGGATCACACCCTGGGTCTGTGGCCTCAGGCCGCCGGCGGTGTTCCTTTCAACGCCTGCTTCTTCCAGTCCAAGGGGGACGTGATCACTGATCTGTTTGAGGATATGGCAGCAGATGCCACGACCACCAAAGAACAACCTACTATTTCGAGGAGCCAAAAACCCTTGATATGACTGGGTTTTTGCCACTTTGAAGGTTTTCGCAAAAATGACATACCTGCAATCACATAAGAACAACTTGACCCTATTTTACACTAATTTTTACAAAATTCACGATAGGACAAGCTGTTTCCGAGAACAATTAAATCGGTGTTCGTCATTCCTCTTGCAGGAATAAATGAACACCGATTTTGTGTTTGGTTTCATTGTCACAGCGTGATTTGCCTGTTATTTTTTACTCCAAAATGTCAAATACATTTGTGCAACTGATTCCAATAACACCGAAAAAATGTGGACGATAAAGAAAATACATATTGCCAAAATATATTTAAGCATCTGAATCGGAAGAATTGTGTATAAGAGTCCAACACCAATGAGCAATACTAAATAAACCACTTCTACTATTGTGTTATATGCAATGTTGGAAAGTAACACCTGAAATAATGAAAGTTGCTTATTATTTACTGCTCTATAGTCTTTTTCATTTGATGTTGTGCCTTTAAGACTTTCGATATTCTTGTTGTCTGCAGATACTAATATCGTAATTATGGCAACAGAAAATGATATTAATATTGCCACGATACTTATTTGTGTATCTACAAATCCGCTAAATGTTTGCAGCACTTGCTCTGAATCCCCTATGTTGAAAAGAAGCGTTATCATTAGTGCCACAAACGCAGCTATTAACGGAAACAGAAATTTCTTATACAGCTTTCTTCTTGAACCAAAGTAATCTTTTACTGGAACAAAAATGATCGTTTTCATCTGCTTCCCCTCGTTTCGTTAATAAACTCTTGCGCCTTATCAAAGAAGTCCTCGCTTTCCACTTCATTAGTAAGGGAAACTGCATTCACGGAGATGTAGTGCTTCATTTTAATCAAGTCGGTATCTACATCCATAGGACCCCCAACTTTATTTGTTCCTACAGCAATAATACGCTTAATTTTATTATTGCTCTGCATATCATTATAATATGCATTGATAAGGTTTTCCGGCAGCTTTTTGGAACCCTTGGGCCTCTTTATCACAATCTCAACTTCGTCGGAGATTTCGTCTCTATCAGCAAAATCCATAAAATCATTCGGTATATCTGCTTTGCTGACAACCAACTTAAGGGAACGAATTGTCCGAGCTTTTTTGATGGTATGGATGAAGTCATCTCCCGGCATTATTTCGTAGGAAATGCTGTAATGGTATTTATCATCCGTATCTTCATTGTAAGCCTCAAATTGTGCATTAAGATACTGGTTGATACATCCAATGGATATTCCGTAGTGATTGCTTTCATGAACCGCCAAAAATCTGTGTTGTCCTTTGGCAAGGCGAATACACAGGTGTGTTTTCTCTTCCTCTCCATCCTGTTGACGCTTCCGCGTGCCCAATTCCTGCATCGTTTCAGTATCAATCTCGTTACGTACATGATTATACTTTGCAGACTTGAAGATTAGGTTATAATTACCGTCTTTCATGTCCTCATAGGAATCAAGCCATACGACTTTTTCTGCGTTGGAAAATTTTTGGCTCCTCGCAACAAGATCCTTCTTCGTGATGTATGACAGCAATTTTGAAAAGGACGAAACAATTTGTGCCATATCATATGAGGTTTGATCATCACTGCTTTTTTGTTTTGAGATAGATAAATAATAAAAATAAATGGGGACTGTTCGTTTATTCTCTGTGTCGCTCATCTCTTTCCTCCTTATAGAATATCTACAAGCAGTTTCCAACTGTCGATACTAATATCATCGGTATAGTTTTCTACACAAATACAAAGCTCACTGCTATTCTTATCCTGTCGCACAATGCCACCTTGCAAGTTGTATTTGTTGCAGTATCGTTTGAGTACATCGAACTTCTTGCCCGTGAACTTATCAATGTCTTCACTATCACCCGTTTTTGAGAAGCCACCCTTTGTTTCAACTACCCACACAGTTCCATCTGTGGTGCTGACAATATAGTCCGGATAAAAAGATTTCTGCTTTCCAAAGTTATCTTCATATACAATTGAAAAGTATTCCGCACCCTTATCGCCATTTTTGTAGAACCATGCTACATTGCTACTGGCTTGACAGTGTCTCTCAAACAACTTTTCCGGCATAGAACGTTTCTCGGCAGAAGACAAATAACCTTTATAAACATTCTTTGTCATCTCAGCCTGAGACTTGGCAGACCCATCGTATGTAAACAACATTTCAAGAGGGAATGCTACCGGCTTTTCAGTAATCTGGTTTATCGGAAGATTGATTTGTGCATTTTCCGCTGCCATCGCATCACGAACATCTTCAATCAGCTTTCGCTTGTTGTTGATAACAAACGAATACATGTTGCGCACACCGATTGCCGTTAACTTTCCTTCGCATCTTAATCCTTCAAGAAATAGTTTACGGAGAATCGTATTGATGCTGTTATAATCAAGATTAACCTTCAACCCAATTTCACCAACGCAATGATGGTATTCTCTACCATGCTTAGTAGTGTTCAAAGCTTCGTGAATTGCAATATCATTCAATTCCGAAAAATCTTCTTTGCCCAAAGTTACGACCGAACCAGATTTCGTATAATCAACAACATCTTGAGAAAAAGAAAAGCCGTTTGCTTCAAGAAGGATCTTGTTTTTGACCACATCATTGGTCGTGTGGTATTTATTTGCAAAATATTTGCTAATAACTTTTAAGGCAAGCTTTGCATCTCTCGGGAATGGCACATCTGTTTTGTATTCGCTTATAATTGTAAACTCACGGTGTTCGGGCTTAAGGAAAATTTTACACGCATCCAACGCATCTTTTCCCAGACTCAGTTTTACACTCTCGGTAAATTTCTCGTCCAGAGTGTACAAATAGCAGCAGTCAAGCAAATCGCACTCATAGTGCTTAGCTTCTGGCATACGGCGAATTCTTCCGATTGTTTGAATTTCAAATGTTTCGCTCATATTATCACGGAGCTTAACAAGAATATGTGCCCTCGGGCAATCCCAGCCTGTTGCTACAGCTTGCTTGATAATTACTGCAATAGGAGTTGATGTCGGTTCGGATATGTCTTCAAGGTTTTCTTTCTTATCAGCAAGCCATACTGCAAGTTGACCATTTTCATAAGTAATTCCCTTGGTTTCAAAATAGTCCTCAACTCGCTCTAACAAAGCATCATTTTTGTTGGGCAGCTGAACAATGATCAGCGGATTTACTTCCGATTTTCTCTGCAAAAACGCAGATTGTAATTCACGCTGTTTCGCAATTGCCTTATCAATCAAATATGTAATTTGGTCGTCTACGCTAATATGCTGTTCAAAGCTCTCGTTAATGACCAATAACTTTTTAATAAGTCCCTCTGCAATAACATCTTCCTCTGGGATCTCTATTAATAATGCGTTTTTATAGTTGTTAGGAGTCGCAGAACAACGAATTATTTTGTCAGAATGAAAAAGTTCGATAATGTCATCGGCCTTGATAGTATTATTCTGGTGAGACTCGTCTACAACGATTACAAATGTTAAACCGCTGTTGTGTGCATTCTGGATATGCTCTATAAAATTAGTCCGCTCGCTATCTTTAAGCGCATTATTGCCCTTTTTAGTTAGTTTTTCCCAGTTAATAAAGCAAGCATCATTTTCTTCAAAACCAGAAGTCATAACATCAGAAAGAAGTTTTGTCTGGCTGCCGTAAATATAGCGATCCATTTTCTCCTTGCTTTGTACTTCAAGATCTCCCTTGCCAGGTGTAAGCCAAACAAAGACTGTATTTTTGTTGCCCTTGGAAAACTCATCCATAAAATGAGTAAGGATGATGGTTTTTCCACTTCCGGTACAGCTCTTCAATATGATATCTCTGTTTGGTTTAGTCATTGCATCCATCAAGTCAGAGATGGCATGTATTTGGAAATTTGCAAGTGTGATATTCATATTATCCCTCCAATTCTTTATAGTAATAGTCGGGTATGACATTTATTGATACTTTGTTATCTTTGAGTTTCTGCGCTTGCTGCGCATCAAGGAGGAGGTCGTGCCCCATATAGATTTTTTTACAAAGACTACTTTCATTGAGACTTTCAACAAAAGTGTCCAACTCATCCTCTGTCAGTATGATTGCTATTTCCGCATTTTCGGTAAAGTTAATGCCGTTTTCAAGTTCGACAAGCTCCCGAACATGGGTAAGCAGTTCATCTGCATATTCGTAATACATACGTTCGCTTATGGGGATATAATCGACTTTGTAATATTTCAACGAAGCGGCATAATTATCTTTGTCAATTACACGCTTTACACGTTCGTATGTAATATCTCGGCAGATATTGTTCTCATTATTGGTGCAAAGTATAAATCTGCGGTTGCCACCATCCTCTGCATTCAATTTCATGACGGAGTGTCCCGTTGTTCCACTACCCGCAAAAAAGTCGAGAACAAAGGGATTTTCGCTGAAGTCTATCATTTCCAGGGCACGTCTAATTAAATACGTAGGCTTGGCATAGGTAAAAGGAGATGTGCCAAACAACTCTTTAAGTTCGTTGGCAGCATTTTGATAGTTCATTTCCTTTTCATCCCACAAGGATTTAGCTTTTGTTCGACGCACCGTGTCACCTGATGCCATATAATCCTTTTGGTATATATCCCAAACAATATCGTTTCCGCGTTTAACGGTTTTAGCTATCAATTTGTCGCCATCAACAGCAACTTTTTCACGGCTCCAACGCCATGTTCCTTTTTCACCAGTAGAAGGCTGATAAGGATATATCGCTATTGTGTGCTCACTATCTTCTTCAAGCGATATGCCCGCATTGTTAGGGTTCACATAGAATGGGTAAAACAGCTTTGGTCTTTCACTCGCTCTCCAAAATCCTCCGCGCTGTCTTAACCCAAGAAGTCTATAAGCACCGGTTTCATCTGACAAATTATATTCTGATTGCATATCATCGGTCAATTTATGGCCTATGATAGCAGACGAAAAAACATCTTTTGCATATACCAAAACATATTCGTGCACACTTGCAATTTCCTTTGTGGATTGCGAACCACGCGGGTTACTTTTTACAATAACATTAGCAATGAAATTATGCTCACCAAAAATATCATCGCATAAAGATTTTAAGGTCGACATTTCGTTGTCGTCTATTGAAATAAAGATTACTCCCTGCGAAGAAAGAAGCTTTTTAGAAATTCTTAAACGTGAATCCATAAACGAGAGCCACTTGCTGTGCCGAAAACCGTCTAAACCATCAACTTTATTATCATCATAAGTAAAGTCCTTGTTTCCCGTATTGTAGGGAGGATCTATATAAATCATTTGAATGCGGCCTTTGTGTGTCTTTTCCAGAAGCTTGAGTGACGCAAGATTGTCACCTTCGATGAGGAAATTCATTTCTCCACCATTTGCAATATAGAGATCCCTCTGCTCTGTTAATACAGGCGTATGGGTTGCAAGAACCTCGTCAATATCCTCGCGGTGTTCTTCAAAGATGAGGCCATACTTTTTGCCGTTTACGTCCTTTTCCAACTCAGAAAGATACGACAAAAGGTTACCGGTATTCTCATCCTGCGGTGCAGCAGAAATAAATGTGCGTATTTCTTTTATTTTCGCAAGCAGATCCTCTCGCTTTTGCTTTGAAACATTTGTACTCATATTCTATTCTCCTAAATTATCAAATACCTAAAAGCTTATATAATTCATCTAACGCGTGTTTTTTATTGTCGTGTTCTTCTTTCCATTTCTTCAAAATATCATCTGATAAATTAATCATACTTTTAATTGGTCCGCTTACGTCATATCCAATTTTTAGATCTGAATGTGCAAACGAAGCACCTTGATCATACCGTTCTTGTAAAAAACTGCGTCTTTGGGGCGGAGAAATTTGAATCATAGTAGAAATTGATAATTCATGATAAATCCAAGGGGATATAGTTTTCTCCTTTTTGCTGATTTTATCTAACTCATCAGCCATAATTATTGAATTCGGTGTATTAAAAAAGATGATACATTCTGTTTTATTTATCATCTCAGTCAAAGCCGTAGACAACATCATATGAACATGACTCGTTGTGTAATTTCTTAAATTATAGTCGTATGTTTTAGTTTTTGGCTTATAACAATATTTTTTGTCAATTTTATTAAGCAACTCGTCGCAATAGCCCCATGAACACGAATCAATAAATGCTTCCAACCCAAAATTCAATTTAAGCCAACCAGCAAAAGCCTTGACTTTATGTAAGTCTTTATGAGAATGGGATATAAATATATCCTTTTGAGAAATAGAAAACCAATGTTCTTTCAAGGCAGATCCGTTAATTATACCTTCCTCTGTAATGTATTCAGATAAACAGCCCTGCACTTCCTTCTGATGTTCCGAATACATTTGATTTCCCAGTGTTAAGCATGGATTTAGTTCATTGTTATAAAAGGCATTTGATGGAATAAAATTGAATTTTGCAAACATCATTTATCTCCTTCGTATTTTATACCAACTTACATAACACAACTAATCCTATAATTATCGCACCATATAAGAGTATTTCAGTAGGTAAAAGCATAACTCTAAAAACAGAATACGTCCATCCCTTACATTTATTTATTGGAATTTCATATTCAGATATTTCTAGCGTTCCTTCTCCTGTCCCAATTACATTGTTATAGATAGCGATGAGCTTTCTCTCTTTGGATAAATACAGCGAGTCCAATATCCAAAACAATATCGTTGATGCAATAGCTGCATAAATATATATTTTGTTTCCGGGATTCTCTTTTGTGATACTAGTAACAAAAACTGCAATCATCGCAGACACTAATGTAATTGCCCATCCTTTCATATGGAATGAGCATTGATTCATTCTACCTATGTTATTTTGTAAAAATTCAAGGTGTTTTTCATTCGGTTTCATTTTTGACTTCTTCTCCTGTTCTACTTTTTCTGTCGAAAAATACTTGCAGATTGCTCTGTGTAATGTGTAAAAGTCATCGTTCGCAAACGAATCACGCGAAACGTTGTCGCCCTTTAAGTACGCCACATATCCAACAAATCCACCAAAAACAACTTCTCGCAGCTCATAATTAGTGCAACTGTTTAGGCTTAATCGAAGATTACGTATCGTTTCAATATCTTTCTTTATTGCAGACTTAGTCTTTTTTCGTATTGTTTTTAAAGCATATTTTTGAAGAGCGTTTATTACATGCTGACGCGTTTTTAACACTTTCTCTTCGTCTTCACTAATAATAATTCTATCCTCAAGCATTGTGATCTTGCTTTCCAACAACCTCAGTTCACACTCTTCAACTTGATATGCATAAGAGCCATCTTGCCCCCTTTTTACATATTTTAGGAGGATTACAATAAAGAAGGCAATAACTATGATTCCGATATTAATTACAGCTTGCCATGAATTTCGTAAACCCGCCAAATCACAGAAGAACGAAGCGATTACCGATATTACCAACGAATAGAAATATGTAGTAAGATCATTAAACAGATTCTTTCTGACAGATAAGAAATCCTTTCTTGCATATAGTCTATCAATTTCTTTGTTATCAATTATTCTATCAACCTCTCCGTTTTCCTGATAATAATAATTAATAACACCTATCTTTGAAATATAGTCTGCCTGAGATACGACAGAATAACAATCAATATTCCCAAAAACCTTATCATCGCATTTTCTCATATTATGAAAACTAAGTTTTACAGAAATAATTCCTTTTGCAATCACAGCAATAGGTATGCCCGAAAGGCCTATAACAATAGCCCAAGACAAGATAATTTCTGCTATCTGAAAATGCTCAGAAGTAAAATTGCTTTTTAGTATATACAGCAGAAAATAACTCACAAAGCCTAAAACAAAGTCAAACAAGAAGATTTTAATAACAAGCTTGTCTAATCTATGTGTAATCTTTTCGAGCCATTTAAATAATTTATCCATTAATTACACCTTTCTATATGCGCAGTCTTTGCTCCTAATCCTCGTTCCTCTAGCGGTAAATTCCCTTCAGATCTTCGATTGCCACTTTGGGGGTGAGGGAAGATTATCAAACCAAAACTTCCCACTTGCCGTAGCGTTTGCCGCCCTCACGGCGGATATAGTTCTTATCCTGCAGGGATTTCATCAGGCGTTTGACGGTGGCTATGGATTTTCCGGTGGCTTCCACAAGCTCTTGCTGTTTGATGGTTGGGTTCTTTGCGACCAATTCCAAAATTGCAAGTTCTTCTAAAGTACAGTCCAAAGTATCAAATTGATACTTTGAAATCTCGGATTTGACACTTTGAGAATAGTTTGTCTCTGCATAATCGACGTGCATAAATCTGTTCTTCAGTTCGTGGTCGGTATCGAGTAACAGATTGCTGAAGAACATTTCCAAAAATTTCGTCGTGGAATGGATGCCCTTTTGCAGGTTATTATAGTTAGCACGAACCAGCGCATTACGGAAATACCAGGAGTTCTTCTCAAAGGCGTCGTTGTTGACACGGAAACCAAAGGTCTTCATATACTTGATCATAAACACAGCGGTTGCTCGGGTGTTGCCCTCGCAGAAGGGATGGATCTGCCAGATATCTGACGCAAACTTCGCCAAATGTCTGACCGAAGCTTCCACCAACAGACCCTCATAGGAGAACTGCTTTTCCTTGGCAAAGTCGTAGTCCAAAGTGTCACGGATGCTGGTAAAATCCGCATAGATCACCGTGTCGCCGTTCAGTACCCATTCCTTTTTCGTGATGTTATACTGACGGATCTGACCGGCGTGCCCCCACACGCCCTCAAACAGTCTGCGGTGAATGGTCAGCCACTCAGCCGGAGAAAATTGAAAGCTCTTTTCACCCAGGAGCTTTGCGATCCGTGTGGAAACGATATCTGCCTCTTTGGTGTTGTCCTCCGCTTCGGTGCGCTCTGTGCGCTGCTCGTAGTAGCTCTGGATACGCTTCTGAGCCTCGTCAATGGTGATATTACCCTCGATGTGCTCCTTGGCAGTATCCAGCAAATACGCAGAGATTTTCAGACCGTCAACCGCCTGCAAGCCTATGGCAGTCTGCCACGCCTCGGTTTTTTCAACCTTGCCGGGTTCGCCTTGCCTTATATATTCTTCCAGATCATATTGCCATTTCATTTCATCTGACATATCTGAACCTCGTTTCGTTATCTTAAATCTTCCGTCTTGAAAGTCGTATAACCCTCGTAGTAGTAGCTGTGGTCGATGCCCTTCATATAGACCTCGCGGCTATAGATGTCGTCAGTCAGGGCGGCTTTCAGGATATGCTTGATTTCGATATCCTTGATAGGGCTACGCTCCATTGCAAGCAGGTAATCCTCTTTATCCACTTTGCTCCAATCCACCACCTTGCCGATCTCCTTCTTAAAGATGCAGTCCAACCAGATGCGTGTGCTCCTGCCGTTGCCCTCACGGAAGGGATGGGCGATATTCATTTCCACGTATTTCTCCACGATCTCGTCAAAGGTGTGCTGGGGCATCTTGTCGATGTTGGCAAGGGCCGCTTCAAGATACATCAGCGGAGCAAAACGGAAGTTGCCCTTTGCGATATTCACGGCGCGAAGCTCGCCGGCAAAGTCGTAGATCTCGTCAAAGAGATATTTATGGATGGCTTTCAGCGAAGCAAACGTACCGGCCTCTAAGCTGTCAAGCAAGCCGTTTTCAAACAGCTCCACCGCTTTCTTCTTGCTGATGCGTTCTTCTGCTTCTGCAAGCTCGGGAGAGCTGGTAATACCAAGTTTATTTTCGAGAGCCATAATACACCTCCAAGATCAAATTAAATAGTGACTACAATCAAAACCGACGCAGCAACGACAAGCAGAACTCCCATTAAGTAGGTTAAACACCCTGCAGGTTTTGATGATGTATTTTTATATTGTGGGTATGTATAATTCATTGATTCGGTCAATTTCTGTTCTTGCGTAGCCTGTGGGCATCGTGCTTTACGATATAATGCAAGTGGATCCCTTGCCGACATAATGCGTGAATGAAAATTGATAAGCCACTGTGTATCCTCCGGTTTACACATATTTTCTTCGATACAACCCGGTTCGTGCACGATTTGATTCCTTACCCAACGATAATGCTTTAGTTGCTTTAGATCTTCATCCCATCCTAACACATATCGAGAGCCAACGGGGTTGCTAATCATTTCATCAATGTATGATGACACCCCGTGATTATCGTCATATATCTCACTACACAGTTTCTCAAGTCTTTTGTATGAATCAATAAAACTCATCAGCCACTCCTATTTCGCTTCATCAGGGACAAACTCCATAATATGGTCCGCATTACAGTTAAGGACAGCTCAAACATTGCCCAGGGTGTTAACCTGAACAAATTCGTTCCTGCCCTTCTTCGCCATAACAACCTTCAAAGAATTTATTTATGATTATTATACCACTTTTCACCATTCTTTTCAATTTTTATCAAATATTTCGAAACAAAATTGAGACCAATGTCACTTGGGAATAACGTACTTGGCGCTGTTCATATAGTGTAATATCAATTATAGGAGGCTTTATATGGCAGAAAACAATATGCCAAAGACCCTTTGTAAAAGTGTTTTCAAAAGCGGCGAAAACACCATCAGTAAGCAGGATTTCACCAAAATATGGATCCAGCTTATCAACACTTTAGAGAAAGGCAAAAGTCTAAACTCATGCAACACAAAAACAGCTTGTCCTATCTCTAAGGAGATAACAAATTGAAAGTAGCTATTTATTGCCGCTTATCCGAGGAAGATAGAAACAAGCAGGTTGAAACCGACGACTCGGGCAGCATCCAAAACCAAAAGGCGATGCTGGTCGGATACGCCATCGAACAGGGATGGGAAATCTACTGTATCTACAGCGACGACGACTACGCCGGTGCAGACAGACGCAGGCCCGAGTTTAACCACCTGCTGCAGGACGCAGAAGCAAAAAAGTTTGATATTATCCTCTGCAAAACCCAATCCCGTTTCACCCGTGAGCTGGAACTGGTGGAAAAGTACATCCATGGTCTGTTCCCTATCTGGGGCATCCGATTTATCAGCATCGTGGACAATGCCGACACCGCCAACAAGGGCAACAAAAAGTCCCGCCAGATCAACGGGCTTGTAAACGAGTGGTACTTGGAGGATATGTCCGACAACATCCGAAGCGTTCTAAAGAACAGACGGGAAAACGGATTCCATATCGGCGCCTTTGCCCTTTACGGGTACAAAAAAGACCCCGATCAAAAGGGACATCTGATCATCGACGAGGAAGCTGCCGCTGTGGTCCGTGAGGTGTTTACCCTCTTCTCCCAAGGCTACGGCAAAACCGCAATCGCCCGTATGCTCAATGACAGGGGCATTCCCAATCCAACCGAATACAAGCGTCTGAAAGGACTGCGCTACAAACAGCCTACTGCCAAGAACAGCACTCTTTGGAAATACTTTGCAATTTCCGATATGCTGGTCAATGAAATCTACATTGGAAATATGGTGCAGGGCAAGTACGGCAGTATTTCCTACAAGACCAAGCAGAACAAGCCCCGCCCTAAAAGTGGGTGGTACATCGTCGAGGGCACGCATGAGCCCATTATCGACCGTGAACTGTGGGACAGGGTGCAGAAGATGATAAAGGAACGGGCAAAGCCTTTTGACGTGGGCACCATCGGTCTGTTTGCAAGGAAGGCTCGTTGCGCCAACTGCGGATACGTGATGCGCTCCTCTAAAAATCGGGGCAAGCACTATCTACAGTGCTCCAACCGTCACGTGGCGAAGGATGCCTGCATCGGCTCCTTTATCTCGGTTGACAAATTGGAGCAGATGGTGATCGACGAACTGAACAGACTTTCCGCAGAATACCTGAACAAGGACGATCTGGAGAGAAATATTGAGTTCTGCAATGATCTGCAAGCGCAGAAAGACAGTATTCTCAAAAACATTGCCGCATACGAAAAGCGTGTTGCAGAGTTATCCAAAGGTATTCGGGAACTGTACATGGATAAGGTCAAGGGACTGATCAGTACCAGTGACTATGGGGCAATGTCTAAGGACTTTATTAATGACCGTGACCGCCTTGAAAAACTGATTGACCATGGGTGTAAGCAGATCGAAGAAATCGACGTTAAAATCAAAGTCGATGACAACCGCAGAGAGATCACCCGGCGTTACACGAACCTCAAACACCTCACAAGAGAGATGGTCGAAATCCTTATTGACTACATTTCCGTAGGCAAGAGAATCCCACAAACCAAGGACGTTCCCATCGAAATTCATTGGAATTTTTGATATGTTGCACTTATGAAGTTGCAGCAGAGCAAAAGGCCCGCACCACCTATGACAACATCCTCCGACTGGTTAAGGATCCTGACGTGTGCGAGCCCATCAAGTTCCTTCGCCAGAGAGAACTGGTGCACTTCCAGCGTTTTGGCGAAGCACTTCGCCTGACCCAGGAAAAATTAAACAGCAAAAACTTCTACGCCTTTAACCCCGGCTTTGACAAATGCAACGATTGCAATAACTGCAACAAATAGATTTTTTACAAGGAAGAGCTCTGATTCCTATTTATCAGGGCTCTTTTCGCTGTTCTTTTTACAATATTTCTTGCTATTATCACTTTACTGTGTTAAAATGTATAAAAGATTTTCAATATACAATTATACAAGGGAGGATGAGAAGATGACTTCTGCTATGATCATCATGCTTATTACCATCATTGTCTACCTTGGAGCCATGGTAGCCATCGGTGCAGTACTTTCCAAAAAAACAAAAAACTCCAATGATTTTTATCTGGGCGGCAGGCGCCTTGGTCCCTTTGTGACCGCTATGAGTGCCGAGGCCTCTGACATGAGTGGTTGGCTCCTCATGGGTTTGCCCGCTGTTGCTTTGATGACCGGTCTTCCTGAGGCTGCATGGACTGCCATCGGTCTTGCCATCGGTACATACATCAACTGGCTCGTTGTTTCCAAAAAGCTCCGAGTCTATACCAAGCGTCTGGATGCCTTTACCCTTCCCGATTTCTTTGCAAGACGTTTTGGCGATAACAAGAAGATTATTACTACTGTTGCCGCTCTGATCATCATTGTATTTTTTATTCCTTATACCGCTTCCGGCTTTGCAGCCTGCGGTAAGCTGTTTGCTACATTGTTTGGCATGGACTACGTGACCGCCATGGTGATCAGTGCCATTGTTATCATTGTTTATTGTACCTTGGGTGGTTTCCTTGCAGCTTCTACCACTGATTTTTTACAGAGTATTGTTATGACAATTGCCCTTGTAGTAGTGGTGTTCTTTGGTGCCGGACTGGTAGGAGGCTTTGGCAATGTATTCGCCAATGTAGGTGGCCTGGACGGTTATTTGGATCTATTTAAGGGCTTTAACGTAGCAGCCGGCAAAACCGCCAGCTATGGTGCCCTCCCCGTAGCCTCCACTCTGGCATGGGGCCTTGGTTACTTTGGTATGCCTCATATCCTACTTCGCTTCATGGCCATCGAAGACGAAAACAAACTGAAAATCTCCAGAAGAGTGGCTTCCATCTGGGTTGTGATCTCCATGAGCATTGCCATCCTTATTGGTGTCATCGGCTACAGCCTGATGTCCTCTGGCATTGTTCCTGCTTATGGAAGTGCCTCTGCAGCAGAAACCATCATCGTTGATATTGCAAATGTACTGAGCAAATACGGTTACATCCCTGCTTTTATAGCTGGTATTATCCTGTCAGGTATTCTGGCATCCACCATGTCCACAGCGGATTCTCAGCTGTTGGCAGCAGCCTCCAGTATATCTCAGAACCTGGTGCAGGAAACCTTCCGCGTAAAAATGTCCCCGAAAGCCTCTGTATGGCTTGCACGTATCTCCGTAGTTGTGATCTCCATTATTGCGATCTTCCTGGCAAGAGATCCTAACAGCTCGGTATTTACCATCGTATCCTTTGCCTGGGCAGGTTTTGGTGCTGCGTTCGGACCTGTGGTACTTTTCGGCCTATTCTGGAGAAGAACGAATAAGTGGGGTGCTATCAGCGGCATGATTGCAGGCGGTGCTACCGTGTTCCTCTGGAAATTCATTGTCCGCAAAGCCTTTGCAGGTACCTGGTTGGATATTTACGAACTGCTTCCCGCATTTATCGTAGGTTGTATCGTAATTGTAGTTGTAAGTTTGCTGACTAAAGAACCTGAGAAAGAGATTACCGATGTATATGACGAATTAAAGAAAGTAAAATAAAGCATTATAAATCAATTTTGAGGGGACACTGATCAAGATTTCAGCGTCCCCTCTTATAATGAATTGATATTAAATTTTAGTAGAGTGCTTCAATGGCTTTCTGGGAGGCTATTGCATCTGCAGCAGTAACAGGAATTTCTCCTTCACCGGCCACAGCCCGGCCAAAGGCCTCAATCTCTTTGGTGTACATGTTGCCAAACTCTACGTTGATCTCAAGAGGCTTGATCTCTCCTCTATCCTGAGCCGCATCATATCCGCCTGCATCATCCACACACAGCACTTCCATACGTCCGCCTTCTACCTGGGAAATGGTTCCCTCAGCAAAAATGCTTCCTTTTGTTCCGTAGAACTCAATCTTACACTTTGCAACTGCATCCGGAATATTAAAGTTTGCATCCACATAGCACAGTGCACCGTTTTCCAACTTATAGATGGCTGCGCCCGCATCCTCTACAGAATACTTGAAAATCTGGTTTCCAACCATGCCCTTCACTTCTGCGATCTCCTGACCGGTAATATATCTGATCAGGTCGATACAATGAATCCCCATATCCATCATGGCACCGCCGCCGGAAAGTTTTCTCTCCTGTCTCCAACAGTTCTCCATCTCAGGATACCAACAGGTCAACTGTGCCCGCGCGGAAACGATCTCACCCAGCTTGCCGGCAGCAATGAGCTCGCGCATCTTCTGGTGATAGCTGTGGAAACGCATCATGAATCCAACGCCCAGCTTCACCCCTTCTGCCTCACAGACAGCAGCCAATTCCTCTGCCTCCGCCACAGTCAAGCCCATGGGTTTCTCTATTAGAATATCCTTTTTGGCCTTTGCCGCAGCGATGCACTGCTCCTTGTGGCAAAATACGGGAGAGGCAATATAAACTGCCTGAATCTCGTCCAATTTCAACAACTCATCATAATTATCAAATGCATATTTTGCACCGTACTTAGCGGCAACACGGTCAGCTGCGGCTTTGTCAGCATCCATGACTGCAACCAACTCAGCATTATCTGCCAGCATCATCCCGGGCAAAGTTCTGCGGTCTGCAATACCGCCGCATCCAATGACACCCCATTTGATCTTCATATTATTTTCCTTCCTTCATCTCCTCCACAGATGCAAGTACTGCATCAGCCATGTACTCCAGCTGCTCATCACTCAGACCATACAGAGGCAGGTGTGTATAACGATGATAGAATACCTCCTCACATACAGGACAGGTCTTAGCAATCTCTTCTGAATCATAGCCCATATCAGCAACGATCTTAAATCTATAAAGAGGTCCAAAGTGTGCGATCTCAGTAACACCTTTTTCTTTCAGTTTTCTCTTCAGCACCTGAATATCACCGCCCACGATCTCGGGATCGATCTGCAGCTGGTACATATGGAAAGTAGGTTTAATATCTTCATTGCCCAGATCCTGAGGAATAATACCTGCAACACCTGCAAATCTGCTGTTCAAATATTCGGCTGCCTGACGACGCTTTGCAATGATTTCTTCATTTCTGGCTACCTGAAGTCTCAGGCCCAGACCCTGAATCTCTGTAGGAGAATAATTCAGTGCAACGAAAGGCTTCTCCTTGCCGGGAATGGGAGTGATATTGTACAACCACTTATCAATGGGGCAAGAGAAATCCAGACCCAGGAAACGTGCGCGCTTCATATCGTTACCAAAGCCGGGGATATTGGTGGTTGCGATACCGCCCTCGCCAAAGGAAGTGATATTTTTCACCTCATGCATACTGAATGCAGCAAAATCACCGATGGTACCGATCTTCTTACCCTTGTACATTGCACCAAATGCATGAGCAGCATCCTCCAGAACCAGGATATCATGCTCTTTTGCCAGCTTCATGATGGGCTCCATGTCTACAGGATAACCACCAATATGTACAGGTACGATCATCTTGGTCTTGGGAGTGATCTTTCTGGCAACATCTGCGGGGTCCATGTTGATGGTCTTAGGATCGATGTCAGCAAAAACAAGCTTCGCACCTACAGCAAGAGGATAAGCCATGGTAGCCACAAAAGTAATGGCAGGAACGATAACCTCGTCTCCCTCTTTCAGGCCTGCATACTTATAAGCAATTTCAAAACCGGATGTAGCATTGGTTACAAAGGTGCTGGTGGTTGTTCCCAAATACTCATTACATGCTTCCTCAGCAGCCTCAACCTCAGAGCCGGTGGAAAGCTTTCCGGGAGGTGTGGAAACAGCGTCCAGTTTCTTAACCTGTTCCCATACAGCATTGATAGCCTGATCATACTCAGGCCCCTTGCCCTGCATCAGGAAACGGATCACTTCCATCAGATCGGCAGCATTGTAGTTCTCACCGACTGCAGCCCAAGGCACCTTGGTGTCGCCGGTATTATAGCGAAAATCGGTTGCTTTTTTACTCATAAAAAAATCCTCCTTAATAAATTTTAATTTATTTATCCATTGGATAAATTAACTGTATCAGATTAAAAGCAGTTTGTCAAGAGGTAGCCCCGCGTTGACAAGCATATTTTTAAATGATATAATTATCCAACAATAAAATTTATCACAGATTGAGAAGAAGTATACTATGAACCGAACAGCTGCAAACTCACAGTTGATCCAAAAGATGAATCGACTGGAAGTCTTAAATTACATACGTAAAAATCCCAATGTCTCACGTCCTGTGGTTGCGCATGCCACAGGGCTGTCCACTTCCTCTATGACCAATATCACCGCCTATCTGCTTGGCAAGGGCTTGATCGAGGAAAGCGGCACTGAAGAGGCTCACCGTGTTGGACGGAAAGGTACACTTTTGCGTTTTTGTGCGCAGTCCTATGGTCTTGTGTGTATCTTTTTAGGAGTCGGAACCATTAATATATCCTATACTGATCTGGAAGGACGCATTATCTCTTCCATCCGTGCGGATGCAGACACATTGAAATCCAGCAAGGTAGTGGAACTGGTTCGTGAAAGTGTCAATTCCTTGCTTACAAAGCACGGCCGAAGCAAAGTCCTTGGGATCGGTATTGCTATTTCCGGCCTGATCCTGGAAAATGGACGGTTTGTACTCTCCTCCAGTCTAAGGTGGAAAGAATTTGATCTAAAGGCCCTTCTGGAAACAGAGACCGGCCTTCCTGTTTTTATTGAAAATGTCTCCCTGCTAAAGGCTGTTTGGTACTTTAATTCTTCCAATCAGAAAAAAGACAACATGCTTCTGGTAGATCTGGAAAATGGTATCGGTGCTACCCAGTACTATCACGGTGCGATCAACCGCGCCATGCTGGGAGAGATTGGACACACCACAGTAGAAAAGGATGGAACACAGTGTTTCTGTGGCAATAAAGGGTGTCTGGAAGCTATGTGCAGCGAACAGAGTGTATTGAGAATATATGAGTCTTACGGTGGTGGAAAAGATTCTGACTTGCAAACTGTTTCCGAAAGATATCTCTCCGGTGATGAGGCTGCCAAGCACGCCATATCAGAATGTGCCGGATATTTGGGTATCGGCCTGGCAAATCTTGTGAATTTGTGCAAGCCGGCATCCATCATTATCCACACAGGGGATTTTACCTCCCTCCCCTCTCTCATTGACCTTGCGGTAGAAGAAATGCGCCATCGGGCATACCCCGCTCTAGTGCAGGATCTGGAGATCAAAACCCTTTCTATCAGTGAAGAGAACACCATCAGCGGCGCTGCCCTAAACTTGTGCGACCGGCTGTTTGACATCACCTATCCAGGGAATATAGTAGAGTAAAAAGGGCTATGACACCACAAATGTCATAGCCCTCCTCTTTTTAAATTAAAACAATTACTGATTATTCTTTCTGATGAACTCCTCCGCATCCAAGGCAACCTTAAAACTGTCAAACACATTATCAATGCTGGGGAAAGCAGGTACATCTTCCTCGATCATTTTGATAAGGTAATCTAACTGAAGCCCGGTGGGCTTACGCTCTGCCACCACATTGATGGTCCGGTAACTGTTATCTTCCAGGCAATAATACTCAATCAAATCGCCTTCTTCCTGATGGGTATGTCTGTCCTTACGGTAAACAATACGAATACTGCCCTTAGGTCCAACAAATTCCTTCATGTTATCGGAAGAAATGGTCTTTGTCCACCCTGCCTCATAGAAACCGATAGAACCATCCGACAAGTGAGCCGTTATCATCTCGTAATTATGTTTCCCTTCCGGAATGTCAGAATCTGTGCGCATACCGATTCCGGATACAGAAGTGATCTTGGCACCGGTAAACCACTGCATGACATCAAAATAGTGCACACCGCAGTCAATAATGGGGGAAGTCTCCTTGATCAGATTTAAGTATCTGGGCCAATTCAAAGTATGATGATTCTGGGACATACGCATTATGATGGGATGGCCAATGGCACCTTCCTGAATCATCTTAGCCACGCGGTTGTACGTCTCATTGTGTCTGAGTATATGTCCTACAAGAACTTTAACCTGAGGATTCTCTTTCACAAGACGTACAAATTCCTCTCCGTCCTCCAGGGTCGTGGTGATAGGCTTCTCACATATCACATGCTTTTTATATTCTATACATAGTTTTAATAATTCCAAATGGCTGGAAGGATAGGTTGCAATGATAACAATGTCCACATCTTCCCTGCTGATACACTTCTGTGCATCTGTCTCAATACTGGCTGCGTTATACTTGTGTGCAAAAAATCGTGCACGCTCAATATCTCTGTCACAAACACAGGCAACCCTTACATTAGGCTTATAATAAATATGCTCAATATGTGCTTCGCCCATCTGTCCGCAGCCGACCACTGCTATATTATATATCTTCATCCTTCTTTCCTCACAAGTACATAAATTTCTAAAATGCCTAATATATCATCATGAGTCTATCATGAAACATATTAAATTTGAAGTAGGATTTTTTCCTGTTTTGGCGCTATTACTTTACCGTTCCGCCGCACTGCTCTATCTCTGCCCATACCAATCTGGCGGACTTAACAGCCTCATCCAAAGGTGCTTTTTCAAGAGGCTTTCCTTCAGATAATCTGCGTGTAAAGTACTCCAATTCATTAAAATATGCTCCCAGATCAGAAACATTTAATCCCAGTCCAATATCCGCATTCACAGCTTTTTGAAGTTCGGGTTTGATTTTTCTTCCGTCTGTGGTATAAACTGTCAATCCGTCAATGTCATAGGTGATTGTAGCTTTTTCCAATTTCACACGGAAATTCATGGAGAAGGGGTAATTGTCGGGGAAATCCCATCCACCTTCTGCGGTGATCACTGCTCCGTCGTACTCATACATTACAAACATCTGCTGGAGTACACCATTCTCATCTCTGGCTGCATTGGCGGTAATTTTTTTCGGTTCTCCCATGAGGTATCTGATATAATCCACATCATGAATATGCATATCCAAAGCCGCTGTACCGCTCATCTCCGGATGATGATACCACTCATTCCAAGACCACTTGGGTGCAGGACTAAGCCTCTGGAATACACCGGATACCACTTTTCCATAGGTTCCCTCTTCCACCACCTGTTTCAACCATACATATTCATCCCAAAAACGGATCACTTGACCGATCTGCACCTGTGCACCGGTCTTTTTCTGGGTTTCCAGCAGTAGGCATGCTTCTTCTTCATTCAGGCATACAGGCTTCTCCATAAACACATGAAACCCCTTTCCCATCGCCATGACTGCATGCTTTGCATGCAGGAAGGTAGGCAAACAGATATCCACATAATCTACTGTTTCATTCGCAATCAGTTCTTCACCGGTAGTATATACCTTGGCACCGCCAACAAGTTCAGCTATCTTCCCTGCTTTTTTCTCATCTAAATCTGCCACTGCAACCACCGAAACCCTATCCTTCAGATTCGTATACGCACTTGCATGTGTGCCGCCCATACCACCGCATCCGATCAATCCGACTTTTAACATTGTCCTCTTTCCTTTCTCTATAAATTTTATTTTAAAAAAATATTGTTTTTGTTCTACATTAATAATACAATAAAAACAACTTTTCTGCCAGACAAAAAAATCTATAAAAAGTACACTTTTGTGCACAGAATTATATGTAGAAAGGCTATGTACAATATGGACAAAATCCTATATCATGCTCATGAGCTGAATGAAACTGTGACCATCAAAAAACTTTGTACTCTGTGGTACCAGGAATTTACTAAAAATTTTGAATTTGCAGGGGAAAGTCATGATTTCTGGGAGATCGTATATGTTGACAAAGGTGAGATCATTGCAACTGCCGAACAGACTGACATTTTTCTAAAACAAGGAGAAATGCTGTTCCACAAGCCTAACGAATTCCACCAGCTGCGCTCCAACGGTATTGTAGCTCCAAATGTGTTTGTAATGACCTTTGTATGTCATTCTCCGGCCATCTGTTACTTTGAAAACAAACATATCAAAATTCCGCCCGAGCATCGTTGGTTTATTTCCAAGATTGTTGATGAAAGCAAAAACACCTATCGTTACAACAGTCTGCATTTAAAGGAAAATGCCAAAATCGGTGGCGAGCAATTGATAAAAAACTATTTGGAATCCCTGCTGATCTACCTGATGCGGGAAGATGAAAAAACCATTTTCTTTTCAGATGAGTACACAATTGAAAATCATATTGTCTGCGATATCATTAAGCTGTTGGAGCAAAATCTGTATAACAAGATTGATATTCCCCATCTTTGCAGTCAGATGAATTACAGTAAAACCTATCTCTGCACGTTGTTTAAGAAATATACCAACACCAGCATCATGCAGTATTACGCACAGATGAAGATCCAAGAATCAAAAAAATTATTGCGCGAACGGGAGTACAATGTTACTCAAACTGCAGAACTTTTAAAATTTAACAATCCTCACTATTTTTGTAATGTATTTAAAAAACACACCGGCATGTCACCAAAAGAATACATAAATTCCATAAACAAATAAAAACAAGGAGGCTTCTATGTACGAAATCAACGCAAATATCTGGCACAATATCAATGTAAAGCGTATCACTCCCACAGATTTTATCTGTGTGGTTGAAATCCCCAAAGGCAGTAAAAACAAATATGAATTAGACAAAGAAACCGGCTATATCATCCTGGATAGGATCTTATACACCTCCACCCACTATCCTGCTAACTATGGCTTTATCCCACGTACCTACGGGGACGACGGGGACCCCTTGGATGTCCTGCTGCTATGCTCTGAACCGGTAGCACCACTGACCCTGGTTCGTTCTTATCCCATTGGCGTTATTACCATGCTGGACGGTGGCAAACGAGATGAAAAAATCATAGCTGTTCCCTTTAACGATCCAAACTATAATTCCTACAAGGATATTTCTGAACTGCCTCCCCATGTGATTGATGAAATGGAGCACTTTTTCAGTGTGTATAAGGCTCTGGAAAACAAAACTACGATCGTAAATGAGAAGGGCAACCGCGAAGACGCGATCCGGGTAATTGAGAACTGCTTAGACAATTACATCAATAAATTTGTAAGGAGCTGGTAATGTTTATGCCAGCTCCTTTGAGTTCATACGTATTTTATCTTGTTTCTCCCAAGAAAAACAATGCGATGGTTCCGGGGCCGGAATGGCTTCCAATAGTAGGTCCGATATGGTTGATCATAAAATTGTCAAACCCAAATCTGGACTGCACCTCAGCCTTTACAAACTCAGCGTCCTCCAAGGCATCCCCATGGCTGATCATGATCATATCATTTTGGTCCTTGAACTGCCCCATCTTCTTCTCCATCAGATCAACCAGAGCAATCAGGGATTTTTTACGTCCTCTGGTTTTGCTTAGTGCTACCAGATGTCCCTCATCATCCACATGCAAGATAGGTTTGATGGAGGCAATGGTTCCGATCATTGCTGTCGCTCTGCTTACCCGGCCTCCTCTATGTAAATGAAACAAATCATCCACTGTAAACACATGCACAAAATTCAATGCATGGTCCTTAAGCCAAGTCACAGTTTCATCCATAGACTTTCCCTCTTCTCTCATGCGGACCGCTTTATATACAAATAACCCCTCGCCCATAGAGGCACATAAGGAATCTATCACCACAATATTAACCTGCGGATTTGCTTCCATAATCTCAGCTGCCGCAATCTTTGCACTATTGCAGGTTCCGCTAAGACCTGAGGAAAAGGCCAGATATAGGATTTCGCTATTTTCTTTGATACACTCCTCAAAATAACGCTTAAATTCATCCGGATTAATCTGAGAAGTGCTGGGCATCTTGCCATCTCTCATCAAGGCATAGAACTCTTTCCAGTCCATTTCTACACCCGATCCGCCATAGGTCTGGCCATCCACGATATAGCTAAGATTCACACACCCAATATCATGTTGTCCCAAAAACTCCTGGGGCAGATCTGCAGTACTGTCTGTTACCAATTTAAACCGACTCATGTTGTTCCTCAACTTCCATAGTATTTTTAGAAATTATAACATTAACTTAGCCGGTTTTCAATGAAAATCTATTTTTTTGACCTGGGAAGCGCCCCCGGAAGTCTGGTCCGAAACATTCTGGTGAAAAGCCTTTTTGCATGGAATGGAAACAACGGATAAACATAGCTTTCTCCCGATATGGTCCGATTACCCACCAGAGAAACCACCAGCAACAGCACACCGGCTATATATCCTGGCAAGCCAAAGATCGCCGTCAATATTAAGGTAATAATTCGCATAAATTTTAATGCATAACCCATTTCGTAATTAGACTGTGTATAATTGGCTATGGCTACAAATGCCATATAGAGCATGACTTCTGCATTGAACCAACCGCTGTTTACCGAAAACTCGCCTAGCACCAGTGCCGCCATAACACTTAAGGGGGTGCTCAGCATATTTGGCGTGTTAATAGCTGCCAGACGTAGCCCATCTATAGCCAATTCCAAAATAAGAAACTGCCAGATCAAGGGTATATTTTCCTGCTCCTTCAAGACAATGAACTGAAAGTTCTCAGGGATCCATTGCCTGTTGGTCATCAATAACAAAAAGGTAGGTGTCAAAAAATAGGTCAGCAAGGTGATCAAGAATCTGGACAATCTAATGTAAGTTCCCGTAATAGGGGGAAAATAATAGTCATCCGCCTCCTCCACTGCATCAAAAGCTGTAGTTGGCAAGATCATTGCAGATGGTGAAGTATCTACCAAAAGGATCAGATTCCCTTCTAACACCTGAGCGGCGGCTGTATCCGGACGCTCTGTATACTTAAATTTAGGAAATGGATTATACCACTTTCTGGCATACAGGCATTCCGCCAGACTCTCCTGATTCATAGTCAGAGCATCTACCTTTATATTTTTAATCCGCTCTTTGATCTGACAGAGGAGTTTGTGATCTACTCGGTCCTCCATGTAACAAAGCACAATGTCTGTGCGGGAACTTTTACCGGCACTCATCATCTCCATACGAAGTTCAGTGCTTCTGATCCTGCGTCTGATAAGTGCAGTATTAAAGACTACAGTCTCCACAAACCCATCCTTGGAACCTCTCTGCACTTTATCTTTATCCGGCTCTGCCACACTTCTGGCAGGATAGGTTCTGGAATCAATCAATATGGCACGATCATATCCATCAACAAATAAAAGAAAAACACCAGACATATAGGCATATAAAATGTCCTGCCACCGATCTGCCAGGTCTACTTCTACATGCGGAATCCCTTTTTTTGACATTTCGTGAGCATCAGCCGGCAATTCTTCCGGCGTCATAGCCATAAAAAACTGCATCATCTTCTGCATCAGTTCATCCTTGCAGAATCCGTCTATAAAATAAATACAAGCTTCTCTGCCGCCCATATGAATCACTCGATATACCACGTCAAAATTCTTATCCACAGCCAAACGCTCATTTAAATAAGCCATGGATTCCTTCAGACTGGAGGTCATCTTCTCATTTCCAGCTTGGTTTTGCTCCTGCTTGTCATTCATATACAAAAACTCCTTTTCCATATACTACTTTCTAGGCATTTGTGAAAGTAAACTGCCAGGGGTGCAGGAGCACGAACGGGCGGCAAGAGGCCCTTGAAAAACATCAGCACTTGGATTTTTCAAACAATTCTGCGATGAAAAATCCATAGTACTGTTACGTTTTTCACGGAGTGAAAACGCGCCTCTTGCCGCCCATTCATGCTCCTGCACCCCTGGCAGTCTGCTTTCACAAACGCCTAGAAATAGTGTGCCTAAAAAGGAGCTTTCTATTCTACTTTCCTGTGGTGCTTCCAAAACCACCATTACGGATACCGTCTGTCTCATCGTCCAGGGTAATGCCATACTGCAGAAAGATTCCCTGCATAAACCCTGAGCCGGCTGCTACATCCAGCACCTTGCCCTCGTTGGAATCATTGGTGATCTTGGCAAATATATGCCCTTCATTGTCTGAATAAAAATAATCGCTGTCAATGATCCCTACCGTATTATTCAGCTGCAAACGATATTTAAACCCCAGACCACTGCGGGGATATAGCTGCAACACCCAGTCTTCATCCATTTTCACTCGGATCCCAGTGGGGATCTTGATGGTTGTAGAAGGCGGCAAAGAAAAGGCAAATGGGGCAAAGAAATCATACCCCGCACTTCCTTTTGTAGCCCTCTTTGGAAGTTCCAGAGACTCATAGATATCTTTGATGTCTGCTTCTGTATATTCCGGAAAATCTGCCTGCATAGCCTGCATAAAATTCTCAGGACTAACCTTCATAAACTGTGCTACTTTCTGCATTCTTCTCCTCCATATAGACTTTATTTGGAATAATCCGGCGCATGGAGCACAGGGACTGTAGGGTCTGTGTTCTCCGGTGCCAATGTTTTCTTCACATCAATGACCCGCTGGTTCTTACTGCCTTTCCAAAGCAACTTGGTATCCAACTCATCGATGTGAAACTCTCCGTCCACAAGTACATCTACATACTGCAACAGCGGATAATGTAAAATATCTTCCCATACATCGCCTGTATACAGCCATATGGTCTTATCCGGATATTTTTCTTTGATCTCAGCCATCAGATTCCTGACATCCAGCCGATTGGCGGGGTGCAGGGGATCTCCCCCGGAAAATGTAATACCGGAAATATATTTTTGATCCAATTGTTCAAATATTTCTTCCTTGGCAACCTGGTCAAACAAAAGTCCTCCATCCGGATCCCATGTAATAGGATTTTGGCATCCTTTGCAGCAATGAGCGCACCCGGCCACCCAGAGAACTACCCGCAGGCCGTCTCCGTTTAACATATCATCTTTGGTGATATTATGGTATCTCATATTGCTACATGCTCTTCCTTTCTGCAATTTCCGCCATTTTAGCTTCATTTAGGCGGGTATCTCCATGTACTCTTGAATAGGACAGATAACCGTTCATTCTATCGATCTTGGTCAGATTGCGGCTGCCGCACTTAGGGCACACATCCATCTCCAGTTCCTGATGACCACAATCATCACAATATGCCAGAGACAAGTTTACGCCCTCATAAAAGCCCAAATCCATGGCTCTGCGGATCAGAGTCTTTACCGCATCCAAATTGTAATCAATGGGATATTTTACATATTGTATCTTACCACCATTGGACAGATCCCAGAATCTATCTTCCAGGTTCTGCTTCTGAATCGGAGTGATATCTTCCGTCACATGACAGTGGAAGGAATTGGATACATATTCCCTGTCAGAAACACCCTCCACAATGCCATATTTGTTCCTAAACTGCTTTACCTGCAATCCACAAAGATTCTCCGCAGGGGTACCATAAATCGCATACAGATGCCCATCCACTTCCTTAAATTCCCCAATGCGCTTATTAATGTGTTCCATAACCTCCAAGGCAAACTGACCGTCTTCCACCAAGGATTTACCGTTGTACAGCTCCTGCAGTTCGTTCAGCGCAGTAATACCAAAGCTGGCTGTGGCAGACTTCAGCAAAGGTTTGATCTTATCAGACAGTTTCAAATGGCCGCCCAGGAAACCACCCTCACAGTAAGCCAGCGGATTGGTGGAGGCACGCATCTCACCCAGATATGCGTAGGTACGAATGTGCAGCTGTCGGATCAGATTCAAATAATAGTCCAAAACCTCATAAAAGTCTTTGCTCTCCTGTCTGGACTTGGCAAGGATCATGGGCAAATGCAGGGAAACTGCACCGATATTGAAACGTCCCACAAAAATAGGCACATCATTTTCATCTGCAGGATGCATGCCACCTCTCTCATACCAAGGAGAAAGGAATGCTCTGCAACCCATGGGGGAGATGATTTTGCCGTACTGCTTGTACATGCTGGCCACATAGCCCTTACCGGTAAGAGACAGCCAGTCAGGGTACATGGTCTTGGCAGAACACTTAACGCCTGCTTCAAACACATCCTCCAAAGGACACCCGGGTCCATGGAGATTTTCATCATAAAGAAATACGATCTTGGGGAAAAGAACAGGCTTTTTGCACTCCTTCTTGCCCTGCCCCTTTCTACGTACATTCAACATGGAGATGGTACCAAGCTTTGCAAACTTACCGATTCCGGTTCCCGCTGTCACGGTAATAAAGGGATAGTCTCCACGGCTGCTTGCCACAGTATTAAACTTATACTCCCAACCCTGGAAGCCCTGTTCGAACTCTCTTACCACATCTGCATAAGCCTCTGCCTGGGCGGTATCCGCATCCACGCCCATTCGCATATATTTCTCAATATATTTTTTGTAAGATTTCTCTGCATACGGCTCCAGGATCAGGTCCACACTGGGTACCGTAAAGCCACCGTACTGCTGACTGGCTGCGCTGAGCACAATATCACCGATCACGTCAAAAGCAACATCCAAAGTTTTCGGCTCATTGTACCAGATGTTACCCATCTCAAAACCACCCTTAAGCACGTTCTCCACGTCAAAAAGGCAACAGTTCATGGTATCACGGCGGGCAGACATATCGTGTACATAAATATAGCCGTCCCGACATGCCTGGATCTCCTCTGTGGTCATGAAAAACTTTTGATACAGCTCTTTGTTCAGCTGATTGAAGATCAGACTTCTTTTGGTGGATACCAAAGCAGAATCCGTGTTGGAATTTTCCTTGTCACCAATATACATAATGGACTGACTCTTTTTGTACACGTCATCCAGCATGCGCACAAAATCCTGCTTATAGTTACGGTAATCCCGATAGCTCTTTGCTACAATAGGTTTTACCTGCTCCAAAGCACTTTCCACAATATTATGCATGATAGGGATCGGGATTTCATCCTGGTCCAGCTCGTCCACCTTATCTACCACATATTGACAAATGCGCCGCTGCTCCTCATCTGTAAATTTGGTCAGTGCACGATACGCACTTTTTCCAACAGCATTGATCACCTTCTGTACGTTAAATTTTTCCTTGCTACCGTCCTTCTTGATGACCTTTACCTTGCGCTTGGTGGTATACTCTGCGCCATAATTGATTTCCTTTACTTTTTCTTCCTGATTTGCCATCCCCGTTCCTCCAATTCATTCACAGCAAAACACCAGATATAGTGTTTTATTCTCATCTTTTCAGCAATATATTGTATGTACTAATCAGTATACGGGAAAAGTGATAAGTTGTCAATTACTATGTTAACAGTTTCTTCAGTTTATTCAGGCTTCTTTTGATGCGCATCTTGCATGCCGCCTCAGAGATGCCGAACATGCCGGCAATTTCAGCTATACTGAACCCTTTGCAGTATCTGCATCTGATGATCAAATAATCCTTTTTCTTTAGATTGTTTTTACAAAAATCCCATATTTCTTTATAATTCTCATCAATTTTTCTAAAACCTTCGTTACACACTGCGTCCAGTACTTTTCTGTCTTTCTTCTGCCTGTCCTGCCATTTCATAAGCTTATTCTTCAAAATATTCATCACAAATCCCTCAGGATTATCAGAATTTCTAACCTTACGAATCAAGACGTAGGTTTCTTTAAAGGTCTCCTGTAAAACATCCTCTATATCACAGCTGCTTTGACACATTGATGCTGCATACAAATACAGGCTGCGATACATTTCATCATAGATATAATTAAAATATTCCTTTTCCTCAGTTGTATGTGTATTCATTTCTTGCATCCCTTCATGAATACATCTATCATATCAACTGAAAATAAATTAAAGAAGGGCATAAACTGCCCCACTTATCGCGCACAAAATGCTCTATTTCCTGTAAATACGTTTAAATAATCTGACTAATAATATGCACAGAAACACACCTGTTACACCGCCGCAAGTATCCAGAAATACATCCGGAATATTGCCGCTGCGTCCGGGCACAAAATATTGATGCACCTCATCCGCTACCGCTGAAAGAAACACCCAGATCACACTATATAGGATCCACCGTCTACTTGTTCTTCTCCAGCACATCCACAAGCTGTGAATCAAAAATCCCATCACTCCATACTCTGCAAAATGTGCTAATTTACGAATGGGATTTTCAAAATATGCCGCCATCTGCTCTATCATGTAAGAAGACCAATCTCCGCCCGTCAGTCCATTCCAAAGTTTCATACCCATGCGCGAAATTGTCAGGCTGAAACTGCCGGAAGTTTCGCCATCCTGAGCAGAAAAGGAAAAGATTATAAAATATAACATCAAAAGCAGTACAACAACTACTACTGTATAAATAAACCTTAATTTATTGCGCATGTACAGTGCCCCTTGTTATCAATAGATCAACATTGCATCCCCAAAAGAGAAAAAGCGATATCTTTCTCTGATCGCCTCCTCATAGGCAGCCAGGACATTCTCCCTTCCCGCCAGGGCCGAAACCAGCATAACAAGTGTAGATTCGGGCAGATGAAAATTTGTGATCAGGGAATCCAGTACCTTAAATCGATAGCCTGGGTAAATAAATATCTCTGTGTTGTCACACCCCGCATGTATCAAACCGGTTTCATCTGCAGCGCTTTCCACGGTTCTGCAGCTGGTGGTACCCACACAGATCACTCTCCCGCCGGAAGCCTTGGCTCGGTTGATCTTACTTGCCGCTTCTTCGCTGATCTGATAGTATTCGGAATGCATATGATGCTCCAAAATATTGTCTACCTTTACCGGCCGAAAGGTTCCCAGACCTACGTGCAGGGTCACATAGGCTATCTGCACACCTTTCTCTTCCAACTGCTGCAAAAGTTCCCTTGTAAAATGAAGGCCGGCTGTAGGCGCCGCCGCACTCCCCTCATATTTTGCATAAACCGTCTGATAACGATTCTTGTCCTGAAGCTTATGGGTAATATAAGGCGGCAAGGGCATTTCTCCTAATTTATCCAACACCTCTTCCCAGATCCCTTCATAGGTAAACTGTATCAGTCGATTACCTTCCTCCAGGGTATCCAGCACTTCTGCCGTAAGACTGCCGTCACCAAATACAAGCTTGGTACCCGGCTTACACTTTTTCCCGGGCTTAACCAGGGTCTCCCACACATCCTTCTCTTGACGCTTTAATAGCAACACCTCAACCCCGGCACCGGTATCAGCCTTTTGTCCAAGCAATCTGGCCGGAATAACCTTCGTGTTGTTCAATACCAAACAATCCCCTGGGCAGATGTAGTCCAAAATATCTTTAAATATACGATGCTCCACTTTTCCCGTCTGTCTGCTCAGAGTGAGCAATCTGGAAGAGGAACGATCCTCCAGGGGATCCTGGGCGATCAACTCCGGGGGAAGTTCAAAATAAAAATCTGATTTTTTCAGTTCTGCCATCACAGACCCGGCCCTTCCACAAAGGCCTTGTAGCCTCTGTATGTTTCATAAATATCTGCCTTATTCGTAGCCTCCCAGGGTGCATGCATATTCAGCACAGCTACGCCGCTGTCGATCACATTCATACAGTACAATGCAGTCATATAAGCAATGGTTCCGCCACCACCCAGGTCAACTCTGCCAAGCTCCGCTGTCTGGAAGTGAATTCCTTTTTCTTCAAAAATTTTGCGAAGATAAGCAATATATTCTGCATTGGCATCGTTGGAACCGGACTTGCCTCTGGCACCGGTAAACTTATTCAACACCATACCTTTCCCTAAAAAGGCGGCATTTTTCTTTTCAAAACAGCTTGCAAAAGAGGGGTCAAATCCAGCACTTACATCGGAAGAAAGCATACAGGAATTTGCCAGACATCTTCTCAGATGAATGGGACTGTACTCTCCCATCAGCTCCATCAACTCAGACACAGTATTTTCAAAGAACACTGATTGCATACCCGTTGCACCTACAGAACCAATTTCCTCTTTATCAACCAGGATACAGCACACCGTACGTTCAGGCTCCTTAATATCCAAAAATGCTCTAAGCGAAGTGTATGCACAAACCCTGTCGTCCTGTCCGTAGGCCAGGATCATGCTCCGATCCAGACCGGCCTCTCTGGCCTTGCCTGCAGGAACCACCTCCAATTCTGCGGAAAGAAAATCCTCCTCTTCCACATCATAAGTCTCCTTCAGGATCTCCAGAATCCCCTTCTTTACAGACTCTTTAGCATTTTCCTTCTTCTCAGCTTCGCCGCCTTCTTTTTTCAAGATCAATGGTTTGTTACCCACAATGATATCCAGTGCCTCTCCTTCGATCACTGCAGCGGCCTTCTTTTCATTCTGTTCCTGGGAAAGATGGGGCAAAATATCGGAGATAAAGAACACCGGATCATCCTCCGCCTCACCGATATTCACCTCCACTGTAGTACCATCTTTTTTCACGATCACTCCATGCAGTGCCAGAGGCAGGGCAACCCACTGGTATTTCTTTACACCGCCATAGTAATGAGTATCCAGATAGGCAAAGCCCTCGTTTTCATACAAAGGATTTTGTTTCACATCCATTCTGGGCGAATCAATGTGTGCCCCCAGAATATTCATTCCCTCAGTGACTGGTTTGCTGCCTACCTGATATAAGATTACAGCCTTATTCATGCAAACAGAATAAACCTTATCACCGGCCTTTAATGACTGACCTTTGGCTGCAGCCTTGGCCAGTTCCACATAGCCTTCCTGTTCTGCTATATTGACGATCACGTCCACACATTCCCTCTCAGTCTTCCCCCGATCCAGAAACTCCATATAATCCTTCGCAAGTGCTTCCAGCTCCTTAAGCTGAGAGCTGTCATAAGCCTCCCAAACGTTCTTTCTTTCCATACTGATCTATATCCTTCCTTTTGATTTTCAATAAAATAGGGTAGGACACCCTCACGGATATCATACCCTATTTTTTACTGTTTCGCAACTAAATATTACTGTCTAAGGACGGCGCCGATCTGCTCCAAACCATTTAAGATCTTCTTCATGGCTCCTACCACATCTGCCTCCTCCAGAGTTCTGTCCTTGGCACGAAATACAATGGAATAAGCCATGGACTTATATCCTTCCTGGATCTGACTTCCCTCGTAAATATCAAACAGCTGATAAGACTCCAGAATCTTACCGCCTCTTTGTGCGATGATCTCCTCAATCTGACCTGCCAAAACAGTCTTTGGAACTGTCATACTGATATCTCGGGTGATGGCAGGATATTTTGCGATACCCTCATACTTTCTGTCAAAGGTAGCCTGCTCTACGATCTTTGGCATATCGATCACTGCCACATAGGCCTTGGTTCCGATATCATAGTTGTCCGCAACCTGAGGATGTACCTCTCCCAGATAACCGATCACTTCACCTGCGTAGATCATATTCGCCTGTCTGCCGGGATGCAGGAAGGTTTTCCCTGCCTGAGGATCATAGGACACTTTTTTCTTCATGCCCACAGACTCCAAAAACTCCTCCACTACACCTTTTAGTGAGAAGAAGTCTCCCTCTCCGTAAAAGCCAAGGACAAACTGCATTCTCTCATCCGGCAGCTGCGTCAAGGGCAGGGACTTGGGCAGATAGATATTACCCAGTTCATATAATTTCACATCTTTGTTTCTTCTGTTATAGTTGGTCGCCAGGCTGGTCAGCATACCGTTTAACACAGTAGTTCTCATCACAGAGAAGTCCTCGCCCAAGGGGTTGGATATGGTTACTGTTTGACGCAGGGGGCTGTCCTCAGGAAGCAAAAGCTTATCAAACACTTTGGGACTTTCAAAGGAGTAGCTCATAGACTGGGAGAAACCACAGTACTCCGCAATATCTCTGGCTTTCTGCTCAATGCGAAGTTTCCAGGACAACTTTCCTGTCATTGCCTCGCCGCTTGGCAGGCTTACAGGGATCTTGTCATATCCGAAAAATCTTGCCACTTCTTCGGCCATATCTGCAAAACCAACCAGATCCTGCCGGAAAGAAGGAATCACCAAAGTAGTTTTACCATCTTTTTCTACCACATCAATTTCAAGACCACGGAAGATTTTCAGCATATCCTCAGCAGATACATCTGTTCCCAAAAGTTTATTGTATCTTTCCGGTTCAAAGGGAAGTTCTTTCAGAGGTTTTAAAGGCTGGCACACATCCACCGTACCACTGACCACTTCTCCACAGCCAAGCTCAGAGATCAGCTGACAGGCGCGATCAATGGCTGCCTGTGCATTTCTGGGATCCAGGCCCTTCTCAAATTTACCGGAAGCATCCGTGCGAAGTCCCAGTCTCTTTGCGGATTTACGGATATTGGGGCCGTCGAAGGTTGCTGCCTCAAAGAGCACCGTGGTCACACTGTCCGTAATCTTGGAGTTTTCACCGCCCATGATACCGGCAATACCAATTTCCTTTTCTCCGTCGCAGATCATCAGCACGTCCTTATCCAATTTTCTGATCTGACCGTCCAGGGTCTGGAATTCCTCTCCATCCTTAGCCCGGCGCACAATGATCTTCTTGCCGGCTATGGTGTCCAGATCAAATGCATGCATGGGCTGACCGTATTCTTCCATCACATAGTTGGTGATATCCACCAGATTGTTGATGGGACGGATCCCGCTGGCTGCCAGTCTGCGCTGCATCCATTCAGGGGAAGGTCCAATCTTAATATTCTTGCAGACTCTGGCACAGTATCTGGGACAAAGATCGGTATCCTCCACTTCTACACTGATATAGTCATTTACATCTTCCTCATTTTCTTTTACTTCCACTACCGGAGGGCAGAACTTTTTACCGAAGGTCATGGCTGCCTCTCTGGCAATACCAAGCACACTGTAGCAGTCTACACGGTTGCTGGTGATCTCGTATTCAAATACGGTGTCGTGAAGGCCCAAAAGCTCCACTGCATCCGCACCGGGCTTGGCATCCTGGGGGAGAATGTAAATCCCCTCCTCGGGAGCCTGGGGATACATTTCCCGGGAGGATCCCAACTCTTCAATAGAGCTCATCATACCATTGGAAGGCACGCCTCTGAGTTTGCCGGCTTTGATCTTGATCCCCTCTTCCGGGAGTGGACCGCCATCGTGGCCGCCTGCCACCTTGCCGCCATCCAAAACCACAGGAACCTTGTCCCCTTCTTTCACATTGGATGCACCTGTTACGATCTGGATCACTTCACTGCCAATATTCACCTGACACACGATCAATTTGTCTGCATCCGGATGTCTCTCGATCTTCTCAATCTGGCCTACCACAATCTTTTCCAGATTTTTATCCAGTCTCTCAAATCCTTCTACCTTGGTACCTGTCAGAGTCATCGCGTCACAGTATTCCTGATCACTGCACTCCAGATCCGGTACATATGCTTTTATCCATGACAATGCTGTATTCATGCTTATTACCTCTCTTCTCTCATTCTTAGAACTGTTTCAGGAAACGGATATCGTTCTCATAAAGAAGACGCATATCATCAATTTCATATTTCAGCAGTGCGATTCTCTCAAGTCCCACACCAAATGCAAATCCAGAATACTCCTGAGGATCGATGCCACACATCTCCAATACATGGGGATGCACCATACCGCATCCAAGAATCTCAATCCAACCGGAGCCTTTACAGAAACGACAACCAGTGCCTCCGCACTTAAAGCAGCTCACATCCATCTCAGCGGATGGCTCTGTGAAGGGGAAATGATGGGGTCTGAATTTCACCTTGGTCTGCTCACCGAACAATTCCTGTACAAACTTGGCCAAGGTACCCTTTAAATCCGCAAAGGTAATGTTTTTGTCAACAACCAATCCTTCCACCTGATGAAAGCAGGGCGAATGGGTTGCATCCACTTCGTCGGCACGAAATACTCTGCCGGGGGCTATCATACGAATGGGGATCGTGCCCTTCTCCATCTCATGGATCTGCACGGAGGATGTCTGGGTACGCAGCAAAATATCTCCGCTGATATAGAAGGTATCCTGCTCATCCTTGGCCGGATGATCTGCCGGGATATTCAGCGCTTCAAAGTTATAATAATCCTTCTCTACCTCAGGGCCTTCCACAACCTCATAGCCCATGCCCACAAAGATCCTCTCGATCTCCTCCAGAGCAATGGTGTTAGGATGTCTGTGTCCGATCACATTTTTCTTGGCCGGCAGAGTTACATCGATCACCTCAGCCTTCAGCTGGGCCTCTCTGGCAGCCTGCTCCAACTGCTTTTTGGCTCCCTCCAGCTTCTGCTCAATTTCCTCGCGGACTTCGTTGACCATCTGGCCAACCTTGGGTCTGTCCTCGGGAGCTACATCCTTCATGGACTTCAGAACCGCTGTCAACTCACCTTTTTTTCCCAGAACATTGACACGCACTTCATTCAGTTTCTCCAGGCTGTCGCTGACATCAATCTGCGCTATCGCCTGTGATTTGATCTGTTCTAACTTCTCTTTCATTTTCAGCATCCTTTCTTCTTAATGCATTTGATACGTTTCTGCTATAGCCGCTACAAGTGCTAACGCACTTGTAGGGCTCGCGTTGCTCGCCCCATCGGGACAGCACTGCCCGCGCGGCTTTGTACAAGCACAAGCCGTTCTGGCAGTGCTGTCCCGGCGCGGCTCTGCTTATCGCGCAAAACAAAGTCCCTTACCGAAACAAATCGGTAAGGGACGAAATCTTTTCCGCGGTACCACCCTGATTCCTGCCTGAAAAAGCAGACTCTCTGATGCGACTAACGCGCGCTAACGTCTCAGACTACTTTAAATCATTTCCCCTGAGCGGCTCCGGTGTGAATGTCGATCCTCATTTGAACTTAAGGGGGCTTACAGCCGGTGGCTCCCTCTCTCTGGAAGAAAATGCTGACCTATCTACAGAATGTATGCACCTTCATAGCCTTTGCACAGTATTCACTATTTACATATTTTAGTGTGCTTTTCACCGCTTGTCAAGCACTATTTCTCCTTAATATTTGCAAAATAAATGAGCCCCTATTCTTTGTAAGCTCCGCCAACATTTTTCAGGATGTATCAAACTGATCTTCCAACCTTCGGAAGAAAATGCAGCTGACAGCGGAGCCAGACGCCATTCTGATCGGTGCCCAGATCATTACTGCCCTGCAGTTTCTTGTGTCCTGTACAGTAAATCCCTTAGACAGTGCCGTGATTTCTATAGGTAAAGCCTCCAGCGGCAACCGATATAATGTGGTGGCTGATCAGTTTTACATGGAAGGTACCTGCCGCACCCTGGATCCCGGGCTGAGAATTGCCACTGCAAGCAGCGCCTGAAATACAGCTGTGGCGCCATTGCACCAAAACCGTAACCATCAAATTTCAAGGAGGTAGCGGCTCGTTCGAGTCACTACCTCCCTGATTTGGAACAATCTATCTCCCAACAGCCCTCTTGCGTAAAAGGCTATTGGTTACCTTGATCTTTTAGTAATTGTTCCAGTTTAGTTATTTGATCCCGCAAAGTGTCGATGGTATCTTTCTGCGTGTTTATAGTTTCCTTTTGTGTGTCGATGGTGTCCTGCATTTCATCGATCATGTACTGCACTGTATTTTTATCCAATTCTTCCAATTCCTTAGAAAATAATCTCATCATACGCTCCATATCCCGGCACATTTCATAGACCTCCTTGTACAGTTTTTCGAAATCCGGGTACGCCTTGATAAGAGCAAGGATCGTGTCCGGATCGTCCTCACAAAGAAAGGTCAGCCATGCCTCAAGTCTGTTTTTGATTACCTTTTTATTGTGCAGCTTTTTGCGGAAGATGTCAAGTGTTATGAATACGTATTCTTGTAATAAATCTATTTGGATTCCCGTATCCGACTGTTGTTTCATGTGATGGATGTAGTTGTTTTGAAATTGGTGGAATTGGTGGATGCTTTTTTCGAAAAAGACGATGGTATAGACTTTTTTGATGTCTCGATAACTGAATTTTTTGCCCTTTTCGCCTTTGAGGCGCTTGTACTGGCGCAGGAGCAGATCGGCTGAGTAGCAGGCGCTGCGTTGGCCTGGAAAGGCGTAGCCAATCCTCTGGATCTCTACGTTAGCAATGCTCCCGTCCTCCATCTGGACCACAATGTCCAGCACCAAAAGGGAGGTTTCCGCAGCTATGCGGGCGGAGTCGTTGGGCAAAACCTTCAGTATTTTAATCTGGGTTTTCAGGATTAGGGATAGAATGTCTTCCAGGCGTTCTGGTGTGGCATCAGGGTTGATGATCTCTTTGAAAAA
>SVFM01000010.1 GCA_015056865.1 Lachnospiraceae bacterium
TGAGGTAGATAGGAATGGAGTGTAAGCACAGCAATGTGTTCAGCGGACATTTACTAATCGGTCGAATGCTTAACCAATAGGTTGGTTTCAATGTTGTTCAATGTTCGGTTTTGAGGGTATAATACCTTTATGAAAAGCAGTGTGAAGCTGCTTTTTTTGTATTACTGGATAAAATAGTTGTAGTTGTGTTGAATTTTGTATTATAATAGTAACGAATAAAATATGAAGGGTGCAAGGCAGTAAAGATGAAAACAGCTGTACAGGATATCCGCGATTTTGTGGATCAGGCAGAATTGGTGCTGATAGGGACCGGAGAAGAATTTGAACGAAAAAAGATTTTAGAGCAGGATCCGGAATATTGTGCAATTCAGGAAAAAATTAAACTGGCACAGGTGACTTGGGTAAAACCTTATGTAGATACCTATTGGCTGCGGGAACGTATGCAGGACAAGGTACCGGAAGCATTGCAACATCTTAAGAGATTGATAGATGGAAAGAATTATTTTATTGTATCTACTTCCATGAATGGTTTTTTGCTTGAAGCAGGTTTTAAGGATAATAGAATGGTGGAACCTTGCGGAAGTTATGCTCTTATGCAGTGTGTAAATGGCTGTCAGGATTCCCTGGAGGAGACTTCAGAGAATTTTTTGGAACAAATCAAGAATTGTTGCCAAGGAAGTTTGGAATGGGAAAGTTTAAGTTTCAATAAGTGCGCCGGTTGTGGTGGGAAAAAAGTTTTTAATAATCTTTATGCAGAGCATTATTTGGAACAGGGATATCTTCCCCGTTGGAACACTTATATGAAATGGCTGCAGGGCACTGTAAATCGTAAAGTATGTATTATAGAGTTGGGGGAAGGATTGAGATACCCTTCTGTCATAAGATGGCCTTTTGAGAAAACTGCATATTTGAATAAAAAGGCTTTTTTTATCCGGGTGCATGAAAGATTATATCAATTGACTCAGGAGATTGGAGAACAGGGATATTCTATTGCACAAAACGCCGTTGATTTTTTGAATACACTAGAAAACTAGAAAGGGCTGGGCAGGTGTGTAAAGATGATAGCGATTATTGATTATGATGCCGGGAATGTAAAAAGTGTGGAGAAGGCATTACAATTTCTGGGAGTAGAAGCAGTGGTAACCAGAGATCCGATGGTGATCAGAGAAGCTGAAAAAGTGATTCTGCCGGGTGTGGGATCCTTTGGAGAAGCCATGGAAAAGCTGCACAACTACGGGTTGGTAGAGTTGATAAAAGAGGTGGTTGCCAGTGGCAAGCCGTTTTTAGGTATCTGTTTGGGGCTGCAGCTTTTGTTTGAGAGCAGTGAAGAAAGCCCGGGAGTGGAGGGGCTTGGAATCCTAAAAGGGAAGATTGTTCGGATACCGGATGGAGAAGGATTAAAGATCCCTCATATCGGTTGGAATTCCCTTACATATCCAAATCCGGGACGTTTGTATCAAGGAATTGAGGAAAATGCCTATGTATATTTTGTGCATTCTTACTATTTGCAGGCCAAGGAGCCGGAGATCGTTGTTGCTCAGACAGAGTACGGAGTGCCTATAGGGGCTTCTGTGGAAAAGGGTAACGTGTTTGCGTGTCAGTTCCATCCGGAGAAAAGTTCCGCTGTGGGAATGACAATTTTACGGAATTTTATTGAAATCGGCAGGGAGGCTTGATTATGCATACGAAAAGAATTATCCCTTGTCTGGACGTAAAGGACGGCAGGGTAGTAAAGGGAATCAATTTTTTGAATCTGCGGGATGCAGGTGATCCGGCAGAGGTAGCAGCGGCCTATGATACCCAGGGCGCTGATGAAGTAGTTTTTTTGGATATCACAGCCTCATCAGATGCCAGAAACACACAGTTGGAATGGGTGCGGGAGGTTGCCAGTAAGGTATTTATACCTTTTACCGTAGGCGGCGGTATCCGCACGGTGGATGATTTTAAGTTGCTTTTGAGGGAGGGCGCAGATAAAATTTCTGTGAATTCAGCTGCAATCATGAATCCCACACTGATTTCTCAGGCTGCAGATAAGTTCGGCAGTCAATGTGTGGTGGTTGCTATTGATGCAAAGAGACGGAGCGATGGCAGCGGCTGGAATATTTATAAAAATGGCGGTCGCGTGGATATGGGTATGGATGCCATAGAATGGGCCATGCAGGTAGAAAAACTGGGCGCAGGCGAGATCTTGCTTACCAGCATGGATTGTGATGGAACCAAGGGCGGATATGATCTGGAATTGACCAGCCAGGTGGCACAGGCGGTGGGGATCCCCGTGATTGCTTCCGGCGGTGCAGGAACCATGGAGCATTTTTATGATGCACTGACAGAAGGAGGTGCTCAGGCTACCCTTGCCGCGTCCTTATTCCACTACAAAGAGCTGGAGATTATGGAGCTAAAGAAGTATTTGAAGAGCCGGGGCATATCCGTGCGCGTATAGAAAGGTTTGGGACAAAAGATGGCAATGATTTCTAATGACTGGCTACCGGCTATGGGCGGCGAGTTCAAGAAGCCGTATTATGTGGAGCTGTATAAATTTGTCAGGGAAGAATATGGTGCAAGGCAGATATTTCCCCCTGCGGAAGATATTTTTAATGCTTTTCACCTGACGCCCTTAAAGGATGTGAAGGTGGTGATCATCGGCCAGGATCCGTACCATAACGAGGGACAGGCTCACGGACTGTGTTTTTCGGTAAAGCCTGAGGTGGATATTCCTCCTTCCCTGGTAAATATTTATCAGGAATTACGGGATGATCTGGGATGCTATGTTCCAAACAATGGCTACCTGGTCAAGTGGGCAAAGCAAGGCGTTTTGCTTCTCAACACGGTGCTGACGGTGCGCGCCCACGCGGCAAACTCCCACAGGGGAAAAGGCTGGGAAGAGTTTACGGATGCAGCGATCAAAGTGCTGAATCAGCAGGATAGGCCTATTGTATATTTGCTTTGGGGAAGACCTGCCCAGATGAAAAAGAGCATGTTAAACAATCCGAAGCATCTGATCCTGGAGGCACCGCACCCCAGTCCATTATCTGCGTACAGAGGCTTTTTTGGATGCAGGCACTTTAGTAAAACCAATGCATTCTTAGGGGAAAACGGACTGGAGCCTATAGACTGGCAGATAGAGGACACTTTTGTAAAATGATGGCAATGAATAAGAGGAAGGTAGCTATGAATAAATTATATGCAGGATTTGGACGTGTAAATGTGACCCCTATGATGGGGATCGGTATTGTGGGTTATTTTAAGCCCCGTTTTGCAGAAGGGGTGCTGGATGATCTGGAGATCAATGCTTTGGCCTTGGCTTGCGGCGAGGATAAAGCTGTTTTATTGAGCTTGGATAATTGCGAGATCAACCAGAAGATCAGTGCAGACTTCAGAAAACATATATCGGAAGAGACAGGTGTTCCGATGGAGGGAATTTATATCCATACAACACACACACATACAGGTCCTTTTTTGGTGCAGGATTCCCAGGATCCTTTGGAGAGGGAATATTATCAGATGGTATATCACAAGATGGCAGATGTGGCGCGTTTTGCATTGGAGGATTTGAAACCTGCCAGAATGGGCTGGGGCGTAGGACAGGCACCCAACATTGCGTTTGTGCGTCGTTTCCGCATGAAGGACGGCAGTATCAAAACCAATCCCGGTGTGAATAATCCGGATATTGTGGACCCCATCGGAGAAGTGGATGAGCGGGTGAGTGTGCTGCGTTTTGATCAGGAGGGCGGTGAAAGCTTGGTTCTGGTAAACTTTGGGGCTCATCCGGATACTGTAGGTGGATGTAAAATTTCCGGTGACTGGCCAAATTTCCTTAGAAAAACTGTGGAGACATCTCTGGAAAACACCAAGTGTATTTTCTTCAACGGTGCTCAGGGGGATGTGAATCATGTGAATGTGCATCCCAAGGGCGGTGATCTGAACGATATGTTTATGGATTTTGACGATGTATCCAGAGGGTATAATCATGCCAGATACATGGGCCGTGTGGTTGCGGGAGGCGTACTTCAAGTCTATGATAAGGTAAAATACGTAGATGTGGAATCTTTGAAGTGCAAACAGCGCACGATCCAGGTACCTTCCAATATGCCTGATCCCAAGGACATGCCGGAAGCGTATCGTATCGATGCACTTCATCAGGCCGGAAAGGATGAGGAGATTCCTTATACCGGTATGATGCTGACCACAGTGGTGGCCGAGGCAGGACGCATGATTCGTCTGGAGCATGGACCGGAGTCATTTGATATGATGCTTTCCGGTATCGCTATCGGCGATGTGGTGCTGCTTGGAATTCCCGGGGAACCTTTTACCGGAATCGGACGTGGATTAAAGGAAGCAGAAGGATGGGATCTGGTATTGCCTACCTGTCTGACCAATGGCGGTCAAGGATATTTTCCTATGAAAGAGGCGTATGATGAAGGGGGCTACGAGGCCAGGAGTTCAAATTTCCGTGCAGGAGTAGGCGAACTGATCATCGAAGAAGGAAAGAAGCTGATGAGCGAACTTAGATAAGAATTATTGTAAAAAATAAAAAAATTACTTGTCAATTGGGGGAATCTGTGATAATATCTATTTGTTACGGAGAATTCTCCCATAAGCCGGTGTGTCGGAATGGCAGACGAGGCAGACTCAAAATCTGTTGTTGGCAACAACGTGTGGGTTCAAGTCCCACCGCCGGCATTGGAAACCGTTTGATTTGCGATTGTATCGTGGGTCGGACGGTTTTTTTGTGTGTAAATATATAGATTTTTATTGACTGGGTTGCGTTTAAGTGATATTATGTGTATATGATTGGAGGAATGTGGAATTGTTTGCGAAAGAAAGACAAGATAAGATCATACAGATGTTAAGCATGAAAGGATCTGTAGCAACTACGGAACTGATTGAGGAATTTCGGGTGTCCATCGAGACAGTAAGGCGGGATCTTTTGGAGCTGGAAAGGCAAGGATTGCTGCAGCGTGTGCACGGCGGAGCTGTGGCGGTTGGTGAGATGAAGGCTTACGAAAGTCTGCCGCAAAGACTTGAAGAGAACCGGGAAGCAAAGGATAGACTATGTGAGACCGGGGCCGGGCTTGTAGCAGAGGGAGAGATCCTATATGTGGATTGTGGCAGTACAGCAGTGCATTTTGCGAAGGCTCTTGCTTGCAGATTTGAACGGCTCACAGTGGTTACGCACAGTATGGAGGTGTTTGAGATCCTGACACAGAAGGAAGGCTTTCAAGTGGTTCTTTGCGCAGGGCATTACAAGAAGGCGGAGAGAGCATTTTACGGTCAGCTTGCACTGAATATGCTAAGGAGTGTTCATGTGCAGAAGGCTTTTCTTTTTCCGGCAGCGGTTTCTTTGCAAAGTGGTGTAGGGGATTTTGATGAGGAGCTTTTGCAGATGCAGCACCAGATAATGAACTGCACAGACAAGGTTTATTTTCTGGCAGACAGTGAAAAATTTGAGAAGCGGGCCTTTTTAAAGCTCTGTGACATGAGTGCAAAGCATATTTACGTGACAGATTCGGGGTTATCTTCAAACTTTAAGCAGCTGTACGAGGAAAAACAGTTCCATGTGATAACCTCTCCAGAGGAAAATTTTCGATAGAAAAGGGTAAAAGCGATGAAGATAAAGGACAAAAGAAAGGTCGATAGACTGTTGCTTCTTTTCTCATTTACTTATTTTGTCAGTTATGTCACAAGGATCAACTATGGGGCGGTTGTTTCTGAGATGGTGACCAGTCTGGGGCTGCCAAAGTCAACATTATCTATGGCGTTGACCGGATGTTTTATTACCTATGGTGCAGGACAGTTGATCACAGGTTTTTTTGGAGATAGGATTCAGCCTAAGCGGTTGGTGACGGTGGGGATGCTGACTAGCATTGTTATGAATCTGCTCATACCAATTTGTTTCAATCCTGTGCAGATGACGGTTGTGTGGTGTGTCAACGGGTTTGCCCAGGCTTTTATGTGGCCACCCCTGGTCAAGCTGATGGCCAGCTTATTTTCTCCCGAGGATTATAACCGGGGCTGTGTCAGAGTGTCCTGGGGATCCTCTCTGGGAACCATGTTTGTCTATCTGATGGCACCGCTTTTGATCGCACTTCGCAATTGGCAGACGGTATTTGTGGTATGTGCGGCACTGGGGCTTATGGGTGTGGTTTTGTGGAATCTCAAGTGCCCCAATATTGAACTGGCACCTGCCCAGGAGCCTTGTAAGGAGCGTAGCGGAGGAAGTGTGATATCCGTATTCTCTCCCATGCTGATCTGTGTTATGGTGGCCATCGTGCTTCAGGGGATCCTGCGGGATGGAGTGCAGACCTGGATGCCATCTTACATAGCAGAGACCTATCATCTCAGCAATGAGATTTCTATTTTGACGGGATTTGTAATGCCCATATTCAGCATAGTGTGTAATCAGGCCACAGGATATTTGTGCAGAAAGAAGTTTCAAAATCCCATGCAATGCGCAGCGGTTATTTGGGGTGTGAGCGCAGTTTCCGCTTTGGCACTATATCTGCTGTCCGATTACAGTGCTGCTACTTCTGTTTTTCTTTCGGCGGTACTTACAGGATGTATGCATGGTGTGAATTTGTTGCTAGTTTGTATGCTTCCGCCTCGTCTGGCTGGAGCGGGCAGAGTGTCTGTGGTTTCCGGCATGCTAAACTGCTGTACCTACATAGGAAGTGCCGTTTCTATGTATGCAATCCCACTTGCTACGGAGAATTCCGGGTGGGAAGTGACGATTCTTTTGTGGGTTTTGGCGGCAGTCGCCGGAACATTGCTCTGTAGTGTTTGTATTAGGGCGTGGAGAAAAAAAACTCTGTGAAATTCACAGGGTTTTTTGCGTATTCAGAGAGATTATTTTACTGGACAACAACCACCATATATGGTAGCGTAGTCAGTAAGATATTTGTAAAAATCAGGAGGTTTTTGCTATGGCCAATAAGAAGAAGGAATTGTTAAGATCCATGAAATTTGTCCTCTTCTCGATCAGCGCAGGTTTGATCCAGGTGGTCAGCTTTACGCTGATGGAGGAGTTGTTGCATCTTCCTCACTGGGTGTCCTATTTGGCAGCCCTGATTCTGTCTGTACTGTGGAATTTTACCTTGAACCGGAAATATACCTTTCATTCTGCCAGCAATGTGCCTGTAGCCATGGTGAAGGTGGCGGGATTTTATCTGGTTTTTACGCCTCTGTCTACCTGGTGGACTGCAGTTTTGACCGGAGCAGAAGTTGGCTGGAATGAATATTTGGTATTGGTACTGACTATGCTTATCAATTTCGTGACGGAATATTTGTTTGATCGATTTGTGGTTTTTGGAAAGAGTATTGATACTGCAAAAAAATAACAGATTACATAAGGATGGGACTATTATGACAGACAAAAAAGATATTATCATTGAAAACCGATTGTGCCGTCTGATTGTAGGCGGTGATGCCATCGTGAAAAGTCTTTTGATCAAGAAAAGTGGGGAGGAGTGCCTGCAGCAGGGGGAGGATATTGCGCTGTTTTCCGTTACGCAGGAAAGGCCCTACAACAACGAGGTGAAACTGGCACATCCCAACAAGAGAACTGTGTTTCAAGCCAATGAGCTGACCAGAGAGGGAGATCGACTGATCGTAGGATTTGAGATCACTCCCTACAAGGCGGTTGTAGAGGTGAAAGAGGCAGCTGCTTACCTAGCCTTTGAACTGGTTGATTTTATTGTTACACCGGAGTGCTATGGCACTTATCTATCTTTTACGCCACCGCCGGCGGCAGCCTTTCGGCTGGTGCAGCTTCCGGTAAAAAATCGGGAGTATTTCGGAGAATGGCTGAATGTGAGCTGGGATGAGAGCGCAGCTGTCAATGTACTGGCCACATTGCCCTATGCGACCATTGAGTCTGAGCGCCGCAAGGGGTATCGCGTCATGACCGCAGATGCAGTGAAGGGGATCAAGTTGCGGGGATGCAGTGCTGCTATTATTGCAGCGCCTACCGGGCAGCTGATGGATGCCATCGCAGAGATGGAAGAAGATTATGGCCTGCCTCACGGCGTGAAGAGCCGAAATGATTTCCCCAACATCAATTCTTCCATTTACTGGACTCATGATCTGAGTCCCCAGACGGTTGACGAGCATATCGCCTATGCGAAAAAGGGCGGATTTCGTATGATGCTCATCTATTATACCTGTCTGGTAAAGGAGCCGGAGAATTGTGCCCTTGGTGACTATGATTATCTGCCGGTATATCCCAACGGACAAAAGGATCTTCGGGAGATGTTGGATCGCATTAAGGCTGCGGGCATTACGCCGGGAATCCATATTTTGCAGACCCACATCGGATTTGGAAGCCGGTACATGACACCATCGGTGGATCCTCGCATCAACCTGACCAGACATTTCACACTTGCAAAGCCTCTTACCAGGGAGGATACCACCGTTTATGTTCTGCAAAACCCGGAGGATACAGTGATGCATCCCAAGTGCCGATATCTGAACTTTGGCGGCGAGTTGATTTATTATGAGGCCTATACCACCCAGCCCCCTTACTGCTTTACCGGCTGTGAGAGAGGGGCGAAACATACCAACGTGGTGGAGCATCCGGCGGGACAGATCGGGGGCATTCTGGATGTCAGTGAATTTGGCGCGATCAGCGCATACATAGATCAGAATACGGACCTGCAGGACGAGGTGGCTGAGAAGATTGCAGATTTGTATCACGCAGGATTCGAGTTTATCTATTTTGACGGTTCTGAGGGGACCAATGTGCCCCATGCCATCCATGTGCCTGGGGCTCAGTACAAGATACTGAAGAAATTAGAGAGGGAACCTTTGTTTACAGAAGGTGCTGCGAAGGCTCATTTCAGCTGGCATTTTCTTTCCGGCGGCAATGCCTTTGACATCTTCACACCGGATGTGTTTAAAGCCTGTATCGATAAGTATCCTGCGGAAGAAGCGCCTCGCATGCGGCAGGACTTTACGCGTTTGAATTTCGGCTGGTGGGGGTACTATGTTCCGGGTACCAAGGATGGCGGATACACCGGTACTCAGCCAGATATGTTTGAGTATGGTACCAGCCGTGCAGCAGCCTGGGATTGCCCTGTCACGATTCAGATGAAGCTGGAGGCTTTCAAGGACAATCCTCGTACGGATGATATCCTGGAAGTGATGCGCAGGTGGGAGGATGTGCGCCGGAAAGACTGGCTCACGCTAGAACAGAAGAATATGCTGAAAGAACTTGGTAAGGAACATATTCTGCTGATCAATGAGCAGGGAGAGTATGAGCTGGTGCCCTATGAGCAGATCAGTTGTGAGGATGTGAATCTGAGAGCATTTGTATTTGAACGTAAGGGCAAGAACTATGTGGTGTTCTGGCACGTAACAGGCAGCGGCAAGCTTGCACTGGATCTGGATGCCGAGGATTTTACGATAGAGAAGGAGCTGGGTGGTGAGCAGGTGGATGTCCAAATGGCTGAAGGCAAGGTGGTTTTACCTATAGCGGGACGCTGTTACCTGAAATCTTCCCTTACCCGTCAGGAGTTGATAAAAGCCTTTGAAGAGGCAAAAATCTTATAGGGGGATTGTGACATGAATTTTCGAGAGCGGATGGGTTTCGTGACAGAAAAGTCTATTTTTAAGATGAAGGATCACTTTGTGTGGTGCGGGACTATGACCAGGGGAGAGGATGGGCTCTATTATCTCTATTTTTCCTTCTGGCCCAAGACGGATGAATTTGATATCGGTTGGTGCATACACTCCAAGATCGGCTATGCGGTCAGTGATAATCCCTACGGAGGTTTTGTCTACGGAGGGGTTGCCCTGGAAGGTGAAAGTGGGTGGGACAGGGACAGTGTCCACAATCCGGCTGTGATAAAGTATCAGGGCAAGTATTATATGTATCATATGGGGAATTACGGGAATGGAGAATTCTGGAACCACCGTAATCACCAGAGGATAGGCTGCGCCGTGGCAGATAAGCCTCAGGGTTCCTGGAAACACTGTGATAAGCCGGTGCTTGATATCAGCCCGGAAGGCTTTGATTCCCTGATGACATCCAATCCCAGCGTCATCCTAGGCGGCGACGGCCGATTCTACATGATATATAAGGGCGTCCGAGACAATGGGAATTATCCATTGGGGGGCGCCGTGGTGTGCGGGATTGCAGTGGCAGATCATCCGCAGGGGCCTTTTGAAAAGTATGGTAAGCCCATCATGGTAAATCCTGAGGAAGACTGGTCCGTGGAAGATGCCTATATCTGGTATGAAAATGGTAGGTTTTATTCTCTGGCAAAAGATTTTCAAGGTTTCTTTACAAAGGCAGGAAAGTGTCAGGTTGCACTTTTTACATCCCCTGATGGTTTTGATTGGAAACCGGATGAGGTGCCTCTGGCCTTTGTGCGGGAACTTCCATGGGCAGATGGAAGGATACAGCCCTTAAAGCGCATGGAGCGGCCCCATCTCTATATAGAGGAGGGCAAGCCGAAAGTTTTACTTTGTGCCTGCATTGCAGAAGGGATGGACAGGATCGAGGATTCCTTTACTGTTCAGATTCCTTTGAAGTAATTACTTATACAATTCCCATCATAATCTCTACCACGAGAGCCACAATGACAACAAGTGCAGAGATGATAAATCCATGTATCATCGGGCGGACACCTGCCTTCTTCATGCTGGAGAAGGAGGTGTTTAAGCCAATGGCGGCCAGAGCACATACCATGAGGAATTTGCTGGCAGATTTTGTGCCTGTTACAACCGCCGCAGGAATCGGGAAAATACTTGCCACAATGGACATGGCAAGAAAGCCGAGAATAAACCAAGGAAAAATTTTCGTAATGTGAACGCTTGCTCTCAATTCATCACCGTTTTGAGCATTTTCAATTGCTTCCCTACGCTTCAACCGGAGTTGCACAAAGGCAAAGATGATCACCGTAGGAATAATGGCCAGGGTTCTTGTCAATTTTACCATTGTTGCAAAGTCGCCGGCACCTTCGGAGAAAGCGTAGCCGGTGGCCACAACGGAAGAAGTATCGTTTACTGCGGTTCCGGCCCAAATACCAAAGGCCTGATCAGTCATGCCCAGTGCTCTGCCCATAACAGGAAAAAGTACGATCATAGCCATATCAAAGAGAAATGTGGCAGACATTGCATAGGCAATATCGTTGTCATCTGCATCAATGGTGGGCGCAATTGCTGCAATAGCGGAGCCGCCGCAGATACCTGTTCCTGCAGAGATCAGATTGGAGAGTTTCCAATTGAGCCCCAGGGCTTTGCCGATAAAGTAGCCTCCGCCAAAACAGGTCAGCAAAGTGAAGAGCATTACCGTAAGAGACATTTTGCCTACATGCAATATGGTTGTGATATTGAGAGATAAGCCTAACAGGATAATGGCAAATTTTAATATCTTTTTCGATGTAAATTTTAATCCGGAAGCAAATACTTTCGTTTTTGAAAGAAAGTAATTTAAAATCATACCGATAAACATAGCGATTACCGCAGAGCCGATCAAATGGATGGGCAAAAGACTTTCCAGCCAACACGCAAGCAGGGCCACACCTGATGACAATACTATTCCGGGAATGATTTTTAAAATTTTCATAAGCAAACACCTTTCAAGTCTTATAATTTTAGTCTTTTAAGCACATCATTTTGGCCTTCTGCAAAATATGCGCTGAGCTTGGCATATTCCTGGTAGAGTCTGCAATATTTCTCATGATTTTCAGGAACCGGTTTGTAGGTCACTGTCTCAAAATGGATCAGGGCATCGGCGGCTTCCTTCATGGTATCAAAGTATCCTCCTGCCACGGAACCAAACAGGGCACTGCCAAGGGCGCCGGACTGGCTGCTTCTGGGTACGATAATCTCTTGACCCAGCACATCTGCATAAATCTGCATCAGCAGGGAATTCTTTTGAGAGATTCCGCCGGCTGCATAGATTTCACTGATGGGTACGCCGTGTCGATTGTACAAGTCCACGATAGCTTTTGTGCCGTAGGCGGTAGATTCGATCAGTGCCCGGAAAATTTCTTCCGGCTTGGTCTGCAGGGTGAGACCGAAGATAGCCCCTGTCAGATCATAGTCTGCATAAGGAGTGCGGTTACCATTCCACCAATCCAAAGCCAGCAAACCGCTTTCGCCAACCTTTAGCTCCTGGGCTTTTTTCTGAAGAAGAGCAAAGGTGCTGATGCCTTGTTCTTTTGCTTCTGCTTCATATCTTGCAGGTACGCAATTTTTCACAAACCAGTCGAAACTGTCACCGACACAGCTTTGACCGGCCTCGTAGGCAGTATATCCGGGTATGATACCGTCCTGTACGGAACCGCAGATACCGGGAACGGCAGTGTCAACCTCGCCCATGACAATGTGGCAGCCGGAGGTACCGATGATCAACATCAGTTTGCCTGCATCCACAATACCGGAAGCGGGCAGTGAGGCGTGGGCATCGATGATGGGGACAGCAACAGCGGTTCCGGGACGAAGCCCGGTCAGACGGGCGCCGGTTTCGCTGATCACGCCTGCCTTAGAACCGGTAGGCAGCACATTTTCTGAAATTTTATCTCCTATAATATGAGCGAAGTCCGCATTGATCTTGCCTAAAAATTCGGGGGAAGGGTAGCCGGTCCCAGCGTTCCACATAGCCTTGTAGCCGGCCATACAGCTGCTGCGCACATTGTTGTCTGTAAGTAAGAGAACCAGCCAGTCCGCAGCTTCTATAAATTCCGCAGCGCGGTGGTAGACCTGAGGGGCTTTGTTGTAGGTTTCCAGGATCTTGGGCAGGAGCCATTCGGAGGAAACCTTCCCGCCATAAGAATCCAGCCAGGCTTCACCGCTTTCCTTTGCCAGTGCAGTGATCAGCTCTGCCTCTGCGTTGGCACCGTGATGTTTCCAAAGTTTCACATAGGCATTGGGCTCTGATTTAAATTCTTCCAGAAAACATAGAGGGGTTCCATCTTTAGTAATAGGAAGGACTGTACAGGAGGTAAAATCGATTCCCAGACCTACGATATCGCCTGCATCAGCTCCGGATTTTTTTAGCAATTCTCCGATAGTGTGGGAGAGGGCGTCCAGATAATCAGCGGGGTGCTGCAGTGCGCTGTTATTTTCCAGCAAAGTTCCGTCCGGCAGTCGGGTATCCATCACTGCGTGGGGATAAACAAATTCAGAGACAGCTGTCTCAAGGCCTGTGGCTAGATCAATTAAAATCGCTCTGGCGGAGAGGGTGCCGTAGTCGATGCCGATAGAATATTTTTTCATACGCGATACCTCCATGATCTGTGCTTTTATTGTAAAATTATATTCTAACCGATAAGAGGTGTCAATATTTCTGAAATCTAATGGTGGAAATTGCTGGCCTTTTTTTACAAGATGTTGTATAGTTGTTGTATATGGGTATCATTGGGGGTATATTAAATTGAAGCAGAAAATGGACTGCAAGGAATTTGAAAAATTGATACCGGCCTTTATCAAGAGGAAACTGGGCTACCGTCAACTGAGAAGATTTATGGAGCATGCACTAAGCTGTGGGGAATGTAAAGAGGAATTGACGATACAATTTCTAGTTTCGGAAGGTATGGCGCGGCTGGAAGAGGGAGGAGCGTTCGACCTGCAAAAAGAGATGGCGCTTCGCATGCAAGAGGCTGGCAATAAGATCCGGGTGCATAACGCGGTCAGGTATGTGGGGATCATGTCTTTGATCCTGGTGGTGCTTGCTTTGGCGGTAATCTTGTTTGTTTTGTCATTATAGGGAGTAAAGAGAGAAGGAAAACATGAGTGAGAAACTTGTTTTGATAGATGGACATAGTATTTTGAACCGGGCCTTTTATGGGGTACCTGATCTGAGCAATGCAAAGGGCCTGCACACCAACGCGGTGTATGGCTTTTTAAATATATTGTTCAAGGTTTTGGAAGACGAAAAGCCGGATTATCTGGCAGTTGCCTTTGATGTCCATGCCCCTACGTTCCGCCATCAGATTTATGATCAGTACAAGGGAACCAGAAAACCCATGCCCCAGGAGCTGAGGGAGCAGGTACCTGTTATGAAGGACATGCTGCAGGCCATGGGGATCAGGATTATGGAGCAGGCCGGGCTGGAAGCGGATGATATCCTGGGTACCTTGGCAAAAAAAGCCGAGCAGAATGGTCTGGAAGCTACCATAGTTTCCGGAGACAGGGATCTTTTGCAGATTGCATCTGACCGTATTAAGATCCGGATTCCCAAGACCAAGATGGGCAAGACAGAGATGGAGGACTATTATGCAGCCCAGGTGATAGAGAAGTATCAGGTAACCCCTGTGCAGTTTATTGAGTTGAAGGCTTTGATGGGAGATACTTCAGACAATATTCCCGGTGTTCCCAAGATCGGGGAAAAGACAGCCATCTCCCTGATGACCACCTATGGATCCATAGAAGGGATTTATGAGCACCTTGAGGAGATCAAAGGGAAAGCGGTTCGGGAATCATTGGCCGAGAACCGGGAGTTGGCAGACCTTAGTAAGGTTTTGGCCACCATTCGTACGGACAGCCCTGTGGAATTGGAGTATGAGTCGGCCAGGGCAGAAGGATTCTTTACACCTCAGGCCTATGCTTTATGTAAAGAACTGGAATTTAAAAATATGCTCAGCCGTTTCGAAACAGTGCCGGAGGGCCGGGATGACTTTGCAGAGCGGATCCGTACAGTGGAAGAATTGGGAGAGGTACAGGCCTTGTTTGGAGATCTTTGTAAGAAACAGATAGGCCTTTGCATTTTGAGAGATGAACAGGAAGTGTGCGGCGCGGCGCTGTGCCTTCAAGAGCAGGAGGTGGTCTTTGTGCCTGTGCAGGGGTTTGTCAGCAGCTCCTATTTGACTGAATTGCTGACAGAAGTTTCATCCCCCTCCAGGCTGAACCACATTCGTATTTTTGACATCAAAAAAGAGTATGATTTTCTGAACAGGGAAAGTACAGACCAATATTTTGACATACTGATCGCAGCGTATTTGTTAAACCCGCTGAAGAATGATTATGAAACGGAGACCATCGCCTCCGAGCATTTGGGGATGATGATCCCTGGCAAGAGAGAAGTTTTTGGCAAAGAAAGTGTCGGTCAGGTTTATGCGAAGGACCGGGACAAGTGCATCGAATACGCCTGCAGGGAGGCATATGTGGCCTGGAAGGTATTTCAGGTGCTGGAGGAAAAGCTGCAGACGACAGGCATGATGGACCTGATGACTGAGATAGAGATGCCCCTGTCTCTTGTGCTTTATGAAATGGAAAAAGAAGGGATTATGGTGCGCAGATCTGAGCTGAAGGCTTACGGAGATGCGTTGACCGGCAGGATCGGGGAGCTGGAAGCTGCCATTCATGAGGCGGCAGGAGAGGATTTCAATATCAATTCGCCGAAACAACTGGGGGAAATCTTATTTGAAAAAATGCAGATTCCCGGCGGCAAAAAGACCAAGACCGGTTATTCCACGGCGGCGGAGGTACTGGAGAAGCTGGCGCCGGAGTATCCCATTGTGGCGGATATTCTGGAGTACCGCACCTTGACCAAGCTAAAATCCACTTATGCAGACGGATTGGCCGTTTATATCGGTGAAGATGAGAGGATACACAGTAATTTTAACCAGACCATTACAGCCACAGGGCGGCTTAGCTCCACGGAACCCAACCTGCAGAATATTCCCACAAGGATTGAACTGGGCAGACGAATCCGCAAGGTCTTTGTTCCTAGACAGGACTATGTACTGACAGATGCGGATTATTCCCAGATTGAACTGCGTGTGCTGGCCCATATGTCGGGGGATGAACAGTTGATCGAGGCTTATCGGATGGACGAGGATATTCACCGGATCACTGCATCCAAAGTCTTTCATACACCGCTAAGTGAGGTCACTGATCTGCAGCGCAGAAATGCCAAGGCCGTGAATTTTGGAATTGTTTACGGAATCAGTTCTTTTGGACTGAGCCAGGATCTGAGCATTTCGAGAGCGGAGGCTGCGGCTTATATTGAACAATATTTTGCCACTTATCCAAAGGTAAAAGAATTTTTGGACAAGACAGTGGAACAGGCCAAAAAGGATGGCTATGTGACCACCATGTACGGCAGACGCAGGCCTGTGCCGGAATTGTCTTCCAGCAATTTCATGCAGCGTTCCTTTGGAGAGCGGGTTGCCATGAACTCTCCCATACAGGGCACGGCGGCAGATATTATTAAGATTGCTATGATCAAGGTGTGGAAGGCGTTGAAACAACAGAATCTAAAGTCCAGACTGATCCTGCAGGTTCACGATGAACTGTTGATCGAGACGGCGGCGGATGAGATAGAGCAGGTCAAACAGCTGTTGGAGAAAAATATGAAGGAGGCAGCTGCTCTGGCGGTGTCGCTGGAGGTAGATCTGCACACAGGAGAAAATTGGTATGAGGCAAAGTAAGGAAATGCCCCGGCTGATAGGCATTACCGGTGGGATCGGTGCGGGAAAGTCGGAGATTCTTTCCTTTATCCAAAAACACTATTCATGTGAGATTTATTTGGCTGATCTGGTGGCCCATAAGGTGAAAGAGCCCGGACAGCCTGCCTATGAGCCCTTGATTATATTGCTTGGCAGTGATATCATAGACCGGGACGGGCTGATAGATAAAGAAAAAATGGCAGAGAGGATCTTCAATGATCCTGCGCTGCTTGCCAAGGTCAATGAAATTGTACACCCGGCGGTTAGGAGTTATCTGGAGCAGGCTGTGAGCCGGGCCAGAAGCAGGCGGGAGACAGAGCTTGTATTTATTGAAGCCGCCTTGCTGATCGAATCGGGATATCAGGAAATGGTGGATGAACTCTGGTATATTCATGCAGATGTGGAAACTCGTGCCGGAAGGCTGCGGGAGAGCAGAGGGTACAGTGACCATAAGATCAGAGCCATTATGGAAAAGCAGCTTTCAGAGGAGGCATTTCGTGATGCCTGTGATTTTGTGATAGACAACAGTGGCAGTCTGGAGGATGCATACCGGCAGATCAGGAAGCGGCTGGAGGCATTTACATGGCTGGAGACATAAAGCAGGGCATTGGAAGGAGACAACATGAGATTATGCAGTATAGCCAGCGGGAGCAGCGGGAACTGTGTGTATGTAGGTTCTGAAGCCACCCATCTGCTGGTGGATGTGGGGATCAGTGGGAAAAGAGTGGAGGAAGGTTTGGCCACTTTGGAACTGACCGGGGGAGACCTGGATGGGATTCTGATCACCCATGAACATACAGATCATATAGCAGGACTTTGTGTGATCAGTAAAAAATATCATATTCCCATTTATGCTACCGAAGGAACCATACAGGCCATCCAAAACTGTAAGAATGCACCGGATCCGGAGTTGTTCCGTCAGATTGCAGCAGATGAGAAGTTTGTGGTCAAGGATCTGACCGTGGCTCCCATGCGCATCTCCCATGACGCTGCGCAGCCGGTTGCATATCGAATCGGCTACGGAAACCATAGAGTGGCAGTGTGCACAGATCTGGGTGTCTATAATGATTATACGGTAGAGTGTTTAAAAGGGATGGATGCCTTGCTGCTTGAGGCCAATCATGACATCAATATGCTGCAGGTGGGTCCCTACCCATATTATTTAAAACAACGTATTTTGGGAGAAAAGGGACATTTGTCCAATGAAAATGCAGGCAGACTGCTCAGCAGGGTATTGTGCGACCGCACAAAGGCCGTGGTTCTGGGGCACCTTAGCAAAGAAAATAATCTGCCGGAGCTGGCCTATGAGGCGGTGCGGATGGAGATCACTATGGGGGATTGTCCCTATAGGGCAGAGGATTTTCAGATGATGGTTGCCAAACGAAGCCAGCCTTCTGAAGTGATAGAACTATAAATAATGATACAGAAAATGGAGGAAAAGAACATGAAGAAAACAATTATCACAGTTGTGGGAAAGGATACAGTAGGTATTATTGCAAAGGTATGTACATATCTTGCGGAGAATCATGTCAATATTCTTGACATTTCCCAGACCATCGTGCAGGGCTTTTTCAACATGATGATGGTGGTAGATGTAAGTGCTATGGAGAAGCAGCACAGTGAGATGGCAGATGATCTGGAGAGAATCGGTCAGGGAATCGGTGTGATCATTAAATGTCAGAAAGAAGAAATTTTTGACCAGATGCACAGAATTTAACAGAAGGAAAAGCTGAGAGGATATAAGGCATGATCAATATATACGAAGTAGCAGAAACCAATAAGATGATCGAGAAAGAAAATCTGGATGTGCGTACCATTACTTTGGGTATCAGCCTGTTGGATTGCATAGATTCTGATCTGGATCGTCTGAATCAAAAGATTTATGACAAGATTTATCAGGCCGCCAAGGACCTGGTAAAAACCGGAGAATTGATTTCCAGGGAGTTCGGTATTCCTATTGTAAACAAGAGAATCTCCGTGACACCCATTGCCCTGATCGGTGGTGCGGCCTGCAAGAGTGTGGAGGATTTTGCTTCTATTGCAAGTACCTTAGACCGGGTGGCCCATGAGGTAGGGGTAAACTTTATCGGCGGTTATTCCGCACTGGTATCCAAGGGTATGACTCCTGCAGATGAGCTGTTGATCCGTTCAATTCCCCTGGCCCTTTCCCGGACAGAGCGGGTGTGCAGTTCTGTGAATCTGGGTTCAACCAGAACGGGCATCAACATGGATGCGGTGAAGTTGATGGGAGAAATCATTAAGGAAACTGCAGAATATACCAAGGAACAGGATTCTCTTGGCTGCGCCAAGCTGGTGGTATTTTGTAATGCACCGGATGACAATCCTTTTATGGCAGGTGCCTTCCACGGTGTAACGGAAGCGGATAAGATCATAAATGTAGGTGTCAGTGGTCCGGGTGTGGTAAAGACTGCTTTAGAGAAGGTGCGGGGAGAAAATTTTGAGGTGCTCTGCGAAACCATTAAAAAGACTGCGTTTAAGGTGACCCGTGTGGGACAATTGGTGGCCCAGGAGGCATCTAAAATGCTGAATGTACCTTTTGGAATTGTGGATCTGTCCCTGGCCCCTACACCGGCCATCGGAGATAGTGTGGCAGATATTTTGTGTGAGATCGGTCTGGAGTATGCAGGTGCACCCGGTACCACAGCAGCACTGGCACTTTTGAACGATCAGGTAAAGAAAGGTGGGGTTATGGCATCCTCCTATGTGGGCGGTTTGAGCGGTGCCTTCATTCCTGTCAGTGAAGATCAGGGAATGATCGATGCGGTAGTTGCCGGAGCCCTTACCTTAGAGAAATTAGAGGCCATGACTTGCGTATGTTCTGTTGGACTTGATATGATTGCAATTCCGGGTGATACAAAGGCTACCACCATTTCCGGAATCATAGCCGATGAGATGGCCATTGGAATGGTGAACCAGAAAACCACGGCTGTCCGTGTGATCCCTGTGGTTGGCAAAGGCGTGGGAGAAACCGTTGAATTCGGTGGTTTGCTTGGCTATGCGCCTATTATGCCTGTGAATCCCTTCTCCTGTGACGCTTTTGTCAACAGAGGCGGAAGGATTCCGGCGCCTATCCACAGTTTTAAGAACTAATATCTTATAGTTTCACGATCTGTCGCCGGTATTCGTTGGGCATGGGACCGCCGAATTTATGTCTGACCACTGCGTCATAGAGGTGGTCAGCTCTGACAGCGGCTTCCAGTGCAGACAGCGCATGAGGGGAAAGAATCTTGTGGGCATCTGCCAGTTTGGAGATCAGTGGAATGGCAGAAGTCTCCTTGATGGCGCTAAGCAACGGCAAGGCGTCCTGACGAAAGCCTAGGATACGAGCGTAGGGCACGTTTTCACTGGGGGAGGAACAGGGGGAATCCTGGCAGGTTTGTTGTAATAAAATGTGAAGCAGACTGCGGCAGATCCGGGAATGGGTCAATTCTTTGCTCTTGAGCACCTGTACGAATTCGCTGAATGTGGTGTATTCCGGCAGGTGCTTTATGATTTTGTCTGCAAGGGCAGCTGACACATCCCAGTAGTTTTTCAGAGACTGGGATGTTTCATTTAGAAGACGAGCCTGTAAAAGCAAAGAAAAGTCTTCCGGAGAAATGGGGAAACAACGGTGCCAGTGTTGCCTAAGCAGCTGGGATTCCCAGTCTGGCAGTTGGTCAGTGACAGTTTCCGGTGAGGTGCCTTCCAGAAGGGCCTTTCGGATAGCAGTAGCGCTGCTGTGGCTGTTGGAACAGAGTGCTTCCTCGTAATAAAAGGCCCCTTCTCTCAGGACTGTTACAGGGACAATGGAGCTGCTTTTTCTTTGCAGGGCTTTGCAGTATTCCACGCCCAGTCGGTCATTAGGGGTGCTTAAAGGAGAGTTTTCCTCCATGCATTCTTCATAGGCTGCCGCCTGGGCAGCGGGATAAGAGAGACCATCCGCCAAATACTTTTGGAGGATTTGGCTGTACCTGGGCTGCTCGGGTGTAAGCAGGGAGGCGGCTCGGATCAGAGATTGTACATTTCCGGATTCACTTCCGAAGCAAAGGCAGTCTACGATCCCCAGCTGATCCAACAAGGATACACCGCCCCAGGCAAAATATTCTGCGCTTCCGTCAGCCCAGGGCAGAGGAAGTTCCAGAACCAGATCGGCACCGCCGCGCAGTGCAAGCTCTGTGCGCAGGTATTTATCCATGATGGCAGGCAGGCCTCGCTGCACATAATTTCCGCTCATGACGACGACGATGTAATCTGCATTTGTGACGGCCCGGGCCTTCGTTATATGATATTGATGGCCTGTGTGGAAGGGATTATATTCTGCAATGATTCCGGTTACTTTCATAGGTGCCTCTTTCTGATCTAAGCTACGTATTGTTCTGAATTATGAACAATCCGGGGGCTTTTTTTTCTTGTATACAAAATCTTATTTTAGTATAATATAAACAAGAAAAAATGCAAAGAGAAAAATAGTTATTGTATGAAAGGAGAATCAGAGTGTCATATATTGATAGGATTAAGGACAGAGCCCGTTTGGATAAAAAGACGATCGTGCTGCCGGAGTCTAACGACAAAAGAACATTGATCGCGGCTGCAAAGATCATTGAAGAAGGCATTGCAGACATCATCATGATAGGAGATGAGGAGAAGATCATGGATGGTGCCGGCTGGCTGGAAGTAGATTTGGATAAAGTAATGGTGATCAATCCCAAGACCACATCCAAGCTGGATGAATATGTTAATTTATTATATGAGACCCGTAAATCAAAGGGGATGACGCTTGAAAAGGCACGTGAAATCCTGCTGACAGACTACCTGACGTTCGGTATTGTCATGGTAAAGAATAATGATGCGGACGGCATGGTGGCAGGTGCCTGTCACTCTACAGCAGATACTTTGAGACCTGCTCTGCAGATATTAAAGACTGCCCCGGGAGTAAAATTGGTTTCCGCATTTTTTGTCATGGATACGCAGTTCAAGGATCAGGGAGAGGACGGTACGCTTATCTTTGCGGACTGTGGCTTAAATCAGGATCCTACGCCCGAGGAACTGGCAGCCATTGCCGATACTTCAGCCAGAAGTTTTAAGGCCCTGATAGGGCCCAAGCCTGTGATCGCTATGCTGTCTCATTCCACAAAGGGCAGTGCAAAGCATCCACTGGTGGACAAGGTGGTTGAGGCGGTAAGGATCGCCCATGAACAGTATCCCAGTCTGGTATTGGATGGCGAGTTACAGCCGGATGCAGCTTTGGTTCCCCGGGTGGCAAAGACAAAGGCGCCGGGAAGCTCCGTGGCAGGCAGAGCGAATGTTTTAATCTTCCCAAACCTGGACGCAGGAAATATAGGTTATAAGCTGGTAGAGCGTTTGGGCGGCGCGCAGGCCTATGGACCTATGCTGCAGGGCATTGCAAAACCTGTAAATGATTTATCCAGAGGCTGTTCCTGGGAAGACATCGTAGGTGTAGTAGCCCTTACCGCTGTACAGGCACAACTTGTCTAACGTTCAGAGCCAAGCGGATTTTTTCGCAATGCACTGCGGATGCTTGCATACGCAAGTGCGTTGAGGTAAAAATCCATTTGGCGGATACGCCACAACGAGGAAACGCAAAGCGTTTTCGAGGTGGCTCTGAACGTTGTTGAAATAGTAAAAAATTTCCAAGAAAGGAATAAAAAAATGAATATATTAGTTATCAATTGCGGCAGTTCATCTTTAAAGTTCCAACTGATCGATGCCCAGACAGAGCAGCTGGCAGCAAAAGGTCTTTGTGAGAGAATCGGTATTGAGGGAAGCAGGATTGTTTACACTCCTGCAGGAGGCGTAAAGGAGATCAAGGAAGCCCCCATGGCGAATCACACAGATGCCATTCGTTATGTGCTGGAAGCACTGACCAACGAGAAGACAGGTGTGGTAAAGAGCTTGGATGAGATCGGCGCTGTAGGCCATCGTCTGGTGCACGGTGGTGAGAAATTTGCCGGTTCTACTGTGATCACAGATGAGGTGATTCAGGCCATCGAAGAGTGTAATGATCTTGCGCCTTTGCATAATCCGGCCAATCTGATCGGAATCAGTGCATGTAAGGAGCTGATGCCTAATACCCCCATGGCTGGTATTTTTGATACAGCGTTCCATCAGACTATGCCGAAGAAGGCTTATCTGTACGGGATTCCTTATGAATATTACGAGAAGTATCGGATCAGAAGATACGGTTTCCACGGAACCAGCCATTCTTATGTTTCCAAAAGAGCGGCTGAAGTGCTGGGCAGAAACTATGAAGATCTGAAGATCATTGTATGCCATTTGGGCAACGGAGCCAGCGTTTCTGCAGTGATGAACGGTAAATGTGTGGATACTTCCATGGGTATGACTCCTTTGGAGGGACTGATCATGGGCACCAGAAGTGGTGATATTGATCCTGCTATCATTGAGTTTATTGCGCATAAAGAGAATAAGACCATTGATGAGGTTATGGCAATCTTGAACAAGAAGTCCGGTGTGCTGGGGTTGTCTGATAATCTTTCTTCTGATTTCCGGGATCTGGAAGATGCTTATCCTCAGGGCAATGTCAGAGCAGTGGAGGCAATGGATTGTTTTGCTTATAGAGTGGCAAAATATATCGGTGCTTACGCAGCAGCCATGAATGGAGTGGATGTGATCTGCTTTACAGCCGGCGTGGGTGAGAACAGCAGCTTTACCCGGGAACTGATCTGCAACAATTACCTGGGCTATCTGGGAGTAAAGCTGGATGATGAGGCAAATCAGAAGAGGGGTGAGGATATCACCATCAGTACGCCTGATTCCAAAACCACAGTTATGGTGATTCCTACCAATGAGGAGTTGGCTATTGCCAGAGAGACTTATCGGTTGACCAGGCAATAAAAGGAAACTTCAAACAATATATTGGGGGACTGTAAAAGTCTAAAGAAAAATTGCTTAGACCGTGAGGTTTAAGCAATTTTTGGTATACTCAAATGCTCTTTAATATAAAAGACAGGAATCGGTTGTGCCCAATAAAAACATGTTTTATAATATATGCAAAGGCAATAGATGAGAATTTGGTGTAAAGGCATAGAAAACATAGAAAGAGGAGAGCATGATGAAGGACCGAAAGAAACTGGGGCTTGTCCTGGGTGCTGTGGTTACAGTGGGATTGATCATTGTGGGGATTATTGCGCTGGAAAAGGGAAAGGATCAGCCAGAAGAGACAACGCAGGAAACACCGGATCTTACCGCAGAAGAAACAGAGAAGTTGCTGGAAGAAGCCTTCACTAAGACTATTCACGATTTTCCGGATCATTTAATTGATAATCTGGATGATCAGGAGGACACCAATTTTGTGGTGTACGCGGAGGGTGTAAAACGGGTGACCACAGATGGTGAAAGCAATATTATTATGAAGGTAAATAAGACGCTGCGACAGTATGTCATTGCCAATCCGGATGAACAAATAACCTCTCTGGAGAAAGATGATGTGTTCTTTATGGATCCCTCTGTGCAGTATGGACCTGGCATTTCTGTGAAAGTAGAAAGTATGGAATTACAGGAGGATCAGGTTGTCATCACCGGAGGAGAGATGACGTTGGATAAACTGATCGAATATGCAGATGTGGATATGATGTTATCTCCGGATGAGGTATATATCCAAGTGGCAGAGGACGGTGTAGATGCAGTAGTTACAGAGGAAACAAACGATCATTGGAAATTAGATATTTCTGATGAAGAAATTCAGGCGATGATGGGAGAACTGCAGTCAGGATCATCAACTGGTGGTGCGGAGAATACCGGCGTATCAGCGGAGGAAGAAAATAATTCGGAAAGCAACTGGTTTCAGGATATTTATGAGGCGATCTCTTTAGAGGACGAATGGGATATATTTGCACTGGAGTCGGGGGATAGTTTTTCGTTTAGACGAGGACGTTTTTCGGCGAATGGATCAGTGCGTTTTCAGACCTCTAAGATCCACGTTGTATATCGATATTCGCCAGTGGTAAATATCTGGCATTTTTCAGTGGACGGGGATATCAATGCTTCCTTTAAGGCAAGCTTGGAAGGAAAAATCGGTATCAGCAATGTGGAAGTTATGAAGTTTCCACCGATAATATATCCGTTGGCAGGTCCTATCGTATTAACGTGTGACTTTTCGCCCACTATGGATGCTACGGTGTCGTTAGGAGCCAGCACTGGAGCGTTTGTGTCGTGTCATACAAATGCATCGGCATATGTTTGGAATGGAATACCGTTCGTTGATGAATGTAATACATGGATCCTGGATCAGGATGTAAATTATTCGATAGCAGAGATTAATGGCAGACTGGCAATGAACTTTCTCAATGTAGACGTGGATTTAGGTGTGCCGATGTTGGCAGAATTAAGTACCAAAGTGAGTGCCGGCACAGAGTGGAAAGGAACATTGAAAAAACCTTCCTGGACAGGAACCGGCGAAGAATCCATCCATGACTGCGAAGCATGTGTGGATGGACAGGCACAGGCATTTTTGCGTACCGATATAGCCATTGATGTCGATAAACTGCTGGGCAAAGGTAAGGAGCTGGGCAGATTGTCCTGGACGCCTTTTAACATGCCGATTACATTGCCAAGTCCATATGATAAGTTCTATGTTTCCTTCATGGACCAACAAGATCCCGAATTTGGGTTTGGGAAATGTCCTCATCACAGATGGCGTACGGATGTCAAGGTACTGAGAGAAGGAAACCGGAAACCGGTGCCGGAAGAGGTGGTAAAAGTTATTTGGGCAGACGGCAATGAAGAACTGGAAGTTACCGATGAGCACGGTGAATTGACTATCTACCTGCCTAAAGGTGATAACTTGCTCAGTGCCGAAGAGGAAGAGTTTCATCTGCGTGGTAAGGCACATGCTGTGATCGAAGATGAACCCATCGAAGTGGAATTGTTGTTAGGCGGCGGTGATTTGCACATTATTTTTGCAGAACAGGAGCAAGATCCGCAGATTGATGAATATGATACGAATTCCTGGTATGAATTGCAGAGCAAATTGATCGATCTGTATCCGGAGGCTCAGTGGTACTATAGATTCACTCCAGAGGAACTTTGTGCTAATGGAAACGTGGAGCCAGGAGATATCGTTTTGGATGTCACCTATGATGCGCCTCACACTGATAATGGCCGTTGGGATGACGATTATTTGGAAGACGGTGACAACAGCAATATTTGGGGAGAAGGCGGCGGATGGATCTATACCGGCGGCTATCGGATTTGCAAAGATCAGGACAGTGGTGAAATTATACCAAAAATGACCTTTGGCCTTAGTGTCAGCTATGATCCGGCTCGGAAGGCCTATTTGAGAAGTCCTCAGATATCGTCAGAACCGTATATTGTTCGTGCTTTCCAAGATGTATCCGGTTTCTATAATGACGAATATTTGTTGATCGGATACGGTCCTCGTGAAGAAGGCAGAGAAACATGGAACGAAGAAGAAAAGCATATTCAGACGGATTATACGTACGATACGGAAGTGATCTATAGGATTCCCTGGGAGAGAACTCATCTCCCTTCTCTGGTAGAGGAGTATCTTCCGCAGTTTGTAGGAGCCATGATGGATAATTGGGATTTGGATCAGATCATGGTGTCGTGGAACTGATCAAACACATAAATTTGAAAGATCATTTTCCCTCACCCGACGTAAAACCTCTAAAAACGACTTCACGGACTTAGAGTGCTGGGAGGGATTCCAATATACATAAGTGGTCCTTGTTAGGTTATGGAAGGTGCGGCAAACCAGATTTTCGGAGAACTGTCCCTTCCAAGAGGAGAGGGGAACAAAACCGATTCCAAGGCCCATCTCGATATATTGGCGTATGTAGTAGGGATCATCACACTGGATGGCGATCTGTGGCGTAAAACCGGCCTGAGCACAGAATTTTTGAGTTATGCGATACAAGCTGCCGTCTGAAAGCATGGTGATGAAATTTTCCCGGGACAGGTCGCTGATCCGCAAATCCTCTTGAAGAGCAAGGGGATGTTCTTTGTGAAAAGCAACAGCGATATTTTCCGTCAGAAGAATTTGGCGGTGGTATTTGATATCCGAAATATCCTGGTCTGAAATGATCAGGTCGTATTCTTCCTCCGATGAGGGGCCGTGAAGAAGGACAAAATGTACATCCGGATGCTGGAGGCTGAATTCTTTTATGGCTGTGGAAACCAGTCTTCGGTTGCATAAAATTTGAATACGAATCTCTCCGGACATGTTTTTCTGGCTGTCTGTGAGTTTTTGGGCCACTTCGCTTAGTAGTCGGTCGGATTCCCTAACAGATGTATAAAACATTTGTCCGTTACTATTCAGAGAGATTTTGTTCGCACGGCGGTCAAACAATAAAACCCCAAGTTCCTTTTCCAATCGTTTTATGCTTTGCGAGATGGCGGATGGTGGAACCGTAAATTTCTTTGCGGTTTTGGAGAAATTTTGTGTTTCAGCAGCACTGATAAAATATTTTAACTGTAGTAATTCCATGTTGTTACTCCTTGGTGGTATGTGTTTGATAATTTATTATAGCATAACACTGATGTGAAAGTACAGATAGATATTTCATTCTTTACAATAAAGTGAATACCAGTTATAACAAAAGAAAAAGGAGGATACATACATGAAATGCGGATTTTATGAATTGGATATTACACCACCCCTTGGCAGTATTATTCCGGGGGGATTTGGGGCGCGCTATGCAGATGAAATTCTAGATCCTTTGTATGCAAGAGCTATGGTCATGCAGACAGAAGGCGAAAATATTGCAGTAGTAGTGGTGGATGCCTGCGGTATCACTATGGATATTACGGAAAGGATACGTCGGAGAGTCATGGAGAGGGTGCCTCTTAAGGAGCAGGAGATCATGGTGATAGCTACCCACTCCCACGGCGCCGGTCCTACATTGAACTGGGGAGAAGAGGTGGTCACGGATGCGGCTTATCTGCAAAATCTGATCCAAAAGGCCGCGGATGCCATTGTCAACGCTTGGAAAAGGGCGAAGGAATCGGAGCTGTTTGTTGGAAAAGAGGAACTCAGTGATATGTCCTATATCAGAGTCTACAAGATGAAGGATGGCTCTTTGCTTACCAATCCAGATCCCAACACCTTGACGGACCAAATTCAGGAACCCAGCAGTACCATAGATCCTTCCGTGTTAGTGCTTGCAATAAAGCAGGAAGGAAAGTACGTGGGAGCCATGGTAAATTATGCAAATCATCCTGCGATTGTGTATAGCAATATGGTCACCGGAGACTATATCTCTATTTTGAGCGCAGAGCTCAAACGGCATTTCGGACCTGAGTTTGTGACCATATTTGTAAATGGTGCCTGCGGCAATATCAATCATTTAAATCCCTATGACCTGACTACCTACAAGTGGGAGCAATACCGGAAGGTAGGAAAAAGTCTGGCCGAAAAGGTAAAAGCAGCGATGGAAAATGTAACTCCTGTGGATGGACAGGTGCACGCTGCCTGCAAGGATATTTTTGTCAGATTCAGAAAACCTACGCCCGAAATGCTCTTGAATGCACAAAAAGTTTTTGCGGATCTGGGGGATGAGTTGATTGAGAGTAGGCCCGGGCAAGCTAATTATACAGATACCTTTTTTGCACTGCAGACCTTTTGGGTACAGGCAGATAAGCGAACCCAGAGGAAGGTTGCACTGCAGGTATTTAAGATCGGTCCCTGCAGTCTGATCGGCACCCCTTGTCAGATGTTTGTGGAGTTTGGCAAAAAAATAAAAGCAGCCTGCGGTGAATATTGCTTTGTGGCAGCCTTCGCCAATGATTACTGCGGTTATGTACCTACTGAAGAATGTATGAGAGAAGGGGTTTACGAGGCTAGACTGGCATTTACAAGCGGGTTGGAGCCGGCGGCAGGCAATTTGGTCAGTGATGCGGCCATAGAATTGTATAAACAGTGTGGAAACAACTCGTAAAATATGCTCCGGTAGGGCTTGCCTTGGAAGTAGTTTTGGTATAAGATAGTGTAAAATACCAAAAGAGTGAGGGCATAAAATGGATCTTCTGGAGCTTAGAAAAAAGATTGATGAAATTGATGCACAGATTGTGTCACTATATGAGCAGCGTATGGATGTGTGCAAAGGCGTGGCACAGTATAAGATAGACACCGGTAAAAAAGTGTTTGATAAACAGCGGGAGTTGGAAAAACTGGAAAGAGTTCGTTCTATGACCCACAGCGAGTTTAACGCCCAGGGTATCGAAGAATTGTTTGAACAGATCATGTCCATGAGCCGCAAGATGCAGTATCAGTTGCTTGCCCAGAGTGGAAGTCTGGGCAAGCTTCCTTTTATTGGTGTGGATGCTTTGGAGACCAAAGGAGCAAGGGTGGTGTTCCAGGGAGCGCCCGGGGCTTACTCCCAGGCTGCAATGCTGAAGTATTTTGGGGAAGATGTAAACAGCTTTTATGTGGAGACCTTTCGGGAGGCCATGAGTGCCATAGATGAGGGCAGTGCAGATTTTGCGGTGCTCCCTATAGAAAATTCCACAGCTGGCATTGTCAGTGAGATTTATGATCTGTTGGTAGAGTTTGAAAATTATATTGTGGGGGAGCAGATCATCAAAATAGAGCATTGTCTATTAGGTGTACCGGGAGCGAAGAAAGAGGATATCAGAAGAGTATACTCCCACCCGCAGTCTCTGATGCAGTCAGCCCGATATTTGCAGCAGTATGACTGGCAGCAGATCAGTATGCAAAATAATGCATTTGCGGCTCAAAAGGTAGCAACAGAGAAAGATAAGGCCCAGGCTGCCATTGCAGGAGAGCACGCGGCAAAACTCTATGGATTGCAGGTGCTGGAAAGGGGTGTCAATCAGTCTGACAGCAATTCCACCAGATTTATCATTGTGACGAACCAGAAAATCTTCTGCAGAGATGCCCAGAAGATCAGCATCTGTTTTGAATTGCCCCATAAGAGTGGTTCCCTGTATCATATGCTGTCCCATTTTATCTACAATAATCTGAACATGACCAAGATCGAAAGCCGTCCCATCGAGGACCGCAACTGGGAGTACAGATTTTTTGTGGATTTTGAGGGGAATTTGGCAGACAGTGCAGTGAAAAATGCACTCAGGGGTCTTCGTGATGAGGCAAGAAATATGAAAATATTGGGAAATTATTAGGTTTGGGGACGAAAAGAGGAGACAGGAAGGAAATACGGATATGAGAGAACAGGAATTGATCGTATACAGAGAATTTGAGGATGGACAATTGCTCTACGACATGACATGGCTGATGGAGCATTACCAGGATGAGTATTATAACCAGGATGATATGGCTGCTCTATTATATGAATGCATACATAAATTGCTGGAACTGGCCGGAAATTATGGCTTTCACGGCAATCTGTGGCATTGCTATCTGGCTAATCTTCTGGTAAACAATGAGAACAGTTACAGCAAGGCCTGCGAGATCCGGGGCGCTGTGCCGGGGACCATCAACAAGGCAGCGCTACATGACATCCGTATTTTCAAGGAATTTTACGATTACGATTTTGAGCCTATGGCAAAACATCTGGGTGTATCTGAACTGGAACTGATCCGGGATTATGAAACCAATCAGCAGGAGAGCAAGGTGTATAATACCAGGATCTGCGCCCGCATCTGTGAACTGGCGGAGCGTTTTAACAGTGATGACACGGCAGAGCAGATGAAGGATACCCTGACTCAGTTTTATAAGGAGTATGGTGTGGGTAAATTTGGTCTGCACAAGTCGTTTCGTATCGTTCATGATGAGGAAGGTGTGCGGATTGAGCCGATTTTGAATATTGCACATGTGAAGCTGGCAGATCTGGTTGGATATGAGATCGCTAAGAAAAAGCTGGTGGACAACACAGAAGCCTTTGTATGCGGCAGAAAGGCAAACAACTGTCTGCTCTACGGAGATGCGGGAACCGGAAAATCCTCCAGTATCAAAGGGATTGTGAATGAATATTACGACAGAGGACTTCGTATCATTGAGGTATATAAGCATCAGTTCCAGGATCTGAATGAGGTGATCAGCCAGATCAAGCATCGAAATTATAAATTTATCATCTATATGGATGATCTTAGCTTTGAAGATTTTGAGATCGAATACAAATACTTAAAGGCTGTGATCGAGGGCGGTCTGGAGAAAAAGCCGGAAAATGTGCTGATCTATGCCACTTCAAATCGTCGTCACTTAGTGCGGGAGCGTTTCAGCGATAAGGAAGATAGAGTTGATGACCTGCATAAAGGGGATACGGTGCAGGAAAAACTTTCCCTGGTAGCTCGTTTTGGTGTTACTATTTATTTTGGTGCACCGGACAGGAAGGAGTTTCAAAATATCGTCAAGGTTTTGGCAGAGCGCTATCAGGTGCAGATACCGGAGGAGAAGCTGCTGGCAGAGGCCAACAAGTGGGAGATCAGCCATGGCGGACTTTCCGGAAGGACTGCCCAGCAATTTGTGGACTATTTACTGGGAGCAGAAGCTGAAAGTTAAACGGTGTGGTTCGTAGGGGGAGAATGTGGATGAAAACATTTGCAGCCATAGATGTAGGTTCTTATGAACTGAGAATGAAAATATTTGAGTTTTCCGGTAAAAACCGTATGCGCCAGATTGATCATGTACGCCACAGGATCGACCTTGGCACGGATACTTATCGCACAGGTAAACTGCGTTATGAAAAGGTAGAAGAACTCTGCAAGGTTTTGAAGGAATATGCAGACATCATGAAAACTTACAGAGTGGATGCTTATAAGGCTTACGGAACCAGTGCTATTCGGGAAATGGAAAATATGTCCATTGTTCTGGGACAGATTGAGCAGAGAACCGGGATTCGCATTGATGTGCTGAGCAATTCAGAACAGCGGTTTCTGGATTATAAATCCATTGCCTCCAAGGGAGAACGTTTTGATCAAATCATAGAAAAAAGTACGGTGATCGTAGACATCGGCGGGGGTAGTATACAGATGTCCCTGTTTGACAATGACTCTCTTGTGACCACCCAGAATATCAGAGTTGGTGTGCTACGTCTGCAGGAGAAATTAAACCGGATGAATGCGGCCCCTTACCAGATGGAGAATCTGATCAATGAGATAGCGGGAGCACAGCTTTCCGTATTTAAGAAACTTTATCTGAAGGATAGAGAGATTGAAAATATCATTGTGGTGGATGATTACCTGTGTTGGTGGGCAGCCAGTCAGGGAAGAGGCACAGCCAAGGAAGGCTGTGTAGATATTGCACAGTACAAAGAATTTATGGAGCATCTCCGTCAGGTGAGCAGAACAGAATCAGCTGTAGAACTGGGTATCACCGAGGAGGCAGCGTCACTGTTATTTATATCAGCTGTTTTGATGAATCATATTGTGGATATGGTAGGGGCAAAGCTTATCTGGGCACCGGGTGTGACCCTCTGTGACGGAATTGCCTATGAGTACGCAGAACAGCAGAAGATTGTGATCTGTGAGCATGATTTCGAAAAGGATATTTTGGCTTGTGCAAGAACCATCAGTAAGCGGTATATGGGCAGCAAGAAGCGGGCAGAGACATTGGAGAAGCTGACACTGGCTATCTTTGACAGCATGAAGAAGATACACGGCCTGGGAAAACGTGAGCGTCTGTACCTACAGATTGCAGCCATCTTGCATGATTGTGGTAAATACATCAGTTTGGTAAATTTGGGAGAGTGTTCCTACAACATTATCATGTCTACGGAGATGATCGGATTGTCCCATGCAGAGCGGGAGATGGTGGCTTATATTGTAAAATTTAATCATGATGATTTTATTTATTTTGAGCAGCTTTCCAGACGTTCCGTTATGGAGCAAATGTCTTACCTGACTATTGCAAAATTGACAGCGATCTTAAAGATTGCCAATGCATTGGACCGTAGTCACAAGCAGAAATTTAAGGATGCAAAGATTACATTAAAAGATAGAGAATTGATTCTCCAGGTGGACACAGCCGAAGATATTTCATTGGAAAAGGGGCTTTTTGCCGATCGGGCAGAGTTTTTTGAGGAAGTATATAATCTGAGACCGGTCATCAGGCAGCGCAGGAGGTTTTAAAATGGGTGTGAACAAATATCATGATGCAAAGTATTACACCAACAGGGAGCTTAGCTGGATATCCTTTAACCAAAGGATACTGGGAGAAGCCAGAGACAAAAACATACCGTTATTCGAGAGAATTAAATTCTTAAGTATTACGGCTTCCAATCTGGATGAGTTTTTTATGATACGTGTGGCTTCTCTGAAGGATATGGTAAATGCGGGCTATCAAAAGCGTGATATTGCGGGGATGACACCTCAGGAGCAGCTGGAAGCTTTGGGGGAAAAGCTTCATGAACAGGTACATCTGCAATACACTACCTACAATCGCATCTTATTGCCGCTTTTGGAACAGAGCGGTTTAACGGTTGTGAAATCTCATGAAGAACTGGAGGAGCAGGAGGCGGCATATGTGGACCGGTATTTCGAGTCCAATATTTATCCGGTTCTGACTCCCATGGCGGTGGATTCCTCCAGACCCTTTCCGCTGATCCGAAATAAATCCCTGAATATCGGAGCGCTGGTGACCAAAAAGTCCGGGAAGGGTGAACTGGAATTTGTTACGGTGCAGGTGCCCAGCGTGCTTTCCCGTATTGTGCCCCTGCCTGTAAAGGGGGGTCAGAAAAAAGTGATCCTTTTGGAGGAGATCATAGAGCGGAACATGCATAAGCTGTTCCTAAATTATGATATTGTCTGTGCCCATCATTTTCGTATCATGCGCAATGCGGATCTGACCATTGAGGAAGAAGAGGCTGCAGATCTGTTAAAAGAGATAGAGAAGCAGTTAAAGAAACGTCAGTGGGGAGAAGTGATCAGGCTGGAAGTGGAAAAAGATACTGACAAGCGCCTGCTGAAGATCTTGCGGAAGGAACTATCTATTGAGGATAAGGCAATCTATCCTATCGACGGTCCTTTGGATCTGACTTTTTTGATGAAGATGTATGGCATGGAAGGGTATGAGCACCTAAAGAATGCCCCCCATGTTCCTCAGCCGGTGCCTGCTTTTCCTGCGGGGTGTGATCTGTTTGAAGAGATCAGAAAAGGAGATGTGTTGTTGCACCATCCGTACCAGACCTTTGCGCCTGTGGTAAACTTTATCCGGCAGGCTGCCGAGGATCCGGATGTATTGGCCATCAAGCAGACCCTGTATAGAGTCAGTGGCAATTCTCCCATTATAGCCGCTCTGGCACAGGCTGCAGAAAATGGCAAACAGGTATCGGTGCTGGTAGAATTGAAAGCCAGATTTGATGAGGAAAACAATATCGTCTGGGCCAGAATGCTGGAAAAAGCGGGCTGTCACGTAATCTACGGTCTGGTGGGGCTGAAAACCCACAGCAAGATCACCCTTGTGGTCCGCAAGGAGGAGGATGGTATCCGCAGGTATGTGCACTTAGGAACAGGCAATTACAATGATGCAACTGCAAAATTATACACGGATATCGGGCTTATGACCTGCAGGGAGACCATCGGAGAGGATGCAACTGCAGTGTTTAACATGCTCTCAGGTTACTCAGAGCCGCTGCACTGGCATGCCTTGAGTCTGGCACCCCTTTGGCTGAAAGATCGCTTTTTGTATTTGATCGGCAGGGAGAGAGATTATGCTCTGGCCGGGCATGAGGCACATATTATTGCAAAGATGAACTCTCTTTGTGATCAGGATGTGATCGCGGCTCTCTATGAGGCCAGCACAGCCGGAGTAAAGATTGAGTTGATCATCCGTGGTATCTGCTGCCTGAAACCGGGGATTGCCGGTGTCAGTGAAAATATTACTGTCAGATCTATTGTGGGTAATTTCTTGGAGCACAGCCGTATTTTCTATTTTGAAAACGGCGGTGATAGGGAGATTTACTGCTCCAGTGCAGACTGGATGCCCAGAAATCTGGAACGCCGTGTGGAGATTTTGTTCCCTGTGGAGGCAGATGAACTGAAACAGGAGCTGATGCATATTTTGGAGGTTCAGCTGAAGGATACGCTGAAGGCCCATGTTCTCCAGCCGGACGGCATTTATGAAAAGGTAGACAGGAGAGGGAAAGAGGCCATTTGTGCTCAGGAAGTATTCTGTCAGGAGGCCAGAGAGGCAGTGGATAAAAAGAAAGAGGAGGCGGGGAGACGCGTGTTTATCCCTGAAATGCATCATGAGTAGAATTATACTTGCATCCGCCTCTCCCAGGCGCAGGGAGCTTCTGGGTATTCTTTATCCAAGCTTTGAGGTGATCCCAAGCGGGGCGGATGAGAATGTGACAGCGCAGGAGCCGGCCGCGTTGGTGGAGGAACTATCCCGCTTAAAGGCAACGGATATTTTTGAAAAACAGGACCATAAGGAGGATGCCTTGGTCATCGGAGCAGACACGGTGGTAGCTTTCGAAGGAGAGATTCTGGGAAAACCCCAAGGCAGTCAGCATGCTTTTCGCATGTTGGAAAAGCTTCAGGGGAACACCCACCAGGTTTATACAGGGGTGACACTCTGCACATTGCAGGCAGGACAGCCCATGATCAGAACCTTTCACGAATGTACGGAGGTGACTTTTTACACTCTCACACCGGAGGAAATTTGGGAATACATTGAGAGCGGTGAACCCATGGATAAGGCCGGCAGCTACGCCATTCAAGGTGCCTTTGCAAAATATGTGAAAGGGATCAGAGGGGATTATTATAATGTGGTGGGGCTTCCGGTCAGCAGATTAAATCAAGAGCTAAAAAAGATGAGGGCAGAAATTTATGAAAAAGGCAGTAATCTTTGATCTGGACGGAACACTTACGGATTCTCTGGAATCGATTCAATATTCGGCAAACATGGCGATCACACAGTTTGGCTTCGCACCCTATGAAAAGGAACAGTACAAATATTTTGTGGGGGATGGGGCTGCCAAGCTGATCGAACGATGCCTGAAAGGGCAGGGGGATGAGGAACTGAAATTTTTTGACCGGGCCTTTGCTGCCTATAAGGAAATTTTTGCAGAATACTGCATGTACAAGGTAGAACCCTACCGAGAGATCAGAGAGCTGCTTAGGCAGTTAAAGGAAAGAGGACTTCGACTTGCAGTGTTGTCCAATAAACCCCATGCAGAGACTGTAAATGTGGTAGAAACGCTGTTTGGTAAGGATTGTTTTGATGTGATCCAGGGTCAGAAGCCGGAGATTCCCAGAAAACCCAGCCCGGAGGGTGTCTATTGTATTTTGGAGAAACTGGGGCTGCAGCAGTCTGATATTCTGTATTTGGGAGACACGGGCACAGATATGCAGACAGGTAAAAGTGCAGGTGCTCTGACCGTAGGAGCTCTCTGGGGATTTAGGGACAGGAAAGAGCTGGAAGAATATCATGCAGATATTATGATTGAAAATCCATTAAAGCTACTTGACTATATAGGCTAGAATGCATATTATGATATTGCATCATTACGATTAGACTTGGAGGTGAAAATAATGCACGAATTTGATGACGCAGTACTGCAGTGCTTTTTAGACAATCAATTACAGCTGTTCCCTCAGCCGGTGGCAGACAGTCTGGAAGCCGCAGAGGCCTTCCTGGAAGAATGTATGGCCGTTGTGGTTGATTCCTTGGAAGAAGTGGTGGAATATTTTGAGGAAGAAGGAATTGACATGGACGGTGCTACAGGAGATGAGATATTGGAGGCGGATGAGGTGTTTGATGTGGGAGACGGAAGATACCTGATCGTGGAGGGTTAAAAGACGGTTTTACCGTCTTTTTGTATTTTAACACTTTCCCAAGAGCAATAGTTGTGATATACTTAATATAATTATATGTAAAAATGGTTCAGGCAGGTGATGAAATATGCGAAGAATTTTATTAAAGCTCAGCGGAGAAGCGCTGGCCGGGGAGAAGAAAACCGGATTTGATGAGGAGACCGTCCGAAAAGTAGCGCTACAGGTAAAACAGTTGGTGGATGACGGAATGCAAGTAGGTATTGTGACCGGAGGCGGTAATTTTTGGAGGGGGCGCTCCAGTGAAAGGATCGACCGGACCAAGGCGGATCAGATCGGTATGTTAGCCACTGTGATGAACTGTATCTACGTTTCGGAGATTTTCCGCAGTGAAGGTATGAACACCAGTGTGATGACACCCTTTCAATGTGGGGCCTTTACAACATTGTTTTCCAAGGATGGGGCAAATGAATGCTTTGAAAAAGGAATGGTAGTATTTTTCGCAGGCGGTACGGGCCATCCCTATTTTTCAACGGATACGGGCGTGGTATTGAGAGCTATTGAGGTGGAGGCAGAGGTGATCCTGCTGGCCAAGTCTATTGACGGTGTGTACAGTGATGATCCCAACAAAAATCCGGCAGCAGTGAAATATGATGAGGTTACCATCGATGAGGTGATTGCTAAGAATCTTCAGGTGGTGGATATGACCGCATCTATTCTGGCCAGAGATAATAAAATGCCCATGTGGGTATTTGGGCTGAACGAGGAGAACAGTATTGTGAATACCCTGAAGGGTGATTTCAACGGAACGAAAGTAATCGTATAATAAAGAAAAGGAGAGTAAATAATTATGGACGCAAGATTACAGCAGTATGAGGATAAAATGAAGAAGGCATGCGAGTATCTGACAGCAGATCTGGCAGGCATTCGTGCAGGACGAGCCAACCCCCATGTGCTTGACAAGCTGAGAGTTGACTACTACGGAACCCCTACCCCGATTCAGCAGGTGGGCAATGTGACAGTTCCTGAGGCAAGGATCCTGCAGATCGCACCCTGGGAGAAATCTCTGATCAAAGCGATCGAGAAAGCTATTCTGGCTTCCGATATCGGTATCACACCTTCCAATGATGGCAGTGTGATCCGTCTGGTGTTCCCTGAGGTGACCGAGGAGAGAAGAAAAGACCTTGTAAAAGATATTAAGAAGAAGGGTGAGGAAGGAAAGGTTGCCATCCGTAACATCCGCCGTGACGGCAATGATGCCTTCAAGAAATTGTCCAAGGGAGAGGTTTCCGAGGATGAGATCAAGCAGCTGGGCGATGAGCTTCAGAAGATGACCGACAAGTTCATCAAGGACATTGATGGCATGGTAGATGCCAAGACAAAGGAGATTATGACTGTATAAAAAACTCTGCGGGAGTTCAAGGGCCGTGCAGACGCCTGAGAACTTCCGTTTGGTTAATCTATGCATTCATATAATGAATTTGTCGGAAGGACTGAAATTATGGAAGAATTGAGAATGCCGAGGCATGTGGCGATCATATTAGACGGAAATGGCAGATGGGCTAAGGCCAAAGGCATGCCCAGGACATATGGACATACCCAGGGTGCCAAGACGGTGGAGGTGATCTGCGAGGAGGCTTACAAGATGGGGATCAGCTACTTGACAGTCTACGCCTTTTCTACGGAGAACTGGAAACGTCCCAGCGATGAGGTTGCTGCACTGATGAAGCTGCTTCGAAATTATATGAAAACCTGCTTGAAAACAGCAGAGAAAAATCGGATGTGTGTCCGCGTAATTGGTGATAAGACCGGCCTGGATGAGGATATCCGTAAGCGAATCCAGGAGCTGGAGGAAGCTACCAAAGATAATGATGGCCTGCATTTTCAGATTGCTATCAATTATGGAGGCAGGGATGAGATCAGACGTGCGGTGCAGAAGATAGCAGAGCAAGCGGCCGGGGGCAATGTGGCACCGGAGGAGATTACAGAACAGACCATCAGTGATATGCTGGATACCCATGGACTGCCGGAGCCGGATCTGCTGATCCGTACCTGTGGAGAACAGCGGATATCCAACTTTCTATTGTGGCAGTTGGCCTATACGGAGTTTTATTTTACGCCTGTGGCATGGCCGGATTTTTCAAAAGAAGAATTACTGAAAGCTGTAGAGGCATATAATCAAAGAGACAGAAGATATGGCCTGGTAAAGGAGGGATGATATATGTTTTGGACCAGAGTTTTGAGCGGAGTGATCCTGGTGATCCTGGCACTGGTTGCATTTATCTTTGGCGGGCCGATCTTGGCAGCCTCCTTGTTGTTGATCTCTCTGGTGGCGTATCTTGAATTGGCCAAGGCTACAGGGATTCAGGAAAAGGGCAAGCCATGGAATGGACTTGTTTTGACAGGACTGATGGGGGTAATTGCCTATTATACCACCGTATATTTTGCAAAGGAAAGTTTTTTGCAGTATATGGTGTTACTGGGTGTGCTTTTGCTCCTTTTATTTGTGTATGTGGCTCGTTTCCCAAAATTTCGATCAGAGCAGGTGTTTGCCGCCTTTTTTGCTTTTGTGTATGCTCCGGTGATGTTTTCTTTTATGTATCAGACCAGAGTTTTGCCTTACGGACAGTATATTGTGTGGCTGATCCTGATCTGTTCCTGGGGGTGTGATACCTGTGCTTATGCAGTAGGAATGTTGATCGGAAAGCATAAAATCTTCCCGGTACTTAGCCCGAAGAAGTCCTTGGAAGGATGTATCGGCGGTGTGGTAGGAGCTATGCTGATCGGATGGATCTACAGCCATTTTGTGGTGAATCCGGCGGTGGAAGGTCAAACGGTGGATCTGATCATTGTGCTGATCTGTGGATTAGGTGCTGTATGCAGTCAGGTGGGAGATCTGGCAGCTTCTGCGATCAAGCGCAATCATGACATTAAAGATTATGGAAAGCTGATCCCGGGGCACGGTGGAATTATGGATCGTTTTGACAGTGTGATCGTGACAGCACCGCTGATTTATTTTATGGCGGCATTATTTATCAAAGGATGAGAAGATGAAAAAATTAGGTATATTAGGCTCCACCGGCTCCATAGGAACCCAGGCGCTGGAGGTGGCACGGGAAAATCCGGAACTGGTTGTAACAGCTCTGGCTGCCGGCAGTAATGTAGACTTGATGGAGAAGCAGATCCGGGAGTTTCATCCCAGGATGGCTGTAATGTGGAATGAGAAGGCTGCATCGGATTTAAAGAATCGGGTGGCGGATCTGGATATCAGGATAGGCTGTGGCATGGAAGGATTGTTGGAAATTGCGGCTTCCGACCAGGTGGAGGTATTATTGACGGCTGTGGTGGGAATGATTGGTATCAGACCTACGATTGCGGCCATAGAGAGTGGCAAGACCATCGCACTGGCAAACAAGGAGACATTGGTAACTGCAGGGCATATCATCATGCCGCTGGCAAAGCGGTGTCAGGTGCCCATCCTTCCGGTAGACAGTGAGCATAGTGCGATCTTTCAGTCATTGAACGGAGAACCAAAGGAAAGGATTGAGAAAATACTGCTGACAGCTTCCGGTGGGCCTTTCCGTGGCAAAACAAGACAGGAGCTTTTGGATATCCGTGTGGAGGATGCCTTAAAACATCCCAATTGGGCTATGGGCAGGAAGATCACCATTGATTCTTCCACACTGGTAAATAAAGGTCTTGAGGTAATAGAGGCAAGATGGTTGTTTGACGTGCTGCCTGAGCAGATTCAGGTGGTGGTGCATCCTCAGAGCATTATCCATTCCATGGTGCAGTATGTGGACGGTGGCATTATGGCGCAGCTGGGCGTACCGGACATGAAGCTTCCCATACAGTATGCGCTTTTTTATCCCGACAGAAGACCCATGGGCGGTCGCCGTGTGGACTTTTTTGCCTTAGGGCAGTTGACCTTTGAAGAGCCTGACATAGAAGCTTTTCCCGGCCTTAGGCTGGCTTATCAGGCATTGCGGGAGGGCGGCAGTATGCCTACCGTTTATAATGCGGCCAACGAGAAGGCGGTCAGTTTGTTTTTGGATCGCAAGATCAGTTATTTACAAATTCCGGAATTGATAGAAGCTTCCATGCAGAACCATAAAAAGATTGATAATCCGAATGTAGAGCAGATCCTGCAGACGGAAGCAGAGGTTTATGAATATATTTTAACAGAGGTGTAACAGACAGGAATGATGACGTTTATTTTGTTTGTACTGGTTTTTGGCATTGTAGTTTTGTCCCATGAATTCGGGCATTTTCTTATTGCCAAGCTCAATGGTATACATGTGGTTGAGTTTTCCGTGGGCATGGGGCCTACACTGTTTTCTTTTCATAAAAAAGAGACAAAGTATTCTCTGAAACTTTTGCCCATCGGCGGTGCATGTATGTTTGAAGGCGAAGATGGGTTGGAGACCAAGAAAAATGATGAATTGACAGAGGGAGAACTGGAACCTGTGGATGATTCCGGATCCTTTTTGAAGGCCAAGGTGTGGGCCAGGATCTCTACGGTGGCGGCAGGCCCTATCTTTAATTTTATTTTAGCCTTTGTCTTTGCTGTGGTTTTGGTATCCCTCAATCCTACGGATCTGCCGGAGGTAAAAGCGGTAGTTGACGGCGGGGCGGCCCAGGAGGCAGGGCTTGCTGCAGGTGACAGGATTTTGTCTATTGACGGAGAAAAGACCTATCTGTTTCGCGATATCCAGCTGATGTTCGCGGCCAGCAGGGGCAAGGATATGGAGATTACCTACGAGAGAGCAGGCGAGAAAAATACCGTTACCCTGACTCCGGTATATAATGAAGAGGCCGGAACCTGGCAGATGGGTATATATGGTGGCACTTATGAGCAGAGCAAAGGGCTCGGGGTACTGCGGGATGCATGGTATGAGCTGCGTTATTGTGTGCGGGCTACCTACAAGAGCATTGGGATGCTGCTGACAGGGAATTTTAATCGGGAGGACGTGGCAGGACCGGTGGGTATTGCGGTCAATGTGGTGGGCAAGACCTATGACACAGCAAAGGAGTACGGTGTTTCCACAGTTGTGCTCAGCATGATGAATATTGTGTTGTTGCTTTCGGTAAATCTGGGTATTTTGAATCTGTTGCCGCTACCTGCTTTGGATGGAGGAAGATTGGTCTTTTTACTGATAGAAGTGATTCGGGGTAAACCAATCCCGCCGGACAAGGAAGGCATCGTGCATTTTATCGGTATGGTATTTTTCCTGGGATTGATGGTAGTGGTATTGTTTAACGATCTGGTAAATATTTTTGGATGACACGGAAGTTTTTGACATTGCGCAAAAAAAATAATATAATACAATGCAAAGGAGAAGGTGGGCTATGAAACAGTTGGAAGAGTATGTAAAAAGTATTCCGGATTTTCCGGAAAAGGGTATTATTTTCAGAGATGTGACCAGCGTTTTACAGGATGCGGACGGTCTTCATCTTGCGGTGGATACCATGCAGGACTTGGTAAAGGATCTGGAGTATGATGTGGTGGCAGGTCCTGAATCCAGAGGATTTATTTTTGGCACACCTATTGCATATAATAATCACAAGCCTTTCGTACTGATCCGTAAGAGCGGCAAGCTGCCCCGGGAGACCATTCAAAAAGAATATGCGCTGGAATACGGAACAGCTGTAATCGAAATGCACAAGGATTCCATACAGCCCGGCCAGAAGGTATTGATCGTGGATGACCTTATTGCTACAGGAGGAACCACCAAGGCCATGATTGAGCTGGTGGAGGAACTGGGCGGTCAGGTGGTTGGCATTGTAGTGCTGATCGAACTGAAGGGATTGAAAGGCAGAGACCTGCTGAAGGGATATCGTTTGGACGCTGCGATCCAATACGAAGGAAAATAGATTTTTTAGTCAGGTGGCTGATGAAGTATGACGGAAGAAAAGAGAGAACTTGCCATGGATGATGGCAGAATCAGCAAAATACAGGATGGAATGGCACCCGATGAATTGTATCAGGTGCTTATAAAGCGTGTGCAATTATATCATCCATCAGATGATATTTCCATGATCGAAAAGGCTTATCTTATTGCAAAAGAAGCTCATAAAGATCAGCGGCGTAAGTCCGGGGAACCTTATATCATCCACCCCCTGAATGTGGGGATCATCCTTGCCGATCTGGAGTTGGATAAGGAAACCATTGTGGCGGGACTTTTGCATGACGTGGTGGAAGATACCATTATGACCATGGAGGCATTGACAAAGGAGTTTGGTGATGATGTGGCTTTGCTGGTAGATGGTGTTACCAAACTGGAAAAGCTGCCCCTTACCAGTGAACATGTGCAGGCAGGAGATACGAAACTTGAGATGCAGGCGGAAAATCTGAGAAAGATGTTCCTTGCCATGGCCAAGGATATCCGGGTGATCATGCTGAAACTGGCGGACAGGCTTCATAACATGCGTACGCTGAAGTATCAGGAACCGGACAGACAACAGCGGATCGCAAGGGAGACCATAGAGGTGTATTGTCCCATTGCCCAGAGGCTTGGTATCTCCAAACTAAAAGTAGAATTGGATGACCTTTCGTTGAAATATTTGGAGCCTGAGGTCTATTACGATCTGGTGGATAAGATTGCTGTGCGTAAAAGCGTGCGGGAGAGCTATATCCAAAGCATTGTAAGTGAGGTCAGTGAGCATATTGTAGGGGCCGGCATCAAGGCCAAGATTGACGGAAGAGTGAAGCATTTTTTCAGTATCTATAAAAAGATGAAGAACCAGGATAAGACCCTGGATCAGATTTATGACTTGTTTGCCATTCGTATCATTGTAGATACGGTAAAGGATTGTTATGCAGCCCTCGGCGTGATCCATGAAATGTATAAGCCCATTCCCGGCAGGTTTAAGGACTATATTGCCATGCCCAAGGTAAATATGTATCAGTCCCTGCATACCACTCTTATCGGTTCCAGCGGACAGCCCTTTGAGGTGCAGATCCGTACCTTTGAGATGCACAAAGCCGCAGAATACGGAATTGCGGCCCACTGGAAGTACAAGGAAGGTGTGGACGGCAAAAAGGGCAAGGAGCAGGAGGAAGAGAAGCTTACCTGGCTGCGCCAGATTCTGGAATGGCAGAGAGACAACACGGATAATCGGGAGTTTATGAGCCTGCTTAAGAGTGATCTGGATCTTTTTTCAGACAATGTATATTGTTTCACACCCAGCGGCGATGTAAAGAATCTGCCGGTTGGTTCTACTCCCATAGATTTTGCCTACAGTATTCACAGTGCCGTGGGCAATAAGATGGTGGGAGCCAGAGTCAACGGGAAGCTGGTTACTATAGATTATGAATTAAAAAACGGAGACCGAGTTGAGATCATTACTTCCCAGAATTCCAGAGGCCCCAGCCGTGACTGGCTGAATCTGGTAAAGAGTACCCAGGCGAAGAATAAGATCAATCAATGGTTTCGTAATGAGTTAAAAGAAGACAATATTGTCAAAGGTAAGGAATTGCTGATCTCCTATTGTAAGGCGAAGGCTGTCAATATGCCAGAGCTGATGAAACCGGAATACATGGAAAATATTATGCGCAAGTATGGTTTCCGGGATTGGGACAGCGTGCTGGCTGCCATCGGTCATGGAGGTCTGAAGGAGGGCCAGATCGTCAATAAGATGATCGAATATTATGACCGCGATCATCAGAAGGAGATGACCAACGAGGAAATTCTGGCAAGTATTGCGGAAAGCAGCCTGGATTCCAAGCAAATGAAGGCCAAGTCCAAGGGCGGTATCACGGTAAAGGGAATCACAGATGTATCAGTGCGTTTTTCCAAGTGTTGTTCCCCTGTACCCGGAGATGAGATTGTTGGTTTTGTCACCAGAGGCCGAGGGGTATCTATCCACCGTACAGACTGTATCAATGTGCTAAGTCTCCCGGAGGAGGAACGGGTAAGACTGATCGAGGCGGACTGGCAGACCCCTGAAGCCGGAGATGAGAAGTATTTTGTAGAGATCAATATTTACGCAAACAACCGCAACGGACTGCTTGCAGATATGACCAGAATACTGACGGAGAAGGATATAAATATCCTTTCTCTTCACACAAGAGTAAATAAGCAGGAGCTGGCTACCATCCAGGTTTCCTTTGAGATTGAAAACCGGGAGAAGCTGAATCATATTGTAGATAAGATCCGCAATATTGAAAGCGTGATCGATATCGAGAGAACAACAGGCTGACAGAAAGGATTTATGGAATGTCAAATATAAAAGTTGCGCGCATGGTAGTAGGTAATCTGGGCACAAATTGTTATCTGATCTATCGGGAGGAGAGCAAGGAAGCCATCATAGTAGATCCGGCTGACTGTGGCGAACAAATTTTTCAAAAACTGCAAAGTCAGGGATTTACGGTCAGTGCTATTTTGTTAACCCATGCACACTTCGATCACGTGCTTGGCGCAAGTGATCTGCGCAGGGTATCCGGGGCAAAGTTATATGCTTTGGAGGAGGAACGTCCCCTGTGCGAGAATTCTGAAACCAATGTATCTGCCATGGTGGGGCGTCCCTGTACCATCAGGCCAAACACTTACGTGGTGGACGGTCAGGAATTGGAGTTGGCAGGTATGACCTGCAAGGTGATAGCTACCCCCGGTCACACCGCAGGAAGTTGCTGTTATTATTTTGAAGAAGCGGAGGTTTTGATCTGCGGCGATACTATTTTTCAGGAGTCTGTAGGGCGTACAGATCTGCCCACGGGTAGCGCCAGCCAGCTGGTGCGTTCCATCCGGGAAAGGATTTTTACATTGCCGGAAGAAACCCAGCTGTTTCCGGGGCATGGAGACAGCACCACAGTGGGGCACGAGAAGAAGTATAATCCGTTTTGCTAAAAGATAAGATACTGGGCTCCGCCTTTAGGTGGGGCTCGTTTGATAAAAATAGAAAGGGAAATTAGTATGTTAGTGGTCAAACTCAGCCATGCAAGATATGAATATGATGTGAATTCCCTTGTGAAGGCTTTTTATCCGGAGAAAACTGTAAAAGTTCTGACTCCGGAAACCTTGCCGGAGAAACGTATGGAATTGGAAGACCAGGTAAAGATAGACATTCAACTGTCTGAGTGGGGGGCAGAAGTGAAGATAATGGACCGCATCTTCAGCTGGAAACCGGACCAGGAGACTCAGGCAGATGTGGCCCTGTTGGAGGATGAAGAAACCGAAGGACAGGAAGAGGATGTTTTTTACACGAAACTTTACAAGGCAGCCTTTAAGAGGTTTTTCTATAGATGTCTGCAGGATGAGACCGGGAAATCATTGCCCTGGGGCAATCTGACCGGTATCCGGCCGACGAAGATCGCCATGGGCCTTTTAGAGCAGGGATGCAGCGGGCAGGCGGTTCTTGATTTTATGGAGCAAACCCATTATGTGAGCCCGGAAAAAGCCAAACTGGCGCTGGAGATTGCAGAACGTGAACGACAGATTTTGTCCGGGGTACATTATGAAAATGGGTACAGCCTTTATATTGGCATTCCTTTTTGCCCGACCACTTGTCTGTATTGTTCGTTTACCTCTTACCCGGTCAGTGCCTACCGCAAAAAGGTAGATCGGTATCTGGATGCACTAATCAAAGAGATGCATGCCGTGGCAGAAGTGTATCGGGGTAAAGTTCTGGACAGTGTGTATATCGGCGGCGGGACACCCACAACCTTGGAGGCCTGGCAATTGGATAGATTGTTGGAGGCATTGAAAAACACATTTGACTTTTCCACAGTGCAGGAGTTTACAGTGGAGGCAGGACGGGCGGACAGTATCACCAGGGAGAAACTGGAGGTGTTGCGGGAATATGGCGTGACACGTATCAGTATCAATCCTCAGACCATGAAGCAAGAGACCTTGCAGCTCATTGGCCGCAGACATACGGTGGAGCAGGTCAGAGAGGCTTATGCACTGGCGAGAGATGTGGGCTTTGAAAATATCAATATGGATATCATTCTGGGATTGCCCAGGGAGAGCGTGAAGGATGTGACCAATACCATAGAGGATATTATTGGTATGGCACCTGACAGTCTGACGGTCCACTCTCTGGCGGTGAAGCGGGCATCCAAGCTGGGCAGCTGGATTCAGGAAAATGGTATAGAGGCACTGCAGAATACAGAGGAAACCATGGAGATCGCGGCCCGGGGAGCCGGCAGGATGAATTTGTATCCGTACTATTTGTATCGCCAAAAGAATATGTCCGGTAATTTTGAGAATGTTGGCTATGCAGCTGAGGGGAAATATGGTCTTTATAATATCCTGATCATGGAGGAAAAGCAGACCATCGTAGCTCTGGGGGCAGGCAGTATTACCAAGGTGGTATTTCCGGACGGACGGATAGAAAGATGCAATAATATTAAAGATGTAACTTTATATATTGAAAAAATAGATGAAATGATTGAGAAAAAGAGAACCCTTTTGGAGGAAGAAGAGTGAGTGAATCTTTCTGAAATAATACATCAAAACAATACCCATTAGTATTGAATAATAAGTTTAGGTATGCAAGTAACCAAAATAACGGACCATCAAAGTTTTTTGAGGGTTTGTTACGAGGGGCTGATGTGGCAAAACATCGGCCCCTGTTTTTATAACACTAATATTTACGAGAAAATCTGAAATCGTCAGAGTAAATTATTTGTCGATTGAAATCGAAAGTGATTGACTATGCAGGAATGCTATTGTAATATTTCTTTGAGGTCGCAAAGTGCGACCTCAAAGAAAAACCTGGGAGATGATTGGTTTGGCTGAAAAAAAAAGAAGTAAATGTTCCTGTAGTAGTAAACAGCACGGAAGAAAAAATTGAAAATCTGATTCATTATGTGCGTGGACAACAGGTTATGATAGATAATGATTTAGCAATGCTTTACAACGTAGAAACAAAAAGATTGAATGAAAGTGTAAAGAGAAATTCTAAACGCTTTCCTGAAAGTTTTTGTTTTCAATTGACAGATGAGGAGTATTCTGAATTGAGGTCGCAATTTGCGACCTCAAACATAGGAACAGAATCTACTTCTTCCAAAGGTGGAAGAAGATATTTACCATATGCTTTTACAGAGCAGGGAATAGCAATGCTTTCAGCAGTGTTAAGAAGCGATGAAGCTATTCAGGTAAGTGTAAATATTATGAATACCTTTGTGAGGATGAGACGGTTTCTTGCTGAAAATTCATTGATGTTTGATAAAATACACAGTCTGGAATTAAAACAGTTAGAGTATCAGAAAGAGTCCAGTGAGAAATTCAAGCAGATTTTTACTTATTTATCTGAGCACGAAGAAGTTGGGCAAAAAATATTTTTTGATGGTCAGATATATGACGCATTCAGTCTTTTGGTAAGTCTCGTAGAAAAGGCAGAAAAATCAATTGTATTAATTGATAATTATGTTGATGTTGACACCTTGAATATTTTGTCGAAAAAGAAAACCAGAGTAGATGTCACGATTTACACGGTGCGAAGAACTCGCTTGGCAAGACAAGATATTGCTAATTTTAACAGCCAGTATCCCACCTTGACCGTTAATTATACTGGAATTTTTCATGATAGATTTCTTATTATTGACAAGAATACAGCATATCATATAGGTGCATCAGTTAAAGATGCGGGGAAGAAGTGCTTTGGTATCACGCGAATTGAGGATATAGGTATTATTTCGGATATTTTGCAACGATTAGAAATTGAAGCAGAAGATGTAAACAATTAATTTGATTATTTGAGCCGAAGGTTCTGTTGCTAACGCATCGTTAGAAACAGTGATTTTCAGTTGAGTACCTCTTGCAAACCATTTAAAATAATAGTACAATCAAAAGAAATATTAGGCGACAGAAAGGTAATGGTAAAATGGCTCTGAGTAAGAAGCCGGTGACCGGCATGAAGGATATTTTACCTGCGGAGATGCAGGTGAGGGATTATGTGATGAGTGTGATCAAGGAGACCTACGGGGACTTTGGTTTTACATCTGTAGAGACCCCTTGTGTGGAACATATTGAGAACCTCAGCAATAAGCAGGGCGGAGAGAATGAGAAGCTGATCTTTAAGATCTTAAAACGCGGTGAAAAGTTGAATCTTGAGACTGCCCAGAGCGAGGCGGATCTGGTGGACGGCGGACTTCGGTACGATCTGACGGTACCTCTTGTGCGGTATTATTCCAACAATGCGGCTCAGCTGCCCACTCCTTTTAAGGCGCTGCAGATGGGCAATGTGTGGCGTGCAGACAGGCCCCAGAGGGGTAGATACCGCCAGTTTATGCAGTGTGATATCGATATCTTTGGCGAAGCCTCCAATCTGGCAGAGATTGAGCTGATCCTGGCCACCACCACCACGTTGACCAAGCTTGGTTTTACCGGTTTTCAGATTCGGATCAATGACAGACGTATCCTGAAGGCCATGGCTGCCTACGCAGGTTTTTCGGAGGAGTCCTACGACAACGTGTTTATCACTTTGGACAAGATGGACAAGATCGGTATAGATGGTGTAAAGGAAGAGTTGTTGAAGGATGGATACAGCAGTCAGCAGTGCGATAAGTATCTGGAATTATTTACCCGTATGGAAAGTGCCAGGGATGCAGTAACCTTTGTTTCAGAACAACTGACCGAATACTTAGACAGTGAAGTGATGGCATCTTTCAGGGAGATCATTGACAGTGTGAATGCCACCAAGGCAGACTCCTTTGAACTGGTATTTGATCCTACATTGGTGCGCGGAATGTCTTATTATACAGGTACCATTTTCGAGGTGGCTATGCCCCAGTTTGGCGGCAGTTGCGGAGGTGGCGGCCGATACGATAAGATGGTGGGTAATTTTACAGGCAATTCTGTGCCGGCCTGCGGTTTTTCCATCGGCTTTGAGCGCATCATCCTGTTACTTATGGAGAGTGGATTCCAGGTGCCTTCCAAGGCATCCAAGGTGGCTTACCTGATTGAAAAGGGTGTGGAAGGACAAAGGCTTTGTGAGATCATTGCCAAAGCCCAGGAGGCTAGAAAAGAAGGGGCCAAGGTTTTGGTGGTGCGTATGAATAAGAACAAGAAGTTCCAGAAGGATCAGCTGATGCAGGAAGGGTATCAGGAGTTTGTTGAATTTTATAAGGATCCGCTGAAATAAACGATAAGATGTGAAGGAGGCTATTATGGCAGAGACAATGCGTGGATTAAAGCGTACTCACAGATGCGGCGAGCTGAGTCTGCAAAATGCGGGCGAGATCGTAACCGTCATGGGGTGGGTACAGAAGCAGAGAAATAAAGGTGGTATCATTTTTGTGGATTTAAGAGATCGCAGCGGCCTGCTGCAGATCATATTTGAGGGAAGTGACTGTGGAGCAGAGCACTTTGCCAAGGCAGAGAAGCTGCGCAGTGAGTTTGTGGTTGCTGTGGTTGGTAAGGTGGAAAAAAGATCCGGCGCAGTCAACGAAAATCTGGCTACCGGTGAGATAGAGATCCGCGCCACCCAGGTGCGTATCCTGTCTGAGGCAGATACCCCGCCTTTCCAGATTGAGGCAGATTCCAAGACCAAGGAGGAACTGCGCCTGAAATATCGCTATCTGGATCTGAGAAGACCGGATCTGCAGAGAAATCTGATGCTGCGAAGCAAGATCACCTCCACCATCCGCGCTTATATGGCTGAGGAGGGATTTTTGGAGATCGAGACCCCTATTTTGAACAAATCCACGCCGGAGGGTGCAAGAGACTATCTGGTACCCAGCCGTGTGCATCCGGGAACCTTTTATGCGTTGCCTCAGTCTCCCCAGATTTTCAAGCAGCTGCTTATGTGTTCCGGTTATGACAGATATTTTCAGATTGCCAAGTGCTTCAGAGATGAGGATCTTCGTGCAGACAGACAGCCGGAGTTTACTCAGGTGGACCTGGAGATGTCCTTTGTGGATGTGGATGACGTGATCGATGCTACTGAGCGCATGGTACAGAGAGTCAGCAGGGAGGCTATCGGCCTGGATGTACAGCTGCCCATTCCCAGAATGACTTGGGCAGAGGCTATGGAACGCTTTGGCTCTGATAAACCGGATACCCGTTTTGGTATGGAACTGAAAAATGTGTCTGAATTGGTAAAAGGCTGTGGTTTCGGCGTATTTACTTCCGCTCTGGAGAATGGCGGCAGTGTGCGCGGTATCAATGTAAAGGGGCAGGCGGAAATGCCCAGAAAGAAGATTGATGCGCTGGTGGAGTTTGCCAAAGGCTACGGCGCCAAGGGCTTGGCTTATCTGTCCGTGATGCCCGATGGCAGCTACAAGTCCTCCTTTGCCAAGTTTATGACGGAGGATGAATTGAAGGCACTGGTGGATGCCATGGATGGCCAGGCCGGTGACCTGCTTTTGTTTGCAGCAGATAAGACCGCACTGGTGTGGAGCGTACTTGGTGCTCTTCGTGTGGAGGTGGCAAAGCAGCTCGGCCTGATCGATGAGAGCAAGTTCAATTTCCTGTGGGTAACCGAGTTCCCGCTGCTTGAGTATTCTGAGGAAGAAGAGCGCTTTGTAGCCATGCATCATCCCTTTACCATGCCCATGGATGAGGACCTTAAGTATCTGGACAGTGATCCCGGCAGGGTACGGGCAAAGGCTTATGACATTGTCTTAAATGGCGTGGAGCTGGGCGGCGGCAGTGTGCGTATCTTCCAGTCCGATGTACAGGAGAAGATGTTTGAGGTGCTTGGCTTTACCAAAGAGGAAGCTTATGAGAGATTTGGTTTCCTGCTCAGTGCCTTTAAATACGGTGTACCGCCTCATGCAGGTCTGGCCATCGGTTTGGATCGTTTTGTTATGTTGCTGGTAGGAGCGGACAACATTCGTGAGGTAATCGCATTCCCCAAGGTAAAGGATGCCTCCTGCCTGATGACCAATGCACCGGATAAGGTGGATACAAAGCAGCTGGATGAGCTGCAGATCGCATTGGCGCTGGTGGATGAAAAGGAAGCATGATAGAAGTATATTATATGTCTGTGCTGCCTCTGGAAGCAGAAGAGTTCTTCCGGCAGGCAAAGGGTAAGATAGATGCCCACCGCCTTCAAAAGGTGGAGCAGACAAAGATGATAAAAGATAAATTATTGCGTATGGAAGCGGGGCTTCTGTTACAGTATGCCGTAAAGAGGAGAACAGAGGGTACTGTAACAGACAGCTCTGCTGTTATTTGCAGACAATTGCAGGTTGATGAAATTTTGAAAACAGTTGGTGGACCGTTGGATTTATCCTGCGCCTATGGTATACAGGGAAAACCCTACCTGGAAAAGTTTCCGGAAATTTATTTCTCCCTTTCCCATTCCGGAGAGTACGCTTTGTGCGCTTTATCCGACACAGAGATTGGGGCGGATATTCAACAGATGTGCGAAGAAGAAAATGCGAACAGACATCGGGAGGAGCAGATTGCCGAGAGACAGTTTTCTCCTGAGGAGAGAGAATGGATGAAGGCCGCAAGCACACCCGAAGAGCGAATGCATCGCTTTTACCGGCTTTGGACCGCGAAGGAAGCCTATATGAAGCTGACCGGTCAGGGACTTTCACAGGGAATGAAAAATTTTGCGGCAGTTCCGGGAGAAAAGCGTATTTTGGACCATCATGCGCCGCAGAAGGAGATTTTTCTGCATGAGCTGCAGGTCCCGGTAGGATACGCTTCAGCAGTGTGTGTCTATGGAGAAAATTAGTGAGCCTGAAAGAGAGGAAAGTATGAAGATTACACTGGAACAGGTGAGAGAAGAAGAGAGCATTAAAAGCTATATCAGGAAAGCGGATGAATCCCTGGTAGCACTGGGGTATACAGAACATAGTTTCCCCCATGTCTGCAAGGTTGCAGACACAGCCAGCAGGATACTGAAGGTGCTGGGTTACAGTGACAGGGAGGCAGAACTTGCGGCAATTGCCGGCTATCTGCATGATATCGGTAATGTGATCAATCGGGTGGATCATGCCCAGAGCGGGGCGGTCATGGCCTTTCGTATTTTGGATCGGATGAATGCGGACCCGGAGGATGTGGCCACCATCATCACTGCCATCGGTAACCACGATGAATCCACTGCTTTTCCGGTAAATCCGGTTGCAGCGGCTCTGATCTTGGCGGACAAGACAGACGTGCGCCGTAGCAGAGTGCGCAATCAGGACATGGCCAGTTTTGACATACATGACAGAGTAAATTATTCTGTTTCCCAGTCCAAGGTTTTGGTGGACAAGGAGGAGATCAGCCTGAAACTGGAGATTGATACTCAGATATGTTCCGTGATGGATTATTTTGAGATATTTTTGAACCGCATGCTTTTGTGCAAGCGTTCTGCAGCAAAATTGGGAATCAGATTTGCGCTGATCATCAATGATCAAAAGATGCTGTAAAGCACTTGACACATTATACAAAGTATGATATTTTCCTTTCTAAAGGAAAGGATGTGAGGAAAGCGTGGACGACGATTCGGACGATAATACGATGATAGCTGTTTCGCGCGATATTATGGGATAAAATGAAGGCAGAGTCTGTACCAAAAGTATGGGCTATGCCTTTGTGTGTTTTTAACCATAATATTTGCAGAAAGGAAATTAAAATGATTGGAGCTATTATTTTATTGATTGTGCTGATTGCATTAAATGCAATTTTTGCAAGCGCGGAAATCGCAGTGCTCTCTATGAGTGAAGCGAAAAAAAAGAAATTAGTGGAACAAAAGGATAAGCGGGCGTTGAAACTGGAGTTTCTGACCGAGCAGCCGGCCAGATTTCTGGCAACCATTCAGGTGGCAATCACTTTGGCTGGACTACTCAGCAGTGCTTATGCGGCGGATTATTTTGCAGAGCCTTTGGTAAACGCCTTGGTAAATACCGGGATTGGAATCTCTAAGAATGTGCTGCAGACTGCAGCTGTGTTTATCATTACGTTGATCTTGGCCTATTTTAATCTGGTGCTGGGAGAATTGGTGCCCAAGAGAATTGCTATGAAAAAGGCAGACAGTATTGCCCTTGGTATGGCGGGGCTCTTGTACAGTGTGGCAAAGATTTTTGCACCTCTCGTGGCACTGCTCACAGGCTCCACCAATCTGATCCTGAAACTTTTTGGCATGGATGGACAGGAGACAGAGGATCAGGTGACGGAGGAGGAGATCCTCATGCTGTTGGAGGCTGGCGGCGAGCAGGGAGTCATAGATGAACAGGAGAGTGAGATCATACAGAATGTGTTTGAGTTCGGAGATCTCTCTGCTGAACAGATTTGTACCCATCGCCTGGATGTATCTGCCTTGGAGGAAAGCGACTCGGATGAAAAGTGGGAGCAGATCATCTTTGAGGAGAAGCATACATATTATCCGGTTTATCAGGAGACAAAGGATAATATTATTGGTATCCTGGACACCAGAGAATATTTTGCTCTGCGCCATGCAGGACGCGATCAGGTGCTAAAGCAGGCGCTAAAACCGGTTTATTTTGTTCCAAAGGAGATAAAAGCAGATATGCTTTTCCAAAATATGCGCCGGGAGAGAAAGTACTTTGCGGTGCTTCTGGATGAATATGGGGGCATGTCAGGTATTATAACGGTCCATGACTTGATCGAGGCTATCGTTGGAGATGTTTATGATGGGCCGGAAGAAGAGGCGTCAAAGCCTATTTTGCAAACCGGTGAAAATACATGGATTATCACAGGCGAAGCAGAGTTAAGTGATATGGAGAAGGAATTGAATGTAGAATTACCCACAGGAGAATATGATACTTTTAATGGTCTTGTATACAATATTGTAGGTGGGGTGCCGGAGGATGGGACTTCCCTTGAATGTACCGGCTATGGGCTGAAGATACAGGTTCAGGAGGTCAAAAAGCATCGTATTGAGCGTGCGGTCGTAGAAGTTATGCACTAAATCATAAATCTGTCATAGTATATCACAAGAGTAAAATCAGGTGATACTATGGCAGATTTTTTAGTGGTTTTAGATCCGGGACACGGCGGTTGGAACCCGGGAGCGGTTTATCAGGGGAGGCAGGAAAAGGATGATGTACTGCAGCTTGCCTTTGACGTGGGAGGCATATTGGAGCGAAATGGAGTAAATGTGGTGTATACCAGAACAGATGATATCTATGAGTCTCCTTACCAAAAGGCGCAGGAGGGAAATCAGTCGGGAGCAGATTATTTTGTATCCCTTCATCGAAATTCCAGTCCATATCCCAATCAGTATTCCGGTGTGGAGACGCTTGTTTATAATCGTTACAGTGAGGCAGCCAGATTGGCAGAAAATATTAACCGAGAATTGGAAGGTGTGGGTTTTATCAATCTGGGAGTAAATGAAAGACCGAATCTGGTGGTCCTTCGTGACACGAATATGCCGGCGGTGTTGGTGGAAGTGGGATTTATCAACACAGATGCGGACAATTATCTATATGATACCAAATCTGCGGAAGTGGCACAGGCCATTGCGGACGGGATCCTGATGACGCTGAGAAACTAAATGCTTGTACTGAACCGGGGCATATCTCGCGGTTCAGTACAGTTGCTCTTTTACTGAAACTTTACTCATTTCTTACCTTCTCGTGATATTTTCCAAAGACTAAAAAGAATATAATTTTCTTGTAAGAAAGAAAAAGTTAAAGGAGGAAGTCATTATGAGGAAAAGAATGACAAAGAGTATGACATTGGTAGGAGCAGCTTTATTGGCCATTAGTACACTGACAGGCTGCAAAGGGCAGGAAGGAAATGGTGGAACTTCGGGTTTGTCCGGGACGATCACGTTGGCGGGCAGTACGTCCATGTCAAAGCTGGCCCAGGCACTGCAGGAGGATTTTATGGCAAAGCATGATAACGTAACGGTTTCTGTCGAGTTCAGCGGCTCCGGAGCAGGAATTGAAAGTGTGATAAACGAAACCTGCGATATCGGCAATGCTTCCCGCAATGTGAAAGAGGAAGAAAAAGAAAAAGGTGTGGTAGAAAATATTGTGGCAATAGACGGCATTGCAATTGTATCAGATCCGGCAAACCCTGTATCGGATCTGACAAAGGAACAGCTGATTCAGATTTACACCGGAAAAATAGTTAACTGGAAAGAACTTGGAGGCTCAGACACCCCTGTTGTGGTGATTGGCCGTGAAGCAGGATCCGGTACCAGAGCTGCCTTTGAGGAATTACTTGAGATAGAAGATGTCTGTACATATGCAAATGAGTTGGACAGCACGGGAGCTGTCATGGCAAAAGTGGCATCCACTCCCGGGGCCATCGGTTATGTGTCTTTGGATGTGGTGGATGACAGTGTGAAACTGGTATCCCTGGAGGGGGTGGAGGCTACTTCAGAAAATATCAAGGCCGGGTCTTACCTTTTGAGCAGACCCTTCGTCATGGCTACCAAGGGACAGATCTCTTTGCAGAGCGAGCTGGTTCAGGCCTGGTTTGAATATGTGCTTGGGGAAGAAGGTCAGGCCATTGCAGCGCAGGTAGGATTGGTCACCGTAAACTAAACTTGAAAAGGCGAACTGGTACATGGAAGAAAAAAAGATAGTTTCTGTTGTTGGTAAAAATAAACACAGGTCACCGGTGGAAGTGGCGGCAGAGATGATTTTTACGGTGTGTGCCGCTTTTGCGGTGCTTGCAGTAGCGTCTATTACGCTATATATGATCTGGAAGGGCCTGCCTGCTCTGTTTGAGGTGGGAATCGGAGAAATCTTATTCGGAACCGTATGGGAACCTTCGGCAGCAGATCCTTCCTTTGGAATTTTATATGTTATTTTGACATCTGTAGTGGGTACTGTACTGGCAGTTCTGCTGGGAGTTCCCATAGGTGTTTTGACAGCGGTATATCTGGCAGAGGTTGCGCCCAAAAGACTGGCGGCAGTGGTAAGGTCAGGGGTGGAATTGCTGGCAGGGATTCCCTCAGTCGTATTTGGACTTTTGGGAATTTATTTGTTGACACCGTTTATTTATCAGTTGGAGCTGAAGATATTTGCAGGGTCACAGACACACCGGTTCACGGGAGGATCCAATCTGCTGTCCGCTATTTTGGTGCTGGCAATCATGATACTGCCCACAGTGATCAATATTAGTATCTCCTCCATCAAGGCAGTTCCCATGCACCTGCGATCAGCCTCCCTGGCTCTTGGAGCCTCAGGGATCCAGACCATTTTCCGGGTGGTATTGCCAGCGGCAAAGTCAGGGATCATCACAGCTGTGATGCTGGGCATCGGGAGAGCCATCGGAGAGGCCATGGCCATCAGCCTGGTGGCAGGCAGCAGCGTGAATCTGCCTCTGCCTTTTCACTCCGTCAGATTCCTGACCACTGCCATAGTCAGTGAGATGGCATATTCTTCCGGACTACATAGAAAAGTGCTGTTCACCATAGGACTGGTGTTGTTTGCCTTTATCATGCTTATCAATATGTCCTTGAATAAGGCGTTAAAAAAGGAGGCATCAGATGGTTAAGAGAAGGAGCGTTTCTGATATTATCCTCATGATCCTGATTCATCTTGCTACAGCAGTCTCGGTTTTTATTCTGCTTGGAATCATTGGTTATGTATTTTATAAGGGACTGGGACAGTTAAACTGGAAATTTCTTACCACAGTGTCCAGCGTGCTGAAAGGAACTGTGGGTATAGCCGGAAATATTGTAAATACTTTGTATATTGTTCTGACAACACTTCTGGTCGCAACACCAATAGGGGTTGGCAGTGCCATCTACCTGAATGAGTATGCAAGGCCGGGGAGATTGGTATCGATCATTGAATTTACCACGGAGGTATTATCCGGCATACCATCCATTATCTTCGGGCTGTTTGGCATGGTGTTTTTTGGTGAAGTGCTGGGACTGGGCTATTCTGTGTTGACAGGCTCTTTTACCATGACTCTTATGGTGCTGCCTCTTATCACGCGAAATACCCAGGAAGCTTTGAAAACGGTACCGGATTCCTATCGGAGCGGTGCATTGGGGGTGGGCGCCACAAAATGGTATATGATCCGCACGATCCTGCTTCCATCAGCTATGCCGGGGGTTGTAACCGGGGTGATCCTGGCAGTGGGACGAATCGTGGGAGAATCTGCGGCGCTGCTCTTTACGGCAGGCAGCGGAGGTACCCTGCCTAAGGCAGGGATGGGGCTTTTGCGCAAGTTTACCCAGTCCAGCGGTACTTTGACAATTGAAATGTATCTGCAGATGAGCAACGGAAAATATGATATGGCTTTCGGCATTGCCTGCGTGCTGCTCATTATCGTACTGGGAATCAATTTTCTGATGAAGTTTCTGGCCCAAAAGCTGGATGTGACTCAAAAACGTTAGGATAGAAGAGAGGTATATGAGAGAAATGACACAGACAAAGATCAGTATACAGGATTTAAACCTGCATTATGGCCAGAATCATGCGCTTAAGTCTGTCAATATGAATATAAAAGAAAATGCAATAACAGCGTTTATTGGGCCTTCCGGATGCGGAAAATCCACGCTTTTAAAATGTATCAACAGAATGAATGACCTGGTGGAGTGTGCCAGGGTGGACGGGCGGATTTTGTTGGACGGTGAAAATATATATGACGCAAACATAGATGCCACGCTGCTGCGTAAAAAGGTGGGTATGGTATTTCAGCAGCCCAACCCCTTTCCAATGAGCATCTATGATAATATTGCGTACGGCCCAAGGATTCATGGCATCAAAGGCAAAGAAAGGCTGGATGAGATTGTGGAAAAAGCATTGCAGGATGCAGCTATTTTCAGGGAGGTAAAGGATCGGTTGAAAAAATCCGCCCTGGGACTTTCCGGCGGACAGCAGCAGAGACTGTGTATTGCAAGAGCCTTGGCGGTGGAGCCTCAGGTACTGCTGATGGATGAGCCCACTTCTGCACTGGATCCTATCTCCACACTAAAAATAGAAGAATTGATGCAGGGACTGAAAAAAAAGTACACGGTGGTTGTGGTAACCCACAATATGCAACAGGCTGTCCGGGTGTCGGATGACACTGCATTTTTCCTGATGGGCGAAGTGGTCGAGTTTGGTGCGACAGCAAATATTTATTTCAGGCCCAGAGATCGAAGAACGGAGGATTATATCTCAGGACGCTTTGGATAAAAATTTTACATTCTTTTTACATAAGTCATTGCAAAATTTTACATACCTGTAGTAAAATGGCTTTGACAAATGTGAAGAGAATGTAAAAGACAAGCGAGGAGAAAGAAATGAGTTTTTTTGACGGATTGGAAATGATAGGTGGTCTGGCACTGTTTTTATACGGAATGCATGTGCTGGGTGACGGATTGGCGAAGGTTTCCGGTGGTAAGCTGGAGAAGATTCTGGAAAAACTGACCAGCAATCCCGTAATGGCAGTTCTGGTAGGTGCAGGTGTGACAGCGATCATACAGTCATCCTCAGCAACTACTGTTATGGTAGTAGGTTTTGTCAATTCAGGTATTATGAAGTTGCAGCAGACAGTAGGCATTATCATCGGTGCCAATGTGGGTACCACGATCACTGCATGGTTGCTCAGTATGTCAGTGATCGAGAGCGGTTCCTTTATTATACAGCTTTTTAAACCCTCATCATTTTCACCGATTTTGGCCATCATAGGCGTGTGCATCATCAGCTTTTCTAAGAAGGAAAAGAAGAAGGATGTGGCACTGATCCTGGTTGGCTTTGCAGTGTTGATGATCGGTATGGATATTATGAGCGGGGCAGTAAGCGCTTTAAGGGATGTACCGGAGTTTACGCAGATTCTCACCATGTTTTCCAATCCTATCCTTGGTCTGTTGGCAGGTTTGGTCTTGACAGCTGTTATACAGAGTTCATCCGCTTCTGTAGGTATTCTGCAGGCACTGTGTAGTACGGGAGCGGTAAGTTTTGCCACGGCCATTCCCGTTATCATGGGGCAAAATATCGGTACTTGTGTTACAGCTCTGATCTCCAGTGTGGGAACCAGCAAGGATGCCAGAAGAGCTGCCTTGATCCATTTATACTACAATATTTTGAAGACATCATCCTTTATGATCGTATTTTATGCCATTGATTCTGTAGTGGATTTTGCATTTATGGAGACCTCTATCTCTGCACTGGGGGTAGCGGTGGTACATTCCTTATTCAATATAGCTGCATGTATTGTGCTTTTGCCTTTCTCAAAGCTGTTGGTGCGGCTGGTGTATATTACGATTCCGGAAGGTTCAGTAGCGGAGCAGGTGTTGTCAGCGGAGGAACAGGAACTGAAATCATTGGATGTTCGTTTCCTGGACAAGCCCGGATATGCGTTGGACAGATGTAAACATGTGGCTGTAACCATGGCAGGATTGGCTAAGAAGTCCATGGAACTTGCCATGGGCCTGGTATATTCTTATGATAAGAATGTTGCCAAAGAAGTGATCAGACTGGAAGGGTTAGTAGACAAATATGAGGATGAGCTGGGCAGTTATCTGGTGAAACTCAGCAGTAAGGATCTGACCGAGGAGGAGAGCCAGAATCTGTCGGTGCTACTGCATTCCATCGGGGATTTTGAACGGATATCAGACCATGCTTTGAATATTAAAGAGGCAGCTGATGAGATGCATGATAAGGAACTGGAATTCTCGGACAAGGCTACAGAGGAACTACAGGTATTTTCTTCTGCGGTGAAGGAAATCATGAATCTTTCCTTCCAAGTGTTTGAGAAGGAAGATACCCAGATGGCTATGTTTGTAGAGCCTCTGGAGGAGGTTATTGACCAGTTGAATGTAGACGTTAAGAAGCGCCATATCAAGAGATTGCGTAAGGGCAAATGTACCATTGAACTGGGTTTTATTCTCTCGGATATTACCACCAATTTTGAACGAGTGTCAGATCATTGCTCCAATCTTGCCGTAAGCCTGTTACAAAAGGGTGTTGACGAGTTTGAAGCTCATGAGTTTATGGGGGCATTGAAGAGAGAGGATAATGTGGAATTCCAGGGAAGGGTTATGACATATCGAAAGAAATACAGACTGCCCTAAAATAGTTTTGACTGGAAGGGAAATATAATATGTCGGTTATTTATGTGGTGGAGGATGACAGGAGCATCCGAGAGATCGAAATGTTTGCACTTCAAAATGCAGGCTATGAGGTGGAAGGTTTTGAGCGTGCGAAAGATTTTTATGCTCGTCTGGAGGAGCGGATTCCGGATCTGGCTTTATTGGATGTGATGTTGCCGGACGAAGATGGTCTGGACATTGTGAGAAATCTTCGAAATAAAGTTATTACCAGACGTATGCCGATCCTTATGGTCACAGCCAAGACCACAGAACTTGACAAGGTAAAAGGACTTGATATCGGTGCGGATGATTATATGACCAAACCTTTTGGTATTATGGAGTTGATATCCCGGGTGAAGGCATTGCTGCGCAGAAGCCAGGGGCAGAGCGGAGAAGAGAAGACGTTGGCTATCGGTGGTATTGTGCTGGATAGTGAGAGGCATGCGGTTACCATGGATGGAGAACCTTGTGAGCTGACCTATAAGGAGTTTGAACTGTTAAAGCTTCTTATGACCAATGTGGGGATTGTAACTACCAGAGAGATCATCCTGGAAAAAGTGTGGGGAACCGATTTTGAAGGGGAATCCAGAACTTTAGATATGCATATAAAAACCCTTCGTCAGAAATTGAGAGAGGGAGGAAGCATGATCAAGACAGTGCGAAATGTGGGCTATATCATGTCTCCTACAGAATAAGGTATGAAGAAAAAGATCAATTTACAGTTGATGTTGATAGCAATTTTTGCAATAGTAGCGACGCTGGTTATGACCAGCGCCGCTTTTTATGATCTTTTTTCTGAGCAGGTATTTGATGATCTAAAGATTTATAGCAGGATCCTGGATAAGGATGTGTTGGCAGAGAACGTAGAATATTTTGAGGAGACAGTCGATTCAAAGCTGCGTATCACCGTGATCCAAAAGGATGGGAGTGTTATTTTTGATAATATGGCGGATTTTGATGAGATGGAAAATCACAGCCAGCGTCCGGAGATCATGGAGGCCCTGGAACAGGGAGAAGGGACTGCCATCCGCATGTCAAAAACGTCAGACAAAAATACCTTTTATTATGCCAGCGTGCTGGAAAATGGAAATATTTTGAGGGTTTCCAAGGAAGTACAGAGCATATGGAGCATTTTCGAAAGCTCCGTTCCCATGATCCTATTGATCATGGCAGCTCTTGTGATCAGCAGTATTTTAATGGCGCATATTTTGACAAAGCGCTTGATCACCCCGGTAGAACAGCTTGCGCAGAATCTGGATCAAGCCCAGGAGATCCATGCCTATGAGGAATTGCAGCCCTTTATGGACATGATCAACAGGCAGCATGAGGATATTGTGAAGAGTGCTCAATTGCGTCAGGAGTTTACGGCCAATGTAAGTCATGAATTAAAAACCCCATTGACATCCATTTCCGGCTATGCAGAGCTGATCGAGACCGGCATGGCCTCCCCGGAGGATGTGCAGCGTTTTGCTAGTGGCATACACAAAAATTCCCAGAGGCTGTTGACACTGATCAATGATATTATCAGGCTGTCTGAACTGGATACCCCCTCCAGACAGGAGGAAATGTTTGAGATGATCAATCTGTACAATGTGGCGCAGACTTGTGTGGATATGCTGCAATTCAGTGCCCAGAAGCATAAGGTCACTCTAAAGTTGGAAGGGGATGAATGCTATGTGCAGGGAAACAAACAGATGTTGGATGAACTGCTCTATAATCTGTGCGACAATGCCATACGGTACAATAACGAAAACGGAAGGGTGACTGTACAGGTGTATCCCGAAAATACCAAGACGATTCTTGTTGTTCAGGACACCGGGATCGGTATTCCAAAAGAAAGTCAGGATCGCATATTTGAACGGTTTTACAGAGTGGATAAAAGCCGGTCAAAGTCTACCGGCGGCACAGGTTTGGGCCTGGCCATTGTGAAACATATTGTGGCCAGACACAATGCGGATATTCATTTGGAAAGTGAAGAGAAAAAAGGGACAAAAATAACGGTGACCTTCGTCTGAGGGTCACCGCTTTTCTGATCAGTCATTATTTTCTTCTTTGTTTTCTGTGGTTTCTTCTTCCTCAACCTTTTCAGGAAGGGTCATCAAAACCTTTTCAATACGATTCTTGTCAATACCTTGCACCTTCAAAGTAATACCGTTTTCCAGGACTACTTCTTCGCCATCTTCGGGCAGACGGTCCAGGGATTCAATGATGATACCTCCGATGGAGTCGTAATCCTCGGATTCCAATTCAGTATCCAGAGCGTCATTGATATCGTCCAGTTTCATGCTTCCTTCTACAAGATATGTGTTTTCTGTAAGTTCCTGGATCAGTTCTTCCTCATCCTCATCGTACTCATCCCGGATCTCGCCCACGATTTCTTCCAGCAGATCTTCCAGAGTGATCATACCTACCGTTGCACCGTACTCATTTAGTACAAAGGATACATTCATGGTTTTTTCACGCATTTCCAGCAGCAGGTCAGCGGTCTTTTTTAATTCATAGGTGTAGTAAGCTTCCCTGACGATCTTTTCAATGTGGAAATCGTTCTGATCAGAGTGGAGCAGAAAATCCTTTATATTTACCAGTCCCACAATATTATCCTGATCCTCTTTATAGACAGGTATGCGGGTGTACATAGATTCCCGAAAGATTTCCAATAGTTCCTGATAGGAAGCGTCCATGCTGACAGTTACCATGTTGATCCTGGGGATCATGATATCTTTAGCCACAGAATCAGAGAAATCGAATACATTGTATATCATTTCACGCTCTTCAGACTCAATGGCCCCGTCCTCATGCCCAACATCCACATAGGTCTTTAGATCTGTTGCAGTAATGAGATTGCGCTTGTTGGGATCTACGTGTAGGAGCCTGAGGACTGCATTGGAGAGCTTTTCCACAATAAAAATAATTGGGGTCAAAAGCTTCATTAGCCCATATATGATCTTACAATAAGCAAGGGAAATTTTTTCTGAATTGGCAATCGCCCAGTTTTTGGGGCTGATCTCACCAAAAATGAGTACCAGTACGGTCAGTATACCTGTGGCTATGCCTACATATGTATTTCCCCATATGCGGATCACAAGTGAGGTCATAAGGGAGGACGCACTGATGTTTACGATATTGTTTCCGATAAGAATGGTGCTGAGCATTTTGCCATAGTTGCCAAGTATCTTGTTGACAATAACAGCACGTTTGTTTCCTTCTTCTTCCAAGGTTCGCATTCGGACTCGGTTGACAGTGGATAAAGCCGTTTCAGCAGAGGAAAAGAAGGATGAAAGAATTAGTAATATTACAGTAGCTATACTTTGTATGACACCGGGGGTATCCATGATAATAAGTTTACTCCTTTCAATTTGCATCAATGAAACAGTTACATCTTATAATAAATATAAGTTCATTGTCAAGTTGCTGTGCCAAGTTACATATAATTTTAACAGTAAAAAAGAAAGTGAATACTTGAAGGGGACAATGATATGGAAAGAGCTGGAAGGATAAATAATGAAAAAGGACGTATACCGTTTGGATTTATGGGGAAATGGCTTCTTTTTTCCTACATATTAACAGCCGGTCTGTTGATGCTGTTGGCTCTTTTACTGTACCGCATGGACTTGTCACAAAAAATCGTGTCTATCGGCGTTATAGTGATTTATGTGGCAGCCTCATTTTTGGCAGGATTTATGGTGGGGAAAAAGATTGGAAACCGGAAATTTCTGTGGGGATTTCTCATGGGTAGTGCATACTTCGGGGTCTTGGCAGTGATATCTATATTGATGAATCATTCAGCCCAGGGAGTGGCGGAAAACTTTTTTACGGTTTATGTGATCTGTGCAGGCAGTGGCATGCTGGGCGGTATGCTTGGATGAAAAATGAAAAAAAACCTTTTACAAATAGGAAATATATGTTATACTACATAAGTATCAGTGAAAGCTGATCAAATAAAGCATAGTCATAATGAAAGACATATATTTAAGGAGGCTGTTTTATGAAGCACATTAAGACATTAAGTACCAGAGACCTGAAGGAATCTATGAAAAAGGGCGGTTGTGGCGAGTGCCAGACATCTTGCCAGTCTGCCTGCAAGACATCTTGTACAGTGGGCAACCAGAGCTGTGAGAAGGTTAAATAGTTGGCCGGGTCAGTCAGAGATGTAAAGTAGAGTAAGCAGCGATTTGCGTCGCTGCTTATTTAATCGTAGTGGAAAGGAAGAAAATTGTGATACATCAATATAGAAGCAATGGTTATAACATTGTAATGGACATTAACAGCGGATCGGTTCATGTGGTGGATGATATTGTTTATGATATCATACAGCTGATAGAGCCGCTGGTGGAGGAAGGCATTAAAGATGCAGATCTGATAAAGGCGGCTGTGCTCAGCTGTATCAATGTAAACTATGCAAAGGATCAAGTATCTGAGGCTGTGGATGAAGTTCTGGAGCTGGAAAAAGCAGGACAGTTGTTTGCTCCGGATCTGTATCAGGACTATATTTTTGATTTTAAGAAGAGACAAACTGTGGTGAAGGCACTTTGCCTGCATATTGCCCATGACTGTAATCTGGCCTGCAAATATTGTTTTGCTGAAGAGGGGGAATATCATGGCAGGCGTGCGCTCATGAGTTTGGAGACCGGTAAGAAAGCGCTGGATTTTCTGGTGGCCAATTCCGGCAATCGGGTGAATTTGGAGGTGGATTTTTTTGGCGGTGAGCCTCTGATGAACTGGCAGGTGGTGAAAGACTTGGTGGAGTATGGCCGGAGTCTGGAACAGCCTCATAATAAGAAGTTTCGCTTTACCTTGACTACCAACGGGGTACTTTTGAATGATGAGATCATGGAGTTTGCCAATAAAGAGATGTCCAATGTGGTACTCAGCATAGATGGCAGAAAAGAGGTAAATGACCAGATGCGGCCCTTCAGAGGAGGCCAGGGCAGTTATGATCTGATCGTGCCCAAGTTCCAGAAGGTGGCTGAGAGCAGAGATCAGATGAATTATTATGTGCGAGGCACATTTACTCATAACAATCCGGACTTTGCAGAGGATGTGATGCATTTGGCGGACCTGGGTTTTCAGCAGATTTCCGTGGAACCGGTAGTGGCGAAGCCGGAGGAATGGTATGCCATCCAGGAGGAGGATCTCCCTCGTCTGAAGGCAGAGTATGATAAATTGGCATTGGAATTGATCCGACGCAGGAAAGAAGGCAAAGGATTTAATTTCTTCCACTTTATGATCGATCTGGAAGGGGGACCTTGTGTGGCCAAGAGGCTTTCCGGATGCGGTTCCGGTACAGAATATCTGGCAGTTACTCCCTGGGGAGATTTCTATCCTTGTCATCAGTTTGTTGGGCAGGAAGAATTTTTGATGGGCAATGTGGAGGACGGTATTGTTCGCACAGACATCAGGGATGAATTCAAATGCTGCAATGTGTATGCCAAGGAAAAATGTAAGAAGTGTTTTGCGAAGTTTTATTGTAGCGGCGGCTGTGCTGCCAATTCTTATAATTTCCACGGAAATATCAATGATGCCTATGATGTGGGCTGCGAATTGCAGCGCAAGCGGGTGGAGTGTGCCATTATGATCAAGGCGGCTTTGGCAGAGATGGAGGAAGATCATGATTAAGGATATGACCAAGAAAAAAGGAATAGCCATTCTGCTGGTGATTTTTCTGGCCCTTGTGGCAGTGACCTGGATTGATTTTAAGGGAATTGATGATTATGGTACCTATTCCGCTTCTGACATTACACTGGGTCTGGACCTGGCTGGCGGTGTGAGTATTACTTATCAGGTAGTGGGCGAGGAAGATCCGGACGCAACGGATATGAGTGATACGATCGGCAAATTGAAGCAGCGTGTGTATAAATACAGCAGCGAAGCGTTGGTGTATCAGGAAGGTGCGGATCGGATCTGTATTGAAATACCCGGCGTTTCCGATGCCAATGCAGTTCTGGAAGAACTGGGTAAACCGGGACAGTTGTATTTTATCTCCCAGTATGACAGCGAAGGGAACGAAAACTATTCCGGCAGCACCAGCATGGGCGTGGACGGAAAGGTTTATAATAATTATACCTTGCATAAGACGATCAAGGAACTGCAGGAAGATGGTTCTGTAAAGCTGGTGGGAACAGATGTAAAGCATGCCAGAGCAGTCAGCTACCAGGATGCCATGCAAAATATTGTCATTGCGGTGGACCTGGAGCTTACAGAGGAAGGTGCGGACAAGTTTGCAAAGGCAACTGCAGAGGCGGTTGGTAAGACATTAGCCATCTACTATGATGGTACGTTTGTATGTGTGCCCAGAGTGGAACAGGAGATGACCGGCGGTCAGGCCCAGATTACCGGTAATTATACTTGGGAGGAGGCTGAAAAGCTGGCTTCCACCATCCGTATCGGTGGTCTGAAGCTGGAACTGGAGGAACTTCACTCGAAAGTGGTGGGTGCACAGCTGGGATCGGATGCCATCCGTACCAGTTTGCTGGCCGGTGTCATAGGCCTGCTTGCAATCGCAATATTTATGATTGCTGTTTATCATATCAGCGGTGTGGCGGCAACCATTGCCCTGCTTTTGTATACGGCACTTACCGTATTTTTGTTAAATGGATTTGACATGACCCTGACCTTACCGGGTATTGCAGGTATTATCCTGTCCATCGGTATGGCAGTGGACGCCAACGTGATCATTTTTGCCAGAATCCGGGAAGAGATCGCCACCGGAAAGACCGTAAAATCCTCTATGGCTATCGGCTTTAAAAAAGCATTTTCAGCCATTCTGGACGGCAATGTGACCACCCTGTTGGCTGCGGCCGTTTTGTGGATCTTTGGTTCCGGATCCATCAGGGGTTTTGCCCAGACATTGGTACTGGGTATTGTACTGTCTATGTTTACAGCACTGATTGTGACAAGGCTGATCATGGAATCCTTGTATGCGATTGGATTTAAAAAGGAAAAATGGTATGGCGTAGCAAAGGAGCGCAAGGTTATCAATTTCCTTTCCAAGAGGGTATGGTTTGGTGCCATCTCACTTGTACTGATCATTGGCGGATTTGTGATGATGGGTGTCAACAAGGCTGCTACAGGGGATGTGTTGAATTTCAGTCTGGACTTTAAGGGTGGAACTGCTACCACAGTTACTTTTAACGAAGCATACTCTTTGAGTGAGATTGAGCGTCAGATCATACCCATGTTTGAAGAGGTGACCGGAAGTGCGGTCCAGCCTCAGCCGGTGCAGGGCACCAATGAGGTGGTATTTAAGAGCAATTCTTTGAATATGGAGCAAAGAGAAAATATCGAAAATATGCTGATACAGGAGTTTGGTGTAGCTCCAGAGCAGATCATCTCCGAGACCATCAGTTCCACCATCAGCAGTGAGATGAGGAATGAGACCATTCTGGCCGTTGTGATCGCGATTATATGTATGCTGATCTATATCAGGTTACGCTTTAAAGATCTCCGATTTGGTGCTGCAGGTGTGCTTGCCTTGCTGCACGATGTTTTGGTGGTGCTGGCGTTTTATGCGGCAGCCAGGATATCTGTGGGAAGTACCTTTATTGCTTGTATGTTGACCATTGTGGGATATTCCATCAATGCCACAATTGTTATCTTTGACCGTATCAGAGAGAATAGAGAGATGGTGGGAAATAAGGAGTCCTTAGAATTTATAGTCAATAAGAGTATTACACAAACTTTGTCTCGAAGCTTGTTTACTTCTGTGACGACCTTTATTATGGTGGCAGCCCTGTATATTCTGGGTGTAACAGCTATCCGGGAGTTTGCCCTGCCCCTGATGGTAGGTATTGTTTGCGGTGCATATTCCTCTGTTTGCCTGGCAGGTGCTCTTTGGTATCTGTTTAAGACCAAGATCAAGGACAGGCCCTCAAAAGAGGAAGAGTAAGATGGAAAAATGGTTTGTGGCAACAAAGCGGGCGGATTTTGACTCTTGGAGCCAAAAATTTCATATTCAACCTGTCACTGCACGCATCATCAGAAACAGAGATGTGATTACCCAGGAGGATGTGCAGAAGTATCTGTACGGAGGTTTACAGGATTTATATGATCCGTTTCTGCTTTTGAATATGGATAAGGCAGTCCATATCGTCCGTCACAAGATTCAGGAACAAAAGGTGATTCGTATTATCGGTGACTATGATGTGGATGGCATCTGTGCAGCACATATATTGACACAGGGGCTGCGGACCATGGGTGCTAAAGTAGATACAGCCATCCCCCATAGGATCAGGGACGGCTATGGATTGAATGAGCAGTTGATCATGGACGCTTACAAGGCAGGTGTGGATACCATTATTACTTGTGATAACGGGATTGCGGCTGTCCCTCAGATTGCATATGCCAAGGAATTGGGTATGACGGTGGTGGTAACAGACCACCATGAGGTTCCCTTTGCGGAGGAAAGCGGTACCAGACAGGAAATCCTGCCGCCTGCGGATGCAGTCATAGACCCCAAGCAAAAAAATTGCAGCTATCCTTTTAAAGGGATTTGCGGTGCCATGGTGGCATATAAATTTATCTGTGCACTCTATGGAGTATCCGCCGTACAGACAGAAGTCATGCGACAGGTACAGGATCAATTGCTGCAATTTGCCGCCGTTGCCACTGTGTGCGATGTGATGGAGCTTTTGGATGAAAATCGCATTGTTGTCAAGGAAGGCTTGAAACGGCTTCGAAGCGCACCGGTTTTAGGTATTCGTGCACTGATAGAGGTAAATGGTGTTGTTCCTGCCGCTTTAAGTGCTTATCATCTGGGATTTATCATTGGACCTTGTCTAAATGCGACTGGCAGACTGGATACAGCGCTGCGGGCTTTGGAGTTGCTGGCGGCCACAGAGAGCAGAGAGGCCTTTGCGATAGCGGGAGAACTGAAAGAACTGAATGACAGCCGCAAACTCATGACACTGCAGGGCGTAGAACAGGCAAAAGAATATGTGTTGTCTCATGGTCTGGAACAGGAAAAAATATTGGTCATCTTTTTGCCGGAGTGTCACGAGAGTCTTGCAGGTATTGTGGCAGGCCGGATCCGGGAGAACTATGGAAAGCCTACATTTGTGCTGACAAGAGGAGAAGAGGGCGTAAAAGGTTCCGGGCGATCTATCGAAAGCTATCATATGTATGAGGAAATGTCAGCGTGTAAAGAGTTTTTCACCAAGTTTGGCGGACATAAAATGGCTGCAGGGTTATCCATGGCTGAGCAGGATATACCTGCTTTTTCCAGGAAGATCAATGAGATCTGTACATTGACAGAGGAGGACTTTATACCTAAGGTACATATTGATGTGCCTTTGCCGATTGCATTGGCAGACAAAAAAATGGCCAGAGAAATGGAAATGTTAGAGCCTTTCGGGGTGGCCAATCCCAAGCCTCTTTTTGCAGAAAAAAACATACATTTCCATTCCGCAGTCAGACTGGGTAAAAGCGGCAATTTTACCAAATTTATTATCAGTACAGAAGGGGCGGATCACCGGGAGGCAGTGTATTTTGGTGATCTGACAAGATTGGTTGAAGTGGTAGATGAAAAATACGGTTTGGGCTCTGTGGAGCGTTTGTTCCGGGAAACATGTGATTATGTGGTTTCGGTAACGTATCAGCTGGGGATCAACTCTTACAGAGGCAAGGAAGAGGTGCAGATCGTGCTGCAGAATTTTTGTTAAGTGGATAAACAGCTTGATTTTTGTAGGGGGCTCTTGTATATTTAAATAAGGTGTTTTTTGTGACTATTTCGTAATAAAAGAAAGGAAGATCAGATGTCAGAGTTGGTTCGTGTAGCAGTGGATGCCATGGGCGGAGATCATGCGCCAGACGAGATTGTAAAAGGAGCTGTAGAAGCGGTAAATGCAGATACAGGAGTAAAGGTTTTTCTTGTGGGCAGGCAGGAAGCCGTGGAAGCGCAGCTGAAGAATTATACCTATGATGGGGAAAGGATTGAGGTGGTAGATGCCAGAGAGGTCATTGAGACGGCAGAGCCGCCTGTTATGGCAATCCGAAAAAAGAAGGATTCTTCTATTGTAAAGGCGCTGCATCTGGTGAAGGATGGAACCTGTGATGCTTTTGTTTCTGCAGGTAGTACGGGAGCAGTGCTGGTGGGCGGCCAAGTGCTCATCGGTAAGATCAAGGGTGTGGAGAGAGCACCTCTTGCCCCGCTGATCCCTACACAAAAGGGTGTGACGCTTTTGATCGACTGTGGTGCCAACGTGGATGCAAGACCGTCTCATCTGGTGCAGTTTGCCAAGATGGGGTCCATCTACATGGAAAATGTTGTGGGAATCAAAAATCCCAGAGTAGGCATTGTGAATATCGGTGCGGAGGAAGAAAAGGGCAACGCTTTGGTAAAAGAAACCTTTCCTTTGTTGCAGGCGTGCGAGGATATCAATTTTATCGGAAGTGTAGAGGCAAGGGATATTCCGGCAGGCGCCGTGGATGTGGCTGTCTGTGAGGCTTTTGTAGGAAACGTTTTGCTGAAAACATATGAAGGTGTTGCTGCAGTGTTGATTAAGAAGATCAAGGGAACCCTCATGTCTTCCTTAAAGACCAAAATCGGTGCACTTTTGATCAAACCGGCTTTGAAAAAGACTTTGGGTACCTTCAGCACAGAGCAGCATGGGGGAGCACCTTTGCTTGGTCTTAACGGACTTGTGGTGAAAACCCATGGCAGCTCCAAGGCGGAAGAGATCAAAAACTCTGTTTTGCAGTGTGTAACCTTCACCGAGCAGAAAATACCTGATAAGATCAGAAAGAATATTACCATAAAAGAAAAGGAAGGATCAGAACATGGAGTTTGAAAAATTAGTACAGATCATTGCAGAGGTATTGAATGTGGATCCCGATGAAATTACCATGGATACTACATTTTTGGATGATCTGGGGGCAGATTCACTGGATATATACCAGATTATCATGGGAATTGAGGAAGAGTTTGATATTGAGATCGATGCAGAGGAAGCAGAGACCATATCAACGGTGGAAGAGGCAGTTGAATTGATCAAAAATGCCATAGGTTAAGGTTCTTTGTCAGGAGGCAGTCATGTTGCAGAAGTATACGCCGGAGGAACTGGAGCAAAGGATCGGCTACAGCTTTCATGATAAGAAGCTGTTAAAGCAGGCAATCACGCACAGTTCTTTTGCAAATGAACAAAAAATCAATAAGAACGGTAATTATGAAAGATTGGAATTTCTGGGGGATGCGGTACTGGAGTTGATTTCCAGCGATTTTCTTTTCCATCATTTTCCGGCAAAAACTGAGGGAGAGCTGACGAAGCTGAGGGCATCCATGGTTTGTGAGCCGTCCCTTGCTTTTTGCGCCAAAGATCTGGAGCTTGGTGACTTTTTGTTACTGGGCAGAGGGGAGGAGAGTACCGGAGGACGAAAGCGGGAATCCATCATATCCGATGCCATGGAAGCTGTGATCGGTGCGATTTTCCTGGATGGTGGATTGGAGTGTGCGAAGGATTTTATATATCGCTTTGTCCTGTCAGATTTGGAGAACAAGCAGCTGTTTTATGACAGTAAGACCAATCTGCAGGAATTGATCCAAAGGGAAATGAAAAAGGAATTTCATTATGAACTGGTGGACGAACACGGACCGGAACATGATAAAAGTTTCGTGGTGGAAGTGCTTATGGAAGGAAACTGTATCGGCAGAGGAAGCGGACGTACCAAGAAAGCAGCGGAACAACAGGCAGCGTATGAAGCGCTTTTGATGCTGAGAGACAAGTCTGACAGGTAAGTTTGGGGATAGTTTATGTATTTAAAGAGTATTGAGATATACGGTTTTAAGTCGTTTGCAAATAAGATGAATTTTAAATTTCATAATGGCATTACGGGAATCGTAGGTCCTAACGGGAGCGGTAAGAGCAATGTTGCCGACGCGGTCAGATGGGTGCTGGGTGAACAGCGTATCAAGCAGCTACGAGGGGCTTCTATGCAGGATGTGATTTTTGCAGGGACAGAAGCCCGCAAGCCTCTTAGCTATGCCTATGTAGCGATCACATTGGACAATTCGGACCATCAGCTGGCCATCGATTATGATGAGGTGACGGTTGCACGGCGCATTTATCGTTCCGGGGAAAGTGAGTATCTGATCAACGGTACCACATGCCGTCTGAAGGATGTCAATGAACTGTTTTACGATACAGGTATCGGTAAAGAGGGCTATTCCATCATTGGGCAGGGGCAGATAGATAAGATCCTTAGCGGGAAACCGGAGGATCGAAGAGAGCTGTTTGACGAAGCTGCCGGTATTGTAAAATTTAAGCGCAGAAAATATGCTGCCCAGAAAAAGCTGGAGGACGAACAGCAGAATCTGGTTCGTGTGAAGGATATTCTTTCTGAGTTGGAGAAGCAGGTAGGCCCTCTTGAGAAACAGGCAGAGACTGCCAAAGTTTATCTGAAAAAGAAAGAGGCGCTGAAGACTCTGGATGTCAATGTATTTTTACTGGAGCACAATCGTCTGCGTGACCAGCTGAAAGAGGTGGCAGGAAAATATGAGATAGCCACAGATGACCTTGAGAGCACGAAAAAGGAATACGAAAATATTAAAGAAGAGTATGAGCGTATCGCTGCCCGTATCGAAAGCCTGGATGCTGCCATTGAGCAGGCCAGAAGTTCCTTGACGGATACCAGTGTTCTGCGGGGAAAACTGGAGGGCGAGATCAATGTTTTGAAAGAGCAGATCAATTCTGCCAGGGGCAATGGGGAACATCTGCAGAATAGGCAGAAGAACGTGCAGGCGTTGATTGATGAAAAGAATCTGGAAAAGAAGGGTATCCAGGAAAAGAAAAGCGAGATTGACAAACAGGTGGAGCAGTTGTCCGCAGCCAGGGACGAGATGCATCAGCTGTTGCTTGTGGTACAAAATCGGATAGCGGAACTCAATGATCATATTGAAAACGGCAAAAATACGATCATTGGCGAACTGAACCAGCGGGCTACCATCAAATCCAAGATTGGTAGATATGATACCATGCTGGAGCAGATCTCTATTCGCAAGGCCCAGTTGAATTCCAGGTTGCTGCGGGCCAAGACTGATGAGGCGGAGCAGGAGGAGGCCATTCGTCGCCTTCAGGAAGAATTTGACCGAGTCAGTCAAGAAATAAGCGGCATGGATGAGAATGTTGCAGCCATGGAGCTGGAGCTTGGCAGTATTCGGGAGTACTTGGCATCCAGTGATGAGAAACTGCGAAATACACAGGAGCAGTATCATCAGGAGAAGTCTAAACTAGAGGCATTATCCAACCTGACGGAGCGCTATGAAGGTTACGGCGGCAGCGTTCAGAAGGTTATGGAACAGAAGGAGAAGGAAAAAGGGATCATCGGTGTAGTGGCAGATATCATCAAGGTTGAGAAAAAGTATGAGACTGCTATCGAAACTGCCCTGGGAGGAAACATTCAGAATATTGTAACCGATGATGAAGAGACCGCTAAGAAAATGATTGGTTTCCTGAAAAATAATAAGCTGGGCAGAGCTACATTTTTGCCCTTGACCAGCATCACCAATCCACAGGAGTTTAAGCACACAGAGGCGCTTAAGGAAAAAGGTGTCATCGGCATGGCTGACGAACTGGTGCAGCTGGATGAGAAGTACCGCAATGTGGCCAAATCCATGCTGGGACGTATTATGGTGGTGGATCATGTGGATCATGCCGTGAAAATTGCCAGAAAGTACGGCTATGCCATCCGTATGGTTACCCTGGAGGGCGAGCTTTTGGTGCCCGGAGGTGCTATCAGCGGCGGTGCATTTAAAAACAGCAGCAATCTTTTGGGCAGACGCAGGGAGATGGAGGAGCTGGAAAAAAAGGTCAAAAGCCTTTTGGAATCCATCCAGAACCTGCAGCAGGAGATAGAAGATACCAGAACAAGGCGCAATAAGATGCGTGTGGAACTGGAGAGCCTGAAGGCGGAGATCCAGCGTAAGTTTATTGAACAAAATACCGCCAGACTGAATGTGGCATCTGCCAAGGAGCGTCAGGAGGAAGCCCTGGAGGGCTTTGATGCCCTGCAGAAGGAAGCCCAGGAGATCGAAGGTCAGATACAGGAGATAGAGAAAAACAAACAGGAAATTCAGGTGGAACTTGCATGCTCTGAAGAACTGGAAAAAAATACAGAGATTCAGATCATTGCCTTCCAAAAAGAATTGGAAAGTCGTCGAAGGGAAGAGACTGAAGAGGCAGCAAAGGTTTCCCAGTGGGATGTGAAAGTTGAAAAAATGGTACAGACCCAAGGCTTCCATCAGCAAAATGTGGATCGTATCAACGCAGAGATTCACAGGCATGAGCTGGAATTAGGCGAGATCAATGAGGGGCTGCAGGCCACTCAGGAGACAGTTGCCGAAAAGGAACGGAATATTCTGGAAATCCAAAAGACGATCACGGCTTCCCATACTTCACAGAGTCAGGCGGAGCAGAAACTAAAAGATGACATTGCTTTAAAGGAAGAACTGGCCGAAAAGCAGAAGAACTTCTTCCGTTCCCGGGAGGAGATCGCAGAGCGCATGACCGGTCTGGACAAGGAAGTGTACCGCCTGAATGTGCAGAAAGAAAAACTGGAAGAATCCATCGAAACCCAGATCAACTACATGTGGGACGAGTATGAGATCACTTTGTCTGATGCGGCAGGGCTGCGAAATGAGGCGATGATGGATTTGTCCGCCATGAAGAAGGAAATTGCTGCCCTGAAGGATCAGATCAAGAAGCTGGGAGACGTCAATGTAAATGCCATTGAGGATTATAAGAATCTGATGGAGCGTTATACTTTCCTAAAGACGCAGCACGATGATCTGGTGGAGGCTGAAAAGACGCTGGAAGGCATCATTCAAGAGTTAGACACCGCCATGAGAAAGCAGTTCCATGAAAAATTCGGGGAGATCAACCGCGAATTTGACAAGGTGTTTAAGGAGCTGTTTGGCGGAGGAAAGGGTACCCTGGAGCTGATGGAGGATGAGGATGTGCTGGAGGCAGGAATCCGTATTATCGCTCAGCCGCCCGGCAAGAAATTACAGAACATGATGCAGCTGTCCGGCGGCGAGAAGGCACTGACAGCAATCTCTCTGCTTTTTGCCATTCAGAACCTGAAACCCTCGCCGTTCTGCTTACTGGATGAGATTGAAGCTGCTCTGGATGAAAACAATGTGACCAGATTTGCAAGCTATTTACATAAACTGACCAAGAGTACACAGTTTATTGTGATCACACACAGAAGAGGAACCATGGCCCGGGCAGACCGGCTGTATGGTATCACTATGCAGGAAAAGGGCGTTTCCACTTTGGTAAGCGTGAACTTGATCGATAAGGATTTGGACAACTAGGCAGGAGGGATTCTTTCATGAGTGAAGAGAAAAAAGGCTTGTTTGCCCGGCTAAGGAGTGGACTGAGCAAGACAAGAGAGAATATCGTCAAAGGGATTGACAGAGTATTCAGTGGATTTTCAGCGATTGACGAAGATTTTTATGAAGAACTGGAAGAAATCCTGATCATGGGTGATATCGGTGTAAAAGCCACCGGTGATATTATTGAACGACTAAAACATCAGGTGAAAGAGCAGCATCTAAAGGAGCCCGCAGAGTGCAAGCAGCTTTTGGTGGAAAGCATCAAGCAGCAGATGCAGGTGGAAGAAACTGCCTATGAGTTTGAAAACAGACAGTCAGTTGTCATGGTCATCGGTGTAAACGGTGTGGGTAAGACTACATCCATAGGAAAGATGGCTGCCAAGCTGAAGGCTCAGGGCAAAAAAGTGCTGATCGTGGCGGCGGATACCTTCCGTGCTGCTGCAGGAGAGCAGTTGGAGGAATGGGCTCACAGGGCAGGTGTGGATATCATCAGTGCCAGAGAGGGAGCGGATCCGGCCAGTGTGATCTTTGATGCGGTAAATGCTGCAAAAGCCAGAAATGTGGATGTGCTTTTGTGTGATACGGCGGGACGTCTTCACAATAAAAAGAACTTGATGGAAGAACTGCGGAAGATGAACCGCATCATTGACAGAGAGTTCCCTGATGCACATAGGGAGAATCTCATTGTTTTGGACGGCACAACAGGCCAGAACGCCTTGGCCCAGGCCAGAGAGTTTGGAAGTGTGACGGAGCTTACAGGTATCATTCTGACCAAGATGGACGGTACCGCCAAGGGCGGGATCGCAGTGGCAATTCAGTCGGAATTACAGGTACCGGTCAAGTATATCGGTGTAGGTGAAACCATTGATGATCTACAGAAGTTTCATGCAGACGAATTTGTGAATGCGCTGTTTGACATACAGTAGAAAGGCTGGGAAATATGTTGACATTGGAAAAATTTGAAGAGGCATCTGAAATTGTAAAAAAGGTCACTTTGGAAACCAAGTTGATCTACAGCGACTATTTCAGTGCACAGACCGGGAACAGAGTGTATCTGAAACCCGAAAACATGCAGTTTACCGGTGCTTATAAGGTCCGCGGTGCCTATTATAAAATGAGTACGCTGACGGATGAGGAGCGGGAAAAAGGGCTGATCACCGCTTCGGCAGGCAATCATGCCCAGGGTGTTGCCTATGCAGCCAAATGCTATGGGGCCAAGGCAACCATCGTCATGCCCACAACCACACCTTTGATGAAGGTAAACCGCACCAAAAGTTATGGAGCAGATGTGGTACTTTATGGTGATGTGTATGATGAGGCCTGTGCCAAGGCTTATGAGTTGGCAGAGGAACACGGCTACACTTTCATTCATCCCTTTGATGATCTGACTGTGGCTACCGGTCAGGGCACCATAGCCATGGAAATTTTCAAGGAGCTTCCCCTGGTGGATTATATTCTGGTACCTATCGGAGGAGGCGGACTTGCTACCGGCGTGTCCACTTTGGCAAAGATGCTGAATCCTAAGATCAAAGTGATCGGTGTTGAACCTGCAGGAGCAAACTGTATGCAGGAATCTCTGCGCCAGGGAAAAGTGGTGACCTTGCCCATGGTCAGCACCATTGCAGACGGCACTGCAGTAAAAACTCCAGGATCTAAATTGTTCCCTTACATACAAGAGAATATTGATGATATTATAACAGTGGAAGATGGGGAATTGGTTACCGCCTTCTTGGATATGGTAGAAAACCATAAGATGGTGGTGGAAAATTCCGGACTTTTGACAGTGGCAGCCATCAAAAAACTGCAGGTAAAGGATAAAAGGATCGTTTCTATCTTAAGTGGGGGCAACATGGATGTGATCACCATGTCCTCAGTAGTGCAGCAGGGATTGATCTTCCGCGACAGAATATTTACTGTGTCGGTGTTACTGCCGGATAAGCCCGGAGAATTATGCAGGGTGGCCGGAGTGATTGCCAGAGAAAGCGGCAACGTGATCAAACTGGAGCATAATCAGTTTGTGTCAACCAATCGAAATGCAGCCGTGGAACTTAGGATCACCATGGAGGCCTTTGGAACGGAGCACAAGGAGCAGATCATGGAGGCTCTCAGACAGGAGGGCTATCAACCCAAATTAGAACAAACGAATATTTAATTTGAAACCGCATATGTTAAGTATGCGGTTTTAAATTTCTGTAAAAAGAGGACAAGCTATGCAATGGAAACGCAGGATAATAGATGGTGTGACGGTACTGACTGCAACAATTTTTTATAGTGTGGCCATCAGTCTTTTTTTGGATCCCAATGATCTGGCTCCCGGCGGAGTAACCGGTATTTCTGTGATCATCAATCGGATCAGCGGGATTGAGACGGGGACTTTAATTCTTTTGCTGAACATCCCCATCTTACTTCTTGGTCTGTGGAAATTTGGAAAGAGATTCATTGCATCCACAGGCTGTTGTATTCTGTTGACCTCCTTTTTTACCAATTTGTTGGCTTATGCAGAGCCTCTTACCAAAGAGCCTCTTTTGGCGGTATTGGCGGGTGGGGGACTGATGGGGATTGCCCTGGGATTAGTATTTAGGGTGGGATCAACCACAGGAGGGACGGATATTATTGTAAAAATTCTGCGTATCAAGCTGCCTCATCTAAGGACCGGGGCTATTTTTATGTTGATAGATCTGGCTGTGGTGGCTTGCTCTGCTTTTGTTTTTCAGGATATTGACAAGGCACTGTATGCCGGTATTGCTGTTTTCTTTGCATCCTTTTGCATGGATCTTGTTTTATATGGTCAGGATGGGGCAAAGTTGCTCTATATCATCAGTGACGCCCCGCAGCAGATTGCACAAAGAATCCTTCAGGAGCTGGACATCGGGGTAACCTATATTCAGGGAAGCGGGGCATACAGCGGCAGAGGAAAGAAGGTTTTAATGTGTGTCATGCGCAAGCAATTATATCCCAGGGTAAGGGAAGTGGTAAAGGAAGAGGACCCACAGGCTTTTATGATCGTGACCAGTGCCACGGAAATCTACGGACAGGGATATAAGAATTATTTCAATGTATAGTGATTGACGTGGAACGTTTTTATCAATATAATGGGGTAGACAGAAAACATAGGAGGATTACGAAATGTATGATGTGACAGCTTTAGGTGAAATCTTGATTGATTTTACACCTTGTGGAAAGTCCCAGGCAGGCCAGTGTTTGTTTGAGCAAAACCCTGGCGGCGCGCCGGCAAATGTTTTGGCATGCCTTAGCAAACATGGAAAACAGACTGCATTTATTGGTAAAGTCGGAAAAGATATGCATGGAGCATTTTTAAAATCTGTGTTGGAGGAAAGCAGCATTGCGACAGAAGGTCTTGTGGAAGATGGGAATGTATTTACCACACTGGCATTTGTAGCTTTATCGGATACAGGAGAGAGAAACTTTTCTTTTGCCAGAAAGCCGGGAGCAGATACCTGTCTTACTCAGGAAGAATTAAAAGAAGATATTATCAGGGAAAGTAAAATCTTACATATTGGTTCTTTGTCTTTGACCACAGAGCCTTCCAGAGGAACAACTATTAAGGCGTTACAGATCGCAAAAGAGGCGGGCTGTATCATTTCTTACGATCCCAATTATCGTGCGCCACTTTGGGACAGCAAGGAAGCAGCTGTTGCAGGGATGCGTTCAGTGGTCGGCTATGTGGATGTGATGAAGATTTCAGATGAAGAAACGGCACTTTTGACTGATGAGGAAGCGCCGGAGGCTGCAGCAAAGAAGTTGGTTGAGGAAGGTGTGCCTCTTGTGGCAGTAACCCTTGGATCCAAGGGGGCGCTTGTCTGCACCAAAGAGGGCAGTGCTATCGTGCCCGGCTATCAGGCGAATATGGTGGATACGACAGGTGCAGGGGATTCTTTTTGGGGCGGATTCCTTGAAAGATTGTTGGAGTCAGGAAAGAAACCCTGTGAAGTAACCTTGGAGGAAGCGGTTTTGTTTGCAAGCTTTGGAAATGCCGTAGCAAGCCTTTGTGTGGAAAAGCGTGGTGCAATACCTGCTATGCCCACTTTGGAAGAAGTACAGGCAAGAATGAAAGAAAAGTAAGACTGTAAAGAAAAAACACTTGACACCTGCTTGCTTTTCCTGTATGATACAAAAGGTGATGCAGATATGGAAAAGATATTTGAGCAAAGTCTGCTCTATGATTTTTACGGAGAACTGCTGACAGAGCATCAGCGCAAGATTTATGAGGACGCTGTTTTCGGCGATCTGTCCTTGGGAGAGATTGCCAGGGATGCTGGTATCAGCAGGCAGGGTGTGCATGATCTGATCAAGCGGTGTGACAGGGCGTTGCAGGAGTATGAGGCAAAGTTACACCTGCTGGAGCGATTTTTAAAGACCAAAAAAGAGGCGGAGAAGATTGCACAGCTGGCGGAATTTGCCCTGGCTACATGTGGCGGCAGGATATTGCGTGAGGCCGCCGGAGAGTCCGAAAATGGTGCGGATACAGAGATCTATTTAAGAGAGATCAGGGACTTGTCCCGGGGATTGATAGAGGAGTTATAGCAGATGGCATTTGAGAGTTTGACCGACAAACTGCAAAATGTGTTTAAGAACCTTAGAAGTAAGGGCAGATTGACCCAGGAGGATGTAAAGGCAGCGCTGAGAGAAGTGCGGATGGCTCTGCTTGAGGCCGATGTGAACTTTAAGGTGGTCAAGCAGTTTGTGAAGTCGGTAGAGGAGAGAGCTATCGGCGCTGATGTAATGAACGGCCTGAATCCCGGACAGATGGTGATCAAGATCGTCAATGAGGAAATGATAAGCCTCATGGGCAGTGAGACCACGGAGGTTTCCTTCCAACCGGGTAAGTCCATCACAGTGATCATGATGGCAGGTCTGCAGGGTGCAGGTAAGACCACCGCAACCGCAAAGCTTGCTGGAAAGTTTAAATTAAAGGGTAAGAAATCCCTGCTGGTTGCCTGTGACGTATATCGTCCGGCGGCGATCCAGCAGCTACAGATAAACGGCGAAAAGATGGAGGTAGAGGTTTTCTCCATGGGCACCGGGCATAAGCCTGTGGACATCGCCAAGGCTGCAGTAGAGCATGCCAAAAAGAACGGTCACAATGTAGTGATCCTGGATACCGCAGGACGCCTGCATATTGATGAGGATATGATGGCTGAACTGCAGGAGATCAAGGCCCAGGTGGCTGTGCATCAGACACTTTTGGTAGTAGATGCCATGACCGGTCAGGATGCAGTAAATGTGGCAAAGGAGTTTGATGAAAAGGTCGGTATCGATGGAGTGATCCTGTCCAAGATGGACGGTGACACCAGAGGCGGTGCGGCTCTTTCTGTAAAGGCAGTGACAGGAAAACCCATTCTTTATGTGGGCATGGGCGAGAAGCTTTCCGATATGGAGCAGTTTTATCCGGATCGAATGGCAAGCCGTATTCTTGGCATGGGAGATGTGCTCTCCCTGATCGACAAGGTGAAGGAAGCCAATCTGGAGATCGACGAACAGAAAGAGAAGGACATGGCTGCCCGGATGAAGAAGGGCAAGTTTGACTTTGAGGACTACCTGGAGAGCATGAAACAGATGCGCAAGATGGGAGGCCTTAGTTCCCTGCTTGGCATGATGCCGGGTATGAGCGGAAAGATGGGCGATATCGAGTCCATGATAGATGAAAAGAAGATCGCACATACAGAGGCCATCATTCTTTCAATGACGCCTCAGGAGAGAAAGGATCCCAAGCTGCTCAATCCCAGACGCAAGCATCGCATTGCCAAGGGAGCAGGCCTCGATATTGCAGAGGTAAACCGTTTCGTAAAACAGTTTGAACAGAGCCAGAAGATGATGAAACAGATGGGCGGCATGGGCAAACGAGGAAGAGGAATGTTCGGCGGTTTGGGCGGTAAATTTCCCTTTTAACGTCAGATAACAGTCAGGTATGGAGCACCTGCGGGTGACTTCTTATCATAGATAAGCAAACAAAACAAAGCAAACATTTGGAGGTAAAAAACAATGGCAGTAAAAATCAGATTGAGAAGAATGGGACAGAAGAAGGCTCCTTTTTATAGAATCGTTGTAGCTGATTCTCGTTCCCCCAGAGATGGAAGATGCATCGAGGAGATCGGTACTTATGATCCCAGCACAGATCCCAGCACTGTAAAGGTAGATGAGGAGTTGGCTAAGAAGTGGCTTGCAAACGGTGCACAGCCCACAGAGATTGTCAGCAAGCTGTTTAAGCAGGCAGGGATTGAGAAATAAGTTTTTTCGACGATTCTTTTTTGGAGGTGGATGATGAAAGAATTAGTTGAGGTAATCGCAAAAGCACTTGTTGATCATCCGGATGAAGTGATCGTGACAGAGAAAAGCTCAGGCAAGAATGTCGTTGTGGAACTTCGTGTTGCACCTGCCGATATGGGTAAAGTGATCGGTAAACAGGGTAAGATTGCAAAAGCAATCCGTTCTGTTGTAAAGGCTGCATCATCCAAAGACAATAAGAGAGTGGATGTAGATATCGTTTGATAGGAGCAGGGACACTTGAGTCAAAAGTGTCCCTGTTTTCAAAATGAGAGGGATTGGTAAGGAGATATGGAAGAATTTTTGCAGGTGGGAGCCATCACATCAACCCATGGTATCCGTGGGGAGGTAAAGGTTTTTCCTACCACAGACGATGCCAAACGTTTTAAACGTTTAAAGGATGTGATATTAAATACCGGAAAAGAGAAGATAACGCTGGAGATCGAAGGGGTCAAATTTTTTAAGCAGTTTGTGATCCTGAAGTTCAAAGGCATTGATAATATCAATGATGTGGAGAAGTACAAGGGAAAAAATCTCTACGTGACCAGAAACAATGCGGTGCGCCTTAGAAAGGATGAATATTTTGTGGCAGATCTGATCGGTCTGGAAGTATGGAAAGAGGACGGTCTGCGGCTTGGTACGCTTACGGATGTGCTTTCCACAGGGGCAAATGACGTCTATGAGGTGCAGATGGAAGACGGAAAGAAGGTTCTTCTGCCGGCTATCAAGGAATGTATTTTAGAGGTCGATATAGAGGGCGGCAGGATGACGATCCACCTGATGGATGGTTTGTTGGATTAAAAGGCGGGAAAAAGATGAAATTTTATGTTTTGACCCTATTTCCGGAAATGATACAGCAGGGCCTGGGAATCAGTATTCTGGGACGGGCTGTTCAGGGAGGCCAAATAGGTATAGAGGCCATCAATATCCGGGATTTTACTCAAAATAAACATGGTCGCGTGGACGATTATACTTACGGTGGCGGAGCTGGTATGCTGATGCAGGCCCAGCCTGTTTATGATGCCTGGAAAACTGCAGTGAATATGGCAGGCCCGGATAAAAAAATCAGAACCGTCTATCTTACACCTCAGGGAAAAACCTTTACCCAGCAGATGGCAGAGGAATTTGCCAGGGAAGAAGAGTTGATCTTTTTGTGCGGACACTATGAAGGGATTGACGAAAGGGTGTTGGAGGAGACTGTCACGGACTATGTATCCATAGGTGATTATGTGCTTACCGGCGGAGAATTGCCGGCCATGGTGATGATCGATGCCATTGCCAGACTGGTACCGGGGGTATTGCACAATGACATGTCTGCAGAAACGGAAAGCTTTCATGGCAGCCTATTGGAATATCCTCAATATTCCAGACCGGAGGTGTGGCAGGGAAAGAGTGTGCCCGGGGTACTGCTTTCCGGCGATCATAAAAAAATTAGACAGTGGAGACTGGAGCAGTCTGTTTCACGTACCAAAGAGCGGCGTCCGGATCTGTACACAGAGTATGAGCGGGCTCAAAAGTGCCGGGAAAGGTTATTAAGAGAAAAACTTCTTCATATAGATATGACAGAGCTTTTGGCCAGAGGCCAGGCGCAGATTTTGTTTGACGGACCGGAAGGAATATTCCTGAAAGACCGGGTAAGTGGGGTCTGTATGGCCACAGCGGAGGATGAGAAGGGCGGCCGCAGAATGTTGGAGCTTGTGTGTGCCGTGGGGAGTGATCTTGCTTCAGGTGATTTTACGGTGGTTTCACACAAAGAGTTTTTGAATCATATATTGGCAGAGATGTTTGATATGAAGGTTTATTCCTCCTGTTATCAGGCGGTTTATACGAGAAAGGAACCTTTGCCGCCGGTGCATCTTCCCATAGAAATAAAAGCTCTTGAACAGGAGAATCTGGATGCTGTTGTGTCAACCTATCAATTGGGCGATGCAGCCTATATCCAAGAAAGGATACGAAAGGGATGTATGTTCGGCGCCTTTGCGGGGGGAGAACTGGCCGGCTATATCGGTGTCCATGGTGAGGGCAGCATTGGCATGCTGTATGTATTTCCAAAGTTTCGCAGACAGGGAATCGGCAAGGCTTTAGAGACCTACATGATCAATCGTTTTTTGGAAAAGAGCTGGGTGCCTTATGGACAGGTGATAGAAACCAATGAAGAATCTCTAAAGATGCAGGAACGAGTTGGATTATATTTTTCCAAAACAAAAATTTACTGGATAGGAAAATAATGCTTGCATTTGTGAGCACATTGTGGTAAAGTATTAGCGTTGCAATAACGAGATGGTCCTCTGTTACGATAGGTATTAAGAACATCCAGGAAAAAGGAGATATAGAGATGAACGACATTATCAAGAGCATTGAAGCAGAGCAGTTGAAAGAGAACATTGCTGATTTCGGCGTTGGTGATACCGTAAAAGTATACGGTAAGATCAAAGAGGGTAACCGCGAGAGAATCCAGGTGTTTGAAGGCGTTGTCCTGAAGAGACAGGGAAGCAGCAGCAGAGAGACATTTACCGTAAGAAAGACATCAAACGGTGTTGGCGTTGAGAAAACATGGCCCCTTCATTCTCCCAATGTAGAGAAGATCGAAGTGGTAAGACACGGTAAAGTGAGACGTGCAAAACTGAATTACTTAAGAGACCGCGTTGGTAAGAAAGCAAAAGTTAAAGAGATTGTAAAATAATCTAGAGGAACAGCAGTATTCATAAAAAGGATGCTGCTGTTTTTTTCTAAAAATATGAAAGCTACAGAGAAAGTAAAGGAGTACGTAGAGAGATGAGTAGGAAGATGAAAAAGATTTGGAATTGGTTCACAACTGTTTTGGTGGTGTTGGTTGTTCTTTTGGCAGTTTTGCTGGTAGGCGCAAGAATTGTAGGGTTCAAAGTGTTTACAGTTCTTTCCGGCTCTATGGAACCGGATTACCCGGTGGGTTCTTTGATCTATGTCAGAGAAGTGGATCCCGATGATCTGGAAAGCAAAGATGTGATCACCTTTATGTTGGATGAAAATATTGTAGCGACCCATCGCATCATAGAAGTGATTCCGGATGAAGCGGACAGTACCGTAGTTTATTTTCGCACAAAAGGAGATGCCAATAACGCGGCGGATGGCAAATTAGTGCATAGTAAAAATGTGATAGGTACCCCTGTGTTCACAATTCCATGGCTTGGATATGTGGCGAATTTTATTCAGAATCCTCCAGGAACCTATATTGCCATTGCAGTCTGCGCAATCTTGATTCTACTCATGTTTGTACCGGATCTGCTTAGAAAAGAGGAAAAAAATGAGTAAGAAAGGAGTCTTGCGTGATGAAAAAGATCAAAGGAAAGTCAGTGGGACTGGTGTGGGCATTGGTACTAGGAGGGGTGGTTTTGGTAGTTGGAGCCATCGGTGGCACAATGGCATGGTTGGTTGACACCACAGAAAGTGTTGAGAACATCTTTACCGTATCTGATATTGACATCACGTTACAGGAGAGTACCGGTAATGCTTATAAAATGATTCCCGGTCTGACCATTACAAAAGATCCCTTTGTTCAGGTGCTTAAGGACAGTGAGGCATGTTATGTCTTTGTTCAGGTTGATAAATCGGAAAATTTTGATACCTATATGACTGCTGTCATAGATACCGGTACTGATAAATGGATAAAATTGGATGGCTATGACAATGTTTATTATCGTCAGGTGGAAGCTACAGGAGACGATGCTTCAGAGAAATTTTACCTGCTTGAGAACAATCAGGTTTCAGTGAAAGAAACCGTTACAAAAGAACAGATGGATGTGCTGACAGAGAGTACCTATCCCACACTTACATTTACCGCATATGCGGTGCAGCTTTATGGTGATGGTGATCATACCATAATGGATGTCTCAGATGCGTGGGATTTGGTAAAAAGATAATTATGGTGTAAGCGGTAAAACCGATTGCATAAAAAATGAAGAAAGGAATGACACGTATGAAAAAGAAAGTTATTACACTCTGTCTGACATTGAGCCTGGCAACCATCGCTATCGTAGGTGGGACGCTGGCATACTTCACTGACACGACAGGTTCAAAAGAGAATGTATTTACGGTAGGAAACGTGAATATTGAATTAACTGAGCCCAGCTGGGACTCCACAGGAAGCGTAGATGCTCCGGAAATCTATCCCGGTGAGGCACTGGCAAAAGATCCGACAGTTACCAATGTGGGAGCAAACCCTTGTTTTGTCCGTATGAAGGTGACCGGTCTGGATCAGTTTGTGGGAACCTTCGGCTCTGACGCCATGATCACCCTGCGTCATGGAGAGTATGTGGCCGGCTATGACAGTACCAACTGGACCCTGCATACCGATGGTTATTATTACTACAACAAAGTTCTGGCTACAGATGCTACTGCCGGTGATGAGTACAATCAGGGCCTTGGCACAGTAACCGAACCTTTGTTTAATCAGATCGTAATGCCTACTCAGTTGACCAATAATGCCGTAGCGACTCCTATTGTTGTATATGCGGAAGCGGTTCAGGCACAGGGGGCACAGCCCAGCTGGTCTGCTGTGAAAAGCATGACTACCCAGCAGGTTGCAGACTGGTTTACCACTTGCGGCATGCCATAAAAAACATAGTTCTGCCCCTTACCCGGGGGCAGGCTTTATGAGGATATCCGAAGGAGAAATTCGGATATTCTCATAAGGTCGTGAGAATGATCTGCGTATAAATTGAAAATAGGAGGAGTGCAGTATATGAAGAGAAAAATGTTGCTCATAGCAATGGTGGTTGCTTGCGCGGCAATCGCCACATCAGGATCATATGCATACTTCGTTACGCAAGATAGGGTTCACAATGTGATTACGTCAGATAGTGTAGATATAGAGGTTGAACATTGGTTAGATACGAATGAGGGACTGGTTCCTTATCCGGCAGAACCTATTCAGGTCATGCCGGGGATTACGGTAAAGAAGGTGGTGACAGTAAAGAACAAAGAGGCAGAAAGTTTTATCCGTGCAAAGTACGAGTTGCTCATGAAGGATGCAGAAGGCAGGGTATTAGAACTTACTTCCGAGGAAGTGGCTGAAAAAGTTCAAGTTGTCATGAATCAAACCGATTGGGTTCGCAAGACGGATGACAGTGAATGGTGGTATTATAAACATGGGGTGGCCACCGATGCGTCTACCAATCCAATGTTTACAGGGATCTCCTTTGATGGTGCCAATATTACCAATGAATATCAGAATTGTACGGTAGAGATGAAGGTAAAGGCACAAGCTGTGCAGACGGCAAATAATGGCAACAGCGCTGTTGAGGCTACAGGCTGGCCTGCAAATTAAGAAAGGAGAAAAACAAAATGAATCGAACAAGATATATGCTGGCAGTTTTTCTATGCTTTTTTTTATTTGCATATCCTGTAAGCACTGTAGTTGCAGAAGGCATTATCTCCGGGGGAGATGTGATCTCCGGAGGGAATGCAGTTTCTGCGGGAAATGTTCTAACCATGAAAGCGCAGCCGGCTGCCTCTGTTGTAACAGATTGGACACAGAGTAGTTTTACCGGTGGAGAAATAACAGCAGGTAAGTATCGGTTGGCGGAAAACATTACCTTGACATCTGCAATCCTGATTCCTGCAGGAGCAGAGGTTGAAATTGATTTAAATGGCTTTGTACTCAGTGCAAATCCGGAAAAAGGAAATCGGGTGATCTATAATCAGGGGATATTGGTGATAAAGGACAGTCATCCCGAAACTGTACATTATGGACGGTTGATTGCGGCAACTACAATCATGACCAACCGGCACAATGTTGAACTGGATGATGAGACAGATCCCTATTATGCAGAGAGAGTTTTAGAAGAGGCCCTTTGGTCCTATGTGGGAGATACGGCCCAGGATGGACTGGTGGAATTGAAAGGCGGTGTATTGACCGGCGGTTCGTCAGTTTACGGGGCAGGGATTTTCAATCATGGTGAAGGTGCAAAATTCACCTTGGAAGGTGGCACACTTGCGGGAAATCAGGCATATCGGCAGATCAGGACTGACGATCAGGCATCCTTTGATTCGCCGGTTAATTATGGATTCGGCGGGGGTGTATTTACCCAGTCAGGAGCTGAATTTATTATGAATGGCGGCAGAATCTGTTACAATGTGGCAGATGGCGGCGGGGGTGGTGTGCGCGTCGGTTCCGGCGGTAGATTTGAAATGATATCCGGACAGATTGATCACAATCACGCAAATTCCAATGGAGGCGGTATTGATGCCTATGGTTCTTCTGCAGACAAGGCAGAGTGTGTAGTAGGCAGCAGCACAGATTATGATACGCTTTATAAGGATTCCGGTAAAATACCGGTCATTGAATACAATCAGGTGTATGATACCAACCTGACAGGAAATGGCGGTGGCATTCATGTGCAGGACGCATTTTTGTACTATTATGGAGGTACCATTCAATACAATAGGACCATGGGCAGCGGAGCAGGTATTTATGCCTATAAAGGTGCGGAAGTTCATGCAGAAAGTCAGTATTGTGTGATACAGGAAAATGAAACACCCAAATCCGGTGGTGGAATCATGCAGCAATACGGTAAAATTGTCTTAAAGAATGGCATCATAAAGAATAATAAAGCTGTCAGCGGTGGTGGTATCAATGTGCGAGTAGGCAGTTTTGAGATGTACGACGGTATTGTTACAGGGAATGAAGCTACTAGCAACGGCGGAGGAATTCTGGCTTCTGCAAAAAATAACATCAGTCCCCACGGAGATGCGGGAAATCTAGGATGTAATGTGACCATAAAAGGCGGAGAGTTTACGCAAAATACTGCCGGTACCAACGGCGGAGGCGTTTATGTTTCTGTGGAAAACAGTACAACCAATTGTGAAGTAACTATTTTAGGTGGTAATTTTTCAAATAATACAGCGAAGAGAGACGGCGGAGGTATTTACCTTCATGGAGGAACCTTATCCATCAAAGAGGAGGAAGGTTACAAAACTACGATCAAGGAAAATACAGCAGGAAGAAATGGCGGCGCAGCCTATGTGGCTACTATGGTAAGCAACAGATGCTTTGAAAAAACCGGTGATGAGCAGGATTATAATTCCGTTGAAAATAAATATGGTTACACAGAGTATACCACGAAAACTACCCCCGGAATAATAAAAATCCATGCAGGAGAGATTGCCGGCAACTCCGGTAAAAATGGTGGGGCATTCTATGTTACCAATGGTGAGATCGAACTGTATGGCGGTACGCTAAAGAGCAATACGGCCTCTGAAAACGGCGGCGCTGCGCATGTGGCTGTGGGCAATGTTACTATGTATGACGGTGTTGTTTCTGACAATAATGCAACCAATGGTGGTGCTGTATACATTACTGGAGGCAATTTTACTATGACCAGCGGGACTTTAAGCAGCAATGAGGCTGTGGAAAGGAAAGTTGGTCAGGCGGAAGCAGGGAAAGAGGGGCATGGCGGTGCCGTGTATATCAGTGGAGGTAATATCGTCATTGGAATAAAGGATTGTACCCAGGCTGTCAGCAAACATGAAGATGGTAAAAAGCATCCTGTTATCACAGAGAACAAAGCCCGTTTTGGTGGCGGAATTGCGGTAAATGCAGGTACGGTAGATATCTATTGCTGCAATATCTATGACAATCGGTCCGACAGTGATGGGACCGGCATGAATATTTTTATGAATGAGAGCAATACAGCCGGTTCAGAAGGGGTTATTAACCATTATTATGCAGGGGGCCAGATCGGTGAATATGGGGAAGAGGGCAATGATCATGGGATGGTTTCCATCGGTGGCACGTTGAACGTGATCTCTGATGAGGATGATATTGTAACCATAAAACTTATCTATAACAGCAGTTACAATATTGATTTGATCTGGCAAGGTTCCGCACCGGAAGGATATTACTTGAATCTGCCTTATTGTCCTACGCTTTGGAGGGAAGAACAGGCCCAGGAAAATCTTTCTTTTATCGGATGGACACAGTCTGAATATACCGGTGAACTCTTACCGGAAGCGGTGCGTTCTAAAGATCATTATCAGCCCATAGGTACACCGGTAGAGATTGTAGATGCTACCGAAGGTCAACAAACTATGAATTTTTATGCAGTATGGGCGCCCACATACAATCAGATTGAGTATGCATACAGTACAGATGGTACGATTTTGACGGATGATGGCGGCATGTTTGCAGGTTACCCCGAAACGTATGTGTTCCGCATGGGGTCTTATGATACTACAAAGCCGGATGCTGCGCCTTATTATATTCCAAATCCGCAGAAAGCCGGATACACCTTTGTGGGCTGGAAGGTGTACGCTGATAAAGATAAAATTTCAAACTGGGATGCAGATGTAACAGGAAATATTTATCCCCCCACGTCTGTCAGTCAGTTAAAAGATCCCAATCCCTGGACTGGTACTATAACGGAAAATTTCGGAGATATCACACTGGTAGCTATCTTTGAGGCTGCTTATGCAGATCTGAAAATAAATAATACAGTAAATGAAGAGGAGGAAGGGCAGAGCTTTTTATTTAGAATTACAGGAATACCCACCAATCCCTCTCTTGGAAATATCGATATGGTGGTAACGGTTCCGGACGGTAAAAGCACAACGGTGAAAAGCTTACCTGTGGGAAGTTACACAGTAAATTCACTTTCCCACTGGAGTTGGCGGTATGACACGGATAAAAAAGAGAAAAGTGTTATTTTAAGTGAGCCGGATGCACTAACGATAGTTGACTTTTCCAATACAAGAACGAAAACCCAGTGGTTAAACGGTGAAAACCGGTGTGAGAACTGGTGGGGAGGAGATGCGGGCAGCGTGGTAAAACGTGATATAGCCTACAATGTAATTCCATGAGAAAGGAGAGCTAAGTTTTGAAATCTATTCTGAAAACCAAAAAATCCATAGCGTTGTTGTTCTCCTTGGCTCTTCTTCTATTCGTAAGCGTGGGAGGCACTCTGGCTTACCTGATAGATACGACCCAGCCGGTGGGAAATACATTCACTTCATCCAAGGTGACAACTGCTGTGGTGGAGACCTTAGATGGGCAAACCAAGAAAAACGTGTCCATTCAGAACACCGGGGACACCACAGCCTACATTCGTGCAGCGGTAGTGGTGAACTGGAAGGATGTAGATGGAAATGTGTACGGCCAGGTTCCCGTAGCCGGTACCGACTATACCATCACCTATGCTTTGGGTAATGGGTGGAAACAGGGTGCGGACGGATTCTATTATTATATCCGGCCGGTGCAATCCGTAGCAGAGGCTCCCTCAGACTGCAGCACTCAGGTACTGATCAACAGCTGCAGCCCTGTGGCAGACCGGGCACCTTCGGGCTATTATCTGAACATGGAGATCCTGTGTTCCGGTATCCAGAGCCAGCCGGAGAAGGTGGTGACTGAACTGTGGTCCGAAGGCGTCAGCGGTGTGAGCATGGTAGATGACGTGCCCACCCTGACCATAAAGGAATAAGAAGGAGGGCTAGCATGAAACAAACAAGAAAAACTATATTTACCCTCCTTTTGGTGATGTTCATGGCCTTGATCCATGCAGGTAGCGCCTCAGCAACAGTGCCTGTCATCATCTTTGAGGGAATGCAAGAGGGATTTGTGTATACAGAAGCAAGCTCGTATACGGATACAGACCTGTTTGGGGGATTTCAGGATGTGATGCCCGGGGATAGACTGACCCAGATCATTCGTTTTGAAAACCAGGCAAAGGACAGCGATTACATCAAACTGTATATCAAAGCACTGGTACATGATGAGCAAGGCAACCCCCTCGCATATGATGAAGTGCAGGAAGCTCTGGATGGAAAGGACCAGAGCGGTCAGGCCGGACAGCGTAACGAAACTGTTGCCACCATGCAGGATTTCCTTTCTCAGCTGACCATGCGCATCTACAACGGCACCCAGCTGATCTATGAAGCCTCCCCGGATCAGGCAGGCGCCCTGACAGACAACGTATACCTGGGGACCTTATTTACCGGGGAGAGTCTGGAACTGAAGGTGGAGCTGGATGTGCCCATAGAACTGGACAATACCTATGCCAACCGGGTGGGAGAAGTGGACTGGATCTTCCTGGCCGAGGGCTTTAACTATGAACAGCTGACTGTACACAAA